>JANQQP010000016.1 GCA_028285005.1 Dehalococcoidia bacterium | reverse complement strand
CGGTTTCAGCCCGCGCTCGGTCAAGCCAACGGCCGTCCAGCTACGAGGTCTCATCGCGGCCCCACACGCGCATCTGACGCGGTGAGACCGCTTGCGTCGCAGCACCTTCTCGCCACACGCCGGGCAGTCGACCGCGAATCTCATCCTCTCCCGCCACGCCGCGTGGTCGATCTCCACGAATCGTCCTGCAACCAGTCCAAGCTCTTTACAGGCGGCACGGAACTCTTTGCCGTGAGCGCTCGCCTCCGGATCACGCTGGTGCACGATGGCATGAGCGACCTCATGCAAAGCGACATGCTCCTGTTCTTCGGGGGTGCCCAGTGCAAGTAGACGTGATGACAGGCGGATCATGTTCTTCGATGGAGTGAATGATCCGAGAGTGCGCACCATCCGTCGCGAGACCTTGATCACAGGGACTTCACCGTCCGGCACCCGTTTCCGGAAGGTGTCGCGGATGACGGCAAACAGGTCGAACGCAGGTCGGGGAACTGGCGCGTCGAGTCCCGGCAAAGCCAGTTGGGCTGTGCTGTTCGAAGGTCGCTCGGTTCGTGGAAGTCTGCGCTTCATGATTGGAAATCGGCCAGCACTCTTCGCCAGCCTCATCGAAGCGTAACCGTCTCCCTGAGCGAGACTCTTGCAAGCTCAGGCGCTGAAGCGTGACGGACTGAGGAATCCAGCGTCAATGCCGGGGTCAGCGTCGATCGAAAGGTCTGCCGCAACCTTTCCGAGAGCCGGGCCGAGCACGATGCCATTTCTGCCACCGCCGGTTGCAACGATGATACTTTCGTTGCCGGCTATCGCTCCGACGATTGGCAGTCCGTCGGCGCTGACCGGACGAAGACATGCCGTCTGAGTAACGACTTCGGCATCCGCAAGAAACGGCAGTACTTGCCGCGCCGATGCCAGAATTCCGTCCCTCGCCGAGTCGGTCGTCTCTTCGTCGAATCCAACACGCTCCTCGGTCGTGCCACACCAGAGCAGGCCGTCAGGCTTGGACCCCGCGTAGTCGGCGTCCCACCACAGCGATACCTTCATCTCCGGCACCGGAGCGTTCAGCCTGACGATCTGGCCCTTCAGAGGTTCGACGGGGACGGTTGCACCTGCTGTTTCCAGGAGATGGGAAGTCCACGGACCCGCTGCAACGATCGCTCGAGCCGCCGAGTACTCTGCGTCACCCGCGGTCACGGTCACGCCGTCCGCTCCGCCAGAGATCGATTCCACATCTGCGTTGACCAGTCGGGCGCCTTGCGATTCCGCCGCCGCCCACAGGGCGTTAGTGAACTGCGACGGGCTGATTTCGGCCGCATCGCCGAGGTACAGTCCGCCGGGAATCTCTGGCGCGATGCGAGCCTCGATATGGCTGAGTTCGCCGTACTCGAGCCATCGCACATCCCCGAGCAATGATGAGCGCGAACGATAAAGCTGCCGATACTGCTCAGCGGAGGCTTCGCTCAACGCTAAAAGAACGGAGGCCTTGTCCCGTCGCAGCGGCTGCCCGCCCTCGGACAGCTCATCAGAAATCTCCCGGTGCAGCTCAAGCGACAGCCTGGTCAGTTCGTCTGCTGGGTCCGATGGGTCATCGAACAGCCGGGGGAGCAATACGCCGAATGCAAAGCCGGACGCATGCGCCGCGACCGCATCCCTTTCGATGAGCAGCACGCTGCGGCCCTGTCTAGAAAGGTAGTAGGCGGCCGAGCATCCTGCGATGCCGCCGCCGATCACGATCACATCTGCTGTGCGCTCTGCCACCGGAATCAGGTGAGCGTCAGGCGACGAGTTGCATAAGTGGCGTCGCCTTCGTCAGCGGTGCGACGGCGTCTCCGTCTCGCGACTTCGGTCTCCTGCGCCTTCTCCGCCACTGCCTCTGCAACGTTCAGAGCAACCCGTTCGTCGAACACGCTCGGGATGATGAAGTCTTCTGAGACCGCGTTGTCGGGAATGACATCTGCAATCGCCTGTGCCGCAGCGATCTTCATCTCGTCATTGATCTCCCGCGCCCTCACATCGAGGACGCCGGCGAAGAGGCCGGGGAAGCACAGGGAGTTATTGACCTGGTTCGGGTAGTCGGTGCGGCCTGTTGCCATCACCCGCACATTCGAAGGCACGTCTTCCGGCCAGATCTCCGGGTCGGGGTTCGACAGAGCGAACACGATGGCGTCGTCGGTCATCGTGGCGACCTGTTCGGGAGTGACCAAGCCTGGCCCTGCAAGGCCAAGGAAGACGTCGGCGTCCTTCAGACCCTCTTCCAGTGACCCACCGAAATCGTCAGGGTTCGTGTTCTTCGCGAACCACTCCTTCATCGTGTTGCCCTCATAGTCACGCTGGCGTGACAGAGCGCCCTGCCGGTCGAACCCGACAATGTTTCGCACGCCGTAGGACAGCATGATCTTGGTGCATGCCGTACCGGATGCCCCGGCTCCGGCGACCGCAACCTTCAGGTCCTGGGGTCGCTTCCCGGTCAGTTTCAGTGCGTTGATCAGACCGGCCAGCACCACGACGGCCGTCCCGTGCTGGTCGTCATGGAAGACCGGAATGTCTAACTCTTTGCGCAGCCGCTCTTCGATCTCGAAGCAGCGAGGCGCGCTGATGTCCTCCAGGTTGATGCCACCGAATCCCGGAGCGATCGCCTTCACAAGCTCGATGATCTCTTCCGTGTCCTGCGTATCGACAACTATCGGCCAGGCATCCACACCGCCGAACTCCTTGAACAGGAGCGCCTTGCCTTCCATAACCGGCAAAGAAGCGGCAGCACCGATGTTGCCCAGCCCAAGCACTGCGCTGCCGTCACTGACAACAGCGACCGTGTGGCCTTTGCCGGTAAGGGTCCACACTGCTTCGGGGTCGTTGTGAATCGCCATGCAGACACGGCCCACTCCGGGCGTGTACGCCTTCGACATATCATCACGGGTGTTGGCCGGCACCTTGCTGCGCATCTCGATCTTCCCGCCGAGGTGAAGCAGGAAGGTCGGGTCCGAAACGGTGCGAATCGTCACATCTTCAACCGCAGCGACCGCCTTCGCGACCTCCTCACCGTGCTCGATCGACCGGGCGTTAATCGTGAAGTCGCGCACCATCAGGCCACTTGAAGTGGAAACAACGTCGATTGCTGAGGCGTCTCCACCTGCTTCGCCAATCGCGGAAGTTATCCGTCCCAACATCCCGGGCGTATTCGGGTACTCGGCTCGGACAGTGATGCTGTATGCGACTCCGGGCGCTGGTCCAGCCATGCTGAACATCTCCTTGGAAAGCAGCTCCCCACGCGGGTCCGGCGTTGTGGGAAGGCAGTAGATGGTTCTCGTTGAGCGGGAGGTGCTGGAATCAGGGCGAATTCACTGCCCCACAGCAACTCCGGCCACTCTAGATCGCAGTTCGGGCCAATCTTAGCACCGCACTATTGCACGGGCCGCCTTGCCTGCATGACCAAGTAGGCTCCATTTCGCCGCACGGAACGGATCACACGTGGCAGCAAAACGCACCTTTCCGCAAACGGGCACATCTCCGTCACTCGAAGGCGAAAAATGTCGTAAGGTGCAGTTCGCTGAACGATGCCATAGCAGGAGACGACTATGACGCAAGCTCAAGGTCAGACGCCAGCCATCAAAGGTAGGTTCACCACAGCGACGATAACTCGCCGTGAAGACATTGCCCACGATCTATGGAAGATCTGGCTCAAGCCGGAACAGCCATTCGACTTCAAGCCAGGCCAGTACTGCACAATCGGAGCAGGCGGCATCGAGCGCCCTTATTCGATTGTTTCGTCGCCGGACGAGCCGGAGATAGAGCTGTTTGTCGAACTGGTGCCGCCGCCAGACGGCAACCTGACACCAATTCTTTATGAGATGGGCGTGGGTGAAACTGTCACCCTGCGACCGCGGGCCAAGGGCATCTTCGTCATTCAGCCCGCGTACAAGAATCACGTGCTGGTAGGCACCGTAACCGGGACGGTTCCGTACGTGAGCATGCTGCGAAAGTTCCTTAACGATCCTGAGTGGCTGGCGGACCAGGAGATACCTCGCTCCGAGCATCGCTTCTTCGTGCTGGAAGGCGCCAGCTACGTGCACGAGTTCGGCTACGACGAAGAACTCAACGAACTGGCCGATAAGCACGATTTCATCGAGTTCTTGCCATCTGTCAGCCGGCCTGCCGAGGAGCCGAATAAGGACTGGACCGGCGCAACCGGCCGCATCAACACTCTTGTTGAAGACTACGTCGCCGAGAAGGGGCTCGAGCCCTCGGAGACCTGCGTGTACGCCTGCGGCCATCCGCAGATGATCGAGGACGTTAAGGCGCGGTTTGAAGAGACCGACTTCCACTTCATCGAAGAGCGCTTCTGGAAAGAAGACGACTAGGCGGCGACGCGGGGCGCCAATGACTCGACGGTCGCGGCGATGCGATAAGATTCCCTGCGCCGCAATTTGAAGATCGCCCGCAGGCCAACTCCTGTTTTGACGACAGGGCCGCGCGCCAGGCAAACCAGTACTCACTAACGGAGAACACGATGGCAGAGAAGATTGGATTCGTCGGCCTTGGAATCATGGGCAAGCCGATGGCCCGCAACTTGATGAAGGCTGGCTACGAGGTGACCGTTTACGACCTCTTCCCGGACCCCGTCAACGAGCTTGCTGCTGAAGGCGCCACTGCAGCCGAAAGCCCTGCCGATGTCGCAAGCAAGTCCAGCATCGTGGTCACCATGGTGCAGAACAGCCCGCAGTCTGAAGCTGCCATCCTCGGCGAGAATGGAGTGCTCTCGGGCGCCAGCAAGGGCGACCTGATCATCGACATGAGTTCGATCGAGCCGGGCTCTTCGCAGAAGACCGGCGCGGCATGTGACGAAGCGGGCGTAGGTTTCCTCGATGCGCCGGTGTCGGGCGGCGAGCCATTCGCAGTCTCCGGTGATCTCGCCATCATGGTCGGCGGAAACGCCTCCGATTTCGAGACTGCCAAGCCGCTGTTCGATGTGATGGGCAAGTCATCGGTGCTTTGCGGCGGCCATGGCGCGGGCAACGTTGTGAAGCTTGCGAACCAGATCTGTGTGGCATCGAACATCATGGGCCTCGCCGAGGCGATGACACTGGCCGCCAAAGCCGGTGTGAACCCTGAGACCGTATTCGATGCGATCAAGGGCGGCCTGGCTGGCAGCAATGTGATGAACGCCAAGGCGCCGATGATGTTCGAGCGCAACTTCGACCCTGGCTTCCGGATTGAGCTGCACTACAAGGACCTGAACAACGCAATGACCGCGGCAAGCTCGCTCAACGTGCCGCTCGTCATGACAGCGCAGATGCAGCAGATCGTGGGCGCGCTTATGGAGTGGGGATACGGCAAAGAGGACCACGCGGGGTTCCTTCACTTCCCCGAGCGAATGTCCGGCGTCGAGGTCAAGAAGTTCTAGCCTGACCTGTTGGCAACTTGGACGGCGGCGCACAGCGCCGCCGTTTTGCTTTCCCGCCCTGGAACCTGGCGTTGACTATCGTCTACAGCGGCCCATATCATTCCTGCGCTGTCGAAATGACAATGCCTCCCGGGTGCCGCTCGCTTCTTCAGGAAGGGCGAACGGTGAAAAGGGAAAGCGGTGAGACACCGCTGCGGTAGCGCCACTGTGATCGGCGAGTCTGT
Source organism: Dehalococcoidia bacterium (assembly GCA_028285005.1). Taxonomy (GTDB): domain Bacteria; phylum Chloroflexota; class Dehalococcoidia; order Lucifugimonadales; family Lucifugimonadaceae; genus JAJCYX01. The sequence goes on along the minus strand of JANQQP010000016.1, from coordinate 142,023 downwards.
CCGCAGTTGCCACTGTCCGGTCAAACCGGACGGGAAGGCGCGAACAGACGCTTGAGCCGAGAGCCAGGAGACCTGCCCGAGAGGCTGAGTGACCGCTTCTCGCCTAAGGGAGTGGCTCTCGCCGGTGGGCTCTCGGTCTGAGCAGCTGCGATCAGCAGTGTGATCTGAACCGGTCATGCCCTCCCTGCAAGAGTTCCAGACCCTGGCGTGAGCGTCAGGGTTTTTCGCGTGCTGCGAACTACGGTACGGAAACAACGCGGCTCACTGGCCGCATCATCGGTCATCAACCGGCTCTTCGTGGGCTCGGCGGTGATCGGTACAACACTGCTTGCTGTTTCACTTACTGCCCTTGCGACAGGTCCGGTCGCCATTCCTCCGGCTGACGTCCTTTCCGTAGCCCTGGAGTGGTTGGGCATCGGAGACTCATCGGCCTCCGACACTCAGCGGGCCGTGATCGAGAACATCCGCATTCCCAGGACTCTACTTGCGATCGCTGTCGGAGCCGGACTGGGCGTAGCGGGCGTGACCATGCAGGGCCTGTTCAGGAACCCGCTGGCGGACCCGGGGATCATCGGTGTTTCAGCTGGAGGCGCGCTCGGCGCGGTCATCGCGATTGCCGCCGGACTAGCTGCCACCTCGACACTGTTCCTGCCGCTGTTCGCATTCATTGGAGCTTCGTTGGCCACGGTCACCGTCTTCACTGTCGGCATCGCAGCCGGCGGCCGGGTTTCCATGGCATCGCTGCTACTGGCCGGAGTCGCTGTAAGTTCGCTATTCGGAGCAATCACTTCAGCCATCATCATCCTCACCTCCGACCTGGAGGCTCAGCGGGAGATGGTGTTCTGGCTGGCGGGAGGCCTCGAGGACGCGCGGTGGAACTCCGTAAGGATTGTCCTGCCAATAGTCCTGGCAGGCACGGTGGTCCTGATCGCATTCGCGAGAGACCTGAACCTGCTCCTGGTAGGCGAGGACGAAGCGAGGTCACTCGGCGTTCGGGTTGGCTTCGTGCGGGGACTGTTGATGAGCGTTGCTGCGCTTGTCACCGGCACGGCCGTTGCCTTCAGCGGCACGATCGCCTTTGTTGGCCTTGTCGTGCCGCACTCAATTCGTCTTCTGATTGGACCCGACCACCGTGCCCTGGTGCCGCTTAGCGCCCTGGGCGGCGGACTGTTCCTGCTGGTGGCCGACACTCTCGCCCGCAACGTTGCCAGCCCCATTGAAATCCGGGTTGGCATCATCACAGCACTGGCTGGCGCACCTTTCTTCCTGTTCCTACTCATCAAGCAGAGGCGGCAGACAGAGCTTCTCTGATCTACGCCACGGAGACCACCTGATGCTAGAAACGATCCGAAACTACCGCCGGTCTATGGTGCTGAACCTTGCGGCGCTTGTGCTTGCGCTGGGAGCAATCGCCACGGTCGCATGCTCAAGCGCTGAAGATCCGACGCCCATTCCCGAGCCGACAGCGACTCAAGCTCCCGAGCCGACGGCGACGCCCGTTCCCGAGCCGACAGCGACTCAAGCTCCGGCCCTGCCGAGCGGGTTCGAAAGGTTCACCGAAGTCCCGGGCATAGTCGATGCGACAAACTTCGACTGGCCGCGATCGATCGAAACCAGCATTGGCCGAATCGATATCGCCGCAGCGCCCGAACGGCTCTACAGCCTGTCACTCGGGCATGCCGAGATCGTTGCGGCGCTTCGGGGCGGAGATGTACTCGTCGCGACAGCGAGCTTCTTCAAGGACCCGGGCACGTCTGCTTCGTACATGGAGTTCGTCGGCTCGCCAGACGCCGGACGCGATCCTGAAGAGATCATCTCGCTGGACCCAGAGATTGTGATTGCATCCGCCTTCACGTCAGCTGATCTGATTGAGCAGCTGAACGATCTCGGGATAGACGTCGTCAAGGCCGATCTCGAGGACTCGGCGCTGGGCAATGTGCCAAACATCCTTCTCCTCGGTTACATGCTGGGTGAAGAAGAACGGGCAATCGAGCTGGCAGACGAGGTGACGGCGAGGGTTGAACTGGTCTCCGGTCGAGTCGATTCTGCGGCCCCGGAGAAGCCCAGGGTCCTTGCCATGTCCCGCTATTCAGACATCTTTGTTGCCGGTTCTGGCTCAACAGAGGGCGGAATCATCGAGACCGCCGGGGCGGTCAACGCTGCGGCAGCGGACGGTGTCGAGGGACACCAGAGCACCGGCATCGAGGGAATTGCAGCCATGGCGCCGGACATCATTCTGCTGACTCAGCCTGAAGAGTCGGCGCTTGAGTTCGCCGAAGAGCTGTACGCAGACCCTGCGCTTGCTGACATACCGGCCGTCAGGAACCGGAACATCCACTTCGGAGATCCGACGTTCTTCACAACGCTTTCGCACTGGAACGTTCGTGGCATTGAAGAGTCGGCAAAGCTCTTCTATCCGGAGCTGTTTGAAGGTGAGACTTTCTTGCCATTCACGCACCCGTAACGAAGTGAGTCGGGAGCCAGGCTGTTGCATCGAACTGCGATCAACTCGTGATTGATGAACTGACAACAGTTCTGGCTCCCGGCTGGCTGCCTGCACTCGGCGTTCTTACGGTGGCAGTTGCTATCGATCTGCTCCTACCAGAGCCGCCTAACCGGTTTCATCCCGTTGTGTGGATGGGCAACTCGACATCCTTCCTCGAAAGGAAGCTCCGGAGAGGAGGACGGCGAACTCAACTCCTCATGGGCCTACTGTCGACCATTCTCGTTGCCTCATCGGGCACGCTCTTCGCTCTCGTCACGGCCTCCGCTCTTCTGTGGATTCACCCGGTGGTCTTTGTCATAGGCGGCGGACTGATGCTGAGAACAACGTTCACGGTGAGAGGTCTGAGAACAGCCGCGTTGGAGACACATCGGCAGCTGCAGCAACCGGATCTTGATCTGGCTCGGCAAAGCCTGCGCAACCTGGTCAGCCGCGATCCTTCGCACCTGTCGCAGCCTCAGATTGTCGGGGCCGCGCTGGAGTCGGTCGCTGAAAACACGACTGACGGATACATCGCACCCTGGCTGTTTTTCGCGCTCGCCGGCATACCGGGCGCTTTCCTCTACCGAGCCGTGAACACGATGGACAGTATGGTCGGATACCGCGGGAAGTTTGAGTACTACGGCAAGAGCGCGGCGATACTGGATGACTTGGTGAACCTGGTGCCTGCCAGAATCGCTACCGTGTTCATGCTGATTGCCGGACTGGCGCTAGGCAAGGATTTCTCATCTGGACTCGCGACCGCGAAGCGAGACCGCGGGCTTACGGCAAGCCCAAATGCAGGCTGGACCATGTCAGCCATGAGCGGTCTGCTCCGGGTCCGCCTGGAGAAGTCAGGACACTACGTTCTAGGTTCCGGGTTCGCAGACCCGAAATCTCGTCACATCCTTGACTCGATCTCGATATCTCAACTGGTCGCAGTGCAGGGGGTTCTACTCACCGCGGCCATCCTCTTAATCATCGGAATCCTGGTATGACGACGACCAGACATTCCAGAGTTGTGCATGGTGGGATCGACCTCACTGAGATCAGCGAACTGGGACTGAAGCCAGAAGATGTGATCGATTTCAGCTCGAGCCTGAACCCTCTTGGACCACCGGATCAGCTCCTGGAATGCCTGTCGGTCTCCTCAATCGGCAACTATCCGGAGCCTCACGCTGCAAGTGCGACTCGAACCCTGGCGAGACACCTCAACCTGCCGGTTCAGCGAGTCACGCTGGGCAATGGGAGCACTCAGCTGATTCACCTGATAGCCCAGGCGCGGTCGAGCTCGACTGACCTTGCACTGATCCTTGGGCCGACCTTCGGCGAGTACAGAGCGGCATGCGATATCGCGGGTATCGCATCGATCGAACATCGATCGTCAAGGGCCGACGGGTTCACCTGGAACACCGATGAGATCGGCGACCTGATCGCTCAGAAACGCCCCGGTATCGTCTTCCTTTGCAATCCGAACAATCCGACAGGGTCGACGATGCCGATAGCTCAGATTCGATCGCTCATCGAGCGCATGGACGAGTCCGGCATATTCGTCATCGACGATTCCTACGCCTCGCTTTCGGATAATTCCGTTGACAGCCTTGAGCTTCTTGAGTCTCCAAATGTTCTGATCCTGCGCTCACTGACCAAGAGCCTGGCGATACCGGGGCTCAGGGTTGGTTGTGGCATCGGTAGCCCGGACCTGATTGAAGAGATCAGTGCGATCACGCCGAGCTGGAGCGTAAACGGGCCGGCCCAGGTGGCGGTTGAGTTGCTCCCAGAGCTGGAAAGCCATATCGAAGAAGGTCAACGGATAGTGAGGGAGCAGCGGACGAGACTGACCGAGTGGCTGAATGATCGAGATGTGGCGTATGTTCCGTCTTCCGCGAACTTCTTGCTGATCAAAGTGACCGACGCAGAAGCTGTCCGAGGCCGCCTTCTGCGGTCAGGGTATTGCGTGAGAGATTGCACCTCATTCGGTTTGCCGGGTTACATTCGGGTCGGCATTCGTCAGCAGAACGAGATGGACCTGCTGATGAAAGGTCTTGAGCAAGCGCTATGAGCACCACGGCAGAGCCGTCCATAGATCAGGCAAGCGACTCCTTGAAAGAGTCGGTCCTGGAGGCGCACGGTGCTGTTGTGCGTTTCAGTGGGAAGACCGTGCTGAATGGCATCGACGCTCGCGTATCGCCGGGTGAGATCGTCGGCATCGTCGGTCCCAATGGCAGCGGTAAGACGACGCTCTTGCGAGCGATGGCCTCGCTGGTCCGGCTCGACTCCGGAAGCATCACTCTCAACGACTCGCCGATCGACAGACTGTCCGCCACCGAGCGCGCCAGGCATGTCGGCTACATGCCCCAGTTGAACCCGGATCACTCGTTCACAGCGCTCGAGTTCGTGCTCATGGGCCGGTATCCGCACATAGGCCGGTTCAAGCTGGAAGGCCGCTCGGACATCCAGTTCGCAGAGAGCGCCATGAATCGGACGGAAACTCTGGAGTTCGCGCACCGAAGGCTGCGTTCGCTTTCTGGAGGCGAGAAGCAGCGCGTCTCACTGGCTCGTCTGCTGGCACAAAACGCCGATGTGCTGCTACTGGATGAGCCGACCGCGAGCCTGGACCTCCAGCACCAGCTACTGACGATGGCGACGGCACGCGCAGAGGCCGATCGAGGCGTTGCAGTTGCGGTCGTGCTCCACGACCTGTCACTGGCGTCGCGTCACTGCGATCGGCTGATGCTGCTCAATGAGGGAGAAGTGGTGGCTGAGGGTGATCCGTGGACAGTTGTCACGCAGGCGAATCTCAAGAGCATCTTCTCTGTCGATGCCGCAGTGGAACCGGAGCCAATCTCTGGCAGGCCAATGGTCTCGGTGCTTGGTGTGACCGGCGACTCCGAAACGCAGTCCCGTGACCGCTCGCTTAGAGTTCACATGATCTGTGGCGCCGGTTCAGGTCGAGACCTGATGCACAGACTGTCTATCGAAGGCCACACGCTGTCAGCCTGTGTCCTGGGCCAGGGAGACGCCGACCGCGACACCGCACTGCGCCTCGGCATCGACCACATCTCCTCACCTCCGTTCTCGGTCGTCACACTTGAGCAGGATGCTGCACACCGGCGACTGGTGAGGCAGGCCGATGTGGTGATCGTCTGCGAGATGGCGGTCGGTCCTGGAAACCTTCGCAACCTCGAAGCCGCGGCTGAGGCCAGCAGACTGCTTCTGATTGAGCGGCCGGAAGATAGTCAGTGGGACTACACAGACGGCTATGCAGGCAAGGTCTACGAGGAGCTTTCGGTCACGGGAACGACTGTGGCCCGGTCCGAGATCGTAGCCGCCGTCGCCGACGCTACTTGATCCTGTTTTCGATTCCGGCCACCATCTGGTAGACCTCGCCGCACTCCGCAGCAACTCGCTGGTTCACCGTGCCTTGCATGTCTGCAAAGACGTTCCCGAGTCGAGTTGGCGGCGCCACTCCTGAACCCACGTCGTTCGCCACCAACACCAGGTGCCGGTTTGATTGCTCGATCGCATCGCAAAGCGCATCCAGTCCGGAATATACCTTCTGTTCCACAGCATCGTAGAAGCCCTGTTGATCCGGATCACCGCACCGTACTAGCAGGTTCGAAAGCCAGACGGTTAGGCAGTCGACGACGGCACCTCGTTCCGTGCCTTCCGAAAGAATGGCCTGGCCTAGGTCGACCGGCTCTTCGATAGTCCTCCAGTTAGATGGACGTTCCGCCATGTGTCGCTCGATGCGATGCCGCATGCTGGTGTCGTCTTCGGAAAGCTCGGCGGTCGCAATGAAAAGAACTGGCTGGTCTCCGGCGATCGATTTAGCAACTTCGGACGAATATCTGCTCTTCCCCGACCGCACGCCGCCGAGGACGAACACTCGCCGCAGGTCTCCGTCCTGTGAATCGCTCACCATATGGCACCCACTTCGAAGTCGGCCTCGATCAGGCCAAGCAAAATCAGCAACACTACGATCTCTGATAGCTCAACTACAGCGCCATAAACATCACCGGTGACACCATCGATCATTCGTCGTGCGAACAGCGCCACAGCGACTCCGACGACCAGCGCAGATACGCCGGCAATCAACGATGCAGGTGACCCGAAAACAACCGTCATGCCGAGTGCACTCAGCGCCGCGACAGGCACAACGAACCATGCTCTGTCTGCGTAAGCGCTGCCGATGCCGTCGACTCTTACGTAGCGAAAACGCGCGACAACGATGGCCACCGTTCCACGCGCCAGCACCGTCGTCACAACCAACAGCGTCCATTCTGCTCTGGGATCCAGCGACGCAATTGCCGACCACTTGATGATCAGGCCAAGCACGATCGTCGAAACTCCATAGGCGCCAACTCGCGGGTCGGCCATGATCTCCAGCTTTTGCTCTCTCGTTCGTCCTCCCAACAGGCCATCGAAAGTGTCGCCAAGCCCATCGATGTGCAACGCGCCCGTGATGGCTACCGAGACTGCCAGCGCCAGCGCCGCCGCGACCGCAATTGGGAACAGTTCCGACGCGCCCAGGAAGACGCCTCCGGAGGCGAGCCCTACTACGGCACCGACCAGCGGAAAGTAGGCTGCAGAATTTGCCACGGCCCGGGCGTCAGGATTCTGGCCCCAGGGACCTGTGGGCAGCACCGTCAACAGCCGCACCGCTGCAACAAATGAGCTCACCGCTCGCTATCCTCATCCGAATTTGCAGGGCCGCTGACACTCGCTTCGGCGAATGTCGCCATCCCGTTGTGGAGATCAAGCGCGGCATCGACTACTCCAAGCGCCAGGACACCGCCCGTGCCCTCGCCCAGCCTCATATCCAGGTCGAGCAGCGGCTCAAGCCCCAGGTGGGCAAGCGCGATGCCGTGGCCGGGTTCCACGGACCGGTGTCCAACGATCAGGTAGTCCTTGACTCTTGACTCAAGCGCAGCCGCAATCAACGCCGCCGATGTTGAGATGTAGCCGTCCAACACGATCACAGCGCGCTCGGATGCGGCGCCGATCATCAGCCCGGCCAGGAAGCCAATCTCGAAGCCGCCGACTTTGGAGAGGACATCCAGTCCATCGCTAGAGACCGGGTGGTTGACTTCTATGGCACGCTCGACGGCGCCGATCTTCTGACGCAACGAGGCATCGTCGACTCCCGTGCCGCGTCCCGTTGTTTTCGCAGGCAACGCGCCGGTGATCGCCGACGTGACGGCAGCCGCAGCGGTGGTGTTGCCAATACCCATCTCGCCAGGGATGACCGCCGCACGACCACCTCTGGTCAACGCCACTCCGAGGTCGATGCCGGCATCTAATATCGCCTCGGCATCCCCGCTACTCATGGCAGGACCCTGCGTAAAGTTCGCCGTCCCTCTGGCGACCGTTGCCCTGACAATGCGCGGATCATCCGGTAGTTCGCCGACCACACCGGCATCAACCACAACCACTTCTACTCCGGCTCGCTTCGCCAGTACGTTTATGCCGGCGCCACCAGCCAGAAAATTGGCCACCATCTGCGCCGTCACTGACTGCGGGTACGCGCTGACGCCCTCCGCAGCCACGCCATGATCGGCTGCCGCTACCACGGCGAATCGAGATTCGATAGCAGGACGTTCAGACCGCTGGATCCCGGCGATCCTGGCAGCGATCTCTTCAAGTCTCCCGAGGCTGCCCTGTGGCTTTGTCAGCGAGTCCTGTCGAGCTATCGCGGCGGTGACTGACGCCCGGTCAATTTCTGGGATCTGAGGTAGCTCCATGAGGAGATGAGCATACTCAAAAACACACGAATCCGCGGTACGCAGCGGAGCGAAGAACGACCAAAGAAATTGCGCCTTGCGAACCGCTGAGACTCCACCGACGGACGCTGCTCGCAGGATGCCACACCGATGCTGCGGTCATAAACTTTCGCCGCTATACTGCCCCACTAACTGTGGTGTGACTGGATTTGAATTTCACGGCCTGAAATAGCAAGGCGAACTATTCAGGTTCAAATACGGTCACGGCGAGTGGTAAATCGAATGGATCAATCGTTGGTTTCCACTGGTGCAAGGCGGGACCGCACGGTAGCGTTCGGCGAATCCGCGACGCCGAAACTTTTCGCGTCCGCCTTATCGGCAGCCCGCCAGCTTCCGCTCTTCGCGCCCGTGTCGCTGCTGCTGATAGCGCTTGCCACAAGACTGCTTCTGCTCAGCAGCTCGATTGATGAGGTCGATTCGGCGAACTTCGTCAACGCTCTCATCAACGGCTATGACATCCCTGAGCTCAGGCCACACCCGCCCGGCTATCCCGTCTACGTCTTTGCCGGATCTGTCTTTGACCTGTTAATTTCCGATCCGTTGCGCAGCCTCACGCTCATGAGCGCGGTGTTCGGCTCGCTCGCGGTTCTTCCTTTCTTCAGTCTTTCCGCCAAAATCGTAGGTCGACGTTTTGCGTACGTGGCCGCGCTGCTGCTCGTCTTCAATCCGCTCTACTGGGCATTCAGCGTCGTCGCTTTGTCCGACATTCCCGCAACCTTCTTTGCAATAGCGATCGCCTGGGCGGCATATGCCGGAATCAGAAGCAATGGCATGCTGCTTCTCTCGGCTGTTCTGCTCGGTCTGGCAATTGGTGTCAGATCACCCATGATGGCGCTCATCGTCCTGCCGGCATTCGTGATCGGGTACCGCGTCTTTCGGTCACGCGATGTCTCTGTACGGCTGCTCTACAGGTGGGTCGCGTTGCTGCTCGCGACCATCGTGATCTGGCTGGTGCCGATGATCCTGATCGGTGGCGGTGGAACGGCAAGTTACATTGAGGCGTTCAGCAAGCAGTGGACGACCGCGGTTCAAGTCTATGACATCTCAAGTGTCCAGTCGCCGTGGCTGCCTAACGCGATGCTGCGGATTGAGCGCTTCCTCACTGGCTACCTGTTCGACTACCCGTGGACCGGTCGAGGTGAGAGGACATTAGTTACAGCGCTGCTAGTGGCGCCCTGGGCATTTGGGCTGGGCATGTTCGTGCTTGCGTTCAGGTGGCGCAACCCCGCACACATATTTGTCGGTCTATGGATCGCTTCGCTCCTCTATCCGGTCGTGAGTATCCACTTCCTGCCCAGATACGGTCTGCCACATCTGCCTGCGCTGATCATCGCCGCCGCCATTGGCTACCGATTCCTGTTTGACGAGTTGCCTGCGAAGCGGCGAAGGGCTGAGCTGCTCGCTGCCGCGGGCGTCGCGACTCTGCTGATCATGCTGGGCATCAAGTATCAGCCGCCTGCTGGATCCTTTGAGTTCCTTCCACCCGCGACCGGATATTTCGGTGCAGTGCTCGTCATGCTCGGAGCCCTGACACTGGTGGCCGCAAAGTGGCTTGAGCAGCGGGAGAGTAGAAGCGAATCGACGAACGCTCGACGTATCCCGCTGACAGGACTACCGCGCTCGACTGCGTTGGCTGTATTCAGTCTGCTGTTGATTCCTGTCGTGCTGACGGGCTTCAGCCAGGTTCATCTGAACCATCAGCAGGCGAGTCCAACACACGAGCTGGTCCAACATGTGAACGAGCGCTTCGCTCCGGGCGATATTTCAGTCTGCTGGGACAGCCAGACGCACAGCTATTTCGAAGTTCTGATGCCCGGCGTTGTGCCGACCGGTTACTGGTCACCGGACGACCTTCTGGCAGCGCTTGAACGTGGAACGCCTGTGATCGCCACGGACCGCTGCTCGCTTGCGCCTGATCTCGCCAGCCACGGGTCTGTGACGGAGTCCACCGTGTTCACAGGGTCGAGCCCCACGTGGTCTAAGACTCCGTCGATCGCTCTCTACATCTTTGATGGCGATTCAGGGTCAGGCGAGATTGCTTTCGAGACCCGACAGTCCGACGAGGATGTCGAGCCACTCACTCCGGACAGCGCTCAAAGGAATTCACTGGTACGCGCATCTGGGGAGGCAGAAGAATGATCTCCTACTCGACCCAGGCACGACCTGAACTTGTCCGCGTCCGACCTGCGATCACGGTCGAAGCTTTACGTCACATAGGCCTGCTGCTGATCGCGCTCGGAGTTGGTACGTCCTCATTCACCTTCAACTGGATCATCTCCCACGATGTATCTGCCAACTTCTTCCCTGAGTTCGCCGGCAGCGTGCTCTACCTGTCAGACCTGTTCATCGTCAGTGGCCTGATCACCTGGCTCATCTACCGCAAGTCAACAGGACGTCTCCCGCGGTTCTCGACGGGGCCGCTTCTTGTGTTCGTACCGCTGACCGTACTGACGCTGGTCTCTGTTTTAAGCCTGCTGTGGGCAGAAGAGAGCACGGTGGCGCTGACAACTGCGGCCCGGCGAACCTACCTGCTTGCTGTCTACATAGTGCTGGTGACCGAACGCCGGACTGCAGGCGTCTACCTCGCAGCCGCTATCGTGATGAGCGCCGTACTGCATGGCGTGATCGCCATCGCGCAGGCGTTCAACGAATCGGCGATCGGCGTATCAGGTCTGGGCGAACTTACCTTCGGCGCATTCGGCTACGGCAGGATTGGAAGTCCAGACGGCTACGGTGTGGGCTTCAACCCGAACCCTGTCGCCGTTCATATCGCAGTCGGGACACTCATCACCTATGCCCTGCTGATCGGACGAAACAGCCATCAAGCACTTCGAGTCGTTCTGCCGGTCTTACTGGTTGCAGCCCTGCTCGGCACCGCCTACACCGGCGCCAAATCAGCGTTTATCACCATGGCGTTGGGACTTCTGATCGTCACGGCGGCGGGCTGGTGGTCCCAGACCATGTCTGTCAGAAAGAGTGTTTCTCTACTGGCCGACACTCTGCTACTGGTGGTGATACTGGGCGGTGCGGTGCTGCTATTGACGCCGTCGCTCGAGCAACGGGTCGGCCAGTTCACACCTGGACTGACACTGGAGGGGCGAACCGAGTCATACAACGTGAGTGTAAGTTCCAGGTTCGATGACTACTCGCTCGCCACGCCCATCATCGGCGACTACCCGATTCTCGGTGTCGGCTCCGGCAACTACCCACGCGAACTGAGGTCACGCGTTGCGCCTGAAGATCACAGTCCGATAGTGGTTCCTGTACACAGTGTGCCTCTACTGGTACAGGCGGAACTCGGCATTATCGGCTCAGTGGCGTGGCTAGTCCTGTTTGCGAGTCCAGTGTTGATCCTGTTGACGATGCGCGGCAGGAAGCAATTGACCGCCCGTTCTTTGATTTGGCTTGGTCCGCTGGTCGTCGTCATGGCAGAAACGCTCGCTGACTTCACGCCCTGGGCCACTCAGGATGGCCGGCTGCTCTTCATCGCCGTGCTTGCAATGTGGGCCGGTCAATATCACTCAGGTCGAACGGTTGATTTGAGATCGTGGAGAACATCGGCCGCTCGAGTTTTCGGCAAGGGACTGGGATGGAAAGACCGCCAGCGGTCCACAGAGACTCCAGGAGCAGTTGAAGATGCGTAGGTTCAATGACTTTCGACAGTCAGTCCCTCTGGTCAAGGACGTACCGCCGCTCGCTATGTCTCTTGCGGCTGGTGCTGCGGTGCTCGCCGCAGTCCTGTTCATAGCCCCTTTTTCGGGCGCAACTGCCGCTCCTCACATCAACCTGGGCGGGACTCCAATTCCGTTCTCCTGTGCCGGACTTCCGGCGACCATCGTCGGCACATCCGGTTCGGACATCATCAACGGCACTTCCGGTCCCGATGTGATCGTGGCGCTCGGTGGCGATGACACGATCCGAGGTCGTGGTGGCGATGATGTGATCTGCGCCGGCGAGGGCGATGACACTGTCCGGGGTGGGCATGGAGCGGACACGATTCTGGGAGGACCTGGTGACGATAACCTGGGAGGTCAGAGCGGGGCCGACCAGATCCTGGCAGGCGAGGGTGATGACAGGGTATTCGGTGGTTCAGGTCGAGACGACCTGCGTGGTGGCGATGACGATGACGTGGTGCGCGGTGGAGGCGGAAAGGACAGCCTCGAGGGTGGTGATGGAGATGACTGGCTGTCAGGCCATTCCGGGGCGGACACCATCTCTGGTGGAGACGGAGACGACAAGCTGTTTGGCAACTTCGGGAAAGACTCGCTATTCGGAGAAGCTGGCGATGATTTCCTGAACGGCGGATCAGGCGCGGACACGATGGACGGCGGCCCGGACACAGACACCTGCATCGCGCCACACGGTGGCGATGTGACGATCAACTGTGAGTCGTAGAGGTTAGAAGAACTGGTCACCTGCTCCGCGGCGGGAGCGTAAGGCGGAACACGTCAGTTCCGCCCGAGAATGCGCTAAGGCAGCAACGCGAGAGGTGCCCAGTCAAACGTCACTGACTCAGCGCCGCTGTCCTCCGAGATCGGTCCCAGCTTGAAGTAGCTGCCATCCGTGGTTCTGATCACGGCAACCTGATCGAACGGCAGCCAGACCGGCCCGTCAGTGAACGTCAGACTTCCGATGTCACCAACGGTCACTTCTCCGAACCGTTCCGCGGTGTATGCGATCTCTGAGCTCAGCGAGGCATCGATAACTATCGCCGGCCTGCTCCCGCCACCGACGTACTGGAAATTGAAGTCGAATTCAGTTCCAAGGGGCTGGCAGCTCGTCGACGGTGGGGCGAGGGCAGTTCCCAACTCGAGATCGAAGCAATCGAGGACTCCGACTGTAGTTGGGTTCGCCGGCGATGACTCACTGAAAGTCAGACCGGTCAGAGACGCATCACGGCCGTTTACGAGTCCGTCACCATCCAGGTCCACTGTATTGAAAGCGTCGTCCTCACGCCCTTCTGGCGGAATACCGAACCAGTTCATAACGTTGCTTACGTCCTGACCATCGACGACTCCGTCCCCATCGGTATCCCCTGGCATGAAGTCCGGAAGCACCACAGACGTGTCCTGATCCGGGATGACCTGGGTGTCGATCTGCACAGGCAGATACCCGGGGGAAGACGCCGTGATGGAGTACGTGCCGGACGGCAGCTGCGTGGAGTCACCGGGGCCGCCGACCGATGTCGAAACTCGCTGGCCGCCAGACTCTACTGCGTTGAGATGTATCGGCGAAGTCTGGCCCCCTGTCGCAAGACCAATCTGCGCCGCGTTCACCGTCACGGAAGGCGGCGCCTCGAATGCGCCGATGTCGACTGCGCCGTTGATATCCCGAGGAGAACCCGAAATGTCCGTGAATGGGAGTTCGAACAAAGAGGCCGTCGAGGCATCACCGGCATCGATCGCAGGTGAACCGCTCAACAACTGGAAGTCCCAGAACCTGTTGCGAAGCTGTGGGTCGACGCTGAGGTTGCCGTTGGTGCCAGTCGGGTCGATCACGCCGGCGTTCTGTAGCTCCCCGTAGTCGACATCATTGCCGAATACAAGATTGTTCTGCCAGTCATCGGTGGCTTCAATCCTGGCGGCGCCGGTCTCGCCGAAAACGATCAGATTATTACGAGATGAACCGTTCCGGAGATCAATTCCGACTCTGGCTGAAACTATCGTATTGTTGACGACTTCGGGCAGAGATAGTCCGGCAGTTAAAACGACAGCCGAGCAGCCAGGGTTGCTCTGGAACACGTTGTTCAGAATTCGGCCGCTTTCGTCAGGGATGATCAGGATACCGCCCGAACACCAGTGGTTTCTGAATAGATTGTCCCTGACAACAATCGGTGCAAGGTCAGACTCGATCACGCCCAGGGTATCTGTGAACTGACCGAGCCCGTCGAAGACGTTGTTAGCCAGCAGCGCACCGTCGCCCGGATCGCTGATTCTCGCGTTGTTGACTCCGCCACTGCCGGAAATGCCGAATCCCTGAAGAGTCGACCCGTCTCCCATTCCTATGACAACTGCACCAGTACTCGGTTGGATGAACGTGAAGTGTGGTCCGCGGGTTGAATGGAGGTCGATATCGTCCCCGTTGTAGTCCAGGTTTTCTTCGTAGCGACCGGGTGAAACCACTAACGTCGCCTTGGCAATCGTTGCGTCAATCGCCTGCTGAATCGTCGGGAAGTCTTGCGGTACTTGTATGACTTCGTCACCCACGAATACGCTGATCCGTCCAATGTTGCTCTTTGATCCGAAGATGTCGTTGACCTGGTAGTAGACCTCGTACCTCGAGCGGCCGGACTCGTTTGGCGTGAACTCGATGACGCCGTCAGAGAGCACGATCGTGGTGGCATCACCCTCAACGTGAGTGATGGTCAGTGTCGTTTCGTCAATTGGCAGCCTGTTCTCCGCGAGCACAAACGGAGTAACGTCATTACCGAGCGGGCTGATCTGGACGGTCTGACCGGTTGTCGCGGTCGCAACATCGTCGATAGCTGCCGGTGGGTTACCGAACGTGTAGACGGAGCGATAGCTTTCGTATCCATCGATGAGTCCAAAGCCAGTGTCGAAGTCGAAGCCGGCGACATCCATGTCGATGGCATTCGACTGAAGCGCCTGCTTGACCTCTACAGGCGTCAATGACGGATCTGCCTGAAGCATCAGGGCAACGATGGCAGCGGCGTGCGGCGCTGCTGCGGACGTACCGAAGAAGGTCTCGAAACCTGGCACAGTTGTGTTCGTGCCATCGACCGAGACGATCTCTGGCTTCTGCCTGGTCTCGCTGGTCTGCGGAACGCCGTTAACATCACGCAGGATGGGCACTCCGCCCTTCGATGAGAACGACTCGATGACCGGCGGCGTCACTCCGAATTCCGGAGTGTTCTGGTAGAAGGCGGCGCCAACTGCAATGGCACCGTCTGCGTTGGCATGGCCAAAGATCGTGCCGCTGTTCGTAGCATGCTCGACGTTAGTAAGAGGCGTGAAGTGGATGTACTTGATAAGTCCTGGCGTTGGCCCACCGTCGTGCAGAATCGCCAGTTCAGCTGTGAATTCCGGACCTGTATTGACAAGACTTATGAACTCGACCGGATCTGCGCCGAGCGACACAGTCGTGGATCCGCCGAGCACGCAGTCGATAAGCTGACTCTGAGCGTCGGTGCATTGGCCAATGAGGTAGATATCCAACTCGCTCTCAGCGCCGGTCTCCGTGATCGACAGGAATGATTGGTCCCATTCGAGCGTGATGCGAATTGAGCCCGTTGGGATAGTGACCGACTGGCGCCAGTCAACGCCGCCGCCGGAATCGAAGTCATGCGCCACTCCGCCGAAGAAGAACGGCGCTCCTACAGCGGACGGAATCTCACCTGGTACGAGCGATGGGCCAGACCTGAAGCTGGACTCGTACGAATCGTCACCACTGTTGCCCGCTGAAGAGAGGTACGTGACGCCCTGCGCAACGACTGTGTCGACTGCCTGGGCGATGATGCCGTCCATGAAGAACGGTTCGGTCAGCCAGCCGATGTCATCGACGATGACGTCCGAACCGGCAGCGGCAAGGTCGATGATTCCTTCGGCCATCGAGTAGGGACTATTGACCCCGCTATGGTAGAGCAGTTCTGCGCCGGGAGCCAGGTCGTGAATCAGCTGCATCATCGCGCGACCTTCATCACTACCTGAAGTGCAATCAGCCATTTCCTCCAGGACAAAGACCTCAGCAGGCAGATCCTCGCTCGCAATGTCACCGGCAGCGCCGCCCAGACAGTCGTAACTGTCCGAGATGACTCCGATGGTCACTCCAAATCCATCCGCATGGAAATCTCCGAAGATCTCGTCTGAGCGCAACGCTTCATGCGCCTGGCTTGTGACTGACCCCCTGCGAACGAACGGCTGCTGCGACGAAACCGAGAGAACGTCGTTTAGCTGGTCGACCTGGCTGACGGAGCCGACGGGCAACATTCCGGAGACGGTGTTGCCGTAGACCCTGGTATTGGTCAGACCTAGTCCAATCATCTCTCTGGCCAGATCGTGCGGAGACTCACTAACCGCTTTGATCAGGACCTTGCCATCGCTGACCTGTGCCGGAGCCTGTACGAGTGGGTTGAATCCGCCTACGGGCTGTACCGCTGCGGCACGTCCCGCCTGCGGCACCGACCGCGTCTGCGAATTGATGCTGCGCACGTCAGCAAACGGATCCGCGGCCCGAACAAGGGCGGCGTCGACCAAAGGCCGTCGTAGATCAGTCGGACCTACTTCGGCAACGGGGGATTGAGCGGCAACCGGTGTGAACTCGTTCGCAAGCAAGATCGTCCCACCGATAGCAACCGTCAGGAGCAGGCTACCGATCACGGTGCCGTTGCCGTTCCGCCGTCGGATGGCATAAGTGCCAGCACCTCCAACCGCCAGCACTGCTACTCCGGCGACGACGAGAATTACGACAAGGCCGCCTGAACCGCCACCTGTGCCATCGTCGATCGGCAAGGTCTGCGTCGGCAGCGGTTGAGGCAATGCAGTCGGGGTCGGGGCTGAAGATGTTGCCGTTGGCGTTGCTTCGCTCGACGGTGGAGCGGTTGCTGCGGGCGACGGGGTTGCCGCAGTCGCAGGCGTTGGGGTCGGCGCAGCGACGGACGCCACCGGCGTAGCGGTCGCATCACGAGTGATCGGCTCTGATGTCGGCAGAGGAGCGCGCTGAGTTGCGAGCAATCCGAATGAAGAGAAGCCGCCCGCGGCGCCGAGGAACGTCGCTCTACAGACCGATACTCCGCCAGATATTGTCTCGCACTGTGGCGTGGCGGAGAAGACCAGTCCGTTATCGCTGATCTTGATCAGGAAAAGCAGAGCGCCTGAGGCCTCGTGAGCCGCGACCCAACCAGAGTCGACCGTGATCGAAACGCTGTTCGAGCTAAATAGCGACGAATCCTCGTCTTGCACGTCGACCTGTACTAGCAACGCCAGGTCATCTGCACCCGTCCCACTCAGCAGACCCTGAGATTCCAGCACGTTCTGGAGCTGGCCCGCGTTGGGAATGTCCAGCTCCTCGAAGCCATTCACCGGAACCGCGACCAAAGTCCCACCGTCGGGGACGTCCGTCAGGTCAACCGAGAATTCGATCGCCGAAGCTGGCGAACCGTTAGAGGTCTGAATCTCAGGGCTGTATTGCATCCAGAGCCTGTCTACAGCGACCGAGAGCTGATCTCCGACAGTCTCTAGAGAGCCGGAACCCATCACAGTAACGCCCTCGGAGGCCGTCAGCGAAAACTCGCCGACGCCATCGTTGAAGTCGAGGCTGAGCTGGCTGCTCGCGAACTCGAGGTCGACCGGTCCAGGCTGGCCGTTAGTCTCGACCGGCAGCCCAAGCCTGATTCCGTCGGTGTCGTTGGTAAGTTCAACCGCCGAGCTTGTTGTCGCAGGAGTGCCTCCGGCAACTTCCGCCAGGCCACTGACATCGTCCTCAGCGAGATCTACGTCGTTTGGAGCGATCGCAGCCGCAATCGCTCCATTGGGCGAATCCGGCGCGGCTTGTACAGGCGGCGGCTCGATGACGATCGGAACAGTCGGCGCCGATGGCTCACCTAGTCCGCTTGCGCTGTCGGCCGCTACAGTGAACGAATACGTTCCAGCCGCGAGGTCCTCGAACGTGACGGACAACGTATCGCCACCAACTTGCAAAGGCGCTACCGAACTCGATGTCTCGGTCACCGTGTAGCCCGTGATTTGACCACTGGATACATTCGCCGGTGGCTGCCAACTCACACTTATAGAGCTACCGTTCGCCAGCAACTGAGCAGTGACCGATTGTGGCGAACCGGGCGGTCCTGTCGGTGTGACTGCCAGCGGACTGGACGGAGGTCCATCACCGGCTGCAGTGCTGGCCCAAACGCGTAGCTGAACCGTCACGCCATTTGGCAGGCCATTGAACTGCGCCGAACGGGCTTCGGCGGAGAGAACTTGAACCGTCGGCAGCCCCAGGATGCTGGCGGTATATGAGGAAACCGGGAACGAGCCCGGGGATGCAGGAGGCTGCCACCTGATGATCGCAAAGCCATCGCCCGCCTCCACAGAAACGCTTGTGGGCTCGGTCGGCAGCAAGGGTATGGGCGTAGCTGTCGGTTGGGGAGCCGCTGGCGCGCCTCCACCGCCGCCGGTTGCTGGCGGCACGGTTGGGGTCGGCGTCGGCGCGGGCTCAGCAAGGTCGGCGACTTGCGAAACACCGGAAACGTCAGCCGGCGTTTCGTCTCCTTTGAGGAAGAACGCCGTTCCAAAGTCACCAGCGGTAGAAAGTCCGATCTGGTCGGTGCCGAAGCCGGTCCTGACCAGATCGAACTCGATGATGGATCCGGTTGCCACATTCGTGCCAGCTGGCGTGAAGCAGGTGAACGAAGACCCTCCCGAGGCGTCGATTACTACAGCATCTGCCGGACTAAACGCCCCGCTGAACGAACCTGAACAAGAAGCGTTCTGCACCGCAGTAACCAGGGGATCATGCGAAACAAGCAGCTGAACAGCGTCGGACAAACCAACATGTTCGATCACATCTACGGATAGCCGGACAGAAGAGCCGATCGCGGGCAGTGATATCGGTTGGGAAGAGAGACCGAATTCGTCCACAAGTGCTAGTGCTGGGATGGGCTCCCCGCCGACGGTGATGGTCGTGCTCGCCGGTGAAACCGGATGTTCGTTGCCCGGCGTCTCCCAGAACCCGCCTGTAATCGTGAACGTGTCACCATCCTGTGCCGCTACCGGAATCCGAACGACATAGTCGAATGGAGTAGCGCCGAGCATGATGAACGTGTCTTGCATGAAAAGGTCAGCTGTATCGGAGACCATCTCGAGGCCATCGATGTCCTCGCTGACCGCGTAGAAGACTCCGAACTGGCTGGGTGTCAGAGTGACCGTGATCTCATCCCCAGCCAGGGCGAAGTTGGAGCTGACGGTTCGTGTAACCGAAGGCGTTTGCGCGTTGACCGCGATGGTGGTCTGCCTTATCCAAATTGAATCTACAGGATCCAGATCCTGCGTCACCCGGCCCTCCAACGTACTTACACCTGCCGCCTCAGCGCGGATGAATACGTTCCTGCTTGTCGCGTTTCCGACGATGGAAATACTGGGACCAGACTCCACGGACCAGGAGAATGAGGTGTTTGGAAAGTCAATCCGCGGCTGGAGACTGCTGTTCAGCAGTTCGAGCTCTAGTTCAATCGTCTCGCCTGGGCTCATCACGATGTTTTGAGGCAGATCGAGGACATCTCCTATCTGGTCTTCAGGCGGAATCGGTCCACCGGTGCCTCCGGTCCCGCCGGTTCCGCCCGTACCACCGGTGCCTCCGGTGCCTCCGGTTCCACCTGTGCCTCCGGTTCCACCAGTGCCGCCCGTTCCTCCAGTGCCTCCAGTACCGCCAGTCCCGCCCGTTCCTCCAGTGCCTCCAGTACCGCCAGTCCCTCCGGTGCCACCTGTGCCGCCAGTCCCGCCCGTTCCTCCGGTACCTCCTGTACCACCCGTGCCTCCGGTATCGCCCGAGCCGCCTGTGCTTCCGGTCCCGCCAGTCCCACCGGTGCCATCGGCGACGGCCGACCACGAACCCGCGCCGAACGACGCAACGATCGCTGCGCCGATCACGAACAAGACCGCGACATTCCAGCGGAGTTGAGTCCTCATGACGAGCACTCCGCAGGAAGGCCAAGCAAGTGCGCTGCGACAATATCCAGGGCCTCGGAACGGGTCAAGAGGATGTTGAACGCACCGACATGGCCGAGCAGGAAGTCAGAGACCGCCTGCAACGCCTCGTCCCGGTCGATCAAGTCATCGTGGTCCGTGTCATAGGCATTGACCGGACAGGCCGATTGTTCGAAAAGCCCGTCTCCTATTTCGACAGAACCGAACTGTGTCGAATTGCCAGCCAGGTCCTGTATGTAGTCGACTAGAACGACGCTCGGGGTTTCGCTGTACCCGATGTCAACTGGCAACTCCAGGTACACCAGTGACTCGACCGTTTGGTGCACCCCCCTCAGATACTCAGCTGGTGGGGTTCCACAGCACAGGTGATTGAATGGCACGCCGTCTGAGTCTTCAAGATCGTTGAGCAGCACGATGCTAGTCGGTGCTACGGTCTCGCCCGAGTCGAGCGCAATCAGGAAATCGCTGGCCTGCACATTTGTCAGGTCCTCGGCAAACGCGACACGGATAGACTGCCTCGACCAGACTTCTTTTTCGCCGTCCCAGCTCAGTCCCGTCGTGTTGTCATTCGGACCGCCGATGAAGTGCGGGATTATCCGGTCAATCCTCACTGTTGGCAGCTGAACTCCTGCAGTAGCCGGGTCGACGTCTGAAATGGCGAGATTTCCGGCTACATCCGATGCAATAATCGCCCAATCAACGATGTGGTCCGGATTGGGAACCCCAGTCGGAATAGGGCCACCGGGCGTTTGTGTGAAGCTGAAGCTATTGTCTCCGTCTAGTGCGCCGGCTGTCGAAATCGACAAGGTCCAGACGCCGGCAACAAGCTCACCGGTCAAGGTGTCCGCGGCGGGGGCTGCATTTGATGGATCGTCACGAGGGTCTACCGCCACCAGAACCGAGCCGATGGCGATGCCCGATCCTGAGTCCGTCACGGTGCCGCCAAAAGCTGGCACATTGTTCTGCGTAGCGGAGCCATCCGCCGGCGCCGTCGGTGTGTTTTCGGGCGGCGTGGTGTCTATGTGGACCAGTACTTCCCGCTCGAGGCCGTCGGAGTCCGTGATATTGACGACTACTGGGCCGTCATCGACGCGCAGCACAGCCGCGCCTGGGACTTCCGGTGCTCCGTCAAGGTTCTGAATGCTCCCGTCAGTTGAAACCGCCGTGGGGTCATCAAGCCGCAGGAAGCCCTCGAACCTACCTGTTGAAAAGCCGGTCTCTTCAAGAAACACCGACACACCCGTTGGATCGATAACACTTGAGGCGGTCGCGACTACCGACTCGACGGAAGACGTCTGGTAGGTGACCTGATCAATCTCAAATGTTCCGGATTCCTGTAGGAGCACGCTGAGGAAGCCGTCGCCCAACTCGCTGCCCGGGAAGAAGTTCGTGATCGTCAGAGCCGATCCGCCGTTCCCAGCATTCAGTTCGGTCGGCGTCGGCGTGAAGGTCTGGATCGAGATGTTTTGCTGAACTGTCGCTAGATCGCCGGCGATCGTATTGTCCCCGCTCCCGGGCAGCGTGAGCACGAATGATTGGAAAGCATCTCCCGACACGATATTCGAACCACCGGGACTAACCTCTACCGCACTCGTTACGTCTGAAATGGTGTCGAACCCGGCATCTCTGACGATCACGCGTATCAAGTCCGCATTGGGTTGGATCAGACGCCCGGTCTCCGGGTAGGTCGCGTAGAGGTCTTCGGTGGACGTATGGCCGAAAGGAGGCGACGGATCTGTGGTCCATAGAGACCACTCGTTCGTTGCAAATAGCCTCTGCGAAGGCGACTGGATAGCGTTCGTCACCTCTACTTGCGTCTGCAGTATGGGCCCGGCCGGATCCTGATACTCGAAGGTGACCGGGGATAGATCAGTCTGCAGCAGCGCTGCGGTTGCAGGCGTCAATCCGGGATCGCCTGCCGGCGCAGGGGCAGTCACTCCGCTGGCTACCAGTCGCACAAAGCCGATGAACCTGCCGGTGCCGAAGCCTTCTTCCTGTGCCGCAACGGTAACGCCTCCCGGAATCAGTGAGCTGGATGCGTTCAGCGAAACAATGCTCTGAGGCGCAGTGTTGTAGGTGATTTCGGTGATGGTGTACTGGAACGACGGCCCAGACGGCGACACATTGACGATCGCTTCAAGCCAGGGCGGATTCGTGTCGTCTCCAGCAAAGAAGTCTGTGATCGTCAATTCGAAGTCCGCGATCTCACCTGTCTCAGCAGACACGATCGAAGTGTTGGCTTGAACATGCGTCAGGTCGCCAGCAATCGGAACTCCGACCTGACCCTGCAACGCGATGAAGATTGTTGCGCCAGCTGTCGCAGTGATTCCTGAACCGCCATCACCACCGGTAGTGACGGCAACGCCGCCTCCAGTGACTTGGACCGGCGTCAACGCCCTGGCGGCATCGTCCTCCACGATCACCTTGATCAGGTCAGAATCCGTGGGGATCGAGCCGCCACCATCATCGAAAGTTCCGTGGATGGTCGATGCGAACGAATACCCGGCGGGCGTGGGAAGTTCGTCTGTCTG
The DNA here is from genome assembly GCA_028285005.1 of Dehalococcoidia bacterium. Lineage (GTDB taxonomy): Bacteria > Chloroflexota > Dehalococcoidia > Lucifugimonadales > Lucifugimonadaceae > JAJCYX01. Next base: position 119,567 of record JANQQP010000016.1, on the reverse strand, counting down.
TTTCGACCACTCGTTGGCGACGTAAAGCTCGGATTCTGGTGGCACGATGTGTTCGACGACTTCGGCCTGTGTCTGGCGCGTTTCTCCACCTATGTCGACATACTCGAAGGTCACTGGTGCGATGCCGGTCTGCAGCAGAGCAGCGCTACCGGTCGAAATCCCGACTGGCAGAGCTGGCACCGGGCCCGTGACGCCAAGCGGCACCAGCCTCACATATCCAACGAAGCGATTCGCGCCCGTCTCTTCCGCTCTTGCAGCGAAAGTTACGCCACCGGGCACAAGTCCGCTGGTCGCCTTTGCCTCCACTGTGTCAAACGCATCGGTATCGAAGGTGATCTCAGTGATCGCGTATCTGAATGAAGGTCCTGAGGGCGGAATCGTAACCGCGACCCTGATCCAGGGAGAGTTGTTCTCGTCGCCGCGGAAGAACCCGACAACCGATAACCGGCTACCGGCCAGTAGGTCACCTTCTTCCAACGTGATGATCGATGTGTTGGCCTCAACGTGGTCCAAGTCTCCGGTTATCGGAAGCGCTTCCATTCCGGGCAAGGTGATCAGAGCGGTCGATCCGATCCCGGCAGTGATCATGTTTCCGGTCCCGCCATCTGTGATCACGATGCCGGTGGTCGTCACGGGTGTGAGCGAGCTGACCCCTTCATCCTCGATCACCACCTTGATCATGTCCGAGTTGAGTGGGATACCGCGACCGTCTTCGACTGTCCCAGTGACTGATGAAGTCACCGAATACCCGATCGGCGGCGGGCTCTCATTGGTCAGGTGAGTAAACTCGTTGGCGACGAAGATGGATGCTGGCTGAGGCGGAGTTCCGTTCGTCACTTGTACCTGTGTTTGGCGAGTAACCCCGTCTGAATCGACGAACTCCACTTCAACTATCCCGTGATCGGTCCGGATTGTCCCCGCAGTTGAGGACTCGATCACACCGTCGATGGTACCGACGGTTCCCCACGTGGAGGTCTGTGAGTGGCCGACCAGCCGAACGAATCCCTCGAACCGGCCGGTATTAGGCCCGGTCTCCTCGAGGAAAATCAGGGTTCCTGCCAGATCAATCTCACTTCTCACGCTTGCTACCGACAGCTCAGGGATCACGGTCTCATAGGTCACCATGAAGACGTCGAACGAGCCCGACGTCAGCAGCTGAACCACGATGATGGCGTCTTCGCTATCGGAGCCGGAAAGGAAGCTGGTGATCTTGAGCGCCGACCCTCCTCTGTCGACGTTGAACTCAACGAGGCCGACTCCAGGTTCGAAGGACTCGATGGTGGTGTTCTGCCTAACGTCGTCAAGAGATCCGGCGATCGGTTTGCCGGCGCTACCGGTTAACTTGAGAGTGAAGACTCCGCCCGCTGCGCCAGAGACGATGCTGTCACCAGTGGAGTTGACTTCGACCGCGCTCGTGACACTTTGAGGGGCGAGAAGACCCGCATCCAGAGCAACGATTCTGATCAGGTCCGAATCGGTGGGGATCGCTCCACCGCCGTCGTCAAAGTTGCCAGTAACGGTGGCGGCGGGCGTGTAGCCGGTCGGCGATGGGTTCTCGTTGGTCGTTTTCGATCCTTCGTTGGCCACGAAGACCGAGCCGGTGGCGGCGAACGCGGGACGATGCGCCGTCGGCGTGTTCAAGACATAGGCTGCGACAACAAGCACAGCCATCAGTCCGAGCACAAACGGAAGTTTTCCGACGAAGTTCATCCGCAACATACGCAGTCCGAGCCTCAAGCCGCTATTGCGCTATCTGGTACGACTCGCCCCTGCGGAAGGGCGCACCCACTTCCGAAATCGAGGGATACATAGTAGAGAACCGCATCAGTTCCCACAAACGCTGAGGCAAAAGATTAGTTAACTAAGTGTGATTTCTTGGGGTCAATATTTGGCCCGTTCGGCCTGAGGTGTAGAACTGAGCCAGCCGTGGTCAAACGGCAAAACACGAAACAGTGCACGCACCGGAAGGGCTTAGAAAAACACAACCGAGTTCAACTCCGGACGCTACGGGCTGGGCTTCCAAACCGCGGAACCTATTTGGTGGGGAAGGTGGGATTCGAACCCACACGTCTGTTAAGACACATGCTCCTAAGGCATGCGCGTCTGCCATTTCGCCACTTCCCCGACGGCTGCGCGGCGCATGGGCTGGAACTGCCTGCGCTTCTGAGACCCGGGTCAGGGAACGTTAGGCACAGCGCCGCGACCTACTGATGATAGGTTTCGGCGCGCCGGTTGCCAAACGCGAATACGACTCATTTCGAGCGAATCGGTCACTCTGGCAGTCGGGACAATTCGTAAGTCGGCGAATACGGCTCATTTTGGCCACTCGGCCGCGGACAATCTCACCAACATAAGCCGCTGGCCCTTGCTCACTCACCGCCGGGGACGACCAACTCCACGCTGCCGTTCCGCTCGAACATCGCGATGCTGCCTGACCCGTCATCCGACTGGCCGAATATGCTTCTCTCGGCGCCGCCAATGTCGTGCAAGAACAGGCCGGGCACACCGATGGCATTCAGCGCATAGCGGCTTCGTATTGTGGCTCGCTGGTCGAACAGAAGCACAGCAGGTTCGCCCTGATCACCGATGAACAGATCGAGTCTGCCCACACCTCGCTCATCCGCCAGGCTGATCCCCGCAACCCCCTGTGCATCGCTCACGAAGAGTTGGATCTGGGCAACCTCATCCCCGTCCAGTATCTGAAGGCCGACCGTGCCGCTCTCATCGAAGTTGAGCGACGCCCTCAGCGTTCCTGCTTCATCGACGAGCCTGAACTCGTTGGCGGTCACTACGCCGCCCGGCGCCGGCTGGGATGCTGAGTTAACCATCGCCTCCGCAACAGCTTCGTCAACCAGCGACCGGACCTCTTCATCAGAAAGCCCGCTTGAGCAGGCGGCCACAAGAATGAGCAGAAAGCTCAGAGGGATAAGTAGGCGTCTTGAGGTAGTCATCGGGACGGAGCTCCTGCCAACGGGTAATCAGGCTTGAGAGGCGATGGCTCTGACCTCTCCAGCATCTCTGTGATGCTTACCATTGAACAGCAGTTGCAGACCGAGCGTGGTCAGTCGCGAATCTGTCGAACTCACGGCGCCAAACAGCAAGAACGCGAAGAGGCCTGCCGCAGTTGCGGCAGGCCTCTTCAATTAATCGTTCAGCTTTGGACTAGGCAGAGTCTTTGTGCTGCTGCAGGAACGGCGGAAGGTCAACGTCGTCGTCAACCGCCTCGTCCATGTCCAGCGGAACCGGCTCGTTGTCAGCCTCGTCCGACTCTTCGACTTCGGCAACTGGCTCGGCGATCAGCTCCTCAGCCTGCTCTTCTTCTTCTTCAGCAGCTGGGGCAGGCGCCTCTTCTGCGGCAGGCTTCTCAACCTTGCCGACAGCCGAAGGACCGTTCAGCTTCAGGACCTTAGCGGTCTCCTCAGCCGGGAAACCGGTAGCGATGACTGTCATGGTCACCTCGCCCTGGACCTGCGGGTCCGTCACCATACCGAAGATGATGTTGGCGTCCGGGTCAACCTTGCCAGAGATGATCTCTGAGGCGGTGTTGACCTCGTCAAGCGTCAGGTCACGTCCACCAGATATGTTGAAGATCACGCCTGTGGCGCCCTCGATGGACACCTCAAGCATCGGGCTGGACAGAGCAGACTCTGCAGCCATCTTCGCGCGGTCCTCACCCTGGCCGTGGCCAATCGCCATCCAGGCAGGACCAGCGCCCCTCATCACAGACCTGACGTCTGCGAAGTCAAGGTTGATCTCACCCGGCACCAGGATTAGCTCTGCGATCGACTGCACACCCTGGCGCAGTACATCGTCAGCCATACGGAAAGCCGTGTCCATGGTCATCGGCTCGGAACCTGCCGTGCGAAGTCGCTCGTTCGGAACAACGATCAGCGTGTCCGAAACCTCGGTAAGGCGAGCGATGCCCTCCTCAGCCTGCTTCATCCGGCGGTTACCTTCAAATTTAAACGGCTTGGTGACAACACCGACAGTAAGGGCGTTGATCTCCTGCGCAACTTCGGCTACGACAGGTGCGCCACCCGTGCCTGAGCCACCACCCATTCCAGCGGCGACGAACACAAGGTCGGCTCCGTCCAGCATCTCGCGGATCTGGTCACGGTCCTCTTCCATGCACTGGCGGCCACGCTCAGGGTCTCCGCCAACACCCAGACCTCGAGCGGTCTGGTCACCAACGCGCATCACGACAGGCATCTCGCTGCGGGACAGCGCTTGTGCATCCGTGTTGACGATGATGTAGTCGACCTCAGGAATGCGGTCGCGGTACATGCGGGAAACGGCATTTGAGCCACCGCCACCCACACCGACAACCTTGATCTTTGCGGCGCCGATGTCACCATTCGGCGTGTTCTGGTCAAGCATTTTGCTCACTGCTCCTGCGTCCAGTCATAAGGGAGCGAACTGCGGCTTCCGGAGCCGTATCGTCGCTGCGGCATGCGGTCAATTCCACCTGCACGCCACAAAGCTATTCGCCAGCCGTTAGAAAATAGGCCGCGGGCAGTGTGGTGAAAGTGTGTGCAAGGTTTGTGTCCAATGGGCAAACCAAACGCACGCTTTGCTCCAACGGCGCGGGGCTTCACACACGCGAGACTTATTCACAGGTTCGGAAATAGCGCTGGAACGCCTGGGAACTCGAAATGCCCGCCAAATACTCAATCAAGCGAAACTCTCTCTCATCAAAGTGGGGTGTCTGGGCCAACGGCACCGAAGCATCGTCGACGGTCGAGAAACTACTCGTCGAACTGAAGTCGAACGAAGAGGCAGAGGCCTACTGCGCCCGCCTCGAAGCCGGTGAAACGCATGACACGATCATCGCTTCGCTTGAAGCGCAGAAGCCTAAGAAAGAGGGCGGCTTCTTCAGCCGGTTCAAGAGGCGATCATCCGTAGAGGAAGAACCCGCCAGCACGAACGGATCTGTCAGCAACCCGGTGATCGAGATCGAAACGGTCGAGCAGGCCGTCGAGGAGTTGCAGGCCGCTGAGCCTGAAGTTGAGGTTTCGCAGCCTGAAGTGAAGGCGCAGGAGGCCCCAAGCAGGTTCCAGGTGATCGAGCAGCCGAAGCCAGCGCCCGCACCACAAGCTCCGGTCGTTGAGGAGGCACCTGAGCCGGTCGCCGAGGTCGTCGCTGAAGTGGAACCCGCGAAGACGAAGACACCCGAAGCTGAGCGTAAAGATGAGGTTGAGCCGGCACCAGAGCCGGTTGCCGAGGTGGTCGAAGAGGCCGCGCTCGAACCCGCAGGCGATGTGATCGAAGAGCCTGTTGCCGAGGAGTCTCCAGAGCCTATTTCAGAGACGGAGTCCGAGCGCGTAAAGATGGTCGCAAGCCCGTCATCACTCTCGGACAAGGTGAAGGCTGCGTTCGGTCGCAAGGGCTCTGCAAAGAAGGAAGAGTCGGTGGTGACCGAAGAAGTGGTCACTCCAGAGCATGTCGAGACTACTCCAGCGACTCCGGTAGCCAAGATCAAGCCTGAGGCTCCAGTTGCAGTCGAACCGACTGGGCTTCCCGAAGAGGCAGCGGCACCCGAGCCTAAATCTGAATTTGCCGCAGAGTTGGAATCGGCGACTCCTGAACCGGCATCGAAGCCCGAGCCGGCACCGATTGCCGAACCAGCTCCGCCAGTGAAGCAGGCCGTGAGCCAGGCGAAACCGGCACCTGCGAAACCGGAGCCAGCGCCTGCAGCGCCCGCGGCTAAAGAGGAGCGCTCAGATAGCGCTCTGGTCGACTGGACGTTTACGCCCCCACCGGACGTGACGCCCGCCGATCTGCTAGCAAGCGGTGTGCAAGCTCCTGACACGCCTCCTGAGCCGGAAGCCAAGCCAGAGCCGGAAGCTAAAGCAACTCCAGAGCCTGCGCCTCAGCCAGTTGAGCAGAAGGCAGCGTCGGCTCCCGAAGTTGAAGCGAAAAAGCCGGCACCGGCTCCTAAGAAGACCAGCCAGGTCGACCCTGAGCTCGCCACGCCGGTCGCTCAGAAGAAGCCGGTCGCAAAAGATACCGGCATGTCGAGCATGACCGTCGAGATCGGCATCTCCAAGGCGCTCAAAGACGTGACGATCGGCGATCCTCGTGTGCCGGACAAGAAGTACAACAAGGTCGCCTCGCAGGAGTACACCGAGGTGAGCAAGGCCTACTCCGCCGGTTCACCGGAGCGGTTGCACGAAGAGCTGATTCACCTCGCCGCAGTCTGTCTCGCATGGGCAGACGCCATCGAGAAGCGCAAGGCCGGCCAGAACGAGAAGAAGGCCGCCTGACGACAAGCAAGGGAGGCAGGACATGACGCCGAGCTACCCTAATCGAGACCCTAACTCCGCCGGCCGCATGAGGCTGCACGGTGACCGCACGCCTGAAAGCGCTGCGGGTGAGCCGGTCTTCGGTCGCCAGGAAACTTATTTCATCATCGGGAACCGGGCCTTTCACCTGGCAGTGAAGCGGGCCCTCGACGCCGCAGGCGGCTTCCACATCGTCGGTACATTCCGGATGGAAGATCTTGAGACCGCCCTCAGGCGCAGCACGATGCTGGGCCAGACGCCGCGAGTGACTGTGATCCATGAGCCTCCGGGCGAGCGCGCTGAGGCAGATGATGCTGCACACCAGGTGCTCCAGAACTACCCGGGCTGCGGAATCGTCCTGATCTCAGGCGATGAGCTGGAGGCCGAGACTGAGCGCAAGATGGACGTTCACGACTACAACGCCATCGTGCTGCCAGAATCGGCGGTCAAGCACCCGAAGGCACTCGCAGACGGCATGCACGCCGCCATCAGTGAAGCCGGCAATCCCGAACGAATCGCCTGATCGCTAGCTCATCTCGACGAACTTCAGGCAGACCGGCATTGGGCATCGAATCTCCCGCCCAATCGGAGTCAACTCGCCTGTTGCCGAGTTGATCTCAAACTGGATGATGCTGTCGCTGTCCTGATTGGCAGCGTAGAGGTACTTGCCGTCCGGGTGAATAGCGAAGTTCCGCGGCGTCTTGCCGCCAGTCGACTGGTCGCCAACGAACTCGATGCTACCGTTCGACTCGTCAATGCTGAAGATCGCCAGCGTGTTGTGACCCCGGTTCGAGCCGTACACGAAGCGGCCGTCCGGACTGACGTGGATGTCAGCGGTCGTGTTCTCGCCGCTGTAACCCTCCGGCAGAGTCGAAAGTGTGTTGATTTCCGTCAGCTTGCCCGAAGCAGCATCGTAGTTGTACGCGGTGACCGTGCAGCCAAGTTCATTGATGGCGTAGGCGTAGCGGCCGTTCGGGTGAAAGTCGAAGTGCCGCGGTCCCGCACCAGGTGCAGTCTTTGGCGACGAATCCTCGACGAACTTCAACTTGCCAGCGTCGAGGTCCATCTCGTAGACGCGAAGCTGGTCCAGCCCGAGGTCATTGATGATGGCGAACCTGTTGTCCGGAGACAGGTTTGCTGAGTGGGCGTGCGCCTTTTCCTGTCTCTGCGGATTCACTTTCGTTCCGCCGTAGTGCTGGATGAAGTGCGAACTGGGCTCCAGAGAGCCATCCTCGTTGACTGGAAGCATGCAGACGCTACCGCCACCGTAGTTCGCCACGACTGCGAACTTGCCGCTCGCATCGATCGACACGTGACACGGTCCTGGGCCACCTGTCGACTGCTGGTTTATGCGTTTCAGCGAGCCGTTCGAAGCGTCCAGCTCATAGGAGATCAGCGCGCCCCCGGGCACGCCTGAAGACTCCGCAACCTCTGCGACCGCATACAGTCGCTGCTTGTTCGGGTGGATGGCCAGGAACGACGGATTACTGATCCCCTCTTCAACGTGGACCTGCGTCATTCCGCCTGATTCGTCCATGCGGAATGCGTAGATGCCCTTGCTCGCGCCCGTGCGCGTGTAAGTTCCAACGAACATCAGCCAGTCAGCCATGATGCGGCCTCCAATCTGCGACGCGGACCCTCGGCTCAAATGCGCCATGAACTGGCAAAGTCTCGCCGAGTCTTCAAACGGGCGAACGGCTGCCCTGGAGCCTCGAATTCGCCACTTAAGGAGTGATGGCGGCTACACTACCACCCCGCGACGCCTCTGCGCACCTGATCCGATCAAATCTCACTCATCAGAGGCCCATTCCCCCGTCCAAGGAATCCAGAAACGGAGAGCGAATTGCCAGACACAATCGAAGCGCCCGCCCGAATAAAGATCACAGACGTGAAGTCGATTCCACTGCGCGTTGTAGAAGAGGTCGGCGAGATCACACCTGCGTGGAGCCCCGATCGCCCAATGCCAATTCAGATCGGCGGGGGCTCATACGTTGAGATACACACAGACCAGGGCTTAGTCGGCATCGGTCCTGCTGTCAGCGACCAGTTCATCCCGGCCATTAAGCAGTACCTGCTTGGCAAGGACCCTTTCGACGTCGAGAAGCACGCCCACGCGCTCCGATACTACGTCCGCGGCCTCCCGTACAACGGCACTGCCGGCATCGACATCGCACTCTGGGACCTGATCGGCAAGGCCTGCGGACAGCCTCTCTACAAGCTCTGGGGAGGCGGCGACGACCGCATGGCGCCATACGCCAGCACCATCATGCTCTCAACGCCTGAAGAGCGCGCCGACTTTGCCCGGGCACGCGCCGACGAAGGATGGAAGGCGATCAAGCTCCGAATCCACCACGACACCATGGCCGAGGACCTGCGAACCGTCGAGATGGTGATGGATGCCGTGGGCGACCAGATGGACGTTATGGTCGACGCCAACCAGGCGCAGTCGAGCGGCACGTGGCAACCGGGGCCGGTCTGGGACTTCCGGCGTGCAATGGAGACGGCTATCGAGCTGGACGACATGGGCGCTTACTGGCTCGAGGAGCCGCTGCCCCGCTACCAGTTCGACAAGATTGCCGAGATGTGCCAGAAGGTGGAGATGCGCATCGCTGGCGGCGAGAACAATCCCGGATTGCACGAGTTCGTCGAGATGGTCACGAACGGCGTCTATGACCTGCTGCAACCCGAGAGCATGGTGATGGACGGTGTCACGGCGCTGCGCAAGGTTGGAGTGCTTGCCGAGCTATGGGGCAAGCAGATCGTGCCGCACCACGGCGGAGGCAACATCGGCGTGATCGCGCACCTGCACCTTGTGGCGTCATGGCCGAACGCGCCATACCTCGAACTGCTGCACGATCCGCCCGTAGGCGACTATCGCCACAAGTTCGCCATGATGGCCAACTTCCCCGAAGTCAAAGACGGCTGGATGGACCTGCCACAAGGCCCCGGACTCGGCGTGGAGATAGACCGCAGCATGATTGCGGGGTGAGATTGGCGGCCGACGGATCGACCGTTGAGTCTCTTGGTCCAGATGTGGCAAGGTTTAGGGGACCTGCCTACCGGTAATTCATCAAACCGTCTGGGCAGTCGAGGGGATGATGCGATGGTCCTTGAGAATGCGATCAGATCGCTAGAAGGTCTTTCAGTTGGAGACGGGTACGGAGAGACCAGGGGCAGGATGTTGTTTAGCGGGCACTCTTCGGACGAGCTGCCGCCTGCTCCCTGGCGATGGACCGACGATACTTCCATGGCGATATCGGTCGTCGAGATTCTCAGGGATTTTGGCGAGATCGACCAGAGTTCGCTGGCCGTCAACTTCGCATCTCGCTTCATCATGGAGCCGAATCGCGGCTACGCCGGGCAGGCCATGGCGGTCCTCCAGTCCATCGCTGACGGAGAGGACTGGCGTATGGCTGCCGTTTCGAACTATCCCGACGGCTCCTATGGCAACGGAGCTGCCATGCGTGCAGCGCCGATCGGAGCATTCTTCGCCGGCGACCCACCCAGGGCAGCGGAACAGGCGGCGCTTTCTGCTGAGATCACTCACGCTCATCCAGAGGGCAAGGCGGGCGGAATAGCTGTCTCAGTGGCGGCGGCAATAAACGCTGCAGACCCGGAACTCTCGCCAACCGAGTTCATCGACTCTGTGGCGAATCACACGCCTGACGGTCGCACTCGAGATCGAATGCTCAAGGCGAAAGATTTTGGACCGGAAGATGTGGTGGAGGCATCACTGGAACTTGGGAACGGATCCTATGTCGCCGCTTTCGATACAGTTCCGTTTTGCATGTTCATCGCCTCCCACTACCGTCAGAGTTTCGTCCCAGCCATGATGCAGACCGCGATGGTAGGCGGCGACATGGACACTAACTGCGCGATCGTGGGCGGAATCCTGGCGTCCGGAAGTTCAGACCCGCCAGAAGACTGGGTGAGTCGTCGAGAGCCATTGCCGGCGATAGTGGTTCCAGGCTGACTCGCCCCTACGGCCGCACTATCGTCCGGGCCACTTCTCCGCTCAGCATGTCCTCGAACGCCTCGTTGATCTCATCTAGCGGGCGATAGCGGGACTGCAGCTCGTCCAGCTTCAGGCGGCCCTGCCGGTATAGCTCGATGAACCACGGGAAGTCCACTCGCGGGCTGCCGGTGCCGGCCGACGAGCCGATCAGTCTGCGGTCCAGGAATAGCGGTCCGAGCGGAACGCTCACCTCGCCGCCAGACGGCGGCACACCAACCATGCATGCTGTTCCGCCAGCGCAGGTGGCATCAAACGCCTGCCTGATCGTCGGTGGCTTGCCAATCACCTCGAACGTGTAGTCTGCGCCACCGTCCGTCAGCTCCATCACCGCCTCAACCGGGTCGTGCTTCGAGGCGTCTACCGTATCGGTCGCTCCGAAATTTCTGGCGAACGGAAACTTCGATTCCGCGACATCGATGGCGATGATCTTCGCCGCTCCGGCGATCACCGCTCCCTGGATTACGTTCAGTCCGACCCCACCGCAACCCCAAACGGCGACGGTGGAGCCCTGCTTCACCTGCGCAGTGTTCACTACAGCGCCGACGCCGGTCACGACCGCGCAGCCTATAGAAGCGAACTTCTCTATCGGCGCATCGTCCGCGACCTTCACCAGGTTCCACTCGGGCACGACGGTATGCTGCGAGAACGTCGCAAGGCCGTGGTGCAGCGTGTCGCCATCCAGCGTTTTGAATCGGGTCGTCCCGTCGGGCATGAAGCCGCGTGGCGCCTTGTTGCCGTTGCACAGGTTCCAGCGGTTGGTCGAGCAGTACTTGCACTTGCCGCACATCGGCCTGATGGCGAAGACAACGTTGTCACCGGGCGCAAACGCCGACACACCCTGGCCGACCTCTTCTACCACGCCCGAAGCCTCATGGCCCATCACCAGCGGTACGGTCGCAGCCTCAATGTGCCCGTCGATGGCGTGGTAGTCGCTGTGGCAAGCCCCGGTGGCGGCAACCCGCACCAGAACCTCGCCGGACTGCGGCCCTTGCAGCTCCACGTCCTCGACGCTGATCGGTTGCTGGGCCGCGTAGAAGATGGCTGATCGGGTGCGCATTGTTCTCACCTGTCTTGCTGGAAGCTGCAACTGCGGTTGAACGACGGATTGTGCGGCCGTCGCGGCGGGATGATATACCGGAATCTGCAAGCTGAGCGGATTTCATCACGAGTTCAGATATGTAGGAGCGAAATGCCCGAAAAGGTCCTGTTCGATACAGATATCGGCTCCGACATAGACGATGCGGTGGCGCTTGCATGGCTGCTAGCCAACCCTGAGTGCGAGCTGGTTGGAATCACCACGGTCTCGGGCCAACCCGAGGTCCGGGCGAAGCTTGCCAGCGTCCTGTGCAAGGTGGCCGGCAAAGAGGTGCGGATAGTGCCCGGCGCGGCTGATCCCCGGCAGGTGGAACCACGCCAGCCCGTCGCACAGCAGGCTCCGTCGTTGGAGCGCTGGCCGCATGACGAGACCTTCCCGTCCGAGGACGCCGTCGACTTCATGGCCGATCTGATTACCGGCAACCCGGGTGAGATCACGCTGCTCGCGGTCGGACCTATGACGAACGTGGCGACACTCTTCGAACGCCATCCCGATGTGCCCATGCAGCTAAAGCAGCTTGTGTTGATGTGCGGTCGATTCGGCCCGGATCAAATGGGACGCGGACCCTACGAGTGGAACGTCTACTGTGACCCGCATGCGGCCGAAGTCGTCCTCAACACCGAAACCAGCAGAACTCTGGTACACGGGCTGGACATCACGATGCAGGTGCAGATGCAAGCGGATGAGGTGCGCAAGCGTTTCAGTGCACCGCTGTTAGCGCCGGTACTTGACATGGCCGAGGAGTGGTTTAGCCGCCGCCCTCTGATCACCTTCCACGACCCGCTGGCAGCGGTGGCTGTGTTCGACGAAACGATCTGTGGCTACGAACGAGGCTTTGCGTCGGTCAGCACGGACGATGGTGATGAACAGGGAGTCACGGACTGGCGACCGGACGAGAAGGGCCCGCTGGAGGCCGGCTTCAAAGTAGATCCCGAGCGGTTCTTCAAGCGCTACTTCGAACTGTTTTAGACGGCGACCGTCACTCTTTCACCTCGAGCCGCCCAACGACATCCTCGTCCAGCTCGATGCCCCAGCCGGGTATATCGCTCAGCCACATCGAGCCGTCTCGCACCTCGGGATGCACCGAGAACAGCTCACGCTTGCGGTCCCACCTCACAAACTCCAGCTCTTCAGGCGTTGAGTACATTGATGGATCCGGGAACGCCTCGACGATCAGGCCGTTGCTCGCTGCCGCTACGAGATGGGCGTGAATATGCGCACCATGATGTGGGGCCATCTGCACGCCGACTCTCCGGCACACATCTGCCACACGCAACCACTCCGTGGGACCGCCGGTGCGCATGCAGTCGAACTCCATGAACTTGATGGCGGCCTCGCTCGCCATCTCCGCCGCTTCCCAGTGCGTCGCCGTCTGCTCACCGCCCGCAACATCAATCTCGATCGCCTCGCTCACTTTGCGTAGTCCGGTGTTGCCTTCGTACCAGGCGACCGGCTCCTCGAACCAGTAGATCCCTATGTCCTGGTACTCAGCAGCGGCCTCGATCGCCGTGTCGGAGTCGTACGCCTCGTTAGCGTCCAGCATCAACTTCATGTCCGGGCCGACGGTCTCTCTGATCACGCGCACTCGCTCGACATCTTCCTCCAACGACATGCCACCGACGCGCACCTTCAGCGCGTTGTAGCCGTGCGCGCTGTACTGGTGGCATTCGTCCGCCAGTTCCGAAAGCCCCTTGCCCTCGCGGTAGTAGCCGCCCGCGATGTACATCGGCACCTGAGGGTCTTCTCCGCCAAGCAGTCGGAAGACGGGGAGACCTTTCGCCTTCGCTCGGATATCCCATAGCGCCATGTCGATCGCTGCCAATGCCGAAAGCATGCTCGACCTCGACCAGCCCTCGGCGTTCCAGTGGTGCCGGTAAGTCAGGGCGAATATCTTCTGCCAGAGCGATTCGACCTGGAGCGGGTCTTCCCCGGTGAGTAGCGGCGCAATGGCATCCGGGACGATCCTCGAGGCATTGGCGAGATGCGGTTGTCCGTCGCTGCCTCCGCGAAACACATCTCCGGCCTGATCGCTGTGGCCGATCCCTGTGAGCCTTTCGTCAGTGTGCACGAGCATCACCAGCTCATGCGGCCGGTTCACAGGTAGTAGCGACATCCAGAACGGCGGATCAATCGCAGGCCAAACCAGCACTTTGGCCTCGACGGATGTGATCTTCACGAGACGCAATACCTCATCGATCGCCGGGTCGCTCAACGGAAACGCGGAGGGTATTCTAGCCGTGCCCCTCGCCGGGGCCGCCGTATTGAGCGCTATCGAGCGGCGAGTCAGACAGAATCAGCCCTGAGGAATGCACATTGCGCGTCGTTCAGTTCGTTATCCCGGGTAAAGGCAGGCGAGTTGGAGTGGTCGAGGGCGACTCAGTCGCCGACATCACCTCGGCCTCGCCATCGCTGAAAAGCGTCTATGACGTTGCGCAAGCAGGCTTCGAAGCCGGTAAGTCGTTCGAGCAGGTGCTTTCGGAGAGCCTGAACGGAGCGGACCGCCTGCCGTACAGCGAGCTTCTCGCCGGCGCTCCCGGTGGCGATGCATCGCATCTGATCTCTCCAGTGGCACACGAAGATCCGCACCGAGTCCTGGTGTCAGGGACCGGACTCACTCACACCGGCTCGATGAAGTCCCGGGACCAGATGCATTCGGACGATAGCGAGCAATCGGCCGAACCGCAGAGCGACTCGGCGAAGATGTTCCAGATGGGACTCGACGGTGGCAAGCCCTCATCCGGCACCCGCGGCACCTCGCCTGAGTGGTTCTACAAAGGTAACGGCACAGCCATCAAGGGTCCGGGTGAGACGCTGGAGCTTCCGGCGTTCGCGCTCGACGGAGGCGAGGAGCCGGAACTGGCGGCTTGCTACATGATCGACCCGACCGGCGCTCCCCGCAGGCTGGGCTTTGCGCTCGGCAACGAGTGGTCGGACCATGAGACGGAGCGAATCAACTACCTCTATCTCGCCCCGTCCAAGTTGCGCGAGTGCTCGGTAGGTCCCGAGCTGGTCACCGATTTCGACTTCAAGGAGCTACAGCTCACCTGCACCGTCAGGCGGGCAGGTGAGACGATCTACGATTCCGGGCCGCTGTTCACCGGCGAGGAGTACATGAGCCACACGCTGGCGAACTGCGAGGACCACCACTTCAAGTATCCGCAGCACCGGGCGCCAGGCGATGCGCATGTTCACTTCTTCGGAACGAGCCAGCTGTCGTTCAGCACGAGACAATGGAAGTTCGAGCCGGGAGACGAGATCGAGATCGCCTCGGAGGGATTCTCGGAGCCCCTTCGCAACACAGTGGCAGCCGGGGCGCCAGAGGCAGGATCCGTGATCCCGGTTACTTCCGCCTAGTAAATCTGAACGTCAAAGGACAACGTCAAATTGAAGCCAGTCATAGTGAATTCCGAAGGAAAATCCAACCCGGTCCTTGGTCCCGAGGCAGGCAGCGCCACCTCGGTCCTCTTGATGGTCCACCACCAGCCTGGAGAGTCGAGCCCTGACCATGTTCATCCCTGGGAGCACATGGCCTACATCACCGAAGGCTCGGGCGTCGTGACCGTTGAGGGCGAGCAGTATCCAATCAAGACCGGCGACGCAGTGCTCGTGCCAGGCGGCGCAAGGCACCAGTTCACCAACACTGGCGAAGTGCTAATGAGCCGCGTGACTGTGAACCCGTTGGAGTCTGTGGAGGGGTAAGGGCGGACGTGATCAGCCACTTGCCCTCGCACATTGTTCCAGCGTGGTGGGAAGTACGGTTTCTGTCACACCTCCAGGCAATTAATTCCTAACTCGCTAACTTTCGGTAAATGATGGCTTAACTTCCCCAACCGATATCGTACGCGTTACCAATACGTAACGCTCGGGTTCGACTTTAGCGACGACAAGCAGTTTACCTTTCCAGCCAATTGGTGCTTTCACATTCAAAGTCGTCACAAATTAGTGTTCATGCCGCTGTAATGGTGGATTGAACACTGCCCGATGGGATGATGCGCCACCGGGATACGGGATCCACGTGAGCCGCATGGATTCATCTCCATCCGGCGCAGGAGCGCCGCTCTTGATGGCGTCCCATTCCGGCGTACTCGATAATACGGCACCGATAACAATGGCTGAACCCGCAAGGTATTGCCAACACAACAAGCGGGGCACCCTATGGTGGTGCTTCTCTTCGCGGCAGAACCACTTCCGCTCGCCGATGGAGAATTCGGCCTCGTACAATTCTCCTGCACGAAGAGCGACTCGCACGTCAACGATAGGGTCACCACCTTCTACGAGAGGGTGCATCATCACCGAACGATGCCAATTGTCATTGACCAGCATTTGAATCCGGTCGCTCCAAGTGATTGCTACACCCACTTTAATGGGATTGGCATGGTGCCACCAACGCCACATTAACGGAAGCGCCACGAAAACGATTCCGCCAGCCAAAGCTAGGAGATCACCGATGGTGATCGATTTGTCAAATATATCTGACACGGTTCAAACTAAAATGAATCCACACGTGACGAACCACACATGCCAACCCATTTTGAGGTTTCAGTTGTTATTTTCGCGCCAATGCGCACCGCCGTGCACTACACCATCTATGTCTCTGTATATGTTTTAGGTGAAAACATTTCCTCGCGGCCATGCTGCCGCGTTGCTAGCATCGACTTCGTGGCCACCCTTGGACTGAACAACACTTCGATATGCGGAGAGACGAATCATGGCGGCAGACCTTTACCAGGTGATCCTGATGGCCTGGGATGTGCAGAAGATGGCGGAGTTCTATAGGGACGTTGTGGGACTCAAGGTGACGTATCCGGGGCCTGATGCGAGCCTCGAAGACGAGAACTGGGTGGCGTTCGATGCCGGTAGTTCCACCCTGGCAATCCACGGTGGCGGCGATATACGAGGCAGCGGCTCAGTCCTGCTTTCGCTGAAGGTTGATGACCTCGATTTCACCTACTGGGACCTGAAGAAGCGCGGCGTCGACATCCAGAAGCCTCGCAAAGTGTACGAAGGCGTGATGGCCGCGAAGGCCCGCGATCCCGAAGGCAACACGATCTCGTTTGAGCAGGTTTCTGCGACTTAGCGAACTTGCCACTGATTTAGACAACGCCGGTGTAACACTGCACCGGCGTTGTTCGCGCTCAGAGCCGACCGGCTATCCGAAGTAGTCTCTGAGCCTGTCTGTGTCCCAGAGATTGTTGTTCGCCCTCGCACTCGAGATCGGCGGCGTTGGTGCAAGGTTGTCGGGGTGGACATTCATCGGATCGCCGTCGCGACTCCGATACTGCTGAACAGCCTCATGCACCCAGCCGGTCGCAAGGTAGAACACCACGTGGCGAGCGTTCAACAGCTGGGTAGCGCCTCCGCCGAGCGTGAGCGCTATCTGCGGATAACGTCTGCCTCTCGCTGTCTTAGCCTGGCCTGTCCAGCGCCACGTCCGTTCGTCAACCACCTCCAGTCGGTCGATCACCTTGCGGCGGCGAGAGATCTGCAACTCGGTGAGATTGCCCGATCCTCGATGACGTAGTCGTCGCTCAATCGGGGTCAGGCTAATCTCTCTAGTCCGATTAGACGTCACTTGACATACGCTCTTATCGATCGTCCTGGAAGTGCCCTCAGGCTAGCACGTGACTAAGTTGCCGATGGGGCTCGTCAAACGAAAGCGGGAGCGTCGTCGAGACGCTCCCGCTTTCAATGCTTCGTCAATCAGTCATTAACACCTGCTCTGGTTCGTGTCCTGAGCCACGATCGAGCCAGAAGGTGCGAACACACGCCATGTCTCGACGCTCTCAAGCGTCTGAGCGGACATCTGCCACATGCCGGCACCGAAGTGCAACGGCGTCTGAACGAGGTCTGTCAGAATCTGCCTGCAGGTCATTTCGTAGCGTGCGCGTGCCACGTCGTCGCGGGCGAAAACACCGCTCGGCCGGTCATCAAGCCTCTGAGCGAGAATCGTCAACACGTCAGACTCCGTGAAGATCCGCGAATCATCATGCGGCTCGAACGATTCGAGAACGCTGCTGAGAGTCGATCGGATTGAACCGCTGATGTTCCAGTCGAACTCCGGCACTTCTGCCGAAACCTGGACGTGAATGTCGCCCCACATGAACCAGTGGATGAAGTTCATGTACTCGACGCCGTTCTTCTCACCGCCGTATCGGAACTCGTGCGCGTTGCCAGAGCGAACCGACTGCTTGGAGACGAGGTTCCACCGATCCCAGCCCGATGGTTCCTCAGGTGTCAACTGAGCGGCCAAGGCAAGGATTGTCGGGTATTTCCACGGCTCGATGACCTGTTCGCTGATCGAAACAGTCAGTTTGCCGGTCCGATCGACTAGGACCAGTGAGTTCTCGGTCCTTACCTGGGACCAGCCGGACGGAAGTGAGTATTCGTAGGTCAACAGCGAATCGAACTGCTCGGACGGCGCAGCCGCAACGATCGTGGGCGGCACGAACGGCGTGTTCAAAGGAATCGGCGTCGAAGTGGACGTGGGAGCAATCACTGGAGGCGAGCTCCACAACGGCGTGGGAGTTGCGTTAGGGTCGAATGGCGCCCGCGTTGGAGTTGGAATCCTCGTGGCGGTTGGAGCCGGACGCGGAGAGCTCACATTTGAATCAACGGTATCGGGTGGAGGTGGTACAGAGCCGACCGGTGAGACATCTACAGCGGTAGCCGTTGGGGCCGGGCGTGTGTTGATGGCACCAGTTTCAGTCCTTGAGGAAGTCGGCTGAATGGCCGAGAGTCGGTCATTTGCCGATGGCTGGCTCGTGGCAACCCGTTGCTGAGGAGTATCAGATGTCGTCTCAGACGACGGGTCCGCAGCGCCAGCACCCTGGGAACATGCTGACAGCACCATCAAGAAAGGCACTGCCAGCAAGAAAAGTCGCTTATTCATCGGTACCAAACCACCCGTTATTTGCTTCATTTCACAGATGCCGATGCGCTTCTCATAAGCGCTATTCGGGACAGAACGAGACAATTTGCGATCTTCGCCCGCGTTCCTCTTACAAGAGTGCTGATCAGTTCTGTGCAGCAGGTGTGGATACAGCTTGAAATGGCGGTGAGAAGAGGTGGTCGTTCAGATGAGTCGAGCTGCTCTCAGGCGCTGTGAATTAGTCCCCTCGTGGTACCGCGAGTATGCATCTCCTCTCAATAAAAACCACCTGGTGCACAGGCCGGCACCATGATCAGGGCTAAGACATTCGGCGAGGCGATGCTGAACGACAAGATGAAGATCGGCCGGTACGCGGCGGTCAAAAAGTAGCCGCCACCGTTCGACTCAGCTCATCTGTTTCGGAGGTTCGTCGCCGGCTATGCCGACAGTGAGATCGCGTGATTGATCTCAAGCCCTCTGTTTGCTGCGCTATAGGTTGGAAACGGCACTCGCGTCGAAGTGTCGATCTCTCGATGGAGCCACTCTCGAGCCTCTAGCTGATAAAGCGACGTCGAAAGTGCCTTGTCCGTAATCGGGGCAAGATCTGACTTGATGACAGAGAAGCGACGGGGCGCGTCAGTCACCGCAAGAATCGGAACGGTCCAACTGCGTCGCAGCAAAGCGAATTCCTCGTCGTCAGGGACAGCGTTCACAATCCTATCTGCGGTCTCGGCCGCTTCGATACCCGTCTGAGTCAGCCGAAACTCCGGACGCAGCGGGTGGCCATGACCAGGATTCCGCTCCAGCAGCTCCAACTGCACAAGATGCTCCAGGCTCGAAGCGAATGAAGTCCTGCTAGCGCTCGTTGCGGCCAGTAAAGGCGCCTGGCGACCCGGAACTCCCTGGTGCAGCAGCGCCAGTATGTTCAGAGACCATGCTCTGGAAGTGAGCTTGACAAGCGATTCTATGTCCATAAAATAAAGTTACATTACTTTTAGTACGAAGGGAAGACTCGATGCCGCTTGTATCTCTAAATAGCAACATCACCCTCGCAATGTCCGTCCGGGACCGTCATGTAAGCGCCGACTGGTATAGCGATAAGCTCGGATTCGAGCTTATCCATCACATCGACGAAGCCGGCTGGAGCGAGATGCACACCAAGACCGATGGTGTGATCCTGGGACTTGGAGAACAGATGGAGCCAGCACCGGGCAATTTGGTCCCGGTCTTTGGCGTAGCCGATATCGATTCGGCGAGAGGCGCCCTGGAAGGCGCCGGAGTTAAGTTCGACGGCGAGAATGACGTAGTTGAGGGAATGGTCAGCACTGCCACGTTCTACGACCCGGACGGCAACGCGCTGATGATCGCCCAGGACCTGACGAAGTCTGACTGACACCACGAAAGTTTGGCCATTTGCCGGAGTCGCGCCGTTCCACAAAGCGCCACCTGCTCGTTTGTTGAGCAGGTGACGTTGTAGCCTGTCCCGGGCAAGCATCACTCCCCTTACCAAGTGTGGTCGCTGCCGCCTGATTCTTGGGTCTTAGGACAGGAGACGTCTTCGAATGTCGATCGCTTCGAGTTGGGACGCCGAATATCGAACCGGTCGCTACGTTGGAGATCCGCCTCTTCCGTTCGTGGCAAAGATCACTGAGACTCTGGACCACTACGACCCTGACCACCAGTGGACAGGACTTTATGTCGGTTGTGGCAACGGCAGGAATTTTCTGCCGCTCGTCGATCACGGTCTCCAGCTAATCGGACTGGATGTCTCCGCCGAGGCGCTGCGCCAGTTATCCGAGCAGCGGCCAGGTATCGAGCCAGATCGGCTGATCTGCGACGACTTCACGACGTTTGAAGACAACGGCCGAAAGTTCGATTATCTGGTTGCGCTCCAGGTGTTCCAGCACGGGAACGCGGCTCAGGTAAGTAGCTACTTCAGTCGAGTGGCTCAGGTGCTGCGTCCTGGAGGACTGTTTTTCCTGAGAGTGAACTCGGTATCCACCGAAATTGTCAGGCAGCATAGCGTCGTGGAGCGGGACGGAGCCGGAGGACTCACCGTACGCTACGACGACGGGCCGAAAGAGGCCCTGTTGATCCACTTTTTCAGTCGCCTTGAGATCGCAGAGCGCCTTGAGGCCGATTTTCATCCAATCGTCCATGTGACGGAAGACGTGACTCATCGAGCGCCGCCACTATCGGGAACATGGTCGCAGTGGGAAGGCGTGTGGCAGCGACGCTGAACCACCGTCCGGAGCTGGCCAGTCTCTGAAATCTGTGCCGCAATGACTTGGAGTAGCAGTTGCCGCAGGATTTCCTGCGCCACTCAGGCGATTTGCGCGAAACCTCAAGTCGGCTGTCCGACCAGATCTGACTTGTCCGTGGTCGCTGCCAGGAATAGACTCTCCGCTCAGCAATCAGACATTTCTCAGGGGAGCATTTCTTATGGCCGACAACAAGGTCGCAGTGATCACAGGAGCCGGAAGTGGCGTGGGTCGAAGCGCAGCACTGGCGCTACTTGGAGATGGTTACAAGGTGACGCTTGTCGGCCGGAGGCTTGAGGCTCTGGAAGAGACCGCGAGCCTGGCTGGCGAAAACTCCGGAAATGCCCTGCCAGTATCCGCCGACGCCGGCAAGGCCGATTCCGTGGCCGATGTGTTCAAGAAGACCATGGATACCTTCGGTCGGCTTGACGTGCTGTTCAACAACGCCGGCACCAACACCCCCGCGCCGTCACTCGAGGAGATCACGCCAGAAAAATGGCAGATGGTGGTCGATATCAACCTGACGGGAACATTCCTCTGCACCCGTGAGGCGATGCTCATCATGAAGGATCAGGACCCGATGGGTGGTCGAATCATCAACAACGGGTCGATATCTGCATACGTGCCGCGACCCGGTTCCGCTGCTTATACCGCGACCAAGCACGGCGTAACCGGCATGACTCGCTCAACTGCGCTCGATGGTCGCAAGTACAACATCGCCTGTTCGCAGATCGATATCGGAAATGCAGCAACACCGATGACTGCCAGAATGGCCGGCGGCGTGCCGCAGGCTAACGGCGAGATGGTTCCCGAACCTACGTTCGACGTGAGCTATGTCGGCGAACAGATCCTGTTCATCGCCAACCTGCCGCTAGACACGAACGTCCAGTTCATGACGATCATGGCAACGAAGATGCCGTACATAGGCCGCGGGTAAGAGCATAGAGGCGTTGGCGTGGATGACGACGATTCAAGCGGCCGCGATTAGGCGTCGATTGAAGCAGAGGCGGCTATAACTCTCGCCGGTCTGGTGTGAGTCATCGCCCGGTTAGCCAGCGGTTCAGACGACTCCGGCAAGATTGCTTGCCAGGCGTGCCTCGATCGATTGGTCCGCGTCTGGAAACTCGAACGAGCGGCCGGTGATCTTCTCGTACAGGTAGATGTAGCGCCTGGAGAGTTCGATCACAAGGTCATCCGGTGCTGGTGGAAGAACCTCGTCTTCATAGGGGTTGGAGTTCTCCGTGAACCAGAGACGGAGGAACTCCTTGTCAACGTTGTCGGGTTCCTGTTCCGCCTCAAAACGCTCCTGGTACGTGTCAGCTATCCAGTAGCGACTGGAGTCGGGGGTGTGGATTTCGTCCACCAGACGGATTTCGCCGTTCTGATCGCGTCCCATCTCATACTTGGTATCGACCAGCACCAGGCCGTGCTCGGCTGCCCGCGCCTGGCCGAAGGCGAAGAGTTCCAGCGCAATCTGGCTGCACTGTTCCCAATCGTCAGCGGTCATCCAGTTCTCCGACACGATCTCATCAGGACTGATCGGACGGTCGTGCTCGCCTTTAGTGGTCGGCGTGACGACATTCGCTCCTAGCTTTTGGTTCTTTACAAGGCCGTCGGGCAAATCGTTGCCGCAGTACTGGCGTTGACCGCTCTGGTAAACGGTCCACAGGGAGGTGCTGGTGGACCCTGTGATGTATCCGCGCACCACGAACTCAATCGGAAACACGGAGCATTTCCTGGCGATTGTGACGTTTGGATCGGGAATTGACAGGACATGGTTTGGCACGATGTGGCGAGTCTGTTCAAACCACCACTCGCTCGTCTGGTTGAGCACCTGTCCCTTGAATGGAATAGCGGCCAGGACCCGGTCGAAGGCACTTTGCCGGTCGGTCGTGATGAGCACGATGCGATCGCCAAGATCGTAGCGATCCCGAACCTTGTCTACGAACTTCTCGCCGATAGGGAGAGCTGTCTCAACCAGGCAGTTCCCCAGCTCTTGTCGGATCCGGTCAGCGTAGTCCATGGGGGTGTCAATAACGTTCTGCAATTCCTGAAGTCTCCGAGTCGTTAACAGTCGTGGAAACTCTAACTGATTAGCAGCCATCAAGTCTGGATTTGTCCCCCTGTTCACGAGTTCTGACATCGTGTCGGCCAGTTGGGTCGCCGAGCCTGCACTTCGACTCCGGCACAACAGCAAAAAGCGACTAGTCGGAGTCGAAAGGCGACACCTCACGAGTCGACGGCTAGAACTGGTACCGCGCCGACTCAGTTAGTCGGAGCTTAGCCGGCCAGAGATCTCCTTGAGCCGAATGCCCTGCTGGAGATAGTACGGAGCAGTGACCAGACCTTCAATGTACTGGAAGACATACAGCAAGGCGGCGGTGACGAAGCCAACCTCCACATCGTCGTTTATCAGGGCGAACGGGGCAAAGATAACCAGGGCGACGACCCCGGCGAAGAAGACGAAGTAGTTGCTCGTCTCCAGATCGGACAGTCGGACGTTCCATCGCATCAGCCTGGCGAAGTGGAGAAAGATGCCGCGCCTATTCCCTGCCGAAAGCGCATCTACACGCCGCTCCAACTCGTTGTTGTACCCGGCATTCAGCCGCAGGTTCCGCCCACCTGTGATCCAGTAGGTGACGATCACAATCAGGAGCAGTCCGAGGCTGGCCAGGAAGACCCAGATGTTGATCCCCGCCAGGATCACCAGGATCCCAACCACGCCTATCAATGAGGTCACAATCTCCGGGAGCGAGTTCTCAAGGAACTCAACCAGTTCGGTCAGCAACGAAGACCGGGCGGAGATTGTTGAGACGTCAGTCCCTTTGCTCTGCTCACGATCGACCATCTCGCTCGCCACAATGCGGTAGATGCCAGAGTAGGCACGGGTATCGTAGAACCTTCTCGCCGTGCCAATGACCAGCAGTCCGGACGTAAGTCCAGCCAGGATGATGATGCCGGCGTAGCTGTCGTCGACCAGGTCGTTTACGGCGAGGCCGATGGCGAGGGGGAAGAACAGGGTCAGTGCCGCCTCTATCAAGACGAGACTGAGGGTCAGGCTGATACGCCATTTGAACCGGAAGAACAGCGCGGGGACTGACACACCCTGGGTTGAGCTTTTCATGTTCGCCATTTCAGTGTGAGGGCTCGGTGATGGTGCAGATAGGCTGCGGGGCTGACTGGAGATGATTGGCGGCGGGATGATATCCCACGAATCGGAACACGGAAGGCCTTCGGTGGTCTCCGAGCAACAGGGTCGAGGTCACCCCTAAGGTCGACCTGTAGCGAGTACGTAGGGTGGCAGACTTAGCGCGTTTAGTAGTGACGCTTGGAAGGACGCTTCGAACGGCTTCGACCGCTCACTGCTGATGACCGCCATGACCGTCTAGCTGGCGGTTGTGCCAACCATCGCATTGATCCAGATCGGCGCAAATGGCGAGGTGCAGCCTCTCGAGACCGGGTAGTCGCGGAAGACTCCCAGCTTCTCTCCAATTGCGATGGCCCTGCTCCGGTGCTCAGGGAAGTTGATTCCGATCTCCACCAGGGCCGAGTTCATCGTCCACTGCGCTTGCGGTGAGGCGTTCGCCATCTCTGACTCGATGCGGTCTAGAAGGGATGTGAGATCGAGACCATCGGGGGTTTTCGAAATCCGCTCCGCAGTAAGGTTCCAGCCTGCGCGAGATGCCATCGGATCACTGTCTGCCATCCAGCGTTGACGCAGAGTCTCCTTGTCAGGATGACGCTTGACCACGTATGCATTGAGCCAGTCCGCAACCTGTTCGAAGTCGGCCGATCTGACGACCTGATCCATCTGTTCAGCCGAAAGTTCCTTCGGCTTCATCAGCAGGACCGCTAACAGTTGCCCATCGATGTTCCCCATCTTCCAGAGGTCCATCGCCAGATCGTGGTCGGTCTTGATCTCTTTCGCCAGTTTGCGGATGTCTCCGAGTTTGACACCAAACTGGTTGTCTCCCGCACCGAGCTTCGCGTTTTGGGCTCTCACCTTTTCGGTTCCGAGCTCTTCAAGTCGGGCGAGCGCTTCTTTGAGTTCCATGGCCGCAATTGTACTGAGGTAACGCCGATTGAGTCAGGAAGCCTATCTCAGGCAACTACGGGCCCTTTGGTCCTACCATCGCATCGTCAGTATCTTTGCAGAGGTAAACGACTGCGTCACAGATGGTGTCGTCGATTCCTGACATTTGACCCATCTAAATTCCCGACAGAGATAGGGTCAACCCGGCGATTCAGAATCAGTTCTGGAATCACTCGGAACGCGCAGTTAGCTTCATTCTGAGTGTCCTCTGAGTTGGTGACGCGCCGGGGATTCGAACCCCGAACCTAGTGATTAAGAGTCACTTGCTCTGCCCAACCAAAATGCCCGGACGAAGATCCACTGTCATCGCCGGGAATCGAGCCGCGTACGTTGTTGACTCGCGCCATCACGCGTTCGCTTGATATGTTGCGAAATCACGCTAGGAACGAATTTGACTTTGGTGGAGGTCGATCAATGGAAAGGCAGATGAAACAGCTGGAGATGGCGTGCACGCGTCTCACCGCAACTGTGCGATCGATCCAACACCACGTCGTTTCTGACGATGACGCGACCGGACTGATCAATGTCAACAACGACGTGATATCCGCCATCCACATGCATCCAAGCTACCTGAATCCGGAAGTCTGGAAACAGACACTCGCCCATTTTCGGGAACAGTCAAGGCCCTTTCGGGCACTGACGATTCTTGGAGTGACTGATCATGACCGCGTGCCAGCGGCCGAATTGGTCAGGGACCTAGGCACGGTGGAGCAAGGATTGGCCATACTCGCCGGTGACGGTGGTACGGACGGCTCAGGCGTTGCGCAACCGAACCCTGGATCGATCGCGTCGGCGCCGAATCTCAAACTCGACACGGCCACCCGACAAGCCGTGGCGACGAAACTAGCGGATCTCAAGAACCATACCCTGGAACTGATTGAGCTCTGTTCGATGCGATCCGACATCCTGACCGTTGCCGAATACAGTCTACTGCCCAGCATCGAGCTGATTGCGCAATTGACCGGCTCAGCGATTGCACCAGATTCGCTTGAGAATCAAGCCTTTGTTCGGCGAGTTTCGGAAGCATTCGGTAGGTTGCGTGGAGTTCATGAAGCCCTCGTCTATCTCGCGGTCAAAGCAAAGGCCGAACCCTTCATGGCGACAGCTGCCGTCGTGACTTCGCTTGGGCAGGCGCAAGCCGCGGTGCACGGAATTGGGTATCTACTAGGACTCGGCAATTAGCGGTGACGATCCAATCTGTGCACTATTTACCACAAGCGCCGCGGTCCACAGGGAGATTCACCTGTGGCCCAGATGAGAGAGCCGGCGTTGTGAAGTACTTCTCTCGATCTTGCGTCGAGATTTGGAGGCGC
The DNA here is from genome assembly GCA_028285005.1 of Dehalococcoidia bacterium. Classification (GTDB taxonomy): domain Bacteria; phylum Chloroflexota; class Dehalococcoidia; order Lucifugimonadales; family Lucifugimonadaceae; genus JAJCYX01. The sequence continues at coordinate 93,640 of JANQQP010000016.1, read as the reverse complement.
ATGTGCCCCTTGTGACCATGAGTCCATGGGCTGCCGCCGCGAATTTAGTAGGCGGTTAGTTCACCGCATCCAGACACGCTAGAGTGGGCGTCCCAATCATCCGGCATCGTCCTCAAGAAATCCGAGAACTCGATCAAGCTTGTTGGCCGTCTCTACCAGAAACTGGCGAGTTTCCTGATCGAGATCCCGATCGGCGCGCTGCTGCTTGATGATCTGCCGAATCCCCATCAATGTCCCGGGTGGGTCTTCGCCCCAGAGTTCACGGGTGATTTCTTTGGCCAGTCGGCGGTAGTCAATGTCGACAACGATTGGTTCGTTCACGGGCGGTGAAACCGGCTGTACCGTAGGCTGCGCAGTTACCTGCGCTGCGATCAATCCTGCCAAAGCCCCGTAGTTGAACTCTCGCTGTGCGATGTTCTTTTGAATCGCTTTGCTTCTCGCGATTTGCTTGGAACGAGCTGAACGCGCGTTGTTTCGAGACGAAGTCCCGCTTCCTCGATTGCCTCGACTCGCCATCGTCGCGCCCCCTCGATTCACAGCATCAGATCTTGGTGACGCGCCGGGGATTCGAACCCCGAACCTAGTGATTAAGAGTCACTTGCTCTGCCGTTGAGCTAGCGCGCCGCGAACCATTCAAACTGAGGCCCTACGGCATGTCAACTTGGCGAGCGCGCAACTACTGACCATTCACGGAGATTCTGTGGAAAGCGGGAGTCGGTTGACTGGCTCTCGTCGGCACTCCGAACAGACCGATTCGATGGCCGTGGCGGCAATCCGCATCCACGTCGCCTACGTGCTTTGGGTGCTTGAAGAGCTCGTCGCCGGGCTGGTCATCCAAAAGCTAGCGCAGTAGCAAGAACTCCGACGCAGCGTGTTCGCGTCCAACCGGTCTCTGGCCTCTACTGCTTCGAGGCCGGTACTCCGCCGACAGCCCAGTCGTGCTTGTCGACTTCCTGGAAGATGATCGTGGTCGCGTCGTCCGGGATCCCGGCGGTGTCGGAGATCGCCTTGGTGACGGCCTTTGCGATCGCTTCCTTCTGGTCCGGCGTGCGCCCTGAGTAGAGCGCTATCTGTACAACTGGCATCGTGCCCTCCGGGCGGCGTATTCAGATTGTGATGCGCGTGTGGTCTAACGCGCCAGAGCATGTTCCCACGCAGCGCGAAGCCTCGCCACCCCTCACAGCGCTAGCGGCCGAAGCTAAGCCGCTGGATGAGCATATCTGGCAGATCCACAGCCTCCATCTGGCGCTGCGTCTCTTCGATCGGATACTCGACTCGGCGAAACTCGACGACCATTTCGCTCAAGTCGAGCAACGCATACGCCGCCCTTGGGTCACCATCTCTTGGCTGGCCGACGCTGCCCGGGTTCAAGAACCACCTCGCGCCGTTGAGGCTGACTGCCTCGCCATCGCCTGGCCAGAGCTCTGTGTCATCTCTCGACACCCGGAATGCCGCAGGAACGTGCGTATGGCCAACGATGCAGTGAAGAGTCTCGATCTGATCGACGTTCGCCTTAGCAACCTCGATGTCGGTCAGATACTCCCAGACAGGGTCACGAGGCGTGCCGTGGGCCAGTGTGAAGTCGCTGTGCACAGCGGTAAGCGGCATCGCTTCGATGTAGGCGCGGGACTCTGGAGTTAGTGCGCTCGCAGTCCACTCGATAGCGAACCTGGCGAAGGGATTGAATTCGCTGGCGCTGATCTCGCCCAGTGCCGCAAGCTCGTGGTTGCCGGAGATCGTTACGGCTTCGATCTCACGAAGTCGGTCGAGGCACTCATTCGGACGCGGGCCATAGCCGACCGCGTCGCCAAGCGACCACACCGCGTCGAACTCCGCGCGGCGGGCGGCGTCGAAAAGAACCGCGTCGAGTGCGGCCAAGTTCGCGTGGATATCAGAGAGTAGAAGGATTCGGCTCATATCCGGGCTTTCGAGCTTCCGACGCAAAACATGATGTCGAATACACCGGTCGGCTGGAACTAGAAGTCGCAAGCAATTTGGCACAACCGAAGCCAGTCCACCACGTGAACCAGTGCTCTGCTAAGAGCAGGTTTAGCACCCCATTCTGAGACTGTCGGTGCCTATAATCGCCAGGATGACCTCTTCACCTCAGCAGCAGGATTCCGGCCGTCCCGGCGAGTTCGAGTTGATCGCTGCACTTAAGCGCGTCATCGACGACAGTCCGCCTGCTTCTGAAGTCATCGTCGGGATCGGTGATGACGCCGCTGCGGTCAGCGTCGAATCCGGCATTCATGTGATGACCACCGACACGATGGTCGATGGAGTGCACTTCCTTCGTGAACGCGCAAGTTGGTCTGATGTCGGCTGGAAGTCGGCGGTTTCAAATCTCAGCGACATCGCGGCGATGGGCGCCGCGCCGCTGCACACGCTGGTGACCATCGGCGTGCCAGCAGATGTTGCAGTGACTGACATGGAGGAGATGTATCGCGGCCTGACCGGCGCATTTGCCGAGTTCGGTGGTGGCATTGTGGGCGGCGACGTGGTCTCGTCCTCCGTCTTCTTCGTAACTGTCGCGCTAACGGGACGAGCCGCCGAGGAGGACGGTTCACCCGTTGTCCTGCGTCGAGATGCCGCGGAAGCCGGTGACCTCATCGCCGTGACCGGCACTATCGGAGGATCGGTAGGCGGGCTAAGTGCCGTGCTGGATGGACTGGAGGGCGCGGATGCCGAGGCGCTTAAGCAGGCGCATTACCGGCCTGTGCCAAGAATTGCTGAGGGTCAGATGCTCGTTGAGAATGGCGTGCACTGCGCCATGGACGTGAGCGACGGGCTGGTCGCCGACCTGGAGAAGATCTGCGCCGCCAGTGAGGTTGGTGCGGTGATTAAGGCTAGCGACGTCCCAGTACCGGAAGAACTCACGTCGCAGTTCGGTGAAGAGGCACTGCCGATGGCTCTTAGCGGCGGCGAGGACTATGAGCTCCTGTTTACACTGCCGTTCGACCTGATGGACCGCCTATTCGCCAGACATCGCGGAATGTTCACTCACATCGGGCACATCACGGACGAGCCGGACGAGGGCGACCGCGTAGTCATGGTCGATTCAGATGGAGTCGAGATGGATCTGCAGAGCAGAGGCTGGGACCACCTTGGTGCAAGATAGTCCGTTTCCCTTTCCCATCATGCCGTCGCAGGCTCAGGGGTTGATGGTCGAGAGCCACTCCGAGGCCGACACCGTCATGATCGGTCGCGCCATAGGCGAAGCGCTCAGGCGAGGCGATGTGGTGCTGCTGATGGGCGACTTAGGAGCGGGCAAGACGCAGATGGTGCGCGGCATGGCAATCGGCATCGAAAGTGAGGTGCCTGCGCGCAGCCCGACTTTCGTGATCGTCAATGAGTACAGAGGAAGGATCAGGCTGAGCCACTGCGATCTTTACCGTGTCGCCGGGCCGGACGAAGTGGAGGAGTTGGCGTTGGAAGAGCGGCTTTCCGACGGAGCGTTGGCGATCGAATGGCCGGAGCGTGCCGACGGTAACTTCCCTCACGATGCGCTGCTCATCCAGATCGAGTTCGGGGAAGAGCCGGACGACCGCACTATTCATCTCACGCCGGGCGGCGACCGAGCTGCTCACCTGGCCATGAGGTCGGCCGCAATCTATGAGTCGCTCAGCGCGGCGTTTATGCCAGGACAGGAAGCGCCGGAATGATTCTCGTTGGCACAGACACTTCTACGCGCTGGGCTGGCGTTGGACTGCAGACCGAATCGGGCGACCGGACGGAAATGGTCTGGAGGTCAGATCAGAACCATGGCCGGGAGTTGATGCCGGCAATCGTCGAGCTGACCAGCCGCGCTGGACTCACTCCGGCTGACATTACGCACCTAGCGGTGGCGCTCGGTCCCGGCGGCTTCAGCGCTGTGCGGGTCGGCATCAGCACCGTGATCGGCCTCGCGCTGCCACGGGAGCTTCCGACGGTCGGAATTCCTACTCACATGCTTGAGGCTCATCCGTTCCTTGACCGAGCGACCACTGAAACACCCGTCGTCTCGCTGATACCGGCTGGCAGGAACGAACTGTCGTGGGCTGCGTTCATATCTAAAGAACCAGCGCATGAGACCGGCTTGGCGGCCATCGAAGAGATCCCAGAGCAGTTCAACGAGAAGGCGCTGTTCTGCGGCGAGGGAGCCGATGCGATCACGGGAATGGTGTCTGGAGATCGGATACTCTCGTCGGCATCGCCAACCCGCTCTCCCCTGTCGCTGCTTGAGATCGCAGATCAGCGGTTCAGCGCTGGTAAGGCCACTCCACCCACCGAACTCCGTCCCATCTACGCACGCCCTCCCAGCATCACTATGAGGAAGGTTCCTGGTCAGCAGCCGGAATCGTCGCCCGCACAGTGAGCAAACCCAGCACGTGCTTCAACACGCAGCGCGCCAGCGCAGGTAAAGTAATCTGTCGGCAACACGGTCATTAATCGCGCCTCCTGGCGCACCGCATTTGTCCACTGAGATCCCAGAGCTGGAGAAGAAATGGCAACCGAAACCACCCTTGTGCTCGTGAAACCTGATGGCGTTCAGCGCGGACTCTCAGGAGAGATCGTCCGACGGCTTGAGCAGACAGGCCTCAAGATAGTCGGGCTGAAGCTCATGCAGGTCACACGTGAGCTGGCCGGCCAACACTACGCCGAGCACGAGGGAAAGCCGTTCTACGACGGCCTCGTCGACTACATCACATCGTCGCCGGTCGTCGCGCTGGCGCTCGAAGGCCCGGATGCGATCTCGATCACTCGCAAGATGATGGGCGTGACGAAGCCTGCAGAAGCGGCTCCGGGAACGATTCGCGGCGACCTCGGCGTGGACATTGGCCGGAACCTGATCCACGGCTCGGCGAACGCCGATGACGCGGCAAGAGAAGTCGGGCTGTTCTTCAGCGCAGACGAGCTGCTTCGCTGGGACAGGAAGATCGAGAGCTGGATCACCGAGTAGCGACCCGGTCTAACCGACGCCCTACTGCAGCCGCACCACTTCGGTGCCACGCGCCCACAGTTTGTCCAGCGCGTAGTAGTCGCGGCTGTCCTGGCTGAACAGGTGGACGACAAAGCCGGGGAAGTCGATCAGCACCCAGCCGCCCTCGCCCGCGCCTTCCCGGTGCCCGGCGTGCAGGCCTCGGTTGCGAATCTCTCGGGTCAGGTCGTTCGCCATCGCATCGAGGTGGCGGTCAGTCTCACCGGAGGCGATAACAAAGAAGTCGGCGTAGGAGCAGATGCCATCGACGTTGATAACAACGATGTCGGATGCCAGACGCTCGGACAGGAACTCGGCGGCGTAGCGCGCGTAGTCAGAAGTGGACTTCAGTTCGATCTGCGTGTCAGCGTCTTGTGTTGTTGCCATCGCAGCAATTGTACCAGCGCGAAGGTCAGTGATCGTCCACAAAACGCTAATGGCAGACCAGACAGGTTGTAACTTCTCGCAGGCGACTTGCGCCGCTTCGTGGATACACTTAATACGATGAGCGCCAATCGAAACAGGAAACGAGCCGTTGTGGCTATGAGCGGAGGTGTCGACTCCTCCGTCGCAGCCGCGCTACTCGCAGAGCAAGGCTACGAGGTCATCGGCGTCACGATGCGTCTCTTCGACGCGCCTTTCGAGAACGCCGGGCGGCTGAGTAAGTCCTGCTGCTCCCTTGAGGACGTCGAAGACGCCCGTACGACCTGCCGGATCATCGGCGCAAAGCACTACTACATGAACTTCGAGTCCGAGTTCAGGGAGCACGTGATCGACTACTTCGTTGGCGAGTACGAGAACGGGCGCACTCCTCATCCGTGTCTCGCATGCAACGACAGGCTCAAGTTCGATTTTCTTGTGCGACGCGCGGAGTTTATGGACGCAGACCTGGTCGCGACAGGCCACTACGCGCAGGTGAAGAGCGAGGATGGCCGATTCAGGCTTATGAGCGCTGTTGATCCGCTCAAGGACCAGGCATATGTGCTGTTCACGCTGACGCAGGACAAGCTGGCGAAGCTGGCGCTGCCAGTCGGAGGCTATACAAAGGAGCAGATCCGCTCGCTAGCCCTGAAGTTCGGTTTGCCTGTGGCCGACAAGCCGGACAGCCAGGACATCTGCTTCATCCCTGCAGGCAACTACAAGGAGTTCGTCGACCAGCGGCTCGAGACCCGCAAGCCCGGGGCTGTCAGGGACTCGAACGGGACGGTTCTCGGCAGTCACGATGGCGTGCATGGCTTTACCATCGGGCAGCGCAAGGGCCTGCCGATCAGCGGCGGGACCGGACGCCCGGTCTTCGTTACGCACATCAATGCGGCAACCGGCGATATCACGGTTGGCGACGCGAAGGACCTGCTCAAGACCAGACTGTGGGTGTCCGGCGTCAACTGGGTCGCCGGTGCCGCTCCTAAGGGTCCGGTCAATTGCGAGGCCCGCATCCGCTATAACGGCAATAACGCCGCCGCGACCGTGACGCCACATGGCGACTGGGCTGAGATCGAGTTCGAACAGCCCGTTCGAGCTATCACTCCGGGCCAGGCCGCCGTCTTCTTCAGCGAAGGCGAGGTCCTCGGTGGCGGGCTGATCGAGCCTGCTCCACCCTCTGAGCTAGCCATATCCGAGCGCCTGTCCGAAGCAGTCGCCGCGCGCTAAGCATCTTGCGGTTCCGCCGTCCGGCTTGGTGACTGGCGGGAGAAGATATAAGCTCCGTGCGCCGCCGGGCTGAGCTGTCTGGCGACTCAACACCATCTTCTCCCGACGGGCTAATACATGCTCACCCGGCCAGACCTTGTCCCGCCAAAACCAACGCTGCAGTTCGAACAGGAGCTGTGGGAGCGCGGCATCAGGTTCATTGGCGGAGTAGATGAGGTGGGACGCGGCCCGCTCGCAGGGCCTGTCGTCGCAGGGGCCGTGGTACTGAACGCCGACGATGCGGCCAACTGGTCCGGCATGTTCACTGACAGCAAGCAGATGACCGAGGCGCAGCGCGAGACGGCGTTTGAGGCACTCGTGGCCGCGGGAGTTTCCCACGCCGTCGGCGCCTGCTCGTCTGACGAGATCGACGCGATCGGTATCGCTGCGGCCACGAAGCTGGCGATGGGCCGTGCCGTCGAAGGACTCGATCCGCAGCCACAACACCTGCTGATAGACGCGCTCAAGCTTGAAGGGATCGAGCTGCCGCAGACATCGATCATCAAGGGAGATGCTGTCTCTATGTCTATAGCAGCCGCATCCGTCATCGCGAAGGTGACCCGGGACAGGCTCATGGCTTCAGTGTTCGAGGAGCAGTTTCCGGTCTACGGCTTCGCATCGCACAAGGGCTACGGCACCGCTGCACACATGGCGGCACTCAGGGAACACGGCCCGTGCGACATTCATCGCAGCTCGTTCAGGCCCGTGCGCGAGGCAATTCTACGGCGCTGACATAAATGCCAACCACCAGGAAATCGAGAGCGACCAACCGTCTGAATCTGCCAGCCGGCGCTGGACGTGCAGGCGAAGCAGCGGCCGCCCACATCCTGGCTGAACACGGCTACGCGATCATCAGGACAAACTACCGCGTCCGTGAAGGCGAGATCGATGTTGTCGCCGAACTGGATGGTCAGACCGTTTTCGTTGAGGTCAAGACACGTCGCTCAAACGCGTTCGGCTTAGCGGAAGAGCAGCTTTCTGCCCAGAAAATCGAACGACTGATCGCCGCAGCGCAGAGCTATCTTGCCGAGACCGGCGCCGAACACGCAGACTGGCGAATCGATCTCCTCGCAATCGAGATGGACACATCAGGCCGCGTCCTGCGCCACAGCATCATTGAAAACGCCGTAGGCTACTAACCGGCAGTTCGTGTCCGTCACATCTGAGGAGACGAAACCATTCCGTTCTGGGTGATCTCGATATTCATCGTAATCGGCTTCTTCGTTCTGGCCACTTGCCTGCGCCCGGTGATTGGCCAGGGCTTCGAGTGGACGTGCTGGAGGCCATCGCGCTGGCGAAACGATAGCTGGGATGTAGACGACGATGACGACCCCGAACTCCCGAAGTGAACTCCTGAGGTAGGTGCAAGCGATGTCCATGCTCGAAGGAAAAGTGGCCCTCGTGACCGGCGCAAGCTCCGGCATCGGACGAGCGACGGCGAAGGTGATGGCTACCCACGGCGCAAAGGTCGTGGTCGCAGCGCGCCGCGAAGCCGAGCTCCAGAGCCTCGTCGACGAGATATCGGCCGCCGGTGGCGAAGCCAGTCACATCCGCACCGACGTGACGAAAGAATCCGAAGTGCAGGCGATGGTCGATTTCGCCATCCAGACCTACGGCCGCCTGGACTGCGCCGCTAACAACGCTGGCGGAAGTGTGCCTTCGAACGCAGACTGGCCGGACGCCGACCCGGAAGCGTTCATCAAGACGATGGAGCTGAACACGACCTCGACCTGGTACTGCATGAAGCACGAGATTGCGCAGATGCTCAAGCAAGGCGGTGGATCAATCGTCAACACCTCGTCAATCGCTGGTCTGCGAATGACTCTTAACGAGGGCTACACGGCCGCTAAGTACGGCGTGAACGGTGTCACTGTCACGGCGGCAGCGAAGTACGGGACCCGCGGTATCAGGGTCAACGCCGTCGCTCCCGGGATCATCGAGGCGGGAGGCTGGGAAAAGCGGTTCAACGCCAATCCGTCTATCCGCGACGACTGGGGAGGCGCCATCCCTGTCGGCAGAACCGGCCGCCCTGAGGAGATCGGCGAGGCGATCGCATGGCTCGCGTCCGATCTGTCTTCCTACGTAACAGGCGTAGTCCTCCCCGTCGATGGCGGCAACGTGATCACGATCAACCGGCCGGACACGCTGAGCTGAGCTCGGGTCTAGAAGATAGCGATCGGGTTCACGGGCGATCCGGTGGCGTTCGGTATCCGGAGCGGGTTGATCGAGATCGCAAACTGCCAGCGGCCACGACGCCTGCACTCCGCTGCGAGGTCGTCCAGCCACGCGTTGTCCAGGATCCAGAGCCCCATTCCGACGATCCCGACCTGGTGGACAGGGTTCGTGAACTTCTCATAGCCGGTCGGTGCAACGTCGTTGCCAGTGTCGGAGCCCATCACGGCGATCTCGCGCTCGTGCATGAATGGCAGAATCTCCGGCTTCGGCCCGGCCGACCCCTTCTCCCACACATTCACTCCGCCAGTCCGCTTTCTCTCACCGAGCTGCCCGGTGCGCATCAGCAGCACATCGCCCTTTTCCACTTTGAAACCGCACTCCGCCTCGGCCTTCTCGATCTCGGCTATGCCAACACCATCGCCGCGCTCGATGAGGTCGGAGCCTCGAAGATACGGCGCGTCCACCAGCACTCCGCGAGTGATGATCCCGCCGCTGCCGGCCAGCACGTTGTTCGTCGCTGCTCCCTCATCCGTCGACACATCACTCACCGGGAAGCCGTTGTACATCTTGTCGTCCCAGAAAAAATGGGCAAGCGAATCGATGTGCGTCACGGTGTGGCCGTGGAATATCAGGCCGAAAAAGTCCATCGCGACCTGGCGCTCCTTCGGCTCGCCCGCCTTGTGGTCGTAGCCGGTCCTCACCATGAAGTGGACAGGCGGCCGAGGCACATCTGGCTCTGCTTGATAGCTGATGTTGATGGCGCAGCTAACCGTGGCGCCATCCTCCACCAGCGAAAGCGCCGACTTCGTCTTCTCATCAGAGAGGTGGTTGAGCGTCCCCTTCTGGTCGTCATCGCCCCATCGGCCCCAGTTGTTCAGATCTTTGTTGAGCCAGCTAATCAGCTGCTCCTCGGTTGGACGGTCTACCGGCATCAGGCTCTCACTCCGGAACTCATGTCAAAGGTTCGCAAGCTGCAGGAGTGTAATGCCTGACCACCGCTTGGATGCTCTTGGGGCGGGCGGTGCCAGGCTGAAGCATGACCTGACATGCTCCTTGCCATACAATCTGCGCACTTTCACGACCTCGGCCGAAGCACACCTCGGAGCAGACATTGGCAGACAGCGACCAGCGGAACGCGTACCTGCAGGCGCAGGTGGAGTCGATCCATCGCAACCTCCGCTTCTTGGAGAATGTCGCCACCTCGCCGATTGGCCTCACCACTGACCTCAAGTCGCTTCGAGAGGCAATTCCGTCCGATCTCGCCAACGAAGAGCGCGACCGAAAGTCGTTTCTCGATGTCACTGGCCGCGGCCAGAACCCGAGGTCAGCGGGACTCACCGCCGTGGACGCGGCGCGTCAGGCGATGCGACTGGTCGAATCTCTTACACCTGAAGGCCAAGAGTTCCTGTCCGCTGACTGGATAGGCCGGGCGGAGAAGGTGCTGGACAGGATTGCCGACAGAGTCGGCCGGGACATGCGCCAGGGCGTCGCAGCCTCGTTCGACGGTATCTACGTGATCGTCGACCCCGAGCACACGAACGGACGTCCTGTGCTCGATGTCGCCGCAGCCGCGCTCTCGGGCGGCGCATGCGCTATCCAGCTCAGAGACAAGCTTGGCGCACGTAATTCGACACTGGAGACGGCTGCTCGATTGCAAGAGATGTGCACTGAGGCCGGAGCGGTCTTCATCGTCAACGACTGGGTGGACATCGCCGCACTCATCAACGCGGACGGAGTTCATGTCGGCCAGAAAGACATTCCGGTTGGCAGGACGCGGGAACTACTTCGCGGCGGACAGATCGTCGGCACATCAAACGCGCTGCAGCAGGAGGCATTGGACTCCGAATCCGACGGGGCCGATTACGTGGCAGTTGGCGCGATGTTTGCAACAGACACCAAACAGGACACAAGGCCAGCGGGTGTCGAGACTCTCCGGCAGGTCAAAGGCTCGGTCGGTGTGCCCGTCATAGCTATTGGCGGCATCAACGCAGACAACATAGGGCAGGTGGCTGAAGCGGGCGCCGATTCGGCCTGCGTCGCCACAGCGGTTACCAAAGCCGATGACCCAGAGGCCGCCACGCGCCAACTCGACCAGCTTTTCACGCAGGCTTAGACGCCGGGGACAGCGGGCCCGGGGTAAAAGCAAGCTGGGACTATCTCCCGCAATCCAGAACAGTTGATACTCAGTTCAGTTGACCTGATTCGGCCCGCGGGATACCCTCGCTAGTCGGTTCCCCAACACGGAGGGACAGGGGCTTAATGCGGCAGGTCTGCCGAATTGTCGTCTGACGAAAATGCCGGACAGGGCCGCAACTTATTTCGAACCTTCCACGATCCTCAACACAGGGGTCCAGGGAAGGTTCTTTCGCGGAGGCTTATCTAAATGAGCTCAATGATGGTGGCGATCATCGCGGGTGCAGTTGCGCTCCTCGCAGCAGGCGGGTTCGCCAGGTGGGTTACCAGCAAGTCGTCAGGAACAGACGCAGTCAGGGACATCGGGGCGCTGATCCAGGAAGGTGCGATCGCATTCCTGCGACGCGAGTACCTCTATCTCGCAGCCTTCGTGATAGTCGTGTTCGTGCTTGTAGCGCTGTTCATCGACTTCAACATCCTCGACAACGATCGAATCGAGCAGCTCCAGGATCTGCGGGGTGAAGGTGGCATCGAGGGTGACGGTCCCTGGACCGCCATCTCCTATCTTGTTGGTGCCATCGGCTCGGGCCTCGCAGGCTGGGCCGGAATGAGCATTGCGGTGCGAGCAAACACTCGTACCGCCACAGCCGCACAGACTGGATTGAACCCGGCGCTTCGAGTCGCATTCGGCAGCGGAACGGTGATGGGCTTGACCGTAGTTGGTCTCGGCCTCGTCGGAGTGACCCTGCTCTGGCTCGTGTTCCGTGACCCCAACGTCATCGCCGGATTTGGCTTCGGTGCATCGTCAATCGCCCTGTTCGCAAGAGTTGGCGGAGGAATCTACACCAAGGCCGCTGACGTTGGAGCCGACCTCGTCGGAAAGGTTGAAGCGGGACTGCCTGAGGACGACCCTCGAAACCCGGCTGTAATCGCTGACAATGTCGGCGACAACGTTGGTGACGTCGCCGGCATGGGCGCTGACCTCTTCGAGTCGTACGTCGGGTCCATCATCGCGACGATCGCGCTGGCCTTCTCGGTCGGCGCTGCGGCAACCGGCGGCACGATTCAGTACGACGCCGACTTAGTCGTTCTTCCGATACTCGTAGCAGGCATCGGCATCTTCGCCGCGCTTATTGGAACCGCGCTCGTCCGCACTCCACCAGAGGCCACGATGGGAAGGTTGTTGTGGGCTTTGCGGTTCGGGATATTCGGCGCTGGAGGCCTCGTGCTCATCGGCGTCGCCGCCGCCATCTCTCAGATGGACTTCACAGACAACCTGCCTGGATTAAGTCGTGACTATGACCTCTTCTGGGTGGTGGTTATTGGGCTGGTGGTTGGACAGGTGATCGGCACATCTACCGAGTGGTTCACCTCCTACGAAGGCTTCAAGCTCGGCTCGATCAGCATCAACCCGGTTTCGTGGATTGCGAAGCAGTCTGAGACCGGCCACCCATCAACCATCATCGCCGGTGTCGCAGTCGGCTTCTACAGCACGCTAATCCCAACCATCTCGGTTGTGATCGGTGTCTGGGCTGCCAACGAACTGGCAGGACTCTACGGCGTCGGCCTGGCCGCGGTCGGTATGCTTGCGACCCTTGGAGTGACGCTGGCGACGGACGCCTACGGTCCGGTCGCCGACAACGCAGGCGGAATCGCCGAGCAGGCACACCTGGAGCCAGAAGTCCGGGAGCGCACCGACGCTCTCGACGCACTTGGGAACACTACGGCTGCGACCGGTAAAGGCTTCGCTATCGGATCTGCCGTCCTGACGGCGCTTGCTCTGATGGCGGCGTACGGCCAGATGGCCGGTATCACCACGCTCGACCTGCTCACTGCAGAAGTGCTGATTGGAGCCTTAATTGGTGCCTTATTACCGTTCCTCTTCTCCGGATTAACGATGCAGGCCGTCGGAACAGCCGCGGGCTTCATGATCGAAGAGGTGCGCAGACAGTTCCGTGAGATTCCAGGCCTGAAAGAGGGACGCGAAGGCGTGAAGCCAGACGCTGCCCAGGCAGTTGCGATCTCGACTACCGGTGCGCTCCGAGCCATGATTCTGCCGGGTCTCGTCGCCATTGTTGCGCCGATCATCGTCGGCGGAATTCTCGGTGCCAACGCTCTTGGTGGCCTGCTCGCAGGCTCAATCGTCACCGGCTTCCTGCTCGCCATCTTCATGGCTAACGCAGGTGGAGCCTGGGACAACGCCAAGAAGTACATCGAACTCGGACACCACGGTGGCAAGGGATCGGACGCGCACGCGGCGGCCGTCACCGGTGACACCGTCGGAGACCCGTTCAAGGACACATCAGGCCCTTCCATCAACATCCTGCTGAAGTTGATGGCGGTCGTTTCGCTGATCTTCGGTCCGCTGTTCGTTTAGACCTCAGTCGAAGCAGATAACTAGAGTCAGCCCCGGAAACGTTGCCGGGGCTGATCGCGTTTGAGCGTATGCGAGCCAGCCTCACGAAAACTTCAGCCACTTTCACAGTGCGATACCGGGGACTGTCAGATAGATTGAAAGTATGAAGTCTCTTCGACTCCTGCTTGTCATCTCGGCGGTCCTGCTGGTCGCCGTGGCAGCCGCATGCGGTTCAGACGAGCCGGCCACAGACTCATCTGGCCGCTCACTGCCGCCTACAAACGGCCAGTACGACCGGATCCTCCGACTGGCACCGGACGATGTGGCGACGCCTGATTTCACGCTTGGCGCCAGCAACGGCCAGGTCGTCAGATTCTCGGAAATCCGCGGCCAGCAGCCTGTGGTCGTGGTCTTCTACCGCGGCTTCTTCTGAGGCATCTGCCATGCGCAGCTCGTGGAGCTGCAAGAGCGCTACGCCGAATTCCTGGCGAGCGGCGCGCAGGTCATCGCTATCAGTGTTGATGATGAGTTCGATGCCGCTCGCATGGCCGAGCGCTACGCACTGCAGTTCCCGGTGCTGCATGACAGCAATGCAGACGTGGCTCGTGCGTGGGGGATCTTCAACCTGCTTGATGACGGTGTCTCGGCACCGGCCGCGTATGTGTTTGATGCCGAGGGCAACCTGTTCGCTTACCGCATAGCCGAAGACATCGCCGACCGGCCAACCGCCGCCGAGCTACTGGCTACCGTCCGGGCCACCTAACCGGCTTCGCGCCCGGCGCTCTGACCGGTATCATCCGGTGCCAAATCGCTTCCGCCCGGAGCCGCCGCCCTGCGACACGCCAGATACAGCAAAGCCCTGTTCGTCGATCTCTACGAGCTGACGATGGCTCAGGCCTTCTGGCGGCGAGGTATGAACGGCACAGCTACCTTCAGTCTGTTCTTCCGTGGCTATCCACCCGATCGAGCGTTCTACGCAGTTGCAGGCATCGACTCTGCGCTTGCTCACATCGAGTCCGCTCGATTCACGGGCGAAGACATCGACTACTTGAGGGCGACCACGCCACTGATGCCGGACTTTCTGGAGGCGCTTGCAGACTTCAGGTTCAGCGGCTCAGTACGATTAGTGAGCGAAGGCTCCGTGGTCTTCGCAGATGAACCGGTGCTCGAGGTCACCGCGCCTCTAGTCGAAGCGCAGATACTCGAGACCGCGCTCCTGAACGCGGTCACGTTCCAGTCAGCGGTGCTGACGAAGGCGGTCCGAATCAAGCAGGCTGCCGGGGACCGGCCTTTGGTGGAGTTTGGAGCGAGGCGTGCGCAGGGCGACGAAGCGGCCGATCTCGCGTCCCGTTGCGCCGCAATCGCCGGCTTCTCAGGCACCAGCAACCTCAGGGCAGCGGCGAGGTTCGGCATCCCGTCCACCGGGACGATGGCCCATTCGTTCGTTCAGTCGTTTGAAGATGAGCTAACCGCGTTCAGGGCCTACGCAAGTGAGTTTCCGAAATCGACCACACTGCTCGTGGACACCTACGACGTCGAACAGGGAATTCGCAATGCGATCACCGTCGGTACGGAGATGCGGGCGCAAGAACATAACCTGAACGCGATCAGGCTCGATTCCGGAGACATGGACGCTCTTTCACGCCGGGCAAGACGCATGCTCGACGACGCCGGCTTGACCGAAGTGAAGATCATTGCGACTGGAGGCCTGGACGAGCACTCCATCGCAAAACTCGTCTCGGACGGCGCGCCTATCGACGCGTTCGGTGTCGGCACTCGTTATGTAGTCTCCGCAGACGCGCCATACCTGGACTCTGTCTACAAGCTCGTCACATACGACCGCCGAAACTCCAGGAAGCTCAGTCCCGGAAAGGCGACCTTACCCGGACCGAAGCAGGTGTTCCGCACTTCGCAGAATGGGATCTTCACTGGCGACTACATCGGGACGGCCAGAGAAGCGCCTCCTAACGGCAGTCAGCCTCTACTCGAAACTGTGTTCAAGAACGGCAAGCCCAAAGCGGAGCCGGATGACATCGAGACGGTCGCCGCCAAGCTCCAGCAGCAGTTGGAAATGCTGCCGGAAGAGGTAAAGCGACTCAAAGACCCGGAGCCCTACTCCGTGCGCCTCACTCCGGCGTTGGAGTCGCTCATCGAAAGAATCGACTCTTAGGCAGCTTTGACGCCATCGATTGTCGTCATCTCCGCCCCGGCGCCCTTCATCTTCTCGACAGCCTTCTCGCCGTCTTCGGCCTCCGCGTTGACGGCCGCAATGGCGTCCTCGACAACGAACACGTCGAAGTCCAGCGCTCGGGCGTCAAGCACAGTGTTGAGCACACAGTAATCGGTGGCGAGACCGCCAACGAATAGCCTCTTAATGTCGGTGCGGCGGAGTTGCTCTTCGAGCGTGGAGTCCAGGAAGCCGGAATATGCGTCGACTTCCGGATTCGCTCCTTTGCGAACTATCGAAGTGCCGATCGGGAGCTCGAGGTTCTCGTGAAACTCGGCGCCTTTCGAACCCTGCACACAGTGCGGAGGCCACGGCCCGCCATTGTCGTTGAATGACGAGTGGTTCTCAGGGTGCCAGTCCTGCGTTGCGAAGATACGGGCGCTGCTCATCCTGAAGTGCATCGCCAGTCCTGACAGCGCAGTGGCGATCTCGTCGCCGCCCTCAACCGCCAGTGATCCGCCTGGACAGAAGTCGTTCTGGACATCAACTATTATCAGTGCGTCAGATTCGCCGAGCTTCAAATCGCCCTCCCCACAAGCGTCTTAACTTCCCCACATCATACCCACAGGCGCAAGCGCGCCTAGCGCGAAAACGGGGCTGCACGCCCTAATTCAGACGATTTCGGTCAAAAACGGGTTGGATCTCCGTTCGTCGCCGATGGTTGAGGACGGTCCGTGACCCGGATAGACGAGGATTTCGTCGGGCAGCACAAGCAGTCGGTCTCGGATGCTCTCAAGTTCCTGTTTGCCGTCACCGCCAGGCAGGTCGTAGCGGCCGATCGAGTCTTTGAACAGCGTGTCGCCTGTGAACACCATCCCTTCGAACAGGAAACAGGTGCTGCCGGGCGTGTGGCCAGGCGTGCGTATGAAGACGATCTTCTCGCTTCCAAGCTGAACCGACGCTGCGCTGTTGAGCGACGCGTCCGGCTGCGGCGGTTGCTGGTAGCCGCCCAGCGCTGCAAGCAGCCATCCCGGGGGTTGAGCTGAGTACTTGATGTCGGAAGAGGCGAGATAGAAGCTGCCGCCTAGTTCATCATGTAACAAGCTCACTCCGCCTGTGTGGTCAGGGTGACCGTGCGTGCAAAGGATACGAGTGAGTTCGAGGCCCGCAGACGAGACGGCGTCGATAACGCGCTGCGGCTCGCCGCCGGGGTCGATCACCACACACTCGTCGGAGTCGTCCGCCTTCAGGATGTAGCAGTTGGTCTGCAATCCGCCGACGATGAGGGTTTCGAACAGAGGCATGCGGATGAGGCCCAGGGCGCCGAATCAGGTTGAGTAACCGGAACGGCTGACAACTTTAGCTGAACCTGGAAGAGACCGGGTCTCAGGGGCGAGCGTCAGGTGCCGACAACCCAGTCGACTATTGGTCTGCCGTAGTAGAGCGCGATCAGTCCGCCCATCGAAAGGTACGGGCCATAAGCGATGACGCGCTCACGCCTGCCGAACATCCGCCCGGCGAGCACGATTAGAGCCGCAACTCCGCCGATCAAGACGCCGATGTAGAGCCCGAGGAACAGCATCTGCAGGCCGAGCATCGCTCCCATCGCCGCCGCCAGATAAGCGTCTCCTCCGCCCATGAGCGGACGGTCAATGCGCAAGCCGATCCAGTAGATCGGGTAGAAGACTGCGAAGCCCGCCGCAGCGCCTGCCAGCGACTGCCACCACTCGAGGTCCGGCCAGAACGGGGCGAACGCCAGCGCAGCTATGCCGGTTGGCCAGACTAACTTGAACGGCAGGTACTTCGTCTCGAAGTCGATGAACGCCAGCGCGATCAAAGAGGCTGCGAAGAGCGCTACAGCGATCATCACCGCAGTGTTGTCCTCGAACCTGATCGCTGCCAGCCAGAACGCGCCGGCCGTCAGGAACTCAAGTGCCGGGTAGCGCCACGCGCCGTTTGCAATCTGCATGCGCGGAGCGCGTCTTGCGCCGATGAACGAAAGTAGCGGCAGGTATTCCCACCACGCCAGCTTTCGAGCGCGGTCGCTGATGAACGGGCCGTCATATTCCGGGTGCAGCGGAGGCACGCGGTCGGACACGGCGTTCATGAGAGCGCCAGCAAACAGGCCGATGATGGCGAATGCGTATTCCATGCGTTGCGACTTGCCCGATACTTGCAAGCATCATCGCACCTGCGCGACGACACACTGACAAGTAAAACGCCTGGGCCTTCGCGAAAGCTATAGAGACTTCTGCCAGACGGCGTCTATGGCCTGCACGCACGCCTCAATCGCCTGCTCAGCGGCTCCTGGGGCGAACGGGCTTGTCGTCACCTCGTATCCACCTTCGGGATAGGCGTACTTCATCGGCATATAGCCGTAGTAACCGTTCGAGTAGCCCCCGAAGACGGTCCAGTCCGCTGGCGAGCGTCGCTTCACCTCGACGCCGATCTCGGCGAACGCCTCCACCGGAAGCGCGACGAATGCCGTGTTGCCGATGCGCATCACCTGGATAGGCAGGTCGACGGATCCGCCGGTACCGAACACCTGCGCAATGTTCTGGGCGATGTAGGCGCGCTTGGACGGGAATGCTGCCTTCTTGATCTCCTCGATGTCCGAAGTCCGCTTCCGCACCTGCTCCAGGTGTTGCTGCGCCGCGTCGAACTCGGCCCTCACCTGCTCGGGCGGCGGAAGCTCCTTCGCCGGAAGGGTGAACATCTCGTAGCTCGCGCCGAGGCGATCGTCTGGCTCGCCTGACTGCTCATCGACGTATAGCCCGAGATCGGCGCCCGATGGCTCGATCTTCACCAGCCTTTCCTTGCGCGGTACCGGGTCCATACCAAGCCGCACTCTCGACGCCTCAAGCCCTAGCCGGCGACCCGCCTTGTGATAAACGGCAAGATCACCGGTGAAGCCGTCGATCGGCCCGATGTTGCCAGCAGCGCCCTGAAGGAACAAGCACATGCCACCGACGTTCTCTTCAACCACTTTTCGCGTCACACCCGGGTAGTCAGGCGTGATGAGGCGGTTGTCTTGCGCCATGATCGTCGGGTGGCAGGCGTAGTTCACGATGGTCGCGATCGGCTCGCCGTCCTCGTCATCAAACGCCGTAACCAACACTTCGTGATCGACGAAGCCGTCCCAGTCTCTGCCTGTGTAGCGTGTGCCGTCCTCGGTCTGCGGCCTACGGTTCACATTGATCTCGCACTGACCCGACGCAGTTGTGACTCTTGCCCTTTTTGCGTTCTTCTTTGCTTCCTCCAAAGCAGCCACAGCCTTCGGTGGTATCGAGTCGAGCCACGGCTCAACCAGGTCAGCGCCCTCGACAATCCAACTGACGCCCGTCACCGGTCCCGAGTGAGTGTGGGTGTAGGCGATGCGCAGGTTCTCTCCGGGTATGCCGCTCGCCGATGAGATGGCGTCTCGCATAATCCGGTCCCGCTTCACACTGATCGTGCCTTCATCGACGTCGAAGAACGCCAGTTCAGTACCGCCCTCGTCGTCGCTCACATAGAGCACTGTGCAGTAGAGCGGCATGTCCACGCCTTCAGCCCGCTGGTGCGTCTGCGCGCCCCAGCCAGCATGTGCGATGCCAACAGGTGGAGTGATATGGGCCCGTGCAGTCCCAGCGATCAGCATCTTTTTCTCCTATTCGGTTCGTTCGGTTTCAATTCCGGGCGGTTCAGTCGCCCTTCGACTGCTGCTGCAGTCTGTACAACGCGTTCAGGGCATCGAGTGGCGTCATCTCGTCGATCTTCAGCTTCTGCAGCTCACTCACAATCTCAGGCTCCTCACCAAATAGCGGCAACTGCGGGGCAGGCGCGTTCGACCCGTTGTCTCCCCTTTTTGCTCCACTTTCGAGCTTGTCGAGAAGGTCCCACGCCCGTGCCACAACCGGCTGCGGCATTCCAGCAAGCCTTGCCACATGCACACCGTAACTGCGGTCTGCGCCACCCGGCACGATGCGGCGCAGGAACACGACTTCGTTTCCGTCCTCGGAAACTGCCACCCGGAAATTGGCGGCCCTTGGCAGTTCGTCCGCCAGCGCAGTCATCTCATGGTAGTGAGTGGCGAAGAGCGTCTTGCAGCCAAGTCTTGGGTCGTTATGAACATGCTCTGCGACTGCTCTTGCTATCGCCAGGCCATCGTACGTGCTCGTGCCTCGACCGATTTCGTCCAGCACCGCAAGCGATCGGTTCGTCGCCTGGTTCAGAATCGTCGCGGTCTCAACCATCTCCACCATGAAGGTGGACTGTCCGCCTGCGATGTCGTCGCTCAGCCCGGCACGCGTGAAGATGCGATCGGTGATTCCAAAGCGCGCCTCAGCAGCAGGAACAAACGAACCTGTCTGGGCCATCAGGGCCAGCACTGCGACCTGCCGGATGTAGGTCGACTTTCCTGACATATTCGGCCCGGTGATGATCGCCACCTGCGTCTCGCCGGATGACAGGTCAGTGTCGTTAGGCACGAATTTGCCGGGCCCGAGCGCTGCCTCGACAACTGGATGCCTGCCGTCCTTGATATGAATCACATCACTGTCGTCAATGGCCGGCCTCACCCAACCGTTCAGAGCAGCAGCCTCGGCCATGCTCACGACGGCATCGAGCCACGCCACTGCAGCGGCGGCAGCCATGATGCGCTCACCATGCGCCGCCACTTCGCCGCACACTCGGCGGAAGATCGTGCGTTCGAGCTCCTCGATCTGTTCACTCGCACCCAGGATCTTCGACTCCAGCTCCTTGAGTTCCGGAGTGATGAATCTCTCGCCGCCGGTAAGGGTCTGCCTGCGCTCAAACTCCTCCGGAACCAGGTCCAGGTTCGGTCGAGATACCTCGATGTAGTAGCCGAACACCTTGTTGTAGCCGACTTTAAGCGACTTGATCCCGGTCGATTCACGGGCGTCCGACTCAATCGACGCGATAGCACCGCGGGCATTCGTTGCGAGGTCACGCAGTTCATCCAACGCTGGGTCAAAACCCCTCGCAACAGCGCTGCCGTCAGCAACATTGGCTGGCGCGTCGTCATCTATCGCAACCGAGATCAGCGCCGCCGCTTCATCGCATGGCTTTAGGCCTGCCAGCGGCGTAGATCGTGAACCGTTCGTCGGCTCGCCAACGATCTCGATCAATCTTGGAATCCGCTCGAGCGACCGTCCCATCGCCTTGATATCTCTGGGCGTCGCGGCAAAGGTACGGGCCCGGTTCAGCAAACGCTCCAGATCAGCGAAACCGCGCAGAACCTCCCGGACCTGCTCGCGTTTCGCCGGGTTGTCGACGAAGTCCGCAACGGCATCCTGCCGATGTCCGATAGCTCCGACATCCATTAGCGGTCTCGAAAGCCAGTTGTGGAGCATTCTGCCACCCGGGCCTGTGCGAGTGTGGTCGAGAGTCGAGAGCAGCGAGGGCGCGTCACTTCGTCCGGTCGACGATTCGAGCACTTCGAGGTCTCTCAGCGCTCGCCGGTCCAGCTCCACGTAGTCCGAATACGAGACCGTGCGCAGCGATGTCACCTGCGGCATTGCGCCGAGTTGAGTGGTCGCTAAGTAATCGATCACAGCGCCGGCGGCCAGCGTGGCATTGACTAAGTCGGCACAGCCGAACGCCTCGAGTGACTCGACTTCAAAGTGCCGCTTCAGCAGGTCCGTCGCCAGGTCTGTATCAATCCGGGATTCGTCGATATCCCGGATGACCGCGGGCCGGCTCGATGATCCCTCGCCCCGCGCCTCGAAAGCCTGCCGCACCGTCGCATCAACCAACAGCTCGGACGGACCGAGTCGCTCAAGCTCCCGGTCAAGAGCGTCCAGGCTCAGCTCAGACGTCACGAACTCGCTCGTCGAAACATCAACGTAAGCCAGGCCAGCGGTCTGACCGTCACTCACAGCTGCGGCGAGGTAGTTGTTGCGATCTGCATCCAGCATGCCCGGCTCAAGCACCGTGCCCGGAGTAACGACGCGCACAACGGCTCGGTCGACGATGCCCTTGGTCGTGGCCGGATCCGAGACCTGCTCGGCAATGGCGATCTTCAGTCCGGACTTCACCAGCCGAGGCAGATAGCCGTTCAGAGCGTGATGAGGTATTCCTGCAAGCGCCGATCTGGCCCCACCGCCGACGTCCCGCGACGTGAGAGCGATGTCCAGAATCTCGGCCATCTTCTCCGCATCCTCATCGAAGGTCTCGTAGAAATCGCCCATGCGGAAAAGCAGCAGTGCGTCGGCATACTGCTGCTTGAACTGCAAATACTGGCGGCGTCCGGGCGAGAGGCGGTTCTTCTTGCGCGCCGGGGCCTTTGGTGATCTCGCGCTGGGCATTGCGGGATTTTAGCCGCTGCGCATCACTTTGTCCGCGACGCTCGGCATAAGACTCAGACCCGCTGTCGACGCGATCAGTACCTGATGTTCGCCACGTCGGTTGCGGCCCAACGCAAAGACGCGATCTCGCTGCCGATCGGCACTTCGAACGCCATGAACCCGGACAGCTCCTGTCCGGACTGAAGCGTCTTGTCGCCCCAGAGCGGAAGGTTGAGAACGTCCAGGCGTGGGTTGAGTTGCTCGCCCTCTGCAGGCCATCGCACCCGTGCCACGACATCGATCGGCCGTACCGTTACGCCATCCTCAGTCGTGATCTCAACGGCATCCGTGTCGATTGCAAGGTTCACGATGCCTGAGGTCTGGTTGATCAGCCTGAGATTCACGTAGGCAATCGACGTGCCTTCGCCTTCAGGGATGACAATCCAGGTCCTTGGCACACCCGTTGTATCAATTGCGTCGTAGGTGACGTACGGGCCAATCCTCGGTTGGTCAGACTGCACCCACAACGTTCTACCGGCTACGAACGTTCTGTCGGGCTCATCCTCTACGAGCGTGATCACAGGCACGATAATGGCAGCGGCGATGACCGAGAGGGTCGCGATACCGATTAGCAGCCATGGCATTGACTCTTTTGGTACGCGAATCTGCCGTCTGGCCTGCACTGTGCCGTTCCGGTCAACGTCGAGGTATTCGGAGCCGGACTGACCCTTGAATCGTTTCTGTGGCTGGTACGACAGCACGACGCGAGTGATCTCGTCGCTCATCGCCTCAGCGCTGACTACCGTGTAATCGAGTTCAACTTTGCGCAGTTGTGGGCCGTAGTCGTACTTGTTCGACCCGGCGTAGGTGATCGCCGCCTGCACCTGCTTGGGGAAGGCCTTCCAAGCCTCCTCCTCAGCCATCAGCCGGGCTCCAACCTCAGCCTCGTCCACTGGTCCAGGCTTGTCTGCAGCGGCATCCGTTTGCCCGCCAGCCGGAACACCTGTCCTTTTCTGCTCGTCAGTCAAATCAGTC
The DNA here is from genome assembly GCA_028285005.1 of Dehalococcoidia bacterium. GTDB lineage: Bacteria > Chloroflexota > Dehalococcoidia > Lucifugimonadales > Lucifugimonadaceae > JAJCYX01. Next base: position 70,844 of record JANQQP010000016.1, on the reverse strand, counting down.
TCCGTACAACTACGGTCACTATCTGCTGACCAAGTGGTCAGCCTATTCTTTGAGATGTTCGTTCAGCGAACACTTCTTGGATTCATTGCCCGGCTCGTCTGCGCCAGGCAACAGTCTGCAACCGAGCTATTGTAACGGTGGTCGCGTCTCGATCTCACGGCACGTTCGGGTCACATTGAGCGTAGACGGTCCACGATCTCAGGCAACGCCTTGATCGTTTCTTCCGCGTCGGCTTCTGAAGATTCACGCCCCAGCGATATGCGCACGGAACCAACCGCAAGCTCTTCAGTCAGGCCCATGGCCATTAGCACGTGCGACGGCTCCACAGATGCCGAACTACACGCCGAACCCGACGAGGCAGCGATGTCTTTGAAATCGAGCCCGAGTAGGACAGGCTCGCCCTGCACACCTGTGAACGAAAGGTTCGTGATGTTCGGCAGCCTCTGTTCCGGGTGACCATTCAGCTTCGTGTCAGGCATCTGCTTCAAGATTCCCGACTCGATCCTGTCCCTCAGGGCCGCCGTTCGGCTTACGAAATCCTCTCGCTCCGTCTCCGCGAGTTCCAGCGCGGCGCCCATCGCCACGATGTAAGGGACGTTTTCTGTGCCTGACCTGCGCTGCCGCTCCTGTCCACCTCCGCTCAAGAGTGGCTCAAGCGGTGTGTTTCGCCGGACGAATAGCACGCCGATTCCCTTTGGCGCGTAGATCTTGTGTCCGGTGAGAGATAGCAGGTCGACATCGAGTGACTTCGTGTCCAGCGACATCTTCCCTGCGGCCTGCGCAGCGTCCGTGTGTACCTTGACCTCACCGCCCAGCTCCGCCGACCGCTCTCTGACGAGCCTCGAGATTTCGGCGACATCCTGCGTCGTGCCGACCTCGTTGTTGGCGAGCATCACGCTGATCAGCACTGTGTCCTGTCTGACGGCGTCGGCGGCCGCCTGCGGGCTCACGCGGCCGAACTCGTCGACCGGTAGCACCGTAACCTCGAAGCCATCCTTCTCCAACTGCTCAGCCGGATGCAGGACTGCGTGGTGCTCGACTGCCGAGGTGATGATGTGACGGCCTTTTTCACGCATTGCCGAAGCAACGCCCTTGATCGCAGTGTTGTTCGACTCCGTGCCGTTCCCAGTGAACACCACCTCGCTCGTCCGGCAGTTCAGGACGGCCGCGACCCTCTCGCGAGATTCGGCAACTGCGTCACGCGCTTCCTGGGCAAGTCCGTAGAGGCTTGAAGGGTTGCCAAAGTGCTCCGAGAAGAAAGGCTGCATAGCCTCGAACACTTCGGGCCTGACAGGAGTTGTGGCCGCGTGGTCCAGGTAGATCAATTTATCGGCCTCAGAGTTGTTCTGGCGTCAGATCGATGTCCCAGTATCATCCTACTATTCAGTGTGTCGAACGGTGAGCGACAGAAGCCGTGAGCTACGGATTCGTTCATCCCACATCCTTACCTGCTGACAGTAAAACTGCATCTCCGGTACACTTGCGTGCTTGTGCGGAGCGAAATCCGCTGTGGCACAAACCGGCGTATCCAGTCTTCGCAAGACCGGGCAGCAACCGCGACGCACGGCAGCTAGAAACCTGGCGGTTGGAAATATCGGCCCTGCGGAGGGATACCGAATTTGATCAAGCTCGAACACATGTCGAAGAACTTCGGCCCATATCCGGCCGTGATCGACGTGTCGTTTGAAGTACTCAAGGGCGAAATTGTCGGCTTCCTGGGGCCAAACGGCGCAGGGAAGACGACCACGATGCGCGTCCTAACCGGCTTCACTCCACCGTCTGAAGGCAAGGTGACCGTCGCCGGATACGACATCGAATCTCACTCGCTCGACGCTCGACGCCACATCGGCTACCTGCCCGAATCGGTTCCGCTCTACCTCGACATGACCGTAACCGACTACCTGAGCTACATGGGCAGGATTCGCGGCATGAACCGGAAGTGGATCGAGGAACGGCTCGATCGTGTCATCGATGTTGTGAAGCTCGGTGACTACCGAAACACGCTTGTGGGCCGGCTGTCGAAGGGCTACCGGCAGCGCACAGGTATCGCCCAGGCGATTCTCCATAACCCTGACGTGCTGATCATGGACGAGCCGACCATCGGCATCGACCCAATCCAGGTCGTTGAGACACGTGAACTGATCAGCGAGCTTGGCTCCGAGCACACGCTGCTTCTTAGCTCGCACATCCTTCCCGAAGTCAGCATGATCTGCAAACGAGTGCTCGTTATCAACGACGGCCGCATAGTCGCTGACGACCAGCCATCTGCACTGTCTTCGAGGCTTCTGCACGCAGAGCGGATTGAGCTTGGCGTGAAAAACGCGGAAGCCCGAGAGGTGATCAACGCTCTCAGAGACCTCAGCATGGTCGTCGACGCCAGGTCAGACAACAGGGCAGAGAATCAGCAGCGGGCAGAGAGCGAAGGCAGGCTTGCCCTTCTCGTAGACGCAAGGCCCAACCAGGGAGCGTCCGAGGAGATCGCCCGGACGATCGTTGATAAGGGCTGGGGCCTGACGACGCTCAACCCCCTCCCACTCACTCTCGAAGAGATCTTCCTGCAGTTGACCACTGAAGAGGAGTTTGAAGACTAGACCGTGCTTACCAACATCGGAGTGATCGCGGGCAAAGAGATCCGCACCTACTTTGCGTCCCCAATGGCCTACGTCGTTGCAGCCGCATTCCTGGCGATCACAGGCTTCTTCTTCGTCGCATCGGTTTCCGACGCCTTTTCAGAGGCATCGATCCGCGGCTTCCTCGCAGGCGCCGTGTTCTTCATGATCTTCATGTCGCCTGCGCTCACGATGAGGCTCATCGCTGAGGAACAGAAGCTCGGCACCCTTGAGCTGCTGTTCACTTCGCCGATCAGAGAGGCCGAAGTTGTCATCGGCAAGTTCCTGTCCGCCTTCGTCATCCTGATCACCATGTTCGCCCTCTCGCTCTTCTTCGTGCTGCTCCTGTACATCTACGGAGTGCCTGACAGCGGACCAATCGCAAGCGGATACCTGGGCCTGATCCTGTACGGCGCCGCCACTCTGGCAGTTGGCATATTTGCTTCCGCCCTTAGCTCTAACCAGATTGTTGGACTGGTCGTCGGAGCCGGCATTCTTACTGCACTGACGTTGATCGACCTGATCTCGGAACGAGTCACAGGGACGGCGCAGGAAGTACTCAACGGCTTCCAGCTGGGCGCATCGTTCTCGGTGTTCGACCTCGACAGCTTCGGCGTCGCACAGGGAGGTCACTTCGCGGACTTCGCCCGCGGCATCATCTCACTCGGAGATATCGCCTACTACCTGTCGCTTACAGGCGTCTTCTTGATCCTCACCGTCGTAGTTCTTGAAGCAAGAAGGCTGCGCTAAGAACCAATGACCACTTCGAACGAACCGCCAGCAAACAGGCCGCGTCCTGATGACGTCCGACCCACTGCGGCCGGCCTCTACCAGCGTCTGCGAGACAACGCATCATCGCTGACGCAGTCGTTCACGCTTGCGGGCGTGGGCGGAATCCTGCTTGGCGGCATTGTCTGGGTCTTCATCGCTGACCTTCGAGGCGCCGCCCTCATAGTGATGCTCATCGGGCTTGTCCTGCTCGTTATCGCCGGTGGCATCGCCTGGCGCACAGTGCGCGGTGTGGTATTCGGGAGAAGCGGCAGGTACGGCTTCAACTCCGTCACTATCCTGCTCGTGGCAATCGGAATCGCAGGCGCCATCAACTATCTGCTCTTCTGGTCCGAGTCCCGGCCTGATCCTCCGGGCTTCCTCCGTGTGGACACAACCTTCACCAAAGAGTTCCTGCTTGAAGACAAGGTGCGGGTGACGCTGGAAAATCTTAAGGAGCCGATCCGAATCACGGCCTTCTTCCCGACAGACACTGCGCAGGAGCGTGCGGCATGGCGTGAGACCGAAGACACTCTTTCTGAGTTCTCACGCCGGTCAACCAGCTTCCCGCTCGAATACCGCCAGATCGACCCCGAACTAAACCCCGGCGAAGCCAGCCGATTCGGCGTCACCGCGTTCCCAGCACTGGTTGTGGAAGGTGTCGAGTCGCAGCGACGCGAGATCGTGACACCAGCGGAGGACAGCAGCAGCGAACTCGACACGTTCACAGAGCAGGACCTCGTCACCGGCCTGCTGGTAGTGAACCAGATCGAGCAGAAGCAGGTGATGTTCATCTCTGGCCACTCGGAGCGGCAGATTACCGATTCCGCAACGCCCGATGGCTACGGACTGGCAGCAGCGGCGCTCGACCGTGAAAACTACCGCGTGACAAACGCCACGATGCAGGAGCTTGGCGCGCTGATCGTCAACGCTCCGCCTGAAGAGTGGCCCGCTGTCATCGTGATCGCTGACCCGACCCAGGAGCTGTCCGAGAACGGTTCCCAGATCTTGCGCGAGTACGCCCGCACGGGCGGTTCTGTCCTGCTGATGCTCGAACCCGACACCACGCCTGACAGCTTCCTTGCGTTCCTGTCTCGCTACGGAGTGGCTGTCGGTGTCGGTGAAGTGGTCGACACAGCAAGCTTCATCCCGCCGAACCCGATGTTCCTGCAGATCAAGCGGTCGAATCAGCAGTTCCCGCCGCACGAGATCAGCCCCGAGTTCGACGTGCTCTACTTCCCCGGCTCGACGTACCTCGCCACGACCGTAGACCCGGCGACGATACCGCAGACGGACTCGGGCACGCCGTTCGTCCAGTACCGGGTGATCGCGACCTCGACGCTCGCCAGCTGGGCCGAGACTGACGTGGACGGCGACATCGAATTCAACCAGAACTCCGCAGATCGCCCTGGACCGCTGCCAATCGCAGTGACGATCGAAGCCATCTCGGAGCTTCAGGGCGCGCCAATCGTTGAACAAGGCGAGTTCGTAGAAGCTAACATCGTGGTGATTGGCGACACGGACTTTGCGTCCAACCAGGCCTTCGCCTCGGCCAAGAACGGCGACCTTTTCGTCAACTCCGTCAACTGGCTCGCAGAAGACTTCGAGTTAATCTCCATTCGTTCCAAGACCGAAGCTTTCCGGGAACTAGTCCTGACATCCACCGAACGAGACTTCATTCGCTGGAGCGGCTGGCTGCTAATGCCATCGCTCATCGGTCTGGCTGGAGTCTGGTCCTGGTGGCGCAGGCGGTAGGCTATGAACCTTCGAGCTAGCCTGATCGTCCTCATCATAGGGTCATGGGTCGCCGTCGGCGCAGCCGTGGTCGTCAATATGGACTTCGGTGAAGAAAGCAGCGTTGAGCAGCCACCATTCTTCTACAACGTTCCCGTTGAAGACATTGTCAGCATCTCTCTCGAGAATGAGGGCGAATCGGTTTCATTCCACTACAGAGAGAGCATCCGCCGCTGGTACTTCGACGAATCGGCGGAGTACCAGGAAACGCCCGCCGACCTGTTCCGGTTCGGCGGTATCACCACGCTGCTGGGCGGACCTCGGACCTCCCGTGTGCTCGCGCAGACATTCGATAACCCGGCCGAGTTTGGCCTCGATGAGCCGACCGGCCGCTACTCCATTGGACTACGCAATGGCGAGGAACGAGTCCTGCTGGTCGGCGATACGACGGTCGATGGCGAGAACACCTATGCGCAGGTCGAAGGGTTCCCGCAACTAGTGCTAGTCGACCAGAGCTGGAGCGGTGTACTTAACCGGCTGGTCCAGGACCCTCCGGTGCCTGAGTGGCTGTTTGTGCTCAATCCCGATGAGGTCCGCGAGGTCCTGCTGTTCGAGGACAACGAGGTTGTTCGCGCATACGGAATCAACCGTGAGACTGACAGCTACCACCTCTGCGATATTCCCGTTGAGGCCGACCCCTGCACAGGCTCGCAGGCTGTGGACGAAGATGCCTTCCGGTCGGCGTTGGAGCACATCGCAGACCGCCAGATCGACGGCGCGGTTGCGCTTGGTCTGCCTGACCAGACCGCGTTCGAGCCCTATGGCGCAGACGAGGATTCGCCCTACATGGCGATTCGAATCGAGAGCCCGTCACCAACCCAGCCCAACGTCACCGAGGTGAACAGAGTCTCGATGACGATTGGTGCGGTAACGCCCGACGGCAACCACCGCTACGCGGTCGCCAACGAGACCTCTGACGTGATCCTGGTGGACAGAGACTGGGCGGACCAGGTGCTTGAGCTGTTCCACGGCGAGCCGTTGATCGGTTCGTAGCTCTTCAAGTTCCCACCACCGCCCTACTTGCGCCGCCCGTTGGCCTGTCATTCGCTACACTGCACGCCGCAACAACCCACGGCGTGTCGGAAGCCCGAGAGACCCAGCGAGAGACGACCATGAACGGAGAGATCATCACCATCGGCAGGGAGCTGCTGATGGGCGAGATCGTCGACACCAACGCTTCCTACTTCGCGCAGGAGCTCGCAAACGCCGGCGTCACCGTCCGGTGGTCTTCGCAGGTTGGCGACGACCTCGAACACCTGCACGAGGCCATCAACCGTGCGCTGAACCGATCACAGGTCATCATCACTTCAGGCGGTCTCGGTCCTACCAGCGACGACCTGTCTCGTGAGGCGGTCGCCAATGTGCTCGGCGAAGACCTGACCGTCGACCAGGAGATGGTCGCGTGGATCGAGGGCGTATTCCGTGAGCGGGGTATCGACAAGATGCCAAGCACCAACATCAAGCAGGCCCATATCATCCCGTCCGCTGAGTTCCTGCCAAACCCCGGTGGCACGGCTCCAGGCTGGTGGGTGAAGCGCGACGGCAGTCACATCTTCATGACTCCCGGGCCGCCCCGCGAGATCAAGCGCATGTGGAACAATCACATTGGCCCGGCGGTCCGGCAGATGACCGGCGCGGGCGTCGTCCACACCCGCATACTGCGAACGGTCGGCATGACCGAGGGTGGCATCGATGAGGTGCTTGGAGACCTGTTCGGCACTGAGAACCCTTATCTCGGGATCTACGCCCATGTGGACGGCATTCAGCTGCGAATCATTTCCCGGGCTGCGACCGATGCAGAAGCGAACGCGCTGATTGAGCCGCTGGAGGCAGAGATCAGAAGCCGCATCGGACCTGCAATCTGGGGCGCTGATGACGATTCTGCGGCCACTCGGCTCGGCGAGCTACTTGTAGACGCAGGCATAACCCTTGGCGTGGTTGACTCCGGCACCGGTGGGATGCTGGCATCGCTGCTGTCCCAGGCGACAGGTCATGAGCGCTGGTTCCGAGGCTCGATGATCACCGGACCGGGAGGAGCACCGTTAGCCACTCCCCTGCTGGAGTCGATGCTGGGCGGGCCAGCCGGCCGTACGACCGGAATGGTGAGTGAGGCCGCTGCGAGACAGATGGCTGTGAATGCCCGTCAACTGATGGGCGCAGAACTCGGCATCGGGATCACGCCGCCGTCCAGCGAAGACGACGAGCAGATGAAGGGCACCATCTTCGTCGGCCTGGCATCGTCAACCGGCCAGAAAGTTCTGCGAGGCCGCTTCTACCAGTCCCCAGACCGCGCCCTCCCTCGCGCCGCCATGTTCGTGCTGACAGAGGCAGCAAGAGCGATTGCTGGGGACGAGGTTTAGAGTGGTTGGGGGCTAACGTCCCTTTCGATCCGAGTTCGCTAGTTCGTTGAAGGTACCGCGCTTATGGACCGCACACCCTTCACATGTTCCTTCGAGCGACAACTCAGACTCTGCGAGGGTTACGCCCAAACATGCGCGATGTAGTAGCTAAGCCCCACCAAGCACCATGAGCAAGAAGAAACCAGTGGGATTGAACAATGAAGTATGCGACGAAAGAAAATATCGCCATCACGAACATCACTACAACGAGTTCACCCGGACTCAGGAATCCGGTCTGGCGGTACAACTCGGATTCGAAGGAAGAGCCGTACTTAGATGGGGCAAATGCCGATGCCAGAAATAGAACTGAAAACCAGGCGGATGTAAGCAGTATCAGAACGTTGCCGAACTCGGCGTAGATCCACCCGGTTAGCATTGCGATTCCGAGTAGCGGTAGAGCCTTGATGACTTGCACTTTGGTCCCAAGCCTTTCAATAAATCTTCGCAGATCCAATCACTCAAAGAACGTGGGTATGCTTCATTCGCCGAAGTTCGGTTTTCCAGGATCGCGAGATCGAAACCGCCAACGCGATTGGCACGGCAATGTTCAGAACAGCTACTACGAACAGTTCCAACCAACCTAATCCGGAGTAGTCGAGCTGTAACCCAGAGTCGAGTACCGAAAAGCTTGTTACCAACCCGAAGAACGCCACCCAAAGCGCCGCGACTAAGCTCGGCATCCAAAGCTTGCGGACCGGCATAACCGCGCAGGCAACGTAGACAAACGCTGCAGGAACTGCCGCGGAATATGCAACTCGCTCTAGCGTTTCAGCATCAATTAGCGACCATAAGCTGCGACTGCAGCCGGATTCGTCAATGATCAAGCCATCTTCGTTGCACGCTGTCACCATGGTTACGCCCCAATGAACTGGGAACGTAATCAACACCGCCGCAACCAATCCGCTAGGAATAGAAATGGCAAGCCGTATGAGCCATTTCATTTGGGGCACTGTTCACTCCACATCGTGTCTCACATAGAGGTCGAGATGATACACGACGTGCTTTTGGGGCAACTGCGCAGATGAATACGGAGCTCTGAGAGCGAGAAAATTAACCGATCTTACAGATACCCGTCTAAGGGTGACCGCTCCCCTAAGTCGTCAGGGCGCGGTACAGCTGTGGCAGCCTTGCCGGCAGCATGTTGATGTCTGGGAGGACCTCGTATGAGAAGTCCTCCATCATCGTCTTCAGGTAGTCGTGGCCTGACTTGTCGACGGTCAGGCAAAACGGCGTGATGCCCTGCTTCTTCGCCTCAATCAGCGCCTGCCGGGTGTCGTGCACCGCGTACTCCTTCTCGACGCCCTCACGAGAGTAACCGCGGTCCTGCGGGCGGCCGTCGGAGATCAGGAACAGGAAGCGAGAGCGCGCATCCACGTCTGCCAGCTTGGCTGCCGTGTGGCGGATCGCAGGTCCCATGCGGGTTGCGTGCAGTGGAGCTATACGGTCGATGCGCCTCGGCACCCTGTCCGAGAACTTTTCTTCAAGATCCTTGATCACGTAGTACTCAACATTCTCCCGGCCGTAGCCAGAGAAGCCGTAGATTCCGTAGCTGTCACCAAGCGTCTCAAGCGCGTTCACCAGCAGAACGATGCCCTCTTTTTCGACATCGACAATGCGCTTGTAAGAGCGTCGCAGACCTTCGGCACGGCGTGACCTCAACCACACCATGTACTCAACAGGATCATCGGGCGCGCCCCAGTCATCGGACGGCTTCTTCGCCTCGTCGATCGCCTCTGCGGTTGAGGCGCTCATGTCGAGCAGGAAGGCGACCGAAACTGAGCGTTCGGTCTTGTTGCGACGCCAGTAGACCTTCTCGTCCGGCGTGATGCCGATCTTCATATCGATGACGGCCTCGAGCACGGCGTCCAGGTCCTGCTCTTCGCCGTCTTCCAGCCGCTTCTGCTTGCGGTACTGCTCCGGCACCACCAGCTCGAACTGCTTGCGTATGCGCGCGAGCAGCGACGAGTTGTCGGTCAAGGTGTCACGGAAGAAGTTCGGCTCGCCGTCCGCCATCTCCTTCTCGTGCACAAGGCACCAGCGAGGCTTGTACTCACCGGCCCGGAAGTCCCATTCGTCGTAGGTGAAGGTGTTCAACTCGGTGGCGTCGAGCGGACCGCCGTCCTCGTCAACGTGCTGCATCGGTCCCTGCTGGAACTGCTGATTCTGCGGGTCTCGCTTCTGCAGCTCCTTCATCAGGTTTTCGATCAGCTCATCGGTGTTCGGAGCTTCCTGGCCCTCTTCGCCTTCCTCAAGGTTCTGTGGGTCCATCTCGGGAGCGTTCTTCATCAGCTCTTCGAGCTGCTCCTGCGAAATCGGCTCCATGCCCTCGATCTCTTCGCCCATCTCACTGCCGTCGCCAAGCTGGAGCTGGGACAGGAGTTGGGAAAGCTCGGGCTTGAACTCGCCACGGTAGTCGATCTCCTGCGGCGACGAGTAGTCCTGCTCTCCGGGCGCCTCATCCTGCGACTGCTCGGAGTCTGCGCCATCCTCGGACTGCTCCTCGTCGCCAGCCTGCGTTTCAGCGCCCTGCATGAACTGCTGGATCACATCGTTGCGGTCGACTTCATCATCGCCGCCCGACTCATCCTCGCCCTCTTCGGACTGCTCATCCGGATCGACCGACTCGAACTCGTCCTCATCTACATCCTCGTTAAGCACGTTCTCAAGAATCGAGTAGATGCGAATCGTGGCTTCGGCCGCGTCCTCGACCGTCGCCTCGGACGTGCGCATCCGCTCAAGAAGCCGTCTGACCTTGCGTGCGGCATCTAAGTGGTCTTTCGGCGCTACAAGGCCATCGCGCTGACCCAGGCTCCATCGAATCAGGAACTCCACAAGCGACTCGCGTGCGGGAAGTTCTTCCAGCTCCGGCCGGTTTTCGAGCGCGCTCTCCTGCACCGTGCGGTACTTGTCAGCGATGCCGCGGTAAGCCTCGGTGACGAGTGAATCGACACGAGTGCTCTCGACGATGGTGAAGACGTCGAGAGCGAGTTTGTTGTCAGGGAACAGGTCGAAGAACCGGGACATGTCGGTGAGGAATTCACGCTGTGCCGGAGCCGCCTCGTCTCCGTCCGCCGCTGCCGCTCCAGCTTCCTGCAGATGCAGCTCCTCACCGGCCATCACCGACTGCGAGAGTTCCATCTGCTGCTGCAGACGAGCATCAGACTCGATCTCCGCAGCGACCTTCTCCGCTCCGGGCAGGTCCGGCCGCAGGTCATCGAACATCGAAGACGGCCTGCCGAAGTTGAAGTCGAACGAGCCGAACTCAATGTGGCCGATCTGGTGGGTCGACACAACTTTGTAGAACGAGAAGTTGTCGTCCTTGGTGAGATAGCGGTTTATGACAGACGGCAGGTAGACAGTTGTGCCTTCGGTAGTCGGCAGCTCACCCTGGAACCAGCCGATGTTCTTGTCCGCCAGCTGTTGAGCGGCGGAGACCTCGATCGGGTGGCCCGTAAGCGCCTGGCAGTACATGCGCAGCACGTCCCGAACGCGTGTCAACTCGATGCTGGAAGAAAGCGCATCGAGCGTTTCGCTCGCAGCAGCGGATTCCAGCTTGAAGAAGCTAACCGCTGCGTCCGGGTTCTCCTGGCTGATCTGAGCGCCGCGTGCGTGCCACTCTGCCATCTGGGCGAACGTCACGCGCTCAAGGACGCCCGGCGCAGACTTCAGGAACTCCGGAGCCGCGGCCGCATGGACGGACGCCAGTCGATCGGTCAACTCCAGTAGTTTGTCCCGCGAATCGGCCTGCACGCTGGTCACAGCCTTCGAGCCGGCGCGGAGCAACGCGCCAGAGTCTCCAGAGCCCATCGCGTTCAGTCGTCGAGCAAGCGACAGCAGTGCAACTCTCTGAGCGGATGGCAGTGGCACCAGTGCGTCCGTGCCAGCGTCGAACAGGTCTTTCACTTCACGCCACGATGATTCAGAAACGGCTCGGGCCAGCGCGATGAAGTGGTCGGAATCGGAGCCGAGCCTTGGGAAGAGGTCCACGCCGGCGTTCAGCGAATCTGACGCTGAGTCATATGAACGGCGGGAGAGCACTTCGAGGAAGCCGCCAAACGAGCAGAACTCATCGAACGAGAGCGTCTCAAGCAGCTTCGGTGTGCTTTCGAAAAGACGGGCGGCCAGTGCACTGGACTTCCAGGTCCCTCTGTACAGCGAGCGCGTCACGGTCGCCCAATCGTCGATGTAGCGCGGGCGCAGGCGGAGCATTGCAGATGGGCTGGCCTTGAAAAAGGCCACCGCCAGTGCTGGTGACTCTCCGCACAGGCTGGAGCCGGTCCGGCCCCAGCGCAGGAACTGGCCGCTCGGCAGCTGCCGTTGGACTGCAGAAGATGAATCGAAGAACTCGGACGCCGCCTCCCATGAGCGGACGGTCTTGCGAGCGATGTCGAGACCAGTCGCAGCCCACTCCTGCAGCGTCTCATCGGCAAGCCGTCCAGACAGACTGCCGTTCGCCAGTCGGAAGCGCTCGGCGACTGGCGATGGGTACTGCTCCAGCTCTTTCTCGATCTGCTGGACCGACAGCTTTGCAGCGCCTGAGCCGCCTTGCCCTGCGCTCTTTGCCTTGTCGTCCTTCGAACTCTTATCGCTCACTGACCCACGACCTTTGAAAACTCTGCATCGTGCTCGCTGTCCGGACTCTCTGGCACATCGAAGATCTGAGAGAGGATCCTCGCCGTCGCTCCCCAGATCACCATTCCGTCATGCGCATATGCCCTCAGGTCACGCACAACGCCGTCTCGCCTGAGGTGGATGCTTCTTCGCCTCGACTCAGCGGTGAACGTCTCGACCGGGAACACAGCCACTTCCTCCACTTCGTCCCGTGACGGAATCAACTCCGTAGATGGCTCCAGCCAGCCTGTGAAAGGCCAGACCTCAAACCTCGTACCCACGGTGTTCACCGGCTCCAGTCCGCCCCAGTGGCTGATCGCGGCAGCAGGGATTCCCAGCTCTTCCTCCGTCTCACGGAACGCTGTGCGCAACAGACCTCCGTCAGCAGCCTCTCGCACACCACCGGGAAAGGCCCATTCACCACGATGGCTGCCGCGTTTGCGAGGTCTTCTCATCAGCACCACGCTCGGCTGCTCGTCCTGAATGGTGAACAGCACAAACACCGCAGCTCCACGCAACTTCGAAAAGGGCGGCTCCTGCGCGCTCACGCTTCGTGACCTCAACTGGGCCTCGTAGCTCTCGATCAGTTGCTGAGCGCGGCTGTTCTTCAAGCCATATCTCGCAAAAAGGAATCGCTTACGGGAATATCGACGATACGACCTCGTCTATGCTGCGCTGGATCTGCGGGTCGTCTGTGATGCCCCACGTCACTCCAACCTGGCACGCCCTTCGAGCGGTGACGCCCTCCTTGATGAGGCGGCCTGCATAGATCAGCACACGAGTGCTGGCGCCCTCTTCAAGTCCGTGCTCCCTGAGGTTGCGGATCTTTGCTCCCAGCCTGGCGAGCAGCTCAGCGTTGCCCTCATCGACGCCTGACTCGTGTGCAATGATCTGGGCCTCTCGCTCCTCATCCGGGAAGTCGAACTCAAGTGCGATGAAGCGCTGCCGCGTCGAGTGCTTCAGGTCCTTCATGGCGTTCTGGTAACCCGGGTTGTAGGAGACAACCAGCAGGAAGCCGTCCGAAGCCTCGATCACCTCACCAAGCTTGTCGATGGTCAGCGTGCGGCGGTGGTCGGTCAGCGGGTGGATGATGACCGTCGTGTCTTTGCGGGCCTCGACAACCTCATCGAGGTAGCAGATTCCGCCTGCCTTGACCGCACGTGTGAGCGGCCCGTCAATCCAGCGGGTGCCGTTGGAGTCGAGAAGATAACGACCGACAAGGTCGCTGGCTGTCAGATCTTCGTGACAGGCGACGGTCACGAGCGGCAGATGGCCGTTGGCAGATACGTTGTCGCTGGCGGGCTGAGCCGGAGCGCCAAGGCTCTGGCCAATTCGCCAGGACATGTATTCGACGAAGCGGGTCTTTCCCGTGCCGGTCGGTCCCTTCAGCAGGACCGGAACGCGCTGCCGGTAAGCCGCCTCGAAGACATCGATCTCGTCCGCGGTTGGGACGTAGAAAGGCTCTTCGTCCACCACATACTCTTCAACGCGGATCTCACGGTAGTCTTGCTTCGTCGTCATATTCACTTTGCCTTGTGTTCAGGACCAGCCGCTCTCAGCGGCCATTGTTCTCGTCTTCGCCCCACTAAGTACCGTTCTCAACCACCTCTCGCCAGAGCCTCTCGACGCTCTCCTCTAGTTCTTCGAGCGTCCCGTCGTTGACTATCACGCGGTCCGCTTTCGACGCCTTGTCGGCTGCCGAAAGCTGCGCTGCCATCCTTGCCCGCACCTGCTCTTCAGTCAGGCCGTCCCGCCTTCGGACCCGCTCAACGGCGACATCTTCCGAAGTGGTGACGGTCCACACCTCGTCCACCAGCCCTTCCCATCCGGCCTCGAACAGCACTGCTGCTTCCAGGACGACCACTTCTGCGCCGTTTTCCCCGGCGGCGGCGAAATCCCGCTCAACCACCTTTGCCATCACCGGCCACACTGCCTGCTCAAGCCGTTCGCGCTCGGCATCGTCCCCGAAGACGATCGCGGCCAGCGCGGCACGGTCGATCCTTTCATCCTCATCCAGAATCTGCTCGCCGAACGTATCAACAACAGCCTGGTGACCGGCGTCCCCGGGCTCGTAGATCCGGCGACTGACCTGATCCGCAAAAACCACCGCTGCGCCTAGCGAAGCCATGATCTTCGCGACCTCGGCCTTGCCGGAGCCGATACCGCCTGTCACGCCGATCTTGATCATTCTTCAGCCTGATACTTGCTCCAACCTGACTATTCTACACACTGTGCGGCGTTCTCAATCACAAAAACAGTGCTGGCGCGCACCAGATTTCGAAATCCGGGTGCTAGCATCAAATCGGCCGTTCCGTGGGACAAACCCGCGATTTCGGCCTTAACAACTCCCGAGATATGACCAGCAACGGACAACAAGAGAATCTGCGGTCGATACCGTCTGTAGACGCCGTGTTGCGCGACGCCCGCATCGGAGCACTCGCCGGGGAACTGTCGCTGGCGACCGTCACTAATCTTGTTCGCGAAGCCACCGATGGAGCTCGTCTGGCCGTTCTCTCCGGTTCGTCCTCACCCGGCACTGAAGAACTCATCAGCCACGTACTCGAGCGCGCCCAACGCGCCACTGCCAACTGGCCGCGCAGGGTCATCAACGCCACGGGCGTCGTGCTGCACACCAACCTCGGCCGAGCGCCCATGAGCGCCGCTGCCATCGAAGCTGCCGGGCTGGCCGCGGCCGGCTACTCTGACCTCGAATTCGACCTCGATTCAGGCAAGCGAGGCTCCCGGAACAGCCGGATATCTCAGGTCATTGCCGATGTGACTGGCGCTGAAGCCGGGATTGCCGTCAACAACAACGCTTCGGCCGTCCTTCTCGCCCTGAGCGCGATCGCCGAAGGCGAAGAGGTCATCGTCTCGCGTGGCGAAGCGGTGGAGATTGGCGGTGGCTTCCGCATACCAGATGTGATGCGAAGGTCGGGAGCGACGCTGGTCGAGGTCGGCACGACCAACCGCACATATGCCCGTGACTACGGCGCTGCGGTCACCGCCAACACCGCCGCCATCCTGAAGGTTCATCCGAGCAACTTCTCCGTGCAGGGCTTCACCCACGAGCCCGAACTGGCAGAACTGGTCGCTGTCGGTCGAGAGCACGACATCCCGGTGCTCAACGATCTCGGGTCCGGCAGCCTGATCGACACCCGGCGATTCGGCCTGCAGCGGGAGCCGACCGTACAGGACTCGGTCACAGATGGCGCGGCGATAACTATGTTCTCAGGCGACAAGCTGCTCGGTGGACCGCAGGCGGGCATCATCTGCGGAAACCGGGAACTGGTCGACCGCATATCGAAGCATCCGCTCGCCAGGGCGGTACGGCTGGACAAGATGGCGCTGGCCGCACTGACGGCGACGTTGCTCTCCTACCTCAAGGACACAGCGGAGGCTGATATTCCGATCTGGCGAATGATCTCCGCGCCCGACGACGAGATCGGAAAGCGGGCAGCTCGCTGGCGAGAGGCTGCAGGCACAGGTGAAGTGAAATCTGAAAGATCGACGGTCGGTGGAGGCAGCCTGCCTGGAGAGACCCTGCCAACCAGCGTGCTGGCAATATCCGGAGGTGCCCGGTCAGAGTCTCTGGCGGCGAAGCTGCGTAGTGCTGAGCCACCGGTGATAGCTCGCATCCGCGAAGACGAACTCCTGCTGGATCCGCGGACCGTCCTGCCGGAAGAGGACGAGTTGGTCATCTCAGCACTCAAGGCCATGACTGCCGATGACGGGAGTGACACTTGAGCGTCTCGAGCAGTCCCGGCAAGGGTTTCGGAGCGGGCAGGCCCACTCGACCGCCGGTCCGCCCGGCCGAGATCGAGATCGACCTGCACGGGATGCTGGTTGGCGCCGCAACATCGGCAACTGAGCGGCACGTCGCAAACGCGCACGCCGCTCGACTTCACATCGTCAAGATCATCCATGGCCATGGCACCGGCGCTCTGAAAAAGGCAGTCCACAGACTCCTCAAGTCATCGCCTCTTGTGAAGAAGTTCTACCTCGCCAGTCACGGAGATGGCGGGCACGGAGTCACCATCGCCGAGCTCGACTACGGGCAACGCGGCTCCTACAACGCCCGGTCCAACAACTCCATCACTCCAAAGGCCGAGCGCCGCAAGTAGCCGCGGCGGCTCCCGCGCCGCCATTCCGTGTTACAAATGGCCCTTTCGCAGCGCATAGCTCCCCGGGCCGTGGCAGATGACCCTGTTCGATCACAGACGCGAGGAGATTCAGCGTAGAAGCGCGCCGCTGGCCACACGCATGCGGCCTCAGTCGCTCGACGAATACGTCGGCCAGTTGCACCTGCTCGCTCCGGACTCGGTTCTTCGCCGCGCCATAGATGAAGACCGCGTCCCGTCCATTGTTCTCTGGGGACCGCCCGGCAGCGGCAAGACAACACTGGCTCGACTGATAGCGCAAGCCACCAAGGCCCACTTTGAACAGCTCTCGGCTGTCACGTCTGGTGTGAAAGATGTGAGACAGGCTGTGGCTGCCGCCTCGGACCGGCTCGGGCAGCACGGTCGAGGGACAATCCTTTTCATCGACGAGATCCACCGCTTCTCGAAGTCGCAGCAGGACGCGCTTTTGCCTCACGTCGAAGAGGGGACTGTGACGCTGATTGGCGCGACAACCGAGAACCCGTCATTCGAGGTGATTTCGCCGCTGCTTTCCCGGACACGTGTCTACACACTCGAGCCGTTGAGAGACGAGGACATTGGGGAACTGGTCGACCGTGCTCTGTCAGACTCTGACCGTGGCATTGGCAGCGAAAAGGCGTCTCTCTCCGACGAGGCGCGTTCGTTCCTTCTACGAGTCGCCAATGGTGATGCCAGGACAGCGCTAAACACACTCGAACTTTCGGTGGAGTCGACGTCTGCTGACGACGACGACGGCAAACGCGTTGTCGTAGTCGAAACTGTCGAGCAGTCGCTCCAGCGCCAGGCGCGCTATGACCGGCTGGGAGACCAGCATTACGACACCATCTCCGCCTTCATCAAGTCCATCCGCGCATCGGATCCTGACGCCGCCATCTACTACTTAGCGAGAATGATCGATGCAGGCGAAGACCCGATCTTCATAGCGCGGCGGCTGGTGATCTCAGCGGCCGAGGACATCGGGCTCGCCAACCCGAATGGTCTGGCTGTGGCCATGGCTGCCAAGCAGGCGGTGGAGTTCATCGGCCTGCCTGAGGGCAGAATCCCGCTCGCGGAAGCGACGATTTATCTCGCCTCGGCCCCGAAGAGCAACTCGGCGTACAGGGCAATTGATGCTGCGCTGTCGGACGTACGAAAAGGCCGTGACGAACCGGTGCCGCTGCATCTGCGCAACGCTCCGACCCAGTTGATGTCCGAGTTGGGGTACTTCAAAGACTACGTCTATCCGCATGATGCTCCAGGACACTTCGTCGCGTCGGAGAACCTGCCCGAAAAGCTGCGCAACCGGTCCTACTACCGGCCGGGCGCGCTGGGCTCAGAGGCACAGATCGCCGAACGGCTCAGACAGTGGTGGGGCGAGTCTCGCTTCAAGCCTGAGCAGCCACCGTCTTCCAACGGCGACGGCTAGTCGGCCTGTCGAAGGGCGGTCCACACGTTCTTCAGGCTCATCCGCTGTCCGTAGAGCAGAAGACCCGCTCTGAAGACGCGCGCCGAAACCCACAGCAGCGCGAACCCTGAAACCACCACTACGGCAAGGCTGGCCGCGACCTCACCAGGGCTCACGTTTCCTGCGCTGAGCCTGATCAGGATCGTAGTCGGAGCAGTGAAGGGTACGAACGAAAGAACTCTAGCCACTGTGCCGTCCGGCTGTGAGACAAGCAGTGACGATAGCCAGACCGGTATCACCGCTGGGACCGTGATGATGGCCGAGATCTGCGACGCCTCTCTCACCGATGTCGTTGCTGCGCCCATGCCTGCCATGATCACAGCGAACAGGAAGTAGCCAGCGATGAATAGCAGAAGGACGGTGGCAAGCAGGTCCAGTTCCACCGAGAGCTCACCCGCGTTCGGGACCTGGTCGATGATCAACGGTCCAAGCAGCGCCGCCGACCCTATCCACACCGTGACCTGAATCAATCCTGCCGCGCCGAGCGCGAAGACCTTTCCTGCCATGATCGAAAGTGGAGTCGCCGACGTGATGATCATCTCGATCATTCGGTTCTCTTTTTCGTCGGCGACGCTCTGCAACAGGCTCCCACTGCCGGAGAAGATGGCGACCATCAGCAGTATGGCGAAGATGAATGGAACGAAGAACTCTCCAGCCTGCTGAGCATCGGGGGGTTCCTCGACCACGATACCGTCGTCGCCGACCTCGAACACAGTGAAAGCTGCCGGACTGATGACGCGCTCCAGCAACTGAGGCTCGACCTGCCCGGCGATCAGCTCTCTGGTGAGAAATCCGATGAACTGGCTGCCAAGAGAGTCGTCGGAAAAGACGCCCGTCTCGCCTCGCAGCCACTGCACAGACCCCGTCTGCAGATAATCATCGGGAATGATGAAGAGCGCATCCACCTCCCCGCTCACCAATCCCTGTACGCCGCCCGGCCTATTCAGATACTCCCGTGGGCCACCTTGCAGGCCGAAGTTCGTTATCACTCCGGCGTTGTCGACGTAGCCGATACGGTTCAGCCGGTTGACCGGCTCGTCATCGTCGAACGCGCCCCGGACCGCCGGCACAGCCACCAGCGCCACCAGCAATGCGAACGGGACCAGCGCTGTCAGTATTTGCCAGCTTCGGCGGTGGATCTGCCTGCGAAACTCCTCGGTCAAAATCACCTGTGTCTCAGGAGAGATAACGCGCACGCGTCACCTCCTCGATAAACACGTCATTCATCGTCGGCAGAAGCAGCTCGAACTGCTCGACGGCGATGCCGGCGTCCAGGAACTCCCGCAAGATGCTCTCTGAACTCCTCTGCTCGTTGATCTCGAACTCCATGACACCGTCAGCGGGTTTTGCACGGCCATTGAGGAGCGACGCCGGGATATCGGAGGCCCGGACTCGGACAGCACTGGCGCCTCGGTCCCGTTTGATCTCGTCTATCGAGCCGTACAGCAGCATGCGGCTGTCGGCGATCAGGGCTACTCGCTCACACAGCTCTTCGACGTCCGACATGATGTGGGTGCTGAACATGATCGTGGCGCCGCGTTCACGCTGCTCAAACAGCATCTGCTTCATAAGCTGCACGTTGAGCGGGTCGAGACCTGAAAACGGCTCGTCCAGGATGATCAGTTCAGGCTCATGGATGATCGAAGAGATGAACTGGATGAGCTGCGTCATACCGCGTGACAGCCCTTCCACCTTCTTGGTCCTGTGCTGATACAGGCCGACTCGGTGCAGCAGCTCGGTCCCGCGCTCCTCCGCCTCAGACGAACTCAGCCCTTTCAGTCTGCCGAGGTAACGGATGATGTCCATCACTCTCACCTTGCGGAGCAGGCCGCGGTCTTCAGGCAGGTATCCGACGCGGTTCAACAGCTTCCGGTCAGGCTGCTCTCCAAGTACACGCACCGAGCCGGAATCGGGCTTGATGATGCCCAGCGCCATCCGGATTGTGGTCGTCTTGCCAGAACCGTTTGGTCCGAGGAAGCCGAAGATCTCACCTCGACGCACCTCGAACGAGACGTCGTTCACGACGATGCGCTCACCAAACGTCTTGGTGAGCCCGTCTATTTCGAGTACATGGCTGGATGAGGTCATACTGAGACGTACTCTGAAACCGCCGCATCGCAACGTGTCGAAGCCGTAGGTACCACGGCTAACAAAAACCCTACTCGCTCATCACAAATGCTTCGTGAGGAAAACCGGACATATCCAACCGGGCTGCACCTCTGTATCAGGCGGTCGGCACGGGCGATGCCACCTCTGACATCACATTTCGCATAGCCAGCAAGGTGAAGTCGATGTCCTCGCTGTCGATGCCGTAGTGCGTCACCATGCGAAGGTCTGAGTAGCCGCCGTTCATGTAGACGCCCTGCTCCAACAGCATCGCCGCGATCCTGTCGCCTGATCCGTCGGGCACACCGAACCTGACGATATTCGTCTGTATCTCAGCTGGATCAAGTGCGATGCCGGGCAGCTCTGCCAGCCCCTCGGCAAGCTTCCTGGCGTTCACATGGTCTTCTTCCATACGGTCGATCATCAAATCGAGTGCGACGATTCCTGCGGCTGCTACAACGCCAACCTGGCGCATGCCGGCGCCGAGAATCTTGCGCCACCTTCCCGCCTCTTCGATGAAATCAGCATCTCCTACAAGGACACTGCCGATCGGACACGACAGCCCTTTCGAAAGACAGAAAGTCGCTGTGTCGACAGGAGCGGTCAATTCCTTGACATCGATGCCCTGGCTCACCGCCGAATTGAACAGCCGCGCGCCGTCTAGGTGAACTCTCAAACCATGGGCCCGCCCGGCATCAGCCATCATCTGCATGTCCGCGGGAGATATCGCCTTGCCGCTGGTGTTGTTGTGGGTGTTCTCGATGCAAAGAAGCTTCGTCGGCGGCTTGTGGTAGTCACGCGGCTTAACCGCAGCATGGATCAGATCAGGGGCGATCACGCCGTGCCGGTCGGTCTTCATCGGGTACATCACAACGCCGCCAAGCACCGATACGCCGCCCGCCTCGCTGTTGAAGATGTGGCACTGATCGCCAAGTATGATCTCGTCGCCCCGTTGCGCCTGGGACAGGACAGAAACCAGGTTGCCCTGCGTTCCCGAGACCACGAAAAGGCCGGCTTCTTTGCCCAGCATCTCAGCCGCCTTTTCCTGCAGCCGGTTCACCGTCGGGTCGTCACCGTAGACATCGTCGCCGAGCTCTGCCTCATACATCGCTTTGCGCATCTCGGGAGAAGGCTTCGTAACGGTGTCGCTGCGCATGTCGACTCTGATTTCCATCTTTTGTCCTTCTGGTGAGAGCTTGGCGTTGGTTTGTGTCGGCCGAGCAAGAAATGATCTGCCAGTTGGCGAATTCTACCAATGTGGCACGGTGCCGGTTCACTTCATCAATTCGATATAGCCGGCCCATAAAAAACCCCCGCCGACAGGAAGTGTCGGCGGGGGCAGCTCCGGATAGCGCCTGGTCGAGAAGGCGCAGGGGGAACTATCTAATTAACAGCCAGCCGCCTGTGTCACCTGGCCTAGGTCGTCCCATGTGTAGGAACACTTGGTCGGGTTCTGCCGCAGGTACTGCGGGAACAGCGTCTGGGCACCGGCCGTGCCGGTGTCAAAGTCAAAGGCTGAGAAGTCGTTCGTGGCAACGGCGTTTGCACCCGTTGTAGCCTGAACGAGTCCAAGATCAGCAATGATCAGGTCAACAGCGGCCTGAACAGTCTGGGCCTCGGTGTTGTTGGCCTCAGCGTCACCGGATCCAACAAATCGGCTCACGTTTGGAATTACGACTGCTGCGAGGGCGGCGATGATGCCGATCACTACGAGCAGCTCGACCAGCGTGAAGCCTCTCGACCGGGCGTTCACTTCGCTCTGCATGTTTATCCTCCAAGATTGAACGTGCGCCATAGGTTTGGCGCTGATGAATCGAGACTACGGAGCGAAGGTGGTGCGTCAGGTGCTCGAACGATTGCAACGGGTGTGCCTCACAGCTAACCCCCGTTTGCCGGTTTCTGGCCGGTAGCAGCGCGAACTTTCTTCAATCTTCCTTGTGAGCGTGGCCGTATACTCATTGCGTGACCACTGATACTCCAGCAGACGAGCAACCAACACCGCCGCCAGGACCGGAAGACCACCAGTCGATGGAGGTCGCCGAGAGGCCGCGGCCGGCAAAGAGGTCTCTGTTCACAGACCCCATCCCCTGGCTGCTGCTCGGGCTGTCGCTGGGACTCGACCAGCTGACCAAGGCGCTGGTAGTCGAGAACCTGCTGCGGGGTGAGTCGTGGCCCGATGAGGGCTTTTTCCGCTTCACCCACGCGTGGAACACCGGGACCGCCTTCAGCCTGTTCCAGGACCAGAGCGACATCCTCACATGGGTCTCGATCGGCGCTGTAATCGCCCTCTACTTCGTGTATCGCTCGGTCGATTCGCCGACGATCTGGGTGCGGATGGCCTTTGGACTCCTGATCGGCGGAGCGTTCGGCAACCTGATCGACCGCATCAGACTCGGCCACGTGACGGATTTCATTGATGTTGGACCCTGGCCCATCTTCAACATCGCCGACTCATCGATAGTGGTCGGCATCTTTGTTCTTTTCCTCTTCTTCTGGATGAACCCCAGCGAAGATAAAAGCAAGAAGGATCAGCCGGACCCGGAGCCTTCGAGTCCAGCTCCGGGCAACCAGCAGGAAACGGGATAATGGCTCGCCGGATTGCCTGGCGAGTTTCTGCTGAAGATCAAGATCGCAGGCTCGACTCGGCGTTAGCCAACAGGGCTGACTGGCTCTCGCGCTCAGCAGCTCAGAACGCGATCCGCAACGGTCTGGTGCGTGTAAACGGCAAAGTGGAAACTCGCCCCTCCGCACAACTTGCGGTTGAGGACGATGTCGAGTCATTCCTCGCTGACCCGGTTGAACCCGGCCAATTGCCGGTAGCCGCCGACATCCCGGTTGAAGTGATCTATCAGGACGACCATCTACTCGTGGTCGACAAGCCGAGGGGCATTGCGGTCCATCCGGGTCCGGGACACACAGACGACACCCTCATCAACGGCCTACTTCACCGATTTCCCGGTATCGCTGAGGTCGGCGACCCTGAACGGCCCGGAGTCGTGCACAGACTCGATCTCGATACCAGCGGCCTGCTTATCTTCGCCCTGACGCCCGAGGCGTACGCAGAATTGGGAAAGGCGATGCGTGCCCGCGCAATCAAGCGGACCTACACAGCGCTGGTCCACGGCCAGGTGGAGCCTGCCGACGGGACGGTTGACGCTCCAATAGGCCGAGACCCAACGAACCGCACGCGGCAGGCAATCATCGAGTCCGGACGCGAGGCTCGCACGCACTACCGCACGGTTCAGCAGCTCCCGAACGCCACGCTGCTCGAAGTTGAACTCGAAACCGGACGCATGCACCAGATTCGAGTGCATCTCAACGCCATCGGCTTTCCCGTGCTGGGGGACATGACATATGGCAGGAGCCGTAACGTGCCCGGACTCGATCGGCAGTTCCTGCACGCATCACGATTGCGCTTCGTTCACCCGGTCACTGGTGAGCAGATGACACACGAGTCCCCTCTGTCGGCTGACCTGCAACAAGTACTCGATCACCTGCGCAACGAGTAGGCCGAGCCAATTGTCATCCTGCGCCCGGGCCGATACATTCTCAGTATGGCTACAACACCTGCGCGCACTCGTTTCGCACCCAGTCCAACCGGCATGCTGCACATCGGCGGCGTGCGAACCGCTCTATACAGCTGGCTGATCGCCAGGCAGACCGGCGGACAGTTCGTTCTGCGGATAGAAGATACCGACCGAGGACGCTACGACGCCGCTTCCGAAGCGTCGATCATGGAGTCGCTTCGGTGGCTCGGCCTCGACTGGGACGAGGGACCAGACGTTGGTGGCCCATACGCGCCGTACACGCAGTCCGAACGGCTGGAGCTGTACCAGGACGCCGCGCGCAAACTGATCGAGTCGGGCCACGCCTACGAAGACGACACCACACCTGAAGAGCTGGAAGAGCTCCGCACCGCTCAGAAAGCCGCAGGCAAACCGCCCGGCTACGACAACCGCGGCCGCTACAAGACGAAGGAAGAGATCGAGGCGTCTCGAGCCGCCGGCAAGCCAGTCGTCGTGCGCTTCAAGATCCCCGACATCGGTAAGCTGAAGTTCGAAGACATGGTGCTTGGCGAAGTAGAGTTCGATCTTTCGCTGCTGCAGGACTTTGTGATCCTGAAGTCAGACGGCTACCCGACGTATCACCTGGCCCACATCGTCGACGACCGCGAGATGCAGATATCTCATGTCGTGCGCGCTCCTGAGTGGATTCCCAGCACGCCGCGCCACATCCTGATCCACCAGGCCCTCGGTTGGGATCTGCCGAACTACATCCATGTCCCGCTCATCCTTGGCAAGGATAAGTCGAAGCTCAGCAAGCGCCACGGCGCCGCCTCAGCGCTCGAGTACCGCGACCAGGGAGTGTTGCCAGAAGCGATTTTCAACTTCCTGGCGCTACTCGGCTGGTCGCCGGGCGACGACACGGAGGTAATGACGAAGGACGAGATCATCGAGCGCTTTTCAGTCGAAAGGATCCTCAAGAGCCCGGCTGTCTTCGACAACGACAAGCTGACGTGGATGAACGGGGTTCACATCCGCCAGATGAGCACGGACGACCTGGCAGGACGGGTCGCTCCGGTGCTGGAGAGGCCCGAGTCCGAGGGAGGTCTGCCAGACTCGGTCAGCCGACCGATCGACCGTGATTTCCTGCACTCACTCCTGCCGCTGGTCCACGAGCGCCTTAAGACCCTGAACGAAGCTACTGACGCTCTCTCTTTCTTCTTCCTCGATGAAGTACACCCTGAAGTGGAAGCCCTACCTGGACGCAAATCTGACCCGGAGACGGCGACGAAATCACTTGAGGCGTCGCTGGAGGTGCTCAAGTTTGCGGAGCCGTTCGAGCCAGAACACCTGGAAGCCGAGTTCCGAGCGCTTGCTGAAAAGCTCGGACTGAAACCGGGACCGCTTTTCACACCGGTCCGCGTCGCGGTCACCGGCTCGACAATGGCCCCGCCACTGTTCGACACAATCGTGGCGATTGGGAAAGAGCGCGTGTTGAATCGAGTCGAGAACGCGATTCGTATGCTCGAAAGTGCACGCGTCAGTTAGTCCTGCCCGTCGGTGACGTTCTGGTAGCCAACTCGCACGAAAGGCGAACGGGCAAGCGCGATCATTGCCAGTACAGCGCAGTTCACCACACCGCACTGTGGACAATACTCGCCCATCAAAGGCACGGAGAAACATGTTCAGGGATGAGGGGACCGAACCGAGCATCCGGTTCAAACGGCGCATGAGAGAGCGTGTCGAGAGGACACCGACACAACTACTCGTTACTGTCTTGCCGTTCCTGGCAGTTGCCAGGGTGTTTCTCATCGCTCGCGGCTTCTACATCAAGAGCCGCTGCACTGCCCTCTCAAGGCAGATCGACACAGAGCATGACCTGCGGTCGACCGCCGCACGTTAGCTCAATCTCGATTGACCCCGCGCTCCCCGGACACGTATCATTCTCAACTGATGGTTCATTGCGTCACATCGACGCTATCTGTAACAGCGAGTTGGAGTCTGGCAATTGGAAGTTAGGATCAACGAGGGCGAGAGTTTCGAGGCGTTCCTGCGGCGTTTCACAAAGCGTGTCCAGCAGGAAGGCATAGTCTCGGAGACCCGCCGCCGCCAGCACTTCGAGCCGCCCAACGTCCTGCGCAAGAAAAAGGCCGCGTCGAAACGACGCAAGAGCATCAAGGCGACGTTGAAGAACGCCTAGGTCTCTGGAGCCCGGCCTGAAGAAGAGCGCCCCACCGGGCGCTTTTTCTGTTTCAAGAAGATTCTCTGCCCGCCGGCGCCAACCACCGCAGGTCAAGCGGTATCATCTAATTTCGTTTTCGCGACCGATCAATCCCGCCCGATTCGCCACAGGACAAGCAATGAAATTTGGAGTCGTCGTATTCCCCGGAACCTGGAGTGAGCACGACACCTTCTACGCAGTCCACGATGTGCTCGACCAGCCCGCGAGGCTGATCTGGCACAAGGAAACAGACATCTCAGACTGCGACGCCATCGTTCTGCCGGGCGGCTTCAGTTACGGGGACTACCTTCGGTGCGGAGCGATAGCCCGTTTTTCCCCGGTGATGGACTCGGTCAAAAGGTTCGCTGATTCGGGTGGCCCGGTTATGGGCATCTGCAACGGATTCCAGGTCCTGTGCGAAGCAGGCCTGCTGCCGGGAGCGCTGGTCAGAAACGAACACCTCGAGTTCCGCTGTGAATGGGTGAACCTGCGAGTAGAGCGTGCCGACACGTCATTCACCAATACGGCATCCGGAGGCCAGTTGCTGCGCGTCCCGATCTCCCACGGTGAAGGCAACTGGCAGGCCGACGACGTGACGGTTCGGCGAGTAGAAGATGGCGGTCAGGTCCTGCTGCGATACGCCGACGCGTCCGGCAATCTGTCACCCGATACGAATCCGAACGGCTCGATCAACAGCATCGCCGGAATCGTGAACGAGCGCGGCAACGTGCTCGGCCTCATGCCGCACCCCGAAAAGGCGTGCGAAGAGCTGATCGGCGGGACAGACGGCAATGTGCTCTTCGAGTCGATGATCCGCTCGACTGCAGCAACCCTCGCCACTTAGGCATATCTCTATAGCGTTTTCGTTCTTAAATGCCGTCCGCGTGCGCCGAAAACGTTTCCGTATTAGACTGCCGCCCACATTGAGACCAATACACCTGAGCACGGAGGAGTGCAATGGAGGTCCAGTCCGAAGGCGGTGCTCCCGCCACCCACGCAGGCGGCGGCTATCCGATCACTTTCACTGTCGAGTCACCGGAGTCCTTGAGCAGATGGTTGTGGCTGATTAAGTGGCTGTTGCTGATTCCGCACATGATCGTGCTGTCAATTCTCGGTTTCGTCGCCTACTTCACTCTGCTGGCGACCTGGTTCGCGATCTTGATCACGGGCAAGCGGCCAAAGGGCATGTTCGACTTTCACCTCGGGATTCTTCGCTGGTCAGCCAATGTCAACGCCTATGGAAGTCACCTCACGGACTCATATCCGGGCTTCTCCATGGACAGTGATAGTGCCTACCCGGTGCAGCTACATGCTGAGTACAAGGAGAGCGCCAGCCGGCTTTCAACATTCTTCAGGTATTTCCTCGCAATTCCCCACTGGATTGTGCTGACAATACTCTCGATCATCCTGGTGTTCGTCTGGTTCTTCCACGTCATCGTGGTGCTCATAACCGGAAAGCCAAACGCAGGAGCCTTCAAGTTCATCGCTGGCTTCAACCGCTGGCAAAACCGGGCAAACGGCTACTACTGGCTGCTGACAGACGACTACCCGCCGTTCAGCATGGACTGATCAGCAAACGGGTCCGATCTGCGGTAACGTTGAACACCTGATTTCGATCTATTTCAGGGCGGATTGACTTGGCTTCAACGCGTCGCCAATCAGCGCCGAATGATCCGGAGAACCACGTTTGCCAGCGCCCACCGTTTCCCAGGCGACTCTCGACGAAATTGCCCTCAGTCGGGCCGAGTATGAAGCGATAGTCGACCGGCTTGGCCGCGCTCCGGGCGGGCTGGAACTCGGACTGTTCGGAGCGCTCTGGAGTGAGCACTGCGGCTACAAGCACACCAAGCCGCTGCTTCGCCGTCTGCCAGGGGAGTCGAACCGGCTGCTTGTCGCTCCCGGGGCCGAAAACGCCGGCGTGATCGACATTGGTGACGGCCTCGCGATCGCAATGAAGATCGAGTCGCACAACCACCCGTCCGCTGTGGAGCCGCTACAGGGAGCAGCAACGGGTGTCGGCGGCATCGTTCGCGACATCTTCGCCATGGGGGCGCGGCCTATCGCACTCCTGGACTCGCTCCGGTTCGGGAAGCCGCAGGGTGACTCCCACATCCAGCACCTGCTGCACGGCGTTGTCGGCGGGATCTCCTGGTATGGCAACTGCATCGGCATCCCGAACATTGGTGGCGAGACCTGGTTCGACGACTCATACGCAGGGAATCCGCTGGTCAACGCCATGTGCGTCGGGCTGATTGAGAACGCCCGAATAGTCAGCGCTACCGCGAAGAAGCCCGGTGATCTACTGGTGCTTGTCGGTGCGGACACAGGCCGCGATGGCATCCACGGAGCATCGGGGCTCGCATCGCGCACATTCGAAGAGCAGGCGGAGATGCGTTCTGCCGTCCAGGTCGGTAACCCGTTCCTCGAAAAGGTGCTGATAGAAGCCTGCCTTGAGGCGATCGACATCCCCGGCGTGAACGGCATGCAGGACTGCGGCGCAGCCGGACTGACATCGGCCGCTATAGAGATGGCCGAGCGAAGTGGGATGGCGCTGCAAGTCGATGTCTCTAAAGTGCCGCGACGCGAGGAAGGGATGACGCCTTACGAAGTGATGCTCTCTGAGTCACAGGAACGCATGCTGCTCGCGGTCGAAAAGCGCGCCGTCGACGCCGTCTCCGAGCTCTTCGAAAAGTGGGATCTCGACGCCACGGTGATAGGCGAATTCCACTCGGGCACGGATGTCGTAGTGTTTGACGGCGAAGAGAAGGTCAGCTCGACGCCCATCGAGCCGCTGACGAGCGCACCCGAGTACCCCTTCGACGCCCCAAAGCCGGGCTGGCTCGCCGAGCTTCAGTCCACGGACCCCGGCAGATTCGGCACGCCTGATGTTTCGCCATCAGACGCCCTGCTCAAAATGCTAGCATCGCCCAACATCGCATCAAAACGGCCGGTCTTCAGGCAGTACGACCACCATGTGCAGACCAACACGGTCGTCGAGCCCGGCGGCGATGCAGCGGTGCTCAGGCTCAAGGGCACTGTACGAGGCATAGCCGTCAGCACCGATTGCAACGGACGCCTCTGCTACCTCGACCCACGGGCAGGCGCGCAGGCAGCCGTGGCCGAGGCCTGCAGAAACCTGGCATGTGTCGGTGCAGAGCCGGTCGCGCTTACAGACGGCCTGAACTTCGGCGACCCCGAAACGGAGTCTGTCCAGTACCAGTTGACCGAGAGCATTGAAGGCATGCGTGAGGCTGCTCTGAAGTTCGGTGTGCCTGTTGTGAGCGGCAACGCCAGCCTCTACAACGAGTCGGCCGGCACAGCGATCTACCCGACACCCATCATTGGCGCACTCGGACTGTTCGAAGACGTAACGAAGCACGCCACGATTTCGTTCAAAGACGCAGGCGACGCCATTCTTCTGCTGGGCCGCTCAGAGACCTGGGACGGCGTTGGAAACCTGGCAGGTAGCGAGTTCAACGCCGTCTTCAACGACGACGCGAGCGGACAGCCGGGGATAGATCTTGCACTAGAGGTCCGAGTGCAGGAACTGTGCAGGAGGGCGATCCGTGCCGGTCTGGTCAAGTCGGCCCATGACTGCTCAGAAGGTGGGCTTGCGGTCGCGGTCGCTGAGTCGGCAATCACAGGCGGGATAGGAGCAACGGTCGAATCGCCCCTGCCGGAGCGCTGGAACGCCGCACTTTTCGGTGAGGGCCAGTCCCGCATCGTCATTTCTGTAGAAGCTGCCAACGCAGAACAACTCCGATCGATCGCGGCGGAACTCGACGTCCCGGTGGTCCAGATCGGCACAGTCGGCGGCACGAACATCACTTTCGGCGACAGCACGGTCAGCCACGAAGCCGCCGCAGATGCGTGGGAGAACGGCTTCGAACGGGCCACAAGCGCATAGAGCCGCCAGCCCACGCTGCCATTGACCACTGCAACCACCATACGAGAGCTCGCCGAGCGCTACGACACTCTGCTCTTCGACTCCTACGGCGTGCTGGTCAACGAATCGACAGGCCTCCCCGGCTCCAGGGAGCTTATCGATTGGCTTGAGTCGACCGGCAAGAGCTACTTCATCGTCACAAACGATGCATCACGTTCCATCACATCTCGCACTGAAAAGTTCGTCCAGCAAGGCGTGCCGGTGCCGTCGGAGCGCATCGTCAACTCGGGCTGCCTCATTCCGCTCTTCTTCAAGGACAACGGGCTCGCCGGTGCCCCGACCGCAGTGCTCGGCGGATCCGACGCCACCGAGTACGTCAAACAGGGCGATGCGAAGATCGTGCGATTGGACCGAATGGCCGAGGCGAGTGTGTTCGTGCTGGCCGATGACGAAGGATTCGATTGGCGCCCAAACATCAACGCGCTCGTGAGTACGCTCAATCACAAAGTGCTCGAATCCGAACCCTTCACTCTGCTCCTGCCCAATCCCGACCTCGTCTATCCGACCGGAGAGCGCAAGTATTCCTTCGCCGCAGCAGCGCTGGCTGGCCTGGTGGAATCGGCTCTCGACCGGCTATTCGGGCCTTCCGAGCAGCACCACTTCATCCGGCTCGGAAAACCACACGCGCCGATATTCGACGAAGCGCTGCGCAGGGCAGGCGCATCACGCGAAAACGCTTCAGTGGTCATGATCGGGGACCAGCTCGAAACAGACATCGCCGGAGCGGTCGCGTACGGAATCCCATCCGCCATCGTCACGACTGGAATCAGCCGATTCAGCACCGCTGAAGAATTGTCGGCGCTGCCCAGAGAGCACCGGCCTGACTACCTGTTAACCAGCCTCTCCCTCGGTTAGGCAGCGCTCAATGCCGAGCCATCCGGTCCTTCTACCGATACCGCCGTGCCACTCGCCATGAGATCGGCCAAACGGTACTGCTGTAGAATGGACTCAGTTCGATTAGCAATTGGAACTCGCGAGTGACAGGCTCGCGTTTTCGCGTACGGGGTGATTCGGAATGCCAAGATACGACTACAAGTGCGAGGCCTGCGGCCACGTGTTTGAGGTCACGCAGAGCTTCAGCGACGACCCCATCGCCTACTGCCCGGAAGACGGCAGCAAGGCCGAGCGCCAACTTTCGGTGCCACACGTCATCTACAAGGGCTCGGGCTTCTACACCACCGACTACAAGAACAACGGCAGCTCTAGCCGTCCTTCGAAGTCGTCGAGCTCTGAAGAAAGCTCCAGCACCAAGAAGAAGACGGAGTCGAAGAGTTCGACCGATTCGGGCACCAAGAGCGTCGACTCCAGGTCTTCGAGCAGTTCGAAGAGCTAGACCGTTGGTCCGCCTGCCCCTTAATCCTCAACTCGAACCAGATTACGGACTGCAGTAGTGAAAGCCGTAATCCAGCGTGTCAACAGCGCATCGGTTGAGGTCGATGGCGAAGTCACGGGCAGCATCGACGCAGGACTGATGCTGCTGATCGGCATCACTCACGATGACACTCCGGACGACATCAAGTACATCGTCGACAAGGTCGTCAACATGCGCATCTTCCCGGCCGAAGATGGCGACTCGGGTTTCGACCGCTCAGTGCGGGACATAAATGGCAGCCTGCTACTGGTCAGCCAGTTCACGCTCTATGCCTCGACACGCAAAGGCCGGCGACCCGGCTTCACAGACGCCGCCCGCCCTGAAATGTCAGAGCCGATGTTCGATGACGTGGTCGAAGCGTTCCGCGCCACCGGCGTTCCCGTAGAGACAGGCGTGTTCGGCGCAATGATGAACGTCAAACTCGAAAACGCCGGCCCCGTGACAATCATCCTGGACAGCACAGAACGAAACTCGCCGCGGAGGGGATAGTCGAGGCGTCTGTCGAACTCTCCATCGGAGTGTTCAACGGAGCCACTCGACGGGACTCGGGAACACTTCTGTAATCCGTGCCGCTTACTCTGCCTGCACGGATTCGCTTGAGTCATTGGAGTGGATGAGGTGCCAGGCTACAAGCCGATCAAGGTTTTCGCCGGGTCAGTTGCCCTGTTGCTAATAGCGGCGGCCTGCAGTGCGGAACAGAGTCGAGAGACTCCCCAACATGATGAGACGATCGTCGCCGGGACACTGCAGGTCAGCCCGACACCGACCGCAACACCGATTCTGGCGTCAACGCCAACACCGACTCCGACAGCCATCATTATTCCGATCTCCGGACCCCGCGTCTCGGTTGGTGGCCGCGATGACCCGCCAACGGTCCAGGTTGACCTTGCAGAACTGGATGCCAGTCAGATCCTGGACTTGGCACAGGAACGATTTGCACGATCGGACTCCTACCTCGCGGAAGTCACGACAACCAACCTCTTCGATGACGGCACTCGGCTTGTCACTCACAGCTCGGTCGCGGTCGGGCCAGACCAACTTGCTCAGGGCACCGAAACTCGTGATGGCAAGAAGATCGATCTGCTGTACGTAAAAGGCTTCAGTTACGAACGGCCTACCAGTCCACCTGACCAACAGTGGTTCGCGACGGGTCGAAAAATGCTGGATGCGGTCACAAGATTGGGAGATGCGATCGCGCGGATGGGCGGAAACCCTGAGATAGTCGAAACATACGAGGAAAACGGAAAGACCATGATCGAGATTGCCGGCAGCTTCCACACCGGTTCATCCGGACCTCCACCGACCAGCTTCAAGCGCAGCATGGATAACTCCGCCGCGATCGTCATTGACGCCGAGCGCATGCTGCCAGTATCGATCGACATTAACTACGTCTTCGAGAACAGGCACATTGAAACGGACGAGTTACTGTTCGTGTTCGGCTTCGAGACGACGGCCACGGTTTCCCTCTACGGCCAGGTTGTTGTAGAAGCTGAACATCCACGAAACCTGGTCCCAACACCGGTGCCAACCGCTGAAGTCGCAACGCCGACACCAACTCCAACATCTCAGTCGGGTTAGTCTGCTGCACGTTCATGTGTCGTTCGTTGACCGATCCGAGCAGGCTCTGTGAGGGTTGGCGCCCAGCACGCATGTTCGCAAGCAGCCGTATAATGTGAAGTACATGCAACGGGGACGCGTGGTTTCGACAGGGAACTCACCGGTCGGTTGCGAGCCGTGGCGCTGAACCACGTTAAAAGCGGCAAACCAATAAATGGCGAACGTGAAGTCGCCCTCGCTGCTTAATTAGCTAGCGACGTTCTGCCCCGCCCCAGCCCGGCGGGCGGGGTAAAGAGCGCTGAAATGTCGGGCTGCTGCGACGGTTCGGCGGTGGCCGTCGCTTAAGACTAACCGCCTGGCCGTGGAGCCTGACCCGCCGGTGAGGCTGGCACCACGGTGACTACCGATCACCGGATACGCTCGTAGACGCCCTCACGGAAACCTCTCTGGACGGGGAGTTCGACTCTCCCCCGTCTCCACCATGAACACGGCAACACACTGCGACGCTTCATTAGCCGATCAGATCGCAAGCTTGCCGGACTCGACCACGTAAACTAGCCTTGCTGTTTGCGAGCAATCCGACAGGCAACGCCCCACAATCCATCGATTACGTCATTGAGTAGCCAATTGACCTCCGGTAGCAGCCTCAGGCCACAAAAAACGCCGACAGGTGAATTGTATTTTTGTCATCCGGACCACAGAAATAAATCTCAGAACAAATCTCAATGGATCATTTCAACACAAGAAGAAGTGACTTCGTTCATACAGTCATGTGCAGAAATATGGGGTGATGCACGAACGAAGTGGGGATTGCACGTCGTCGAAGGCAAGACGATGACACTTGGATCGCTGGGACAATTGATTGCAAAATTCGTCGTCTCGAAGCCTCCAACTACCTGGCATGGCTACCCCATAATGCCCTCAGCAGCGCGACCGAAAGACATACCGGTGGAGTCGGTACTGCAGAAGTGGAGCGCCGAAAAGCTATTCTCACGCGCCAAGATCAAAAAAATCGTACGAGGACAACAAATTGTATGACGTCAGGCTAAGCATTCCTGGATCATTCGATGAAGTGCATCCGTACATGGGTTATCTGTTTTTGCTGACAGATGAATTTGATCTGATGGTTGTCGATTGGCGAGGGTGGGCGGAGGAGATTGCGTCCCACTATCAACAGCCAGCGGGAGTTTTTGACGCCTTGGCAGATGCTCATCATCGAGAAAAGGCACTCAATCTGTCATTGACTCTTGAAGTGGACAGTATCCCAGATCAATTCATTGTTTCTACAGAATCGTTAGGCATTGGATCTTGTGCGCACTGGGATATTTACAACAGTGTTTTGTACATTGCGAATCTTACCGGACTGCACGTTTATCCACTCTTGATAAACGGAACGTTTGAAGGGGTCAAGGAACGAACAAAATATGTTGAATCGCCGACTTTCGACGTAAGTCCTAAGTGGGGAATCGTAACGACGGCGGCTGGCGATCAAGGTTTTTTTGCTCAGGCTGCTTACTTGTGGGAAGGAGATTTTCGTCCGGATTTCGTGAATCGCCACTTTGACGGCATAGAGGCGCACAGCTCTACATGGCTGAGCGACAAGGCTCTTGCATTCACTGAGACCGGAGCACAGATCTTCACGAATGAATTTGGGCCAGCGAAGCTGAGCAGGCAGATAGGCAGAGCCGAAGGCATAGCGATTTCGTCCTTCGGAACACGACAAGGGTCAATCGAGCCAACTGTTGATCAAGATGTGACGTTTGCTGGTGGCTTTGCGTCGAACCAATCAATCTATGTATTCGCCGGCAACCGAGCAACACGATACAAAGTCGCGTCAGACAATGAACATGACATGCTAGGTGAGCCCAGACACTTTGAATTACCCTGCCGCGAAATTACCGGAGGGGCGACTTTTCGTCCCGGCGTAGTCTTCGACACCGACGCAGGAACATTCCATTCAGATGCGTTGAACTTTAACCCGACTTTGGTATCACCTGGGGAGAACGTTTCTCTCCGGGTGTTTCGAAGATCCTATGATCACGTCTACCAGATATGGTCGGTTAAAGATGACCACATCGAACTCGTAGTGCTATGAGATCCGGCAACTTCTCGGATATGTGAACCATGATCGATCCCGATAGCCAGGACAAGCTTCGTGGCGAGATCCAGGAGCAGATCGAGTCCGATCGCGCCCTTCTGACAGGCCTCCGAGACGAGATTCGTCCGCTCAGGTCAGCTGTTCGAGCCATCACTCCGCGGTCGACTACTTCGCTATCGATCGTTGCGACGGATGGCGGCAACAACGCCGTCGCGTTCGACCCGTTCTTGGTCCAGCTCATAAGGGTCGTTGATTCGAGCAACAACGAGTATTGCCTACAGGCAGTCTCTCCCACTTCCGACGTCGACCGCCTCAACCGCCTTGTGATGGACACCTCGGCCGGAGCAGGTCGGCATCCATTAGGTGAGTTGATGAGGGATTTGGGGCTCGGCCATGTAACTGAGATCAGCCCTGTGATTCGCCAGAATCACCCAGACCAGCCGATCAGCCCGACCTGGATCCAGGTTTTTCGAGAACTCACTGAGTGGGCGACGCTCTATTCGATTGTTAAGAACCGTAGCTTCGGCACCGACACACTGATCGTTTTCGATGGATTGCTTCGAAGTAAGGTCTTCACAAGTGACCTGTTCGCGAAAACGCTGGGGCTATTGAAGGAGCATATCGATCGACATCGCCGGGAAGAACGCAGGTCGGTTTACCTGGTTGGGCTGGCCAAACACAACAAGGTCCTAGCGCGATACCGGCTGTCAATGGCCCTTGAGGGAGTTCTAACCACGGAGTACCCGGCCTACGTCGAGGTGCCGCGAGACATCGAAGAAAAGGCGTACGTCTGGTCTGAGTATGCGAGGGGCGATGATCGCGAAATGGACACCGCCGAGATCAACAAGTTCGTTGGCGGCAAGATGTTCCTCGTGAAGTTCGGGCGTGGACAACGGGATCCGATTTGGCCGGTCGACATCTTCCAATCGCAGACCTCAATGGCCCCGATGATCATTGGCTCTCTATTGCAGGATGCAAGAGATGGATTCCCCGTGCCCTTGTACCCAAGATCACTCCAAAAGGCTCATGAGAACGCCGCACTAGTCGATTTCGATTTCGAGATCTTGCAGGACGAAATCTTTCGGAGTCTTCGCTTGGTCCTTGGTGCTGAAGCGCCGACGCTAGACACTTTCCGGCTGCAGGTGGGCGATCCTGCAGCCGCGCGATACAGCTGAACTGATAGGAATTGGACATGCCAATTCGGCAACTATTTGGGTCTGATGATGTCGTCGGGATCTTCCGCGGGTTCAGGGAAGGGGGGCTCGAATTTCACGCCGATATCGTGCTCCCTTACCGGAACGAGTACCAACGAAAACCCATGCTTGGGCAGTTTCTATTGGTACAGCTTGAGACTCCTGATGAGGCTGTGCTGGGTCGAATTGCATCCTTCTCCGCCCAAGGTCGACTGTCATCATCAGCCGGTGAAGAGTTCAACATCCGGGCTGTCCAGGAAAGCAGGCAAGTACCCGAGGATCTGAGAGAGCAGTATCTGAGGTACCGAGTCAACATCCGCGTGCTTGGTGTGGCGAGACTTTCCAACGCCGAACTTCAGTTCGTTCCATCACACCGGCGACTTCCTCACGTTGGAAGCCCCGTCGCATTTCCATCGGGTCAGGTACTTCAGGAGTTGGCCGGGCACAATGTTGAAGGCGCCGAAATCGGGTTCTATTGCCTGGGCGAATATGCGTACGCAGACGGTAGCCCGTACCAAGAACATCTCGCTGACTGGATTCAGACACTTGATCCTCGGATTGAGGTCAAGTTCCCTGTCTCGAGCCTCGTCGCGCGCCGGACGTTTGTCTTCGCGCGTGCTGGTTTTGGTAAGTCTAATCTGAACAAACTGCTGTTCAGTCGCCTATACAGCACAACACCGACCGTCACAAAACGGGATAGAGAAGTCCCGGTCGGTACGATCATCTTCGATCCCGAAGGCGAGTATTTCTGGCCCGACGATAGAGGGCGTCCAGGATTCGCCGACGTTCCGGAGCTGGAAGACAAACTCGTAGTGTTCAGCTCCCGCCAGAGTACCAGTCCTTACTATCAGTCATTCGTTGCATCGGGTATTCGGCTGGATCTTCGCCAACTCCGCCCGTCTGACGTGATCTCGATCGCGTTATCACCGGAACAACAGTCACAACAGAACGTGCGCAAGTTGAGTTCTCTGCCGCCTGACAGGTGGGAGCGGCTGGTTGAGATGATTTTCGAGTCACGAAATCAAACCCCACTGAGCGACATCATGCGCCTCCTGGATTTAGAGAATAACCAGGAAGCTGAGGCACTGGCGGCGCGAGCCAACATGACGAGAATCGTTGGAATGCTGCATGACAGCCGTTCAAGGTTCTTGGACATGCTGTTCCAATCGCTGCGAGACGGCAAGCTCTGCGTTGTGGACGTTTCGAGACTGCGCACTGGTCAGGCTCTCGTGCTTTCCGGAATCATTCTTCGCCGCATCTTTGACCACAACCAGACCGAGTTCACAGAGGCAGTTCCGGCGACTATCCCGACGATCGCAGTCCTCGAGGAAGCACAGGCTGTACTTCAGGAGTCAGCAACCGCTGCAGAGCCGTACATTTCGTGGGTGAAGGAAGGCAGAAAGTACGATTTGGGTGCATTGATGATCACCCAGCAACCGGGAAGTATCCCGAACGAGATCTTGAGCCAAGGTGACAATTGGTTCGTTTTCCATCTCCTCTCAGGTGGGGATCTTGGCAACGTAAAGAGAGCAAATGCTCACTTCAGTGATGATCTCCTCAGCTCTCTCCTTAACGAGGCTATTGAGGGTCATGGAGTGTTCTGGAGCTCTGTCGGTGGTAAGCCCTATCCCGTCCCCATACGGGCCCTTCTGTTCGAGAGAATGTACGACCTGCGAGATCCCGATTACGATCGCCCCGTTGGCGACACGTATGCGCGCCAACTGAGGGCTGAATTCGCAGCAGCGTTCAGAGTCCAAGAGGATGACCGCTCAGGTGCCGAGCCACAGTCAGATACCGACGATGGGCAAGAACCGGAGGATGGTGAGGGAGAGGGTCCGGATGCCCGGCACGAGTTCGAGGATAGGGCGATCAACGCGCTAGAAGATGATGAAGATCTGATGGAAAAGATCAGATCCGAGGAGGGGGTTGCCTGGGGGGCGCTGAAGCGATTCTTCCTAGATCTCATACCGGAACAACAAACTGACCGGGATGATTTCGCCTACAGACTAGTCCAACCCGCGATGGACCGGATATTTGGCCCGCAAGGTCGGGACTGGCACAGCTTCCGCAATAATCGGAACGTTACATACGTGCGGTTAGGCCCGGAGCCGGCCGATCGATGAAGATATCGAGACGATACCCCCTCAGTGCCATCGTCCCGTACTTCACCATGTTTCCATTGGAGTTCCCATACGGGGTCATCCGGCGCCGAACGGAAGAATTTGACTCCGTTGCCGATCCGTTTTGTGGTAGAGGAACGACCAACTTCGCCGCAAGAATTCTAGGGATTAAGACCGAAGGTATCGACAGCAATCCGGTCGCAGTGGCGATCACCGAATCCAAACTGGTGAAGGTCTCGCCTTCGACGATCCGGCGAGAGTGCCGACGCATACTGAACGACACTAGTGTGGCAATCGAGCGGCCCGAAGGAGAGTTCTGGGACTACGCCTATCACCCCGACACCCTGTCTGATCTATGTCGGTTGCGGTCGGCTCTACTCTCAGACTGCAGCAAACCGTCCCGCATAGCACTACGGGGTATTGTTCTTGGAGCTTTGCACGGACCGCTAACCAAGGTCACTCCTTCTTATTTCTCCAACCAATCTCCGCGAACCTATGCGCCAAAACCGAAGTACGCCGTCAAGTTTTGGAAGGCAAGGTCCATGCGACCCGCGCAGGTTGACGTGCTAGGTGTCGTTTCGCGACGGGCCCATCGGTACTTTCAGAAACTCCACCGAGTCGCCTATACGGTCGTGTCAGGAGATTCGAGATCTAAGGCCTCTTTCAGCTCCTTGAAGATGAGCAAACGACTCTTCGTAACCAGTCCGCCGTACTATGGCATGGCGACCTACATTCCTGACCAGTGGATTCGGAACTGGTTCTTGGGTGGCCCAAATACCGTTGAGTACTCGGCCGAGGGACAAGTAGCTCACAGTTCCGTAGAAGACTTTGCGACCGACTTGCGAAGCGTGTGGCGGAACTGCTCAAAGGTGTCCGCCGCCGGATCCACACTAGTCGTGAGATTCGGGGCCATTTCGAACAGACGCGTTGATCCGTCGGAAGTAGTGAAATTGAGTCTGGATGACACCGACTGGCGAATACTCACCATACGCCCCGCTGGCGATGCGTCGCTGGGACGGCGCCAGTTTCACCAATTTCAGCGAGGCAATCGACCTGCCATGCGTGAGGTTGATCTGTGGGCGCGTATGGATTGATCCGGCACTCGAACTGCTCACTCCAGCGTCGAGTCACCAACTCTGACCAGATCACGAAGCGCTAGCTTCGGAGCCAGCTGTGTGAGAGATCCACTCTCAAGGTTCACGTAGACCGCTGTAAGCACTGAGGAAAGGAGTCTAGAACGCTCAGGAAGGTTTGCCCGGTGCCACAGTGTTGGCACATTTTGAATCAGCCTTCCCGCTTCCCTAGCCGCATCGATCTCTGGAATCACCAATCCTTCAAGCTGTGAATTCAGACCGGCTTTTTGCCGCCGATACTCATCCTCTTCGTAGAGTCCATCCACGAATGCCAGGCCCAGTCTCCGCAACCGTTCCTTCACTCGATCCCGTTTTTCGATAATTCGTGCGACCTCATCCCGCGCCTGAATCTTCTCGACCAACCGCTCCTCCCAATTCGGTGGAAGTTTGAGCGACGTGAAAACCTCCTCGACCTGCTTGTCTACGACCTCAGATAACACCGAGCCGCCTAGCGACGAACACGCGCCATGACTTCGAGTCGCCCGCTGCTCCCGGTACTAACTACGACCGTTGCGATAGGTCTGGGCCCAGAGGTTCATACCGCAATCGGCGCAGCGAGCAAGCCCCTTAAGAAGATAGGTTCTGGTCTTGCGACGGCCGATGGTTGCTGAGCGTCCTGAGTTCTTGGAGAGCATCAGCTGCACCGACTCGAACAGTTCGGTGCCGACGATCGATTCGTGTTCGCCTGGCAGGTGATGCTTGCCATGCTTGACCAATCCTGCGTAGAAACGGTTGTGCAGAATCCCACGGATCGACGCGTTGGTGAAGTAGCGGGGTCCGGCAATCTCGCTTCCGTCGTGCGTGGGAAGTCGCTTGGTGTTCCTGGTGCGAAAGCCCTGTTCGTTCATCCAGATGGCTAGGTCGGCGGTGGATGTCCCGCCTGCCGCGTAACGACGGAAGAGTTCCTCAATGGCTTCGGCTTCTTCTTTAACCTGGTGGACGCCGCCCGCGTGTTCCTCTTCGTACGTCAGGATGCGGTTGCCGTCCTTGCCGGTCCAGCAAGAGAGGTAGCCGAACGGGATACCGCCGAGGTGACGCCCTGCCCTCGCGCGTTCTGACTGGCCCTTCTTGACGTGCGTGGACAGGGACTCCGAGAAGTACTCGGCAAAGGAACCCAGCATTTGCGTGAAGAGCTTCCCCTGTGCCGTCGAGTAGTCGATGTTCTCTGTGATGGAGACGAGCCCAATGTCGTTCGCGTTTAGGTCTTTCAGGGACTCCAGCGTGACTCGCAAGTTGCGGGACCAGCGGTCGAGCATGTGAACGACGACAACATCGAATTTCTTCCTAGACGCGTCGTCAAGGATTCGGCGGAATGCAAGGCGTTGCTTGATCGACTCGGAATGGGCCGATCTTCCTTCCTCTCTGTAGAGACCGACTGGCTCCCATTCGCGCGATTTGCAGAACTCATGAAACAGCCTCTCCTGAGCAGCGAGCGAGTGTCCATCTACCTGTGACTCGCTCGATACTCTCAGATACCCGGCTGCTCTCATTCTTTTATCTCTTGCTCTCGCTCGCCTTCCGTTGAAATCCTTGCTGCGATCGCGAACGCGACGTCTACGAGCGTGCGGAGGAAAGCCTCCACTTCGATGTCCTCAATCGGATCCGCACTCGCGGTGGGGGCGGCAGAGTGTATACACGGCTGTAAACATGTCAACGAATGTGAAGCCGCAACCTCGGCCTGTTCCTGATTACCTTCCATCCGTCTCATCCCTATCAGGGTCGGCCGCATCGAGGACTCTCTTCATGAATGGCTTGTCCATGATGAATCCACGAAAGTGAAGTGCGCTTCGCGAACACTTCAGGTTCAACCCGGTCCCTTTGCCGTTTACGTAGACATCGATGGAGTTACCGCAAATGAAGCACAGCATCCCGTTGATCTCAGGCATCGCCGTTCGCCTCCAAGTAGCTCCTGCAGATTGAGTAGATCGAGTTGCTTCGAGCGTTCGGATTGCTGCCACCAGGCTGGTCTTCTCCGTCAGCAAGGGTGATGGCCTCTTCGACAACCGACCTCTGGGCAGCTGTGAACTGGAGCGTCATGTGCTCAAGCTTTGCTGTTTGCGCCTTCTGCCAGGCAGCTAGTCCGCTGGCAACGTCTTCCAATCCGAACGACACAAGTTCTCTTATTGAGGAATGCGTTTCCGGTAGAACAGACAGGACCTCCTCTTCGCTAAGCGAAGTCAGGACCTCGCGCATCAGTTCCGCCCGGAGACCTGGATCGTCTTCTCCTTCGATCTTGTTAAACGCCTCAGCCAGTAACCGCGCTTCTGTATCGTCAGCTTCTACCACCACGCAGGGAACCTTCCGGAACCCGAACGCTCTGACAGACGCGAATCGTTGGTTGCCGGAAAGGACTTCGTACCGGTGCTGGTTCAGCCTGCGGACAACAAGGTTCTCGACCAGCCCGAATCTAGAAATGCTGGCGTTCAGGCGATCAGCCATCGCCAGTGTCATACAGTTGGGGTTCCACGACGCTTCGATGAGCTGGTCGACAGAAATCTCAGTTACTTGCATCACTCACCTCTCTCTTCGGATAGGGAAGTACCGGCACTCGAAGTCGGTCGCTCCAAGCGGGATCAAGGAAGTAGACGTAGCGGTGCTTTGCGGCCTGCGGGATTGACCTCACATCAATCCACTGGCTCGCGAACCACTCCTTGGAGTGGGACCCGAACGCGTGAGAGAGTGAACGCGAGTGGCGTTCAACACCGTCGCCTATGTCGTAACGCGGCGTGGCGTTTGACAGACCGGTGTAGATCCAGTTAGTCGCCTGATAAATGGTGCCAATGTGGCCTACGGACGGATCCGCATACGAGATCAGGAATCTTGTCCTCGTATGAATGCGGAGTTGCCGGATCACGTAGCCGAGGCACCTGCTCTCGCTATTAGTTCCAAGCTCGTCGGAAAGCCAGACCCTAGAAAGGGTCAATCCGTCCGACTGTTTCGCGCCTTCAACCAGCCGGTAGCCATTCGCGGAACTGACTCCGAACAACAAAGTTCCAAGCAGCCGCGGTCCCAACGTCACGCCGAAACTGATCTTTGTTCCACCGGGCACTGATCCCAGGTAGTGGTGCGCCGCGATCAGGCGCTTTGCGTGTCCGAGCGGCAGCATCACGACACGAAGATTCCGTATATCTCCGAGAGGCATCGCTTACCTTCCCGACGCCTCAGGGTCGCCGCACAACTCTCGATGCTCACGCAGGTGAAAGAAGACCTGTCGTACCCGGAGCAGATCAGCGACCTCGCAGAACTCTCGTTGAAGTTTCGGCGATAGATTGACGCATGCAGCCTTCTTCGCTTGCGGCCCGGTGAACTCCGTATATGCAGCCAAAACCCGTCTGACGAATCGAGTCACGCCCTCATTCATTAGTCGATCGAACTCCGATAGAGGGTCGACCGGCGAGATGTCTTGCTGGACCATTGCCGTGTATGCCAGCAGCAATGAAGACATATCGACGATGGCATCAGAGACTTCCTGGTTGGGTTCCGGTCTCAGGATCTGCTGCAACTTTGAATGCTGCCTCGTCATTTCGTGTTCCAAAGCTGCCTGGTAGTTGAATTCGCTGTTCACCTCAGACTCCTTACCCACGTTCTGCATCTCGGTTGCCTAATTGATGGAGCGCCGAGGTCGGATTCGCACCGCCCCCTGTCCGCTGGTTCGCAGACCGTGCCGCTTCAACACTTCCGGCGCACGACTCAGGTTCCGGTTGGAACGGGCTTTGGGTTGTGAAATAATCAGAACGTGTGTTCACAACTGTTCTAGCTACTTCTCTGGCATTCCCACACCTTCATATTGGATCTCATCGTCAGCGAAATGAGCCGAAACTTAACGGCTAATTAGACGGGAGCGTTCGACATGGATCGACCCAGATACGCATACATGGAGTCACGCGGCCCCTGGTGGTCGGAAGAGGTCAAGGCAAATTTCATCCTTGGTCGAAGGATGGCGGCGAAAGAGGGATTCAACGTCGGCAGGGTGGATGCGCACGTGGCCGATGTCCTGTCAGACAAACTTGGCGACTACGGCATGCCTCACGAGAGAACTATCCGCGGCTGGGTACAGAAGGACCAGGATTTGCCTGAGCGCA
Source organism: Dehalococcoidia bacterium (assembly GCA_028285005.1). Lineage (GTDB taxonomy): Bacteria > Chloroflexota > Dehalococcoidia > Lucifugimonadales > Lucifugimonadaceae > JAJCYX01. The sequence goes on along the minus strand of JANQQP010000016.1, from coordinate 27,731 downwards.
TGATTGAACTTATCGAAGGCGAGATCCTCCCCAATTTGAGCAGATATCTCCAGAGACCTGACGTTAGAGGCGATACGGCCGAGATGGGGTGGTGCGGACCAGGGGTGTATGGGCCGGCGAGGAAGCCCCGTCCGGACTGGGGAGCACTTCTGCGGGCTGCGTTCGGAGCCTACATCGGCCTAAAGGCACTCGACAGGCTGACTCGAACCGAGCCAGCGACCTAGTCTGATCCGCTGGCAGGGCCGACCTTCAGATCGGCGATCACCGTCGCTTTTGACACTCCGACAAACTTCGCGATCTGATTGTTCGACCAGCCATCTGCGCGCTTCTGATGGACGATCTGCCTGCGCTCAGGAATCGACAGTTTCTTACCCTTGCGAGTTCGGGACGCGTCTGCGGCAGGCTTTGACTGACCGAACGCCTTGCTCAGGCCGGTCGACCAGAACGTCGGCAACTGGTTCTTGACCAATCCGGCGTGGTCTGATTGGGGAGCAAAGACATAGCTCCATTCGCGTCGATCTCCGCCGACGGAGCGGAACTCTACGACCGCTTTTTCAGCGATCTTCCTGACCTCTGGCCGCTCAAACTCCACCTGCAAGGCCGAAGGTTCTTTGAAGACAACGACATTGGCAACGCTGACCAGGTTCTTGTCCACTTGTCGCGACTCTTGTGTGACGAAGATCAAGGTCTGGTCGTTCTGCCGCGAGAGGTTGAGGGCCTGAGACAGCTCTTTGTTGGCAGAAGTCTGAGAGTTGCGAGCGTGGAAATGGATGTAAGCCTCGTCGATCAGGATGGTTGATCCTGGTGGGACTTCTTCGAGTGAGACTGCAATCCCGATCCAGTCAGGCAGCTTCAATACGGCGGACTCGGGCAGTCCGATGACGTACGGCTTCGTGGCGGTTCTCAACTGTTCCAATAGCCAATACCCGAGGCTCGACTTACCACTGCCCCGCTTGCCGAGGATGAGGATGACGGACGGATGCATCGCTAGTTCCCGCCAGCGGAAGTCGGATGCAATTTCGGTCAACCCGACGGGCGGGCTCAGCTCCACTTTCGCCGGATCTGGGAAGGCGACCTCTTGTAGTGGTTGAGCCATAGGCGGGACCGATGGCTTTGTATACGCCCCTGCCTGGAGCTGTCGAGAGGCTTTGTCCCGATGGATCCGGTCGACCTCAATGGCGATCAGTTCAATCGTGGTTGTGATCTTCTTCTTAGTGCCGTCGTTGAGCGAATTCCAGAGGAACAATGCGCCTGCACCACCGGCTGCGATCTTCGTGAGCTCGCCCATTTCAAACCTCCTCATTGAGCTGAGTTTTTGGCCAGCGTATTCGGAGACACTGGGTAGTTCAACGAGGGGTCAGTCAAGTTAGAAATTGACCGGTCAGCCGGCCAGGACGGGTCAGATTGATCCGGGCTGACCGTCTGTATACAAGGTGTATACAAAGTCTTCGTGGTTTCGAAGCTCGAGCCGCCTGTTGGGAACGCTTTGAATTTTGACTTTGGCGGTGCCCAGCTCGCGATCGCGATGCTCATGTGAACATCCTCGGCAGCATCCGGCACTCTGGATCTCCTGCCTGAAGTATCAATTGCTTCAGGTAATATCTCTTGGCGTGAGGGCACATTGTCAATCGTCGTTGAGGACATCGAACCGATTGAAGTAGTCGCTTCGCGGCTTCAAACAAAGGACCCGAGTTAGCGGAGGGATATTAAGAGATGAAATCAGACTCCGAAACATACGACCGCAAAATCCTACTAGCCGACTACGCACAAACAATGAACGTCTTCAACATGCTCGCGGAGATTAGGTTCAAACTCGTGGCGTTACTCCCAACCTTGGCTGGGATCGCATTCGTCTTTATTGATGAAGGATCGGCAGAAAGAAGAGCCGCCATCGGATTACTAGGTTTAGTTTCGACACTCGGTGTACTGATTTACGAAGTGCGCAACACAAGTCTTTACGACAGTGCCGTTCAGCGAGCCAAACGACTTGAAGGACTGCTAAGACTACCGCCACTGGTTGGTGAGCGAGCGGCAGGCGGAGTAATGAGGGAGCGGCCAGCGTCCAAATATCAGAAAATTCTCATCATACCGTGGCTCGGGAGGTCCAAGTACCCCGCAGCGAAGCATGACCAAGGTCTCGCGTTCCTGTATTCAGCGACGATGGGGATTTGGGGATTCCTGGCAAGTGCAGGGCTGGCAGGATTAATCGCCGATCCTGATACCGATACTCCGAATGTCGTCGGTGCAACATTCGGATCGATTTTGTTCGCGATCACATTGCTGCAACTGTTGCTCATAGACCGTCAAAGAGCTGAAATGGATGTTCCAGAAAGTGAGCCGGAAGAGGAAGTGAGGAAAGTTGATTTCGATGCAGGACACTACTGGCCTCCTTCCAAAAGGAAGAAGAAAGGTGTCGATTAATATGCGAAAGGGTGCAGCCATCGCTTTACCGGCCTAGTGACCCAAGAGGCAGCGTCTACACGCCAAAGCAACACCCATCTCTTTGGACGACGAGTTTGGTCACTCTCCACTCATCTTTTGGCTAACGGTTCATCGGCGACTGCGGAGACAGGCCCGACGACCTTCACTGATAGCACCCGTGGGTAGTGTCTCTTACGGTGGTCACGGTGAACCTGATTACGTCCGAACTGAAGCCGATTCCCGTTGAGGACCAGGGGTTGAAGCCTAAGATTGAGGGATGAGGTCGACTGTTAACCTCCAATCGGAGCGGCCGGACGAATTGCGATATACCCGATTTGACATGGCCTTGAATGTTCGCCAAACTCGCTCGACTTTGGCCTGGATTGTGTTCGCCAATTTGGACGAGGCGAGATGTTGACCCCTGAAGCGTTCATTAGGTTGGTAGTTGAGAAATTTGATTCAGGAAAAGGAAGTCTTTTCATCGGCTCGGGAATTTCGGCAGATGCTGGTCTACCAACTTGGGATGGACTGGGAAAAACTGTGGCAGAGGAGTTAGGCAGAAGGCTGGGATGGAGAAGGACTGAGATAAAAAAACTGTACGCTCTATCTACTCCAGACTTGTTGAATCGTCATAAGAAACACTTCGGCGATAGGGAGATGAGAACCTTCCTTAGGGGCACACTAAGTGCCTCGCGAGTAAAGAACCCTTCAATGCACGAACTCATCGCGAGCATCCCTAATACTCCGTTCGTCACCACAAACGTCGACCAACTGCTTGAACAGGCGCTAGTTCGATCTGGCGAAGATCCGTTCGTAGTTTGGCAGGGAGAGCAGATTTCATATCGATTCCCAGGGGAGCGATTAGTGGTAAAAATCCATGGTGACGTTGATCACCCTGAAACTATGGTTTTCACAAACGATGATTATTACTATAGCGATAGTTACCGGGCACGCCTGCAGGCCTTAGCCCCAATTCTCCACGAGGTACTCGTAACAAGAACCTGCCTCTTTCTCGGGTGCAGCCTCCGAGATCACACAATGATGTCCCATGTGATGAGGGTAGCCGCAGCAGGCCCATCTATCAGGAAGTACGCTGTAGTTGTTGGCGACGAGTTGAGAGTCGCTGATCCCTTAGCGGATCAAGGGTTTGAAATCCTGCATCTCGATACGCCGGAAAAATTCGATCTGTGGCTGAAAGATTTGTTCATCTCGATGAACACAAAGGATGACTAATTGCCCAAGCAGTACATTCCCCTCTGGCATCCGGATGTCCACGATTTCATGGGCGAGCAGTTGTATTTCTACTCAATGCAAATCGAGCAGGACTATGCATCACGTGTTGGTCGGATTCTCAACGTGCTTCGAGATACCTTTCACTTAGAAGGTGTGAGTTGTTACTCGGTTCTTGGGCGGGACGATCTTCTACTCCGAACCTGGCTTCCCGAGCAACGGTCGACCGAGATGACCGAGGGAGTCGCGAATGCCACGGGAGACGACGTTCGATTCACGTCCATGTCCGTGAAGGTAATAGACCATTGGGCATTTGGCGATCCCATTGGAGAATCCATTGTCTCCAGGTACTCGATCGACCAGATACTGGCGGTCCAGGACGCGGTGCTGGTCAGCGAATCGGAGGAGGACCACAAGGCACAATCGCAGAATCTTGTCGATGACGATTTGCTACATGTGATGGAGACGGGACCGGGCCGAGGCACCCGACCTGTGATCAAGTTTTACATGGCATTGCGAAGATCAAGTCCGGCTAATCCCCAGCTTTTCCTCGATGTATACGCCAAGCTTAAATCTCAAGTATTTCCGAAATACTCGATGCGGAGAGGGAGACGACATACGATCGGTAAAGTTTCAGCGTATTTAGGGGATGGGAGTCTCGCGAACATTTTGTTGAAGGGAGAAGCGAATTCCGTAGACGCGATCGTTCGCTTCTCGGTCGATGTTTCTAAACAAAGTGAACCTGCAGGTATGCGTCCCGAATCCATGGTCGTAGCTAACATCACGGATCTGGGGCTGACACAACGCGACAATGTGAGCCGAACTCACGCCTACCGAAGTGCCTACTCGTACACACCTTTGGTACAGAGGTGGGCTCCCGAGCTGTACGACGGGCTCGAAGAAGATCTTGTTGACCCCGAGGCGCTTGCAGAAGCGGAAAGGCTTGCGCTGGAGTTCGGACTCTTCAGGGGATGGTCCGAAGACGATCGTTCTATGCTGCGCAGCCTTCTTGACATGGCGGTCCGAGGGGCGAAAGACCGCCACTATGAGAGTATCCCGCAAGTCGTTTCAGCGGTTCAAACTTGGGCCCTCTCTACGGAAAAGGAGTTCTTAACAAGATTGCCAGACTTGGCCTATCAGTGTGCCCGGCTCCGCATCGCAATTGAGCAGGAGGCACAACTGGATGAGCCCGAAGTGATGAAACAGGCTGGTGGCTTAGCCGCGAAATGGCGAGATGAAACCGGCATAGTTAGACAGATTCGCGAGTGGGCGGAAGTCAGACCGACCGTTAGCATTGGCGATTATGCATGGAAGGCATGGCAGCTCATAAGCTTGTTCAACGACGGACTAGACTTCCTTGAGTTCTTGGACGAGGCAGCCATTGATCAACTTGGGAACAAAGACTATTGGGATAGTCTCACGGCAGAGAGGAACCGGGTCTCTCACGCAGTCCTGTGGAATTTGGGGATCTCGAAAGACCCGCCAGACGGTACTCCGCCGGAGTTCCAACTGATTCGCCAAATCGCGGACTTTAGCCGTTCAACTCGAGTGTTGATCGATGTAGCCGAGATTCTCCACAAAGCAGCTACCGGTGATACCGAGTCAATGGCTCGTCTCGGCGAGTTGGTAAAAGGGTACGCATCACACGATACTGTATGGAAGGTACAAAGTTTTGAGCGCATCCCTAGTTGACACTTGGACTTAACTTGTATCTATGATTGATCTAGGCTAATAGGACACAGAAACTCACGACATGACATCTCCGTTCGTTCAAGGTTATCCGTTTGAGCATGACCGCACACTCTACGAAGTAGCAGGTTACGCGTTTTCGTCGAGTTTCTCTTGGCGCGATACTTGGGGCGGTCGGACAGTTACCCCAGGCGACCCACACTCGCGAGACGTACGACCTATCCCCCCCGGCCGTACTCATCACCCGGCGATAGGGAGGTGGCCAGATTCACTCTCTTGGCATCTGCAGTTGCCGGGGCAGCTACTCCCCTAGCGCCGCCCCAACAAAGAAACGAACATCCTAGGCGTCTCGCGTGGCTGCACATCATGGCCGTGTTTATCCGCGAGTTCGACTCTCCCCCGTCTCCACCATGAACACGGTTTGGTCAGACGATTCGTCTTGAGACACCACGTTTGACCAATAGCGAACGGCTTTACACCCAAGCCGGCAATCCTGACCTATACCATCAAACACAGTCACCGATTTGCCCAGTTACGGCTGATTCAGTCACTTGGAAATCATCAGACCTACGGTTTTGGGATGTTTGGGAGCCTCCTCAAAGACGCGCGTGGCGCAGCCGGTCTGACCCAGGCACAGGTCGCAGACAAAGCGGGAATTACTAGCGTCTAATTGAGTCTTGTCGAAACAGGTAAGCGCACCCCGACTGTCGACGTCTTCGTCCGCGTTTGCGAGGCCATCGGAGTGAAGGCGTCGGAGGTGCTCAGCACAACTGGCAAATGAGTTGCGGTTCTGGCGCAACTTCTAAACAGCGCGAATCCGTCTTTCTAGAGCGCAGCATGAAAAGAGCAAGTCTCCTGCGATTCCAGGCCTGCTGATCTATAACCACTGACGAGACACATCAGGCTGAACGTCGGCTCCTCTCGACACCGAGGTAACGTCTAGCTGACTATCAACCACCTCGTACTTCTTCACCTCTGAACTGAGATCCGGGTGAAAGCAGCCTTGAGGCAGTTCGACACTTCCTGTCACCTGCACCGTGACGCAATAGCGACCTGACCGGGTGTTGTCAGTTGAGTTGAATGCGATCTCCACCTCGGCAGCGTTACCGTCGTCTGACTCCACGATCGAGGCGATCTGTCTCTCGTATAAGAGCCAGTCCCAGCCTTCTCTTAGCATCGCCTCCCGTTCGGCCACTTGAGCGAACGGGTTCTCACCTGCTCCACTCCAGCCCATGTACAAGTTTCGCACTCGCTCGATAGGTCCTTCACGATTGACCAGCGCACTCGCAGTTTCCGACGTGATTCTTCCCCAGTTCACTCCGTCTGGCAGGTCAAGTGCAACCGGTGCGTAGCGGTGATACTGAAAGTGAGTCGCCTGCCAGACTCTGACCGCGTGGTCAGCTTCATCCACAGCACAGCGCAGGCTGCGGTAGACCGGAAATCCGAACTTGGCACAGCAGGTATCGATGTTCCCTTGAGTGCAGACAATGATGTCTCTTTGGTCGTCGCCAGAGACCTCGTACTGACTCAGTTCTTCTGGAACCACCTGACCCGTGATCGCTGCCTCCACGAGCAAAGATGCCATGGTCGTTGGTACTAGCCATTCCCGTCTCTTGTAGTTTGAGAACGGGAGTTCAGGTTTCTCATACTCGATCAGCCTGGTGCATCCCTGTACTGAGTACTCTTTATCAGGAGCGATGAGCACGAACGCCTGGTTGTAGCCACGCTCCGCCATCAGTTCGACTCCACCCTCGTAGTAGGCTTCGAGTCGGCTACGGTAGTAGCCCGTCAGTAGATCGCTCACACCAGGTGGCAGATTCGGTGACTTGTGGACCTCTGCCGACCAGGGCTTTGGCGTTTCTATTAGGAGGCCACGAGGAATGTCCAGCGCGTGACCTATCGGATCACATGAGCGTTCTGCAGTGATGATCGAGCAGAGGGATTCACTGGCGTTTGAGGACGGTTCTCCAGATCTCGTGGTCACCCCACAGGCTCTTTCAAAGTTCTATTCACCGAGCCGTTTCTTGCCGCTCCGGTGCTTGAGGCATCGTCGGCAGGTCTGGCCTGTAAAGAGTTCGCCGTGCCCAACGGCAAGATGAGCGGTCTGCCTGTCTGCTCATCGGTGACTACCGAACAGTCGACTCCAAAGACCTCCCGGACCATGGACTCGCTCACTATCTGTTCCGGCGCGCCGGCTGCGGCAACCCTTCCATCCTTCATTGCCACCATGTAGTCGGCATATCGGCAAGCCAGCGAAAGATCATGCAACACCATCACGGCTGTTAAGCCGGATCGGCAGTTCATCTCGGAGACTAGGTCAAGCAGCTCTATCTGGTGCCCGATGTCGAGGAAGGTAGTCGGTTCATCGAGCATCAGTACCGGTGTTTGCTGTGCCAGCGCCATAGCCAGCCAGGCGCGTTGCCTCTGGCCGCCTGAAAGGGTCGCTACAGACCTCCAGCGGAACTCTTCCGTATGCGTCGACTGCAGGGCCTTGTCTACTTCGCCCTGGTCCTCGTTACTCCACTGCCTGTACCACCTCTGGTAAGGGAACCGCCCCGACATCACCAGCTCTTGTACGCGAATGTCGGTCGGTATAGCCGCGCCCTGGCTTAGTAATCCAACGCGTTGAGCAAAATCCCGGTGACTGCCTTCGAAGATCGGTCTTCCGTGGACAGAAGTAGAGCCCTCCGAACTCTTGAGCAGACGAGCGATCGTTTTGACAAGGGTCGACTTGCCACATGCGTTGGGACCGACAACCGCGCTCAGCTTCCCGTCTGGAAATGTGACTGAAACGCTCTTCAGAACCGGCACGCGGCCGTATCCCACCGTGAGACTTTCTGATGCCACGGCGTCCGACTCGCCTCCTGTGGTGTTTCGAATAGAGGCGTTCTTGCTCCGTGGGATGCAGAACCAGCCGTTAGCGTCTTTCACAATGTCGCACTCGACGCCGAATACATTCCGTATCAACTCTGCGTTCGCTATCTCTTGAGGACCGCCTCGCTCCACTATCTCGCCGTCTTTCATAACTACGATGTGGTCGCTATAGCGAACGGCGTCATTGAGGTCGTGAAGTACCATCACAACCGTCTTTTCGTCCTCGCGATTCAGCCGTTTCGCAAGCTCGAGGACCTCTCGGCTGTGGGCGATATCAAGGTATGTGGTGGGCTCGTCCAGCAGGAGCATCGGGGTGTCCTGTGCCAGCACCATCGCAATCCAGGCTCTCTGTCGCTGGCCGCCGGACAGTTCATCCACTGATCGAGAACGAAGATCGGTGACACCAGCCAACAACATGGCGCGGTCAACAGCCACCTGGTCATCGTGGCCGGGTGGCTGCCACATCGAGCGATGCGGATAGCGTCCTCTGCGTACAAGGTCTTCCACCGTCACCATCTCGGGCAGCTCAAGCTGCTGAGACAGCATCCCAAGCATCTTCGCGACTTCACGTGTCGAGTGCTGGTGAATTGCCTGACCATCCAGTAGCACCGATCCCAGCCGCGGCTTCATTAGCCGTGACATCGCTCGGAGCAAGGTCGACTTTCCGCAGCCGTTCGGACCGATGATTGATGTGATCTGACCCTGCGGTACGTCGAAGTCTAGGTCGCTGACAATGTCCAACGCACCGTTGTACGAGATCGTGACGTTGCTCGCCCTGAGTTGTGGTGACGTCGTCATACTCGTGCGTTCACCCGGTACAGCAAGAACAGGAAATATGGAGCGCCAATGGCAGCGGTCACAACACCGACAGGCAGAGAGACCGGAAGAGCATGTTGGGCCACGATGTCGGAAAGCATCAGGAATAGCGCCCCGACTAGCAACGTGAAGATGAAAACTCCGCTGGTCATCGGTCCCGCGATCATGCGCGCGATGTGGGGCGCGGTGAGTGCAACGAAACCAATCGGTCCAGCTACGGCGATTGCGAAAGCACTCAATGTCGAGCCAACTGCAATCAATAGAAGACGAGTGCGCTCGATAGGTAGGCCAACCGATCTGGCGGTCGTGTCTCCAAGCTGCATAACCCTCAGAGACCACATCAGCGCAACCGCAAGTGGGATGAGGATCGCGAGGGAGTAGGCGAGCAGTCGCACATCTGCCCAGTCGCTGTTGTTAGCTGTGCCAACTGTCCATGCAAGCGCTGATCTAGTCTGTTGAACCGGGTAGCGTACGAAGAGGAAGGTGACTCCGGCGCCCAGGAGAGCGTTGATGCCGATGCCAATCAAGATCAGCCTTCCGCCGGAAATGTGGCCTTTCCAGGAGAGCAGATAGACCAGCGATGCAACACTCATCGCGCCCACGAATGCGAGCAGCGGTATCGCTCCCTGCGGCATATCGGTCAAGATCCAGAAAACGGCTGCGAGGGTCGCACCGGCGTTGATTCCGATGATATCCGGAGAGACAAGAGGGTTTCGAACAGCGCCCTGGAAGATAGCTCCTGACATCGCGAGCGCTCCACCGAGCATGGCTACGGTAAGAGTTCTCGGAAAGCGGAGTCGCCAGATGACAAAGTCGGCCTCGCCGTTTCCCGTTCCCAGCACTGATCCAACCACTTCACCGACTGTCAGTCGGAAGCTGCCCAGCATCATCGCCAGGCATGCTGCCGCGACGAGCAAAACAAACGTCACCAGGATCAAGCTGAGCGTGCGCAGGTTGATGACAAACGCCACGCCTCCGAATCGGAGCACACGCAGTCTCGGCGCTGACATCAACTCAACTTGCCGTGCGCTGGCTGTCATAGCTCAGCAATCCTGCGTTGCCTGGCCAGGAAGATGAGGAAAGGAGCGCCGGTCAAAGCGGTGACGATGCCAACCTGTAGCTCAGAAGGCCTGGCCACCACCCGACCGGCGACATCGGCCGTTAGCAGCAGTAACGGCCCTACTAAAACGCAATACAGGACGATCCATCTGTAGTCCGGGCCTGTGACGACACGGACGATGTGAGGCACCGCCAGCCCAACGAACCCGATCGGCCCTGCCGCAGCGACCGCGGCGCCGGTCATCAGGACGACCAAAAATGTGATCGTGAACCGAACGAGCCTGATGCGCATTCCAAGCGCTCTTGCCGTGTCCTCGCCGAGCGCAAGGATGTTCAACTGGTTGCTCATTAGCGCGATGCCTACAACACCAACGATCATGAACGGCATCACCCACCAGAACACTTCGACGTCCCTGCCGGCAAGTGAACCTGCCAACCAGAACCGAACGACTTCGAACGCCTGCTCATCCAGTAGCAGCATGGCGGTCATCCACGAGCCGAGTAGCGATGAGACAATCACACCTGCAAGTGCGAGTTTCACGGGCGAAGGACCGCCTGCGCCCGCTGAGGCCACGGCGTAGACCAGGGCCGCGGCACCAAACCCGCCGATGAACGCGAACCAGATGAACTGCATCGGATGAGTCAGGTTTCCGACGAAGACGGCGAGAGTCAGCAAGAACGCTGCTCCACCATTGATGCCGAAAATCGAAGGACCTGCGAGCGGGTTGCGAGTCACGGCCTGCATCGCTGCCCCTGCGACTGCCAGTGCAGCTCCCACGCCCAGGCCAATAAGAGTGCGTGGAACTCTCAATGACCTCACAACCACCTGGTCGTAGGAAGAGTCATCAAAGCTGAACAGAGCGTCCAGGGCATCGCCATTCGACACATCGGCTGAGCCAATGCGCAGGCTCAGGAGAGCGACGAACAGGAGCAGGACAACGATCACAACGAGTGCAGGTCGTCTGCCCAGTCTCACAGACGCAGACCTGCGGCCTGCGCTCTTTATTGTCGTCAAGCTCTCCTCCTGGCTACCGCTGAGACTGGGCAGCCGAAGTACGTTGCCACTTCGGCTGCCCGTGTAGACGCCCTCACCCTGGTATCAGGATGCCGGTGCCACTTCCGTCTCTGGGTCTCCATCAATTGCTGCCTTCAACCGGGGCTCAAGTAGCTCAAGAGCGAACGGCAGGCTGAGCACCGTGCTGAAGCTGAAAGCGCCTCGCAGCAGGTCGTCCGGTTCCGTGAAGATGATCTCGCGATCCTCCCGCGAAACCCTGAGGCTGCCGTAAAGCGGGTGTTCCTTGAGTGCCGTCCGCTCTTCTTCTGAATCGAGGTACCAGATGATCACATCAACATCGAACAGAGCCATCTGTTCGCTGCTGATCTGGACCGCGTTCTGCTCTCCCACCGTGTCGGCGACGTCTTGCGGCATTGCAAAGCCGAGTGAGTCCAGCATCAAAACCGGGGGCGTGATCGGCCCGTACAGCCAGTACTGGCCTTCATCCGCCGGAGCAGCCATCGCCATAGAAAGACCGCTGAACTCCGGATTTGCAGCTGCAATAGCAGCGATCTGGTTTTCGACGTCGGCAACGAGAGCTTGAGCGAGCTTCTCTTTTCCGACGGCCTTCCCGATCGAGAGTGTCTGTTCCTGCCACGGCATACCGAAGTCGCCGTAGTCTCCAGACTGCGCCAGCGTAGGCGCGATCTGTTCCAGCGTTGCGTACTCCTCCGCCGTGATTCCGGAGTGGGTCGCCACGATCAGATCGGGATTGAGACTCGCCAGTAGCTCGAAGTCTAGTTCGCCGAAGGTGAGGTTTAGCACCTGCGGTTCGGCGCCTTCCAGTTTGTCGTGAGCCCAGGGCCAGGTCGCCGACGGCTGGTCTCCGAACCAATCACGAATCGCTATTGGCTTAACGCCTAGCGAGAGGATCGCGTCCTGCTCGCTGAAGCCGAGGGACAGGACACGTTCCGGCTTCTCATCAATGGTCGTCGAGCCAAACTTGTGCTCTATCGTCACCGGGAACAGTGAAGCGTTGAGAGCGTCGGAAAACTCGGGAACCAACTGATCGAGTGCGAACGGAAGGCTGAGAACGGTCTGGAAGCTCATCGCGGCAGTTGCCGGATGTCCATCGTTCAGGAAGATGTCCCTATCCTCAAGGAACACGTCGAGTTGGCGGTAAGTGTCGATCGACTCGGGCTGCTCGGGCTCCGCGAGCCAGACAAGCAGGTCCGATTCGAGCAGGTCCATTCTTTCCGGGCTAAACCCTGCGAAGAATGAATCTCCCGCCAGTTCGTTGATCTCATCCGGGGTCTTGAAACCGAGAGCCTCCATAAACCTGCCGCGAGCGTCTTCGGACGCGTATGCATACGTCGTCTCCGGCAGAGCCCACCCGGCAGCCACTACGCCACTGGCGTCATCGAACTCCGGGTTTGCCGCCCGTGCGTTGGCGAAACTCTGCTCCACACCACTGACAAGAGATTCAGCCTCGGCCGTCTTACCGATGATCTTGCCCAGCGTGCGTGTCAGCTCTGGCCACGGAATTCCCCAGTTGACGTACTCGCCAGGTTGCGCAACGGTCGGCGCAATCTGTGAAAGCGTGTCGTATTCCTCTTCCGTGGTTCCGGAGTAGAGGCCAATGATCACATCAGGACGCAGAGAAGCGATCTTCTCGAAATCGAGTTCGCCGGCTTCGAGTACTTCCGGCATCGGAGCGTCACCAAGCGCATCTTGCGCCCACGGATGAAGTGCGCCGGGATGCCCGCCAAACCACTCTTTGGTAGCGACAGGAACCACACCCATGGCCAGCAGAGCATCCTGTTCTACAAGGCCCACCAGCACTATGCGCTCCGGCGCCTCATCAATTGTCGTGCTGCCGTACTTATGGTCGATCTCGACCGGGAACGAGGCCACCGCCGGAGCTGATGTTGCGGTCGGTGCCGGCGAATTAGTCGCCGTTGGGTCCGGGGATGATGGCGAACTGGTAGAAGTAGCGGGCGGTGCCGACGCCTGTGATGTCGCCGTAGCGGTAGGGTCTGCGTCGCTGGAGCATGCCACCACGGCGATGACGAGCAGCAATGCGGGTGCAAGCAAGTGCAGCCGCAGTCTTGCGGCGGCAGCCTTCAATCGAAACATTTCGTTATAAACTCCGTTTGCTGCTTGCTCTGCGAATTCCACTTCAAGTGAGCTTGCAGCGATCTGTGCGGACAGTCGGCGGCGAGGAGGACCTTGCCACCGGCTGCCCGCCGTACCTATGTTGCCGCCGTGCATGGCGAAGGCGGCGCGGCCTCGCAACGTTTGTTAGCAACGGCCAGCAGATGCCGTTGACCGTGAGATCTGACATCCGTCCTGCTGCTGGCCATGGAGCACCGTTCCTAACGCTCATGGACAGCACGTTTCCTGCGCCTCTGAACAGCAGGTTGTTGCACGCTTTGTAAACCCGCAGCTCACTGTTTGTGTCTACAAACTCAACTGTTTGCTTGAGCGCACGGCCGACAATGATACGCCTGATCGCGGCTAATTCAAGACCTGGCAGATCAGGAATTGTCCGCGTGGTCCATTGAACTACGGATGACCATGAATCCGACTGCAAGACCTGGCGATGGAGAGCCTGCCAGCATTGGCTCGCCTCGCCTCATATTGGCTACGAAATCCGCATCTATCACAGGACTGTGCTCACGATTAATGCGATACCGAAGGCCACGAAAAGGGCGGCTGCACCGATGTTGATCTTGCGTTGAGGAAGCCGGGATCCAGCAATCGAGCCGACCGCGATCGCCAGGGCATCACCCGCGACCATGCCCAGGGTCGATCCGATCCACGCGCCCATGAAACTCTCGTACTGTGTTGCGAGCGTCACGGTAAGGAGCATCGTCTAGTCGCCGAGCTCCGCTACGAAAAAGGCAACCGTGACAACGGCTATTGGTCCCAGTCTGCCGCGTTTTCTTGTCTCATCACCGGTGATCCTGTCGCCACGGGGCGTCCAGATGGCAAACCCGAAGAGCAGGATGCCAGCAATGATCCCTATCGCGGTCTCTGGAAGGTTGTCAGCGGCGGCTTTGCCAAGAGCGATGGACCCGGCATGAACCACAAGTGTTGCGAGGAGGATGCCGATGACAACTTGCCGCCAGCGTTACACAGATGCGAATGCCAGGCAACGAGCTGGGACTTGTCACACATCTCCGCAACGAACACGAGGCTGAACGACACCCACAGTGCCGCCAGTACTTCTCTTCACCGGCGAGTATGCGTGGTTCTTAAAGCGGGATCGCCGCAGGCTGTCCGCGTCACTGATCACCTTGACCGGACGGATTTCGTACCGTGAGAACCGCGCGGACGGTGAGTCGGTCCATCGATTCCGGTGACACATCTTACTTAATTCCTGACTGAAAACGTCTTGAATTATGAGCACCTGCTTGCACCCTGCTTCGTCGTTCGTATAACAACATTGACTGATTCGTATAGACGAACGACCTAGTTCGCTGAAATCGCGAAGCTCAGGTACTTACTGGCGTAGTCGGCTACTTCCCCGACAGTACTTAAGCACAACACGACGTTGGCACAGACCATCGGAACAGACGAGAGGTGACTCGTATCAAGAGAACCAACAAAGCGCAGAATCTCCGCAGGTTCCCGCCCACCGCCGAAACGCTCGAGTCTGTCAACTCGTATATCAGGACGAGGCCGGTCAAGTCGCGCCTGGTAAGAGAAACGCGTTCTACGTTCACGAGACCAATAGCGCCACGCGAAGTTCGCCAGAAGAGCCGTGTTCATCCGCGAGTTCGACTCTTCCCGTCTCCACCATGAACACGGAAGACCCTCATTGAGGACACAATGGCCGAATAGATCAAGATATGCATCGATCACATGAACATTGTTTCAAGTCCGTCACGTTGAAATGTTTCTTTTTCTAGCGCCTGCAAATATGTGCGGAGTGTTCCGTCAATAGACTCGACCGTTTCGAACATTAGATCTCTTCTAGAGAGCTCAACGGCAAGATATGCGCGCCCAATTGGTGGTTCGGCGGCTTCGACATGGTAGCGCCAGCCCCAAGCGTTCTGGGATCTGCAGACTCCAATGCAGGATGGGGCGTCCAATCAGGTCCACGTACCTTTCGCCCAGTCCTTTGAGCTGCTGGTCTACCCTGCGAAAGATGGAATCAAGCAAGCAGTCCGCATGACCCTCGAGCAAAATGAATGGTCTACTGCGGGTCGACTGGAGTGTGTTCGGAGATTGGGGACTTTGAAGTGAAATCGTTGTATTCACTCCCGGCCAGGGAACAGGCGAGTCTAATCGCTAGACGGGAACTTTCCCCGGTCGAACTGTGCGAGGCAACACTTGCCCGCATCGAACAGCTCGACCCGAAGCTCGGCGCATGGGTCTCCGTCGCGCCCGATCAGGCGATCGCAGCGGCGCGAGAAACGGAGCGGAGGGCGATGTCCGGTGCGCTTGCTGGCCCTCTGGACGGAGTGCCCATCGGCATTAAGGATATCGAGGCGACGGCGGGCCTAAAAACCACTCTGGGCTCGCGCTATTTCGCAGACACCGTTCCGGACTTCGATTCTGTAGTAGTCGAACGGGTGCGTGCCGCCGGCATGGTTATCGTTGGCAAGACGAACACCCCAGAGATCGCCATTCATATGGACACCGTCACAGACAACGACGTCCGTGGGCCGTGCCGAAATCCGTGGGACCTGACCCGCACGACTGCCGGGTCGTCCGGCGGCTCGGCCGCTGCCCTTGCGAGTGACATGTGTCAAGTAGCGATCGGGAGTGACGGGGGCGGCTCGATTCGACTACCTGCGGCATTCTGTGGAGTATTTGGCCTGAAGCCAACGAACGGACGGGTCCCGAGGGCCCGCGGCCTGGGCAGACCTGATCCAAACCAGTTTTCACAGTCTGGCCCAATGACTAACGATGTCTTGGATGCAGCACTCCTGCTTCAAACGATCTCGGGTCCGCATCCAGACGATCCTCAGCAGTTCATCCGATCGGCCCCACCAGATTTCTCGGCCGGAATTTCGGACGGTGCCGACGGTTTGCGAGTCGGCTACTCGGCTGATCTCGGTTATGGGGCGGTCGATCCGGGTGTGCAGCGGTCGGTGGAGTCCGGCCTGCAAGTGCTGGAGGATTGCGGGGCGCGCATAGAACACGCTGACATCGCCCTTAGCTACGAGTACGCCGACAGCTTCTGGATGATCTTCGGTGCAAATGCCTATGTCCAGTACGGCCATCTGCTGGAACAGTCTCCCGATCTCCTGACACCGGGGGTTCGAGACGTCCTGGGCCGAGGTAAGGGGATCTCAGCACACGAATACTCGGGGGCGCTTCGAACTGCGGCCGAATTGAGGATGAAAGTTGAGCTGCTGTTCGAGCATTTCGATGTGCTGGTGACTCCGACAACATCAATTGCAGCATTTAAGCCTGGCCATCGGCCTTCAGTGGTCAACGGAATCGACGTTGAGTCTACGTACGGCGTTTTCCCATTCACGTACATCTTCAACATGACCGGCCATCCGGCAGCATCGGTTCCTTCCGGGTTCATCGATGGCTTACCTGTGGGCATGCAAATCGTGGGGCGTTGGGGTGACGAATCGACCTTGTTAAGAGTGGCGGCAGCTTTCGAGTCAGCTCGACCATGGCGGCAAACCCGCCCAGAGCTTTAGATTCGCTCTCCACAGCACAGTTCAATTCAGGCAGACACGCCGCGCGATTTTCGCCGCAAGACCTGCCCGGGTCTGTTCCCTGTAACTTCACCATCTCGCAGTGCGACCGACCCATTGACCGTTACATGCCGGACGCCGGTCGCCAGGACATTGGGGTTAACCATCGAACCTTCGGTGCTGAAAGCATCTTGGTCGAAGACCGCCAGATCGGCCTTGTTGCCGACTGTGATTGTCCCGCGATCTGCCAGTCCAAATCGCTCGGCAGGTTCAGCCGCGAGCTTTCGAACGACCTGCGCCACTGGAAGTCGCCTCGGTGACCGAGTTAGTCTCGAGTAGAGCCAGGCCGCCCAGGTGTAAGCACCGAGGAACTTCGCGCCAGCTAACGGCCCGTCCGGACAAAGCGTTGTGGCGTCCGAGCCAATGAGGCATCCGGGCACGGTCGCGGTCGAGAGGATGTCATCCTCGTCATACGAGTCGCAGACAACCATCACCTCGTGAACGTCACCATCGGTGGCAGCCAGCACGCGGCGGACCGCCTCCCAGGGCTCACAATCCTCGGCTAAGGCGATCTCGGCGATGCTCATCCCGATCAGCTCCGGTGAATAGTCGGTGGAGAAGACCTGAACGCTGTGCCACCCGCTGGAAGCGAAGCGGTGAATGATGCTGTCCCTGTGCCGCACATCCTCGGTCCAGCGGCGCTCGGCCAGCGCAGCCCGAATGCCTGTGGGTCCGTTCTTGATGATCTCGGGTGAGACGCAATCAGAGAGACTAGTGATCCCGTGTGCCCGCGTGTGTATGTCGAACGCCACGTCGAGCCCACCGGCCCGTGCCGCTCCCAGTGCATCAACAATCCGGTCGAGTGACCCACCGGGTGCGGTCCGCCTGGGCAGAATGTGTGAAATTTGCGTCGGAGTGCCGGACGCCGCCGCTATAGAAATCGCCTCCTCGACCGCCTGTACCGCGTGCTGGTCTTTGTCGCGTGTGTGAACCGCGACAACTCCACCAAGTTCTCCAACCGCCTTCGATTGCTCGACCAGTTCCTCAAAGCTCGCCGACGCCTCCTGCGCGTATTCAAGACCAAAAGAGACACCGTTCGACCCGGCGACCACGGCGTCTCGAATGAGCCGCAGCATCCGCGATCTTTCGTCCGCGCTTGCCGGACTGACGGCGTCAGGAGAAGGGATCGATGCCCGGCGGACATTGCCGGCCGGAGTCAGCGGGTAAACATTGATCGCCGGCCGGGCGTGCTCAAGACGCTCCAGGTACTCTGCGGTGGTTCTCCATGTCAGATCAACGCTGCCGTCATAGCCGTAGATGTTGCCGGTGAACCGCTTTAGATCGTCTGTCAGCGGCTCACATCCGTGTCCACAGTTGCCTATCACCTCTGTCGTCACACCTTGGGAGATCTGGCTAACGGCCCTCCCGTCCACTAGCAACGTGTAGTCAGAATGACCGTGGGCGTCTACAAAGCCGGGCGCCACGACCGCGCCCTCAGCGTGCAGCTTCTCCTTCGCTGAGTAGTCCGACAGGTCCCGAATGAGCGCGATCGCGCCATCCTTGATGCCTACGTCCGCACTGAATGGCGTTGAACCCGTCCCGTCGATGATGGTGCCACCGACGATCACCAGATCGAAGTTTCGTTCCATGTAAGAATCTCAGCTTGGCCTATCGCCTACTGGCGAACTCCGGGTCAGCGGATATCATCACGCAGACTTCGCAGTGTCAACGCCCAAAACGTAACGCTGTTACCTAACGCACGACAACGAGAGCTGTGACATGGCTATCGAACTCCTGCCCGAACCCGGAACAGCCGTCGAGAACATCGACACTCCGGCAATGATCGTCGATCTCGACAAAGCAGAAGCCAATATTCGAGACATGCAGCGGACGGTCGAGGAAGGCGGCGCAGCGATGCGGCCGCACACGAAAACGTCCAAGAGTCCTTACTGGGCACAAAAGATGATCGACGCCGGGGCGATCGGCGTCTGCTGCGCCAAGGTTGGGGAAGCCGAAGTCCTGGTCGAGGGCGGCATCACGGATATCCTCATCACCAGCCAGATCGTAGGTGCGTCGAAGATCGCTCGCCTCGCCGCTATTTCTGGCAACGCGAACATTCGAGTGGTTGTGGACGATCCCACAAATGCCCGCGAGATATCAGACGCGGCACTTTTGGCGGGATCGGTAGTTGGCGTCCTTGTAGACGTAAACATCCGTCTGAACCGATGCGGAGTCGAGCCGGGCGAGCCGGCCACCAGCCTGGCGAAGAT
Organism: Dehalococcoidia bacterium; assembly: GCA_028285005.1. GTDB lineage: Bacteria > Chloroflexota > Dehalococcoidia > Lucifugimonadales > Lucifugimonadaceae > JAJCYX01. The sequence goes on along the minus strand of JANQQP010000016.1, from coordinate 8,715 downwards.
CGTCGACCAACTGCCCGGGCTTCGGTTCGATGGACTGAACGGTTACGAGGGGCACGTGTATGAAATCGGTGACGCGCGAATACCAGAAACAATGGAGGCGATGGAGAAGCTCCAGTATGCGGTCGCGGATGTGAAGGCCGCAGGACTTCCGGTCAGGACAGTAAGTGCCGGCGGGACAAGCACATATGACATCACCTCCCGAGTCTCCGAGGTGACCGAGATCCAGGCCGGAAGCTATCTTTTTATGGATGGCGAATACGTGGATCAGAAGATGCCATTTCAGCCGGCTCTAACGATCATGACGCAGGTGATTAGCCGGCCCACAGTTGACAGGGCGATTCTCGATGTGGGACTCAAGTCGATTGCAAATGACTACGGTCCGCCACGCGTTCTCGGTACAGATGGCGCAGAGTTCACCAAGCTTTCCGAGGAACACGGGACGCTGCAACTTGACGAGCGAGCCCAGGGGCTTGAGCACGGCGACCTGGTTCACCTGCTCCCAAGTCATGCCGGAACGACGATCAACATCCACGACCACTATTTCTGTGTCAGAGATGGCGTGCTTGAAAATGTCGTGGAAGTCGCCGGAAGGGGTAAGTTCAGGTGATACGACACGTCGATATCTCAAGAGGACCTGAGAAAACAAGGCGATTGGTCCACCACGAATGAGCCCTCGCGAACTTCATTCCCGCGTGCGGGTGGGAGCCGATATCGGCGGGACCTTTACGGACCTGGTACTGCTCAGGTCTGATGGCGCTTACACGGTGCGTAAAGTTTCGACGACTGTCGAGGATTTCTCCAAGGGCATCACCGACGGGCTGACCGAACTTCTGTCTGATGAGCGTCTGGCACCGGAGTCAGTCTCGGAGATCGTGCACGGAACCACCGTCGCTACTAATGCCATCCTCGAAAACAAGGGCGTAGTCACCGCGCTAATCACTACAAGAGGATTTCGCGACGTTCTCGAATTGCGCCGGTTGCGGTTTCCTGACCTGTTCTCGCTCAATTACAAGCCGCCGGCACCGCTTGTTCCTCGTCGGCGTCGCTTCGAGGTCGACGAGCGCTTACTACCAGACGGATCAACCAGGTCACCGCTGAGCGAGGAGTCGATTGAGAACGCGTTGACTGCACTGGAGCAGGTGAACCCAGAGGCGATCGCTATCACTCTCTTGCATTCATACGTCAACCCGGAGAATGAACAGAAGGTTGCCGATGCCGTTCGGGCACGCTTTCCGGACACTTACGTGAGCGCCTCTGTAGAGGTTATGCCGGAGATCAGGGAATACGAACGAACCAGCACAACCGTCATCAACGCCTACATCGGCCCGATCGTAGACAACTACCTGCAGTCCATGCGCTCGCGGCTTGACAAAGAGCGCATAGAGGCTCCGATATCAATCATGCAGTCTAACGGCGGCATCATGTCTGCAGTCGCCGCCCGCCGGGCACCGTCCAAGATCATCGAGTCCGGCCCCGCTGCAGGTGTGGTGGGTGCGCATCGCCTTGCAAGCAGACTCGGGCTCGACGACATCATCACGTTCGATATGGGCGGTACGACCGCCAAGGCTTCGCTCGTAGAAGGCGGCGAACGGAGCATGACGACTGAATACGAGGTCGGCGCCGGGATCTCGCTTTCAAGCCGGCTTGTCAAGGGTCGCGGTCATGCTTTGAAACTGCCTGTCATTGATATCGCCGAAGTCGGGGCGGGGGGCGGAAGCATTGTGCGAGTCGATGCAGGCGGCTCTTTGCGCGTGGGCCCTGAGTCGGCCGGGGCGTTTCCGGGTCCAGCCTGCTACAGGCTTGGAGGCATAGATGCGACCGTCACAGACGCTAACGTAGCACTTGGGTTTATCAACCCTAAAAGGATCGCGGGTGGGACTGTTGCAGTGGACATCGAGGCGGCCAACGACGCCCTGCAACGGGCTGCTGCCAAGCCCCTGAATGTCGGTCTGGAAGAAGCGGCTTACGGTGTGTACGCGGTGGCGAACACGACCATGATCAGGGCGATCAAGTCCGTGACGACTTACCGCGGCCGCGACCCTCGTGATTTCGCCTTGATGGCCTTCGGCGGGAGCGGACCACTCCACGCCGCCGAAATCGCCCGGTCGCTTGGCGTCAGGCAGGTGATCGTCCCTAACGCTCCGGGAGTCTTCTCTGCCATCGGGCTACTCGAGGCCGCGCCTGAGTACGGTTTTTCGCGGACGATAATCGCAGACCCGAACGCGCTGACCGATGCCGAACTAGCGAGCAGCTACGAGAGTCTTGAAACAGCGTCCTACGAAATCCTGAAGTCGGAGGGGCTTAGCGACGAAGCCACCGGCTCCTGGCACAGATCGGCCGATCTACGATATCGCGGTCAGGCCCACGAGCTCACCGTTTCTGCAGACGCAGACACCGTCGACGGCCTGACGGACGAGATAGCGGAGCGGTTTCACCAGGAGCACGAGCGGACTTACGGTAGGCGAGCATCCGACGAGCCGGTCGACCTCGTCACGATCAGGTCGACCTACCACGTTGACTTCGATGAGATCGTCCCCCGCGCCACCGACGCCCCTTCCACGCAACAGACCCAGCGAACGGCGTATTTCGGCAAGCATATTGGCGCCCAGCCTACTCCGGTAATTAGCCGAAGCGACCTAAGAGGACGCTGTGAGGACGGTCCGCTCATAGTCGAGGAGTACGACTCCACAACTCTCGTGCCGCCGGATTCTTCGGCACGGCTCGATCATCTGGGCAACATCGTAATCGAACTTTCTCCTGGGGCCGAGGAGAGTCTGTCTTGAGCCAGAACGAGCTAGATCCGATCACTTTCGAGGTAGTCAAGAACGGCCTGGATTCACTGGTAGACGAAATGGCGATCACGGTCATGCGGACCGCCTACTCGGGGGTCGTGAAGGATGCACTCGACTACTCTACGGCTTACTGCTCAGCTGATGGCCAGGTCATTGCCCAGGGCCTGACGATCATGCTGCACCTCGGCTCATTTCCGTCCGCCATCCAGGCGGTCCTCAGCAAGTTCGAAGGCCGAATCAACAATGGCGACATCTTCGTTCTAAACGACCCGTACACGTCCGGAGGTATCCACCTGCCGGATATCTACATCATCAAGCCGGTATTCACGGACGAAGCGCTGCACGGTTTCGTTGGCACAGTGGCACACCAGACAGATGTGGGCGGTCTTGTGCCGGGCAGCAACTCAACAGAGTCGAAAGAAATCTACCAGGAAGGCCTCCGCATCCCGGCCCTGAAGCTGTACGACGCTGGCAGTCCGGTGGAGGCGATCTTCGACATCATTGAGACGAACGTGCGACTGCCGGTTGAGGTTCGCGGCGATATCCGTTCCCAGCTTGCGGCCTGTGACATTGGCGAACGCGCACTGCTCGATCTGATCGATCGCTATGGCGCGTCGCAGATCAGCCGCTACTCCACTGCTTTACTCGACTACAGCGAACGGCGGGCGCGTCAGGAAATCGCCTCTTTACCTGACGGCAAGTTCGAGTTCGTCGACTATATCGACGCAGACAACATCGATGAGGGCCCGGTCAAGATCTCGGTACGTATGGAGATAAAAGGCGACGAGATCTTCGTCGACCTCGCGGGGTCGTCGCCGCAAGTGCCAGCAGGCATCAACTCACCCTTGCCATTTACTCAGGCTGCTATATACGGAGCGGTCAGACTCATCATGGACCCGGATATCCCAAACGCAGCCGGATATCACCGCCCTATCCATATCAGTGCGCCAGAAGCAAGCGTGGTCAACCCGTCGCACCCGGCGCCTGTGGCCGCAAGAGGTATCACCGGCTTCCGAGTGATGGATGCCATGCTTGGAGCTCTGGCGCAAGTTGTGCCAGAACGAGTGCCGGCTGACGGGGAAGGCGGTAACTCTCTGATTGGCATCGGTGGCCTACGGTCTGACGGGTCGATGTTTGCGATGGTGGACTTTTTCGCTGGCGCTCGCGGTGGCGGACCGCTTGGCGATGGTGCAGAGGGCGTCTCTCATCCGGCGTCGAACATGGCGAACACACCGGTGGAGATTCTGGAGGTCGAAAATCCGGTTGTCGTCGACGAGTACGCGTTCATTACCGATTCGGGCGGACCCGGGCTGCACAGAGGCGCCCAGTCATACGCTAAACAGGTGACAAATCTGGGTGAGCCCGGAGTCCTCCAGTTGAGGTCAGACAAGAGGAAGCATCCGCCCTATGGCTTGCAAGGAGGCGAAAGTGGGGCGCCGTCTCTCAACATCCTGAATCCGGGTTCGAACCAGAAGATCTTGCCGACACTAGCGCAGGCCCGCATCGGCCATGGAGAGGTTATCCGGCATGAAATGGCCGGAGGAGGAGGATGGGGCAATCCTCTGAGCCGCGAGCCGCAGGCAGTGCTGAATGACGTACTTGACGGGAGGGTCTCGGTAAGTGCGGCGAAGGAACGGTATGGCGTGGTCCTCTCCAGCGATGGGACCGACGTTGACCTCCCGGCCACGAAACGACTTCGAGACGACCTGACACAGCAAGCATAAATCGGTTTCACTTCATTGACTCGAACGATGTGTACAGAGAGAGTTGGGGCGAAACGCGGGTGATGGCCAGTACCGGTAACTTCCGCTACGTGCACTGACAAGACTCCGCAACGGATCTGAACTTCTACACCGCCCGTTAGCTGGACCTGGTGCTGGGAAGGTTCATCGGCCCGCACTCCAACGTGCTGAATCTGTTTGGGCCACTGATCCGCGACACGAAAACTGCTAGCAGCACTTCCAGTGTGTTCGTCCGCGGGTTCGACTCTCCCCCGGTCTCCACCATGAACACGTTTACAGTGGTGGGACGCCTGTCTCAACGATTGATAGGGCGGGCAGCCAGATTGCCTTCCATCAAGAGATCCCCATCGCTTGTTCGGTCAGATCCGATTTAGGCTAACGATTGATTCTCTGCTGAGCATTTCCCTGAGGTCTATCGTATCCGGTAGTTGAAGCGCTGAGTCCAGTTCGTCGTCGATCTGTTTCCTTGTGGCATCAGTTGCGGGCTCCGAGAAAGTAGCCAGAGCGTGTACCGCGATGTCGTCGGAGCTCTCAGAAAGCTTGGAAATCAACGACCTCCCTAACGACGCCACATCAAGAACTGGCAATCGGTGCAGGACTGGTTTCTTGAATTCGATCCATGCTCCTCGGGTGGGCTCGCGGTGACTGAACATGAGGATCAAGCCCGGCGTCGAATTCATCCAGAGCACAAACGTCGAGGCTCGCGTCGATCACTCAAGCCTCAGAAAAACGGTCTGACGCGCTGGCCCGGTCCACTGCAACAACAGGAGAGGCGGGATGGTTCTTGTTCGGCGTTCCGGATAAAGACCCGGTCTCTACTGGGCATCAGTCACTGGTCGCTGGTCGGTGACAGAAAATGCGATCTCTTTTAGGTGAATGTACATAACCAGACCGGTGTGCACGCATGCATCGATTGTTTTCGTCTGGCTACTGTCGATTGATGGCTCGAAATGTGTCAGCGCAGCTCGATCACGTAGCACCTGAACAACAGCAGCAAGTAGTTGTGTTGCCATTTCGCGCTGAGACCAGACGCCTCACCTTCGGTGTTGTCCTGGCTGCGGCTATCGGAGTCTTCCTACTCGACATCAATCTTCGATTAGGCGTGGCGACCGCAGTTCTCTACGTCCCGGTCGTACTCCTCTCTCTCTTTATCAGCAATGCCCGGGTCACGGCTGCTTTTGCAGCGTTTGCCACCGTACTGACGTGGGCCGCCTTCTTCGTCTCGCCTCACGGCTCTGTTGCCGACTGGGTGATCTTCATGAACAGGACCATGTCAGTCCTATCCATATGGATCGCGGCAGGTCTATCAGTAACCGGAATCAGACAGAGATTGAGACTGAATGCGCAGAAGCGAGCCAACGATGAACTGGCCCGATCTAACTCTGAACTTGAGCAGTTCGCATCAATCGCGTCTCATGATCTCCAGTCTCCAATCCGTAAGGTCGCAGGGTTCTGCGAACGCCTCCTCGACTCAGATCCGCCACTCGATAATCGCCAGGCTGAGTTCGTGTCACGGATTCAGACGGCGTCGAAGCGAATGCACACTCTGGTGACAGACCTTCTTGCATACTCCCGAGTCTCTACGCAGGAATGGGCCCCCACTCAAGTTGATCTCAATGTTTGCGTCTCCTACGTTCTGAGCGACCTCAGTGAAGAGATCGAAGAGGCTGGCGCCCGGATCGAAGTTGGCGATCTGCCCACTGTCGAGGCGGACGCGACGCAGATGTCACAGCTATTCCAGAACCTGATCAGCAATGCGATCAAATACCGAAACCACGAGGCTCCCTGCACCATCGAAGTGATGGGCGCCGAAAGCTCCAGGCAACGTGGTGGCGACCGGACTGCACCTAACGGAGAAGTCGTCTTCACGGAGATTGAAGTCAAAGACAACGGAATAGGTATTGATGCCGAATTCGCAGATCAGATATTCGACGTATTCGTGCGGTTGCACAGTCAGGAGGAGTACGAAGGAACAGGAATTGGACTAGCGATCTGCAAAAGGATCGCGGAAAAACACAACGGCCAGATCAGAGTAGCTGGCCCACCCGATGGAGGCTCGACATTCACGATCGTTCTGCCAGTAACACAGCCTGAGCTTCAACTAATACCAGGAGAAGCAGCAGCATGACTACCTCAGCTGAATTCGTGACCGAGCGCGCTCGGTCTATTGTGATGGCGGATGATGATGCGGACGACCGGATGTTTGCGGAAGATGCGTTCAAGAAAGCACAGTTCGAAATAGAGATTCGCTTCGTAAATGACGGAGTTGAACTCCTGGAGTTTTTAACGAGATCGGGAAACTATGTCCAGCTAGAACGTGATCCTCTGCCGAGCCTCATCCTTCTGGACCTGAAGATGCCTCGAATGGATGGCTACGAAGCTCTTCGGAGGATTAAGAATGACCCGGGCCTACAGAGAATCCCTGTCGTGGTCATGACGACTTCGAACTCAGAGAGCGATATAGCCCTGACCTACGATCTCGGTGTCAACTCGTTCATTGTCAAGCCATCGAGCTTCAAAGACCTGGTTGCGGTCATGTCAGACCTCAACAGGTACTGGTTTGAGCGGGTTGAGCTGCCGCCGTCGCCGCCTCTGTTTTGCGGCGATCAAGGTGCATAGGTGGGCGGACCAAATTGCTAACAGATTCTTGCCGAATCCTCATCGTCGAAGATGACGTGGACTACGTTGAGATAGTCACTGACCAGCTCCGAACAGGTGATTACCAGATATCGCACGTACGAACTATGGCCGAAGCACTGTCCGCTGTAGCAGACCATGAATTCGATGTAGTGCTGCTGGACCTCGGACTACCGGACGTAATCGACGTGCCGAACATTGCCCGGATCCATGAGGTCAGACCTGCATTGCCGGTCATCGTCATTACTGCGCAGGTGCACGACGCAGCTGCCTATGAGCTGATTCGGCTCGGCGCGCAGGACTACCTGACTAAGGGCGAGTTCGGCGCCGAAACCCTGCGGCGCACAATTTCATACGCCATCGAGCGTACTGAACTAGCTCTGCAACTGCAGCTGTCTCGGAATGACGCAGAGCGAGCAGCCCGAGAAGAGGCGGTCATATCCAACATTGGCAGAATCATCAGTTCGAATAGTGACATCGAACTGACCTTTGGGAGGTTCGCATCCGAACTCAGGCACCTCATCCAGTTCGACCGGGTCTGGGTGATGCTACGCCAGGAAGATGAAGGCTCATTCGCTGAGTTGTACGCGGCAGGAATGGACGTTGAAGGCAACTCCGTCAAGAGTGACGCGCCATTGACCGGATCTGTGTCTGAGCTGGTACTCGCACACAGCGAAGGTTTGATCATCTCTGCGGCAGATGTCGCTGCTGGAGGGCGCATGACCGAACGAGGCCAGACATTGATGAATGCAGGCCTGACCAGTTTTGTAAGCCAACCACTACAAAACATGGGAGTCTCAATTGGCCTGGTGACGTTGGCCAGCAAAACGGAAAACGCGTACTCGCCTGACCACCTGGTGCTATTAGGAAAAGTTGCTTCCCAGATCGCGGGTCCGGTAGCTCAGGCAGAAACCTGGAAGAAGCTCAAGCGCCTTGCTGAAACTCAATCAACCCTGGCCGAACTTGGTAAAGCTATATCGCAATCGCTGGTGCTTGAGGAAATTGCTGAATCTGCGGCCGGGTTTATCTCAGAGCTTCTGCCGGCGCCTCACATCAGCCTGAACCTGGTAGATAAGAGCGCAGGCACCTACTCCAGGCGCTATATCTACGGACCAGAGATCGATGGCTACCCAGAGTTAAAGTCCTCGTCTTTAGAAGGTTCGACGACTTACCAAGTTGTCGAGACTAATTCTCCAATGGTTCTGGGTGAACGGGATCTGGCTTCCGCCAAGCAGCCCGCTGTGAAGTTGGCCTTCCAGGCCGGAATCCGATCGGCTCTGATCGTGCCGCTCAAAGTCGAAGGACAAGCGATCGGAACCATTGCATGGGCCGATTATGTTGACGAGCAATTCGGTCCCGCTGACCTTGACCTCGCGGTCACCATCTCGATGCAGCTAGCAGGAGCAATTGCGAACTGCGCTCTTCACGATCGAACGCTGCAACACGCGGAGGAGCAACTGGCTCTAGAACGGCTTGAAGCCTCGAATCAGGAGCTACAAGTCGCGAACGAGGTGAAGTCCCAAATCATCTCCAACGTGTCACAT
>JANQQP010000011.1 GCA_028285005.1 Dehalococcoidia bacterium | reverse complement strand
AGAGTTTGGGATCAATGGACACCGCGTCGTTGGCAAAACCGGAGTTTGGGTCGGCGGCGAGCCGGGATCGAAGCCACTGGAAGGCCAGAATCCGACGGGCCGAAAGATTGCGGCAATGGGAGTGCGCGTGAGTGGTGGTGTGGCGATGCACGGCCTCGCGCTGAACGTGAGCACTGATCTGACTCACTTCGACATGATCGTGCCATGCGGAATGCCTCAGCTTGCGGTCACTTCTATCACGAAGGAGACCGGCGCCGACGCCACCGTGGAGCAGGTATCAAAGATCGCGGCGTCCCACCTGGGCGAACTGCTGCAACGAACAGTGCTGCCGGTCGCACCTTCAGAGCTTGCCGCCTGAGCATCAGCGTCGGCATGCGACCAGTGGCCGTGCGTGCAGTCCCCAATTGTCGAACGCACACCTTCGGCACACCATCTTGATATTGATGGTCTGGCACCGATTCGTGGCCTGAACAGGACAGGGCCGCTCTCATATCGCCGGGCAAGACCTTGCATATGCCAACTGCCGCAGCAGTCACCGAAATACTCCTCATAGAAGACGACCCGAAGGCAGCGAACCTGTTCCTTGAGCGAATCAGGCACTTCGCTCCGGGCGAGTTCGCGGTTACGCAGGCGCGCTCATTGCAGGCAGGACTCGACGAGGCTTCGGATGTCTCATTTGGACTTGCGGTTCTGGACCTCACACTTCCTGACTCGACCGGAATCGAGACCTGCTCACGTTTCAACTCGGCTCAGCCAAACGTGCCATTCATCGTTTTGACCGGAGTCGCAGATGATTCGCTGACCGAGACTCTTGCCAGAGCCGGAGCTGCTGCGCTGCTCACGAAGGAAGACTGCAGCGGCGAGGAGCTGGTGAGCGCAGTCCGTTCGACAGCGATCGCACCGGCACGAGAACGATCAGAGGTCACGGCTGCTGTCGCCGAAGCTAGATTCAGAAACGCGATTATCGATAGCGCCGACGGCATCGTCGTGGTCGGCGAATCCGGGGACATTGTGCTTGTCAGCGCAGGCGCAGAATCACTGCTCGGCCGCTCAGCCGCCGAGCTCACAGGCTCGCCGCTTGGCCTGGATCTGCAGCCAGGAAAGCCTGTGCGAGCTCAAATGGTCCGTGAAGAGCAGGGCCACGCTGAGGTCCACGGAACTCCAGACACGGTCCGACAGTTCGATGTTTGCAAGCTGCGGATTAACGAAGTTGAGTTCTGGCCATTTTCTCATCAGTGGGCAAACAAGCCTGTAACTGTATGCGCAATGCGCGACGTCAGTAACCAGTCTTTCGAAGAGAGCCGGCAGCGAAATATCGTGCGCATGGACGAGCCGTTACAGGTCTCTGCGGGCATCGATGCGGTCTGTGTCGACATCGCAGTTCGGCTCGGTTCACTGGTGAGGTTCAACCGGTTCGAGGCGTCGCTGTGGCGTCCCGATCTGCGTCGTCTGCAGGTAGTGGCCGAGCTTGGAGTTGCCGCAAAGGGCAGGGAAGTTTCGGCGCTAATCGAGAAGAGCTCGACGCCGCCTGAATTCGAGTCCTGGTCCACTCAGTGGTCCTCAGAAGATTTCGACCCGCGAGTTGCGGTATCTGTCGGCTGCATAGAATCCGACAGCCTGGGCGATAGAAACGGTGTGATACTCGCCCGCTGCGCCAGCATGATCGCCTCGGCTCTGGCGGATATGCGTAACTCGCCGGTCCTGGCTCGAGCCAACGGCATCGATCTGACCTCAACGCTGCAAGGCCGATCATCGACTCTCCGAGAAGGCCCCGGCAACACGTTGCCTGAGGCTGCGTAGTGAGTCTGGCCATAGATAGCCGGTCACAGGCCGAAGGGATGGGCTACGGGGCCGGCGGCACATTCACGCGCCGTCTGGGAGTGATCGCTGCCGCAGCGACGTTCCTGATGTTGCTCGCCATGACCATCGGCACGGCGCTTGGCGTTCGCGCAGTTCTCAACTCGCAGAGCGAACAGCGGTTCGCTGACATGGTGGAGAGCGCATCGAACACCGTCCTCGCCGATCTGGAGAACAGCTTTGTTGAGTTGGCGGCCCTCGAGGCATTCATCAGGTCGGAGTCAGACCTGACGAACGCCCGCTTCCAGACCCTGGCAGGCACACTGAATCAGCGAGTCACAGGCTCGGAGAGCGTAGGCTTTGCGCCCAGGGTGACGGCAGGGCAGGCAAACTCTTTCATCGAGGAAATGCGAGGCCAGGGCGTAAACCTGCCGGGATTTGAGCCCTCAGCCGAATCCGCCGATCAGTTTCCGGTCGCGTTCATGTTCCCGCCAATCGAAGGTCTGATTGAACCTGGCGGGAACCTGGCGTCTGACCCTCGGTTTGGAACGGCAGTCCAGGACTCTCTGCGGAACAGAGTACCGGTCGCATCAGAGGTCACCGCTCTCCTCACCAACCAGTCGGCGCAGCCGCGCTTCCTCGTCTTCCAGCCGGTGTTTGGAGACCCTGAACCGGGGAGGCTGCCGTCCGAAGGGCCCCTGCTCGGATACGCCTTCACGGTGTACAAGGCCGCCGACTTCCTGGCAGGTCCTCTTGAGAGGAATAGCCTCGGCGGAGTCCCTCTTCGTGTTTTCGACGCTGCTCCCGGGCGCACTTCCACTTTGATCTTTCCGGAGTTGGACCCGGAAGCTGACGGCGCACTGGCCGCGGGATGGGTCCAGGCGAGTCTTGATTTCGCTGGCAGGCGCTGGAGTCTGCAGTTCGAGACCCCCGAGCAGTTCGGCCTCTCTGCCCTTGAACGAAATGTATGGGTGATCGTGCTCTCGGCCGGCCTCGGATTAACCGTATTTGCCTCGGTCTCGATGTTCTCGTTGCTCAAGGCAAGGAGCACGGCGCACTCTGACCTGGACCTGAAGACGAGCCAGATCAGGGTGATCGTGGGCTCGGCGATCGAGGGGATCGTGGTTGTGGACGCCCAGAACCGCTTGCTGCTGGCCAATCGGTCCTTCACGGAAGCGTTCGGTATGCCTGACCCCGACATGCTCGCTCAAAAAGACTGGAGCGCGGTGCGGGAATCGGCCACTGTCGAACTTGCAAACAGAAATGCCCTTTTCGAGGAACTGGCGAGACTGAGCAACAGTCGTGAGGCCGCCGTCGCCGCCGTCGACGTGCGTATCGCTTCTCCGATGGTGAAAACGCTCTCGATGTCCTCTTCCCCCGTCAACGACGCCTCAGGCGAGTACCTCGGACGACTGTTTGTGTTCAGAGACGTTACGGCTGAGCGTTCGGCAGAAGAGGCGAAGACCGACTTTGTATCGATGGTGTCGCACGAACTGCGGACGCCACTGACTTCCATCGTCGGCTACGTTGACTTGCTGCTGGAAGAAGCCGGCGGCGAACACTCACCAGAGTCGGCGAGACTACTCAAGGTGGTTCGTCGCAATAGCGGTCGACTTGCGAGGCTGGTTGCCGACATCCTTGACCTCTCGAGGATTGACAACGCAAGGTTCGACCTCGAGCCGACGACCGTGGACATTTCTTCGCTGATATCCGACCTTGCCGAGTCGATGTCTGCCGATTTCGCAGCGAAGCAGCAGCATCTGGTCCTCGATCTACCCGAGAACCTGCCCTCAATGTTCGTAGACCGGGTACGTATGGGCCAGGTGTTCACTAACCTGCTTTCAAACGCCCACCGTTACACGCCTGAGGGCGGCCGGATTTCAGTTCGGGCTATGTCAGGGCCGTCAGGACTCACCGTGTGCGTCAGGGACACGGGCGTCGGGATCAGCAAAGAAGACCAGGCGAAGATGTTCGAGCGTTTCGCCAGGATCAACCGTGGTGAGAATAGGCCGCCGGGTTCAACTGGCCTGGGACTGGCGATAACCAAGGCCCTGGTCGAGCTACATGGAGGTACCGTGACGGTGGCGAGCAACCCCGGCCGCGGCTCTGAGTTCACCGTGACTATACCGATGGGAACGGCGAAGCAACTCGCAGCCTGAGAATCAGGCGGCCTGGGCCTCGGACTTCTCGTAGTACGCGGGCTTGACGTAACGGTAACCGAACTCCCGCACAGTCTCGATCAGCAGTGGGCGCTTCGGGTTCTCTTCGATCTTGGCACGCAGGTAAGAGATATACAGCCGCACGCTGTCAGGGGAGGTCTCCATCGCGTTCGGCCCCCAAGCCATGTCCAGCAACTGGTGGTGGCTCAGAACCTGTCCAGAGTGCCTTACGAGCGATGTCAGCAGCCGGTACTCGAGCGGAGACAGTGCGACTTCATTGCCACGCACCGCGACGAGGTGTGCCCGGTGGTCGATCGTTAGCTGAGCGTCGATGTAAGAGTCTTCGCCGCCCTTCAGAGCCGGCATCGTGGCTCGCCTCATCACAGCCTCGACTCTTGCCACCAGTTCGTCCCTGGCAAAGGGCTTCACGATGTAGTCGTCGGCGCCTGCCTGCAGACCCTTGACGCGGTCAAGCTCCGAGCCCATGGCGGAGAGGAAAATCACCGGGATATCGGACATCTCTCTCATGCGGGAGCAGAGTTCGATTCCATCCATTACAGGGAGATCGATATCGACGATGGCCAGGTCAGGTCGCTCTACGAAGAACGACTTGAGTGCATCTTCCCCGGAACCGGCGAGTACGGTCCGATAGCCAGCCATCTCAAGTCGCATGGCTACCAGCTCAAGGATGTCCTGCTCGTCGTCAACCACCAGGATTGTGGCAGCCATAGTCTCCTCACGTTGATCGGGCCTTAAGGGAAAAGCCGCTCAGTTCAGCGTCGATTGAGCACAATGAAGGGGAATTGCGCTCCAACTGATTTGACTCTACTTCGCAACTGCGATGTCCGGTTCCGGGGATACACCACGATGGGCTGATGGGGCGGCACACAGTGAAATCCCGGCCCAGTACGTGTTCTCACCACGGCAGCAATCGCAGAGGATCACCCGCGCAATCCCTGACCGGCTCCGGGCTCGTACAAGTCGCAAGTAGCCTCGGCGGTTTTCAGCAGCTATCAGATAGAAAACTCCCGGCACTCCACTACATCTAACCTGCCGTTCCAATAAAGTTGACCGGCACGGTGCCCGACATTCGAACACACGGACAGCGCTCGATTCCTAACTTCGCACCATCTCCAACCCACCTGAAGCCGGGCATTCTCGCGTTCAACCTGGCGACCAGACGACTAATACTCCTGTTTGCCGTTGTTGGCCTGACGTTGCTGGCGATCGCCTGCAGCTCTCCGCCGGTCGCGGATTTCGAGGTTTCTTCAGAAGGCGGGCCGGTCCCGCACGAGGTCAGCTTTGCTCCGCTTGAGGAGTCTGACGACACGACCTTTCTCTGGGAGTTCGGGGACGGGAACACCAGCACCGAGCGGGCGCCCAGCCATACCTACCAGGACGCCGGTGATCTGCGAGTTCGCCTAACGGCGTCGAAGGGCGATTCGCAGACCGTTTCTGAGCGAAACCTGACGATAGAGCCCGGCGAAGCAGGATGGATAACGGTTGAGCCAACGACCGTGGTGCTTGAGAGCGGTGAGCGGACTCAGCTGACCGCTTCAGCCTTCGACACTCTGGGAAATCCTGTGCGTGACGTTTCGTTCAACTGGAACGCTTCGAGTGATGCTGGTTCGGTGCTCGAGGACGGCACTTTTGTCGCCGGGCCGAACGTTGGCGAGTTCGGTAGTGGAGTGAGGGTTGAGTACGAGCGACTGGGCACGACGGCCAGTTTGAACGTGCCTGTGGAGGTCGTATACGGACAGTTGGACTCGATAACCATTGAGCCGCCGACCATCAACCTGCGGGTCAATAACCGGGTCGATGTCAATGTGATCGCCACAGACAAGCAGGGTCATGTCCTCCCCGACGCGGATATCGACATCGATCCAGTCCGCGCAGGGATCGATGCCGTGCTCGCAGGCGGAGAGTTCCACGCTGGCGAACTACCGACAGCGGCTGAGCAGGATCTCGTGGAAGTGAGAGTGACCGTGGGGTCGAATGTGCTGGCTCAGAGGATTCCTGGAAGCATTACGCCGGGCATCCTCGATCGGGTCGATGTGGAAGTGTCTCCGGAGCAGATCTCCGTTGGGACGCCCGTGAGGTTCACCGCGAGCGCTTTCGACAGGTTCGGGAACGAGCTTGCTCTCGAATCAATCGAATGGGAACTCGTGGACGAAGAGTTCGGTGAGGTGACTCCGGAGGGCGTTTTCACCCCGTCTGGCGAAGCCGTTTCTGCGACCGGACCGGTTGTGATGGCGATCGGAGAGTTGGAGAGAGTTCGTTCGCACACCGAGATCAGCCTCGATATCTTGCCGGGGATTGCGGCGGGCATCTCCCTCACTCCGCCTGTCGATTCGATACCGGTTGGCGCGTCGAACCCGTTCCTCGCCCTTGTGGTCGACGAGTTCGGCAACATCATCGATGGACTGGAAGTGGAATGGACCGCGAATAGCGGAGGCATCATTAGCCCCGAAGGGATCTTCTCCGCCGGCTTCGAAACCGGCGAGTTCCCCGGAGCCGTCACCGCCACGCTACCGGCCGGCGTGTCTGGCAATCTGTCTGAGATCACGGCATCGGCCGATATCACTATCAGGGACCGATCCAGCGACATGCTGGCCATCGAGGTGTCGAACACGAACGATGCTGGACTGATCCTCATCGACCTTACGACGGCCGACATTCTGCCCGTGGCCGAGGAGCTTGACTCTGATGCCGGAGTGGAGCTTTCTCCCGCTTGGTCGGCGGACGGGAGCAGACTGGCCTACTCGTCGAATGTCAGCGGCACGATCCAGGTCTACGACATCGAGATCGAAACCGGCAAGATCCGTCAGTTGATCGATATCCCGGACGGTTCGGCCATGCCGGCGTTCTCACCGGACGGCACAAAGATCGCTTTCGTCGTCACGACGGACGTCAACTGGCAACTCTACGTTGCTGACCTCCCTGTGCCCGACAGCGAGGGCGAGATCGTTCCGATCACACTCGCAGACGCCACGAAGCTCACTATCGATGACGAGGTGCAGCACCTGTTGCCGTGGTGGTCGCCGGACAGTACGGAGATCCTGTTCACGACCTCAAGATCGGTGACCGACGTTGATATGAGCATCGTTCTCGCAGATGGCTCTGCTCCGCCAAGGCAGTTGGGCGAGGTTGGTCTCTCAGGTTTCGGCTGGTCTGACGACGGCGACTTCGTACTGGCGATCGACAACCAGAGCGCCGGTGGCCAGAGCCTGGTCGTGGTCGACAGCACCACCGGCGAGGTGGCTGGCTTCATCCCGCTCCCTTTCCAGGCGTTCCTGACGGCGTGGTCGCCGGACAACTCAGAGGCTGCAGTGATCGACCGGATCACTGGCGCTCTCTGGTTGCTCGACGCAGACGGAAGCAGCCTGCGCCAGGCGGTTGCCGCCAACTTTATTCCAAGACGAATCGCCTGGCGTCCCGTTCCGATTGATGCCGAAGCCGTGCTCGCTGAGCGGAACGCCCAGGCGGAACAGTAGACCGTGTCCTCCGGCGCGGCAGTATGATTGCTGCGCAAATTTCACTTAGCTTGTCCGCAGTCTTCGACGTTCGCACGCGGCCGGTTCCAGGGAGAAGTATGAAGTCCCAGATCACTCATCTTGAATGCACGCTCTGCGGCAAGAACTACTCCCACCGCAAGCCGATGCGACTTTGCCCGGACGATCAGAAGCCGCTCTACGCCCGATACGACCTTCAAAAAGCCGCGGAGACTCTGACGCCGGAGTCCCTGTCGGGCCGAGCATCGAACATGTGGCGCTATGAAGAAGTGATGCCGGTCGAGAAGTCAGAGAGCGTCATAACGCTTGGCGAGGGCTTCACGCCGCTCTTCAAAGCAGAGCGACTTGGCAGTTCCCTTGGCATGGATGAGCTATTCATCAAGGACGAAGGAGTGAACCCCACTGGCTCTTTTAAGGCGCGTGGGCTTTCGGCCGCGGTCTCGATGGCGCACCAACTGGGCGAGATGAAGCTGACTATGCCTTCGGCGGGCAATGCAGCCGGTGCGATGTCGGCCTACGCGGCCAAAGCTGGCATGGAGGCGCACGTGTTCATGCCGGAGGATGCTCCGGAGGCGAACCAGATCGAATGTGTCGCCTACGGCGCTCAACTGAACCTGGTTAAAGGCTTCATCACAGATGCAGGCAAGCTGTCTGCAGAAGCGGCCGAGGAGCATGGCCTGTTCGACGTCTCGACGCTTCGAGAGCCTTATCGGCCCGAAGGCAAGAAGACGATGGGCTACGAGATTGTCGAGCAGCTCAACTTTGAGGTTCCGGACGTGATTGTCTACCCGACCGGCGGCGGCACGGGCATCGTGGGGATCTGGAAGGCGTTGGATGAGATGGAAGCCCTCGGGTGGATCGGTTCGGAGCGACCGCGAATGATCTGCGTGCAGGCTGAAGGATGCGCTCCGATCGTTACTGCCTATCGAAAAGGCGAGGAGTTCGCTGACCCGTTCCCCAACCCACAAACGCTTGCCGCAGGCATGAGAGTCCCGGCTGCCGTGGGTGACTTTCTTGTGCTGCGAGCGGTGAGGGAGAGTGGCGGGACGGCGGTCACTGTGGACGACAAGACGATGGTTGCTTCGGTGAAGAAGATGGCTGCTCACGAGGGCATATTCGCCGCCCCCGAAGGCGGAGCGACGCTCTCGGCACTTGAGCAGTCGCTGGAGTCCGGGGAGGTCGGGCGTGACGAGCGGGTTGTGCTGCTCAATACAGGCTCAGCGCTTAAGTACCTCGACGTGCTTGGACCCGCGCTCGCAGACGTCTAACGGATGGGCAGGGCGGCGCTAGATGTTCTGCGTGTCCCAGTCGATGAC
Organism: Dehalococcoidia bacterium; assembly: GCA_028285005.1. GTDB lineage: Bacteria > Chloroflexota > Dehalococcoidia > Lucifugimonadales > Lucifugimonadaceae > JAJCYX01. The sequence goes on along the minus strand of JANQQP010000011.1, from coordinate 69,543 downwards.
ATGGCTCGTAACACCGTCCGGGTAATGCCGCTCATACTCCTCGACAAGCATCCCCATGATCGCCGAGTTGTGCCTGGCGCCTTCGTGGGGTCTGCTCTGCCGCAGCGTGCCCTCGTGCTGGAAGCCGATGCTTTCGAACATTCCGCGGGCGGCCATGTTGTACTCCGGCACATCGACCCATGCACGATGAAGCTGCAGATGCTCGAACACGTGCTCCAGCATGGCCAGGACCGCCGCAGTGCCAAGTCCTTCGTGCCACTTATCTTTGCGCCCGATCAGCACTGAGAGCTGCGCGTCGCCGAGCGCCTCGTCGATCGAGAGCTGACCTTCGCCGACGTGGTCACTTTCGAGCGTATAGATCGAAAAGATGTCGCGGTGCGGCTGGTGATGAGGGTCGTGGAACACCTCGTCCCACTGCTCCTGCGTAGCATCGACCATCTCGGCCGGGTCGTATCCGAGGTGGGCGACATCGCCGTAGGTGTAGCGGCCAAACCAACTTTCAGCGACCTCGGGGTCTTCGAGCCATTCCGCAATGCGCCCAACGTCTTCCCTGGTAACCTGTCGCAGTTCAACCTGTGCCATTCGGGACCTCCAGTCGTCACCGGTGGTTAACCGGATTCGCCAGCGCACTGCTGCGAAGTTGCGGGAGTATATCGGTTGTTGTCCGGTATTACATCTGAGAAGTCAAGTCCGGGCGGTTCTGCGCTCTTCAGCGACTGTCGCCGCTATCGCTATCTTCTCACCCGACGGCTGCCCGCCGACTCCGCAGACGGACCAGTGTGCCTGTTCATCATGTTGAACCCCTCAACTGCAGACGCGGAGGCTAACGACCCAACCATCAGACGGTGTATGCAGTTCGCATCGTCGTGGGGAGCTTCCGAACTGCGAGTAGTCAACCTGTTCGCGTTGAGGTCCACCGATGCGACATGTCTCAAGATCGCGGAAGATCCGGTCGGTCCTGAAAACGACGGTTTCATCGAAGATGAGTTCCGCAAGTCCGACCTGATGGTCGTCGCCTGGGGCAACCATGGGCGACTGTTTAGCAGAGCCGATGAAGTGCGCCGAATGATTGAAATCTCCGGGGCAGAAGTTCTTTGCCTCGGTGTCAATCAGACCGGGGAACCTGTGCATCCTCTCTATGTCCGCTCGGCTGTCCGACTATCGCCTTATACGGGTTGACTTCAGCGCGATTTCAGCGTGCTAGGATTAGGCGTCTCTACTCGATGGGGCCAACTCGCCCCGCAAATCTCATTTGGAGGATGATCATGGCAGACTGGAAGATGGAAGCTGAGATCGAATACTGCGTTCCCTGCGGCTACGCCAACCTCGCCGCATACATGGCCAGCGAGCTGTTCCAGGCCGGAGGCCCCGCGCTTGCGATCAGCCTGAAGCCCGGTGCGGGCGGCGCATTCAAGGTGACCGTTGACGGCCGCGTCCTCTGGGACAAGAAGGAGAAGGGCGCCTCACCTCACATCATGGAAGTGAAAGAGCTGAAGGCTCAGGTCGCCAATATGCTCGAGTCCGATGCGGTTATCCAGACAAGCTAGGGAATCCTGGTGGAAGATTTGCGGAGCGGCCGAAACCGGTCGCTCCGCTTTATTTTGAGTTAGCTCCCAAACGTGACCGTAGTTTCAGTTAAGATCGGTTCTCGCAGTTTGAAATTTAGCTGTGTTGGCGATTCATTACGAGCAAACAAGAACATCAAATGGTAAAAGCAGCAGTTCTATATGAGCCGAACAAGGCGATGCCGATCGTCGACCTCAAACAGGAGCGGCCAAAGGCTGGCGAAGTGCGAGTGCGAATGGCGGCAGCCGGAGTTTGCGCATCTGACCACCACGTGATGATGGGCCAGACGACCTTCCCAATGCCCATAGTGCTCGGGCACGAAGGCGCCGGCTTTGTCGAGGAGGTCGGTGAGGGTGTTACATCCGTCAAGGCGGGTGATCGATGCATCCTGTCATTTGTACCGAATTGCGGCCATTGCCGGTCATGCCGGGAAGGCTCGCCGCAGATCTGCGACACCAACCGCCTCACTGGCACTCGTCAGTACGACGGCACGTTTCGACTCAAGGACTCGGACGACAACGATATCCACCAGTTCGCAAAGCTCGGAGTGTTCGCCGAGAGCATCGTGATCCCGCACCAGGCCTGCTATCCAGTCTCTGACGATGTGCCGATGGACGTGGCGAGCCTGATTGGTTGCTCTGTGACAACAGGTGTCGGCGGCGTGATCAATCAGCCCGACATCCGGTCAGGCATGACCGTCGCTGTTTTCGGTTCCGGTGGAGTGGGCTTGAATGCGATACAGGGAGCGAAGCTGCTCAACGCATCCCGCATCATTGCCGTCGATATCCACGACCACAAACTCGAGTTCACCTACAAGTTCGGCGCGACCGACGTGATCAACTCTCGAGCTGAGGACCCGGCCAAGAAGATCCTTGATCTCACCGATGGCGGCGTCGACTTCGCATTTGACACATTCGGAAGCTCGATCACCACCGAGCAGATGGTGGACTCGCTGCGCAAGGGCGGGACAGGCGTGCTGGTGGGACTGGCGCCAGAAGGCATGACGGCCGGCATCAACCTTGTGGACCTTGTGCGGAACCAGAAGACGCTACTCGGCAGCTACTACGGGTCAGCCAGCCCGCACGAGACATTCGGAAAGTTGGTCGACTTCTACACCAAGGGCCGCATCGACATCGACAGCCTTATCACGCGCAGATACCCGCTGTCAGAGATCAACGAGGCGTATGACGCGCTCGCCCGCGGCGAGGACGGTCGAGGCGTGATCGTTTTCGACTGACGCCTCGAAGTCGAATCATCGTCGCCCGTCGCCGGGAAATCCAGAGCAGGGCTCCAAACCGTCGAAATTCTGGTGCTGTCTCTCAGTTTGGCGAGGAGCCGATTTGTACTGGTTTGTGCTCTTTTTCACTTGCTGGTGAAGTACGCCGATGCTATGCTGCGCGAACCCCTCTGAGCCATGTTTTCAGGCGGACGGCACGCGGTAGCGAGCGATGTTTGAAGACTACTTCCGAAACTACGCAATCCTCATAATCTTCTTCGGCATTGCGGTCGGCGTGCCACTCGGGATGCTTGGCATCTCTTACGTGGGGTCTTTCATCAAGGTGAGGCCTCAGCGGACGACGAGGATCAAGCGGGCTCCTTATGAAGGCGGTATGAGACCGCTCGGCGACAAGCCGGCGCGGTTCAACTTCCGCTACTACTACTACGCACTCCTGTTCGTGGCATTCGATGTCGAAACTGTGCTGCTCTATCCATGGGCGGTGCGTCATGGAGTGCTGTCAAGCCAGTTCGGCTGGGCCGCGCTCGGCGCAGTACTCGTGTTCCTTTTCATCGTGACTGTCGGATATCTGTACGCGTGGCGTAAGAAGGCGCTGGAGTGGCAATGAGCGATAAACCGACATTGCTATCTGAGCTCCAGGGTGTCTACGGCGCATCTGCCGACTTCTATCCCGGTTCATCGTTGATCAAGACCACCTGGGACACCGACGCCGACGAGGGCCGCGAGATCAATCAGATGAAGGCGACACACTTGGAGCCTTTCTCTGAGCCGCTAATCGACTCAACAGATGAGTTGAACAGAAGCACGATCGTTACTTCTATCGATACTCTGCTCAACTGGGCGCGGAAGAGTTCAGTGTTTCCGTTGCAGTTCGGCCTGGCGTGTTGCGCCTTCGAGATGATCGCCACCGCGATGAGCCGCTTCGATATCGCCCGCTTCGGGATGGAGGCGTTCCGAGCGACTCCGAGACAGGCCGATCTGATGATCGTGGCCGGTACGGTGACATGGAAGATGGCAGTGCCGTTGCGCCGTCTCTATGACCAGATGGCTGAGCCGAAGTGGGTCCTTTCCATGGGCGTCTGCGCCACCAGCGGCGGGCCGTACTACGAAAGCTACTCGGTCGTGCCCGGTGTCAACCACATCGTGCCTGTTGACGTCTATGTTCCGGGCTGTCCGCCCCGTCCCGACGCCCTCCTGTACGGGATCATGCAGCTTCACGAGAAGATCAAGCGTTACAGCCTCTCTGGTACACCGGCAGGCACAGCATGACGAGATCATGGTCAGGAGAGAAGCTGGCCGAGGCCATTGAGGCGTTCGCTCCCGGCGTCACGACTGACAGCAACGCATCTGACGTCTGGGTTCAGCCTGACCGCATAAAAGAGGTCTGCGAAGGCCTCCGGTCCAGGCCCGAGTTCAAGTTCGATCTGTTGAGCGGCGTCACGGCCGTCGACTACGTCGATCACTTCGAGATGGTCTACCACCTGACCTCGCTGCCGAAGAACGCGAAAGCGGTGCTGAAGGCTAAGTGCGGCTGGGGCAGGGAAGACCCGGTCGTCCCCAGCGTCACCCCTGTTTGGCGTGGCGCTGAGCTGCAGGAGCGGGAGGTCTGGGACCTCATGGGGATCAGCTTCGAAGGTCATCCGAACCTGAAGCGAATCGCGCTCTGGGAAGGCTTCCCTGGCCATCCGCTGCGCAAGGATTTCGCCACCTACGCCCAGTCGCTCGTTCCGGTGGAAGAGTTGAGATGACGCTCAAGACTGAGCCAGTATCTGTAAACCTGGGTCCGCAGCACCCGAGCACGCACGGTGTTTTCAGGTTTCGCGTCACGTTTGATGGCGAAGAGATCAAGGACGTTGAGCCGATCTTTGGCTATCTCCACCGTGGCTCGGAGAAGTTGGCGGAAGAGCGAACATACGCGCAGGTCGTGACGCTCACGGACCGCATGGACTACGTCTCGTCGATGCTTTCGAACCAGGCGTACATGCTGGCAGTCGAGAAGCTGGGCGGGATCGAGCCGGCACCTCGTGGCGTGTGGCTTCGGATGATCGCCGCTGAGCTGCAGCGAATCGCCAGCCACATGGTTGCCATCGGCTTCCTGCTGCAGGACCTCGGCGCGTGGGGCACGCCGCTCACCTACGCGATGCGTGAGCGCGAGGCAGTGCTGTCTATGTTCGAGATGCTATGCGGCGCGCGCATCACCAACTCGTATCTCCGGCCCGGCGGTGTGTTCATGGATGCGCCAGAAGAGTTCTGGCCGACGCTCGACTCGTTTCTCGACGCGCTTCCTCACAGGATCGACGAGCTTGAGAGCTATCTGACAGGCAACGAGATTATTTTTGCCCGTACGAAGGGCGTCGCCGTTCTGCACCCGCAGGTGGCCATCGACGCTTCGATCACCGGCCCCATGCTGAGAGCTTCCGGCGTCGACTGGGACCTGCGACATCGAGATCCGTACGACTACTACGACCGGGTTCAGTTTGACCGCCCGCTGCACAATGCCGGCGACAACTTCGCCCGCTACTGGGTTCGGATGCAGGAGATGCGTGAGTGCATCAAGATCATTCGGCAGTGCGTCGAGCAGATTGAGCCGGGCCCGGTCAGGCCGTCGCACGATGACGTGCCATTCCTGGTAAGGCCGCCCGCTGGAGACGCATACGCAGCGATCGAGGGTTCGAAGGGTGAGCTTGGTTTCTATCTAGTGTCCGATGGCGGTATCTCGCCGTACCGCTGCCACGTCCGAGCGCCATCCCTGATCAACCTGACTCTGCTGCGCGAGATGCTCATCGGCACGTTGATGGGTGATCTGTTCGTGAGCTTCGGCAGCATCGACTTGAACATGGGTGAGGTGGACAGGTGAGCGAAGCCTTCCTCGACAACTCACTCTTTCGCAACATCTACTGCTATGTGGCGGGCGACAGCGACGGCTGTGTTGCCCACGGCTACAGCAGCGGCTTCCTGCCCGGCGGATGGGAGTGGGTGGCGTTCGCGCTGACGGCGTTCGTCATCACCAACCTGTTCATACAGGGCGCCCTCGGCGCGGTCCTGGGGCTCATATGGGGTGAGCGGCGGATCCTCGCACGGTTCCAGAACCGGGTGGGACCAAACCGTTGGGGACCATTTGGTTCTTTAACCTCGTTGGCTGACGCCATTAAGACGATGTTCAAGGAAGACATCGTCCCCGACCAGGCAGACAGGTTCCTGTTCAACCTCGCTCCGGTCATCATGGTCGTCCCGGTGCTGATGGTGTTCGCAGTGATTCCGGTCGGCATCGGCACAGTCGTCGCAGACATAAACATCGGCCTGCTATTCGTCATCGCCATCACCTCGGCGAGTGGCCTTGCGATAGCGATGGCGGCCTGGGCTTCTGCGAACCGCATTGCTATCTTCTCCGGTCTGCGTGCGGTCGCGCTGCTCGTGAGCTACGAGATACCAATGGCGCTCTCGCTGCTTGGTGTGCTGATGATCACCGGCACATTGTCGATGACCGGCACTATCGAAGCGCAGGATGTGCCGTTCATCATCGTCCAGCCGCTCGGGTTCCTGGTCTTCTTCCTGGCCTCGCTTGCCGAGATGAGCCGCACACCATTTGACCTGACTGAAGCCGAGTCAGAGCTGGCGGCCGGGCACCTGAACGACTACTCAAGCATGAAGTTCGGCGTGCTGTTCCTCGCTGAGTGGGCCGCGACCATCGCAGGCGCAGCGATCATCACCACGGTGTTCCTGTCCGGTTGGCGCGGCTGGGAGCCGATACCTTCGCACATCTGGTTCGCCGTGAAGGTAGTCGGCGTCCTGTTTGCGATCATTTGGATCCGTGCCACATGGCCGCGCCTTCGCATCGATCAGGTCCTTACGCTCGCCTGGAAGGGCCTGTTCGAACTGACCATGATTAACCTGATCGTCACCGCGATCTTGACCGGAGCGATGGCCGACCGTGAGGCTGATGGCTCTCTCTTCAGCACGAGCGAGCTCTGGATCATGGCAGCAGTCAACTGGGCTGTATTCTTCCCATCGATCTACCTGATCGGCAAACTGCTTGCTGCGAAGCCGTACGACACCGACAAGGGAGAGACGCTCCCGGCTTACCCGGTTGCGACCGAAGAGCACGCGCTGGAAGGAGTAGCCGACTGATGCCCGGTCAAGGACTCCTCAAAGGCCTCGGGATCACGATGCGAAACTTCGTGAGGCCGACCCACACCGTGCAATACCCGGACCGGAAGGTCGGACTACTCGGCGCAGCGAAGCACGCGGGTCAGAATCCTCTCAAGTTCCTGCGCGAGAACCCTCGTGAAGGCATCAAGGCGCTGCTATATATGGCGACGGTGCCGGAGAAGGTTGAGCAGGCGACACGTTTCCGCGGGAATGAGTTCACCTGGTACGAGACACGCTGCACCGGTTGTGCAAGCTGCGCGAAGTACTGCCCGCTCGGCATCATCAAGATCGTCACTCATCCCGGCGGCATCGACGTGCAGGAGGGTGAGAGCTACGCCATCGATGTGTTTGATATCGACACTGGCCGCTGCATGTTCTGCGGTCTCTGTGTCGAAGCCTGTCCGTACGATGCTCTCCACATGGGCAGCCAGTTCGAGCGGGGCAACTACGTCCGCAATGACCTCGTTATCGATGTTGATGAACTGCGCGGCAACCTTAAGCGGCCGTCCAGCTGGTATCGGCCACAGTTCGAGGAGCGCGAGTTCAATCCGTTCAAGGGCAAGACGATCGACGAGGAAGATCACCACGATGCGGGCAGGCACGAGCAGCCGTCACCTGACGAGTTGAAGCAACGCTGGGTGGACGAGCGCAAGTGAACGAAACCTTCGAAGCGTCAGGAATCGTCACATTCGCCTTCTGGGTGACGTCAGCAATCACTATCGCCGCGGCAGTGATGGTTGTCACCGTCCGAGACGTGTTCAAGGCGGCAGTATTTCTCGCAGGCAGCTTCATCGGCGTCTCAGCCATCTTCTTCCTGCTGAATGCCGAGTTCGTCGGCGTTGTGCAAATCCTGGTCTACGTTGGCGCTGTCTCGATCCTGATCGCCTTCTCGGTGATGATGATCACGGACGTTTCCCGAGGCAGCCAGCCGTCGCGGGCCCGATACGCTTCGGTCACTGTGGCTGCACTGGTCGTCGCTGCTATTGCGATAACCGCATACAACACCGACTGGACGCTTAACGAAGACCTGACTGACCCGGCTGCGATCGCTGGACTTGCTGGTGAGTTCGTTGAAGAGGAACTTGAGAGCGGTGAAGGACGGATCACCAGTACAGATGGCCTTGGAATAACTCCAGATACCGTCGTCCAGACCGGCGTGCTACACGACAGCACCGGAACGATCGGTGGCCTGCTGCTCCGAGAGTTTGTACTGCCGTTCGAAACCGTTGGTCTCGTGATCGTCGCCGCGCTGATTGGCGGACTGGCGTTGATGAGACCACGACGCCACGAGCCTGATTCGAGGGGAGGCGGCTAATGACCCTCGAAAATGTCCTGCTCGTCTCAGGAATCATCTTCGCCATCGGGCTCTACGGCGTGCTTTCGCGTCGCAGCGCCATCGCGCTGCTCATGTCGCTCGAGCTGCTATTCAATGCGGTTGTGATCGCTGCGGTCGCTTTCTCCCGTTTCACGCCTCCAGCTGGACTTGCTGACGGCGGAGTGGTCACCGCCAACGAGGTTCGTGCTGCGCTCACAGGTCACGTCTTCGCAGTTTTCGTGATCGCGGTCGCCGCCGCTGAGTCGGCCCTGGCGCTGGCGTTGATCTTCGCGCTCTACCGTGCGAAGCAGACCGTCGAGATCACCGATGTCTCGGAGATGAGCAAGTAGCCATGTGGATCGACTACAAGAAGGCTCCGAATCTGATGATGGCCGAGATGTGGAAGAACCTTCTCGAGGGAGAGGGCTTGCCGGCAAAGATCCTGCCGGAAGGCGAGATTCTTGAGTGGAGCGAGCGCGTTCCATTCCGAATCATGGTGCCAAAGGGCCGCGAGCACGTGGCCGACGAGATAATCCGAAAGCTGTAAGAGAGAGTTTTGTCAGAGCCGCTTGCCTGGTTGATCATTGGGTTGCCTGTCGCAGCATTCTTGCTGAACGGCACGGTGATTCGCGCCTGGCTTGGCTCGCAGACACTCGTCGCCGGATGGCTCACGATAGCCGCCGTCGCTGGCTCGTTCGTGCTCTCAGTCCTTGCGCTAACTGATGTCGCCAACAACGGTGAAACGCTCTATGAGACGCATGAGTGGATCTCCATCGTTGGGCTTGAACTGACCTTCGGCATCATGCTCGACCAGCTAACGGCGATCATGCTGGTCGTGGTCAGCGGTGTCTCACTGCTTGTCCAGTTCTACTCACAGCAGTACATGCATGGCGACAGGTCGTACACGCGCTACTACTCATTCATGGCGCTTTTCACGGCATCGATGCTGGGACTTGTCACCTCCCGCAACATCATCCAGCTGTTCGTTTTCTGGGAGCTTGTCGGAGTCTCGTCATACCTGCTGATCGGCTTCTGGATGGAGCGTCCTTCCGCTGCTGCGGCCGCCAAGAAGGCCTTCCTGATGACCAGGTTTGGAGACTTCGGCTTCCTGCTCGGCATCCTGTATCTGTTCTTCGTCAACCAGGACACACCTGGCGACCTGCTGGACATTCCGACGCTTTACGAAGTGATCGGCGCAGGAGGAATCGCTGCCAGTGTCGCAACGTGGATAGCGCTTGGGCTGTTCATGGGAGCGGTCGGAAAGTCAGCTCAGTTCCCGTTGCACACATGGCTGCCCGACGCCATGGAAGGCCCGACCTCGGTCTCCGCGCTCATTCACTCGGCCACGATGGTCACGGCTGGAGTGTTCCTCGTGGCCCGGTTCTTCCCGCTGTTTGAAGCGTCGAACGTGTCAGACCTGGTTGCCTTGATCGGAGCGTTTACCGCAGTCTTCGCCGCCTCGATGGGCCTCGTTGCGAAAGACATTAAGCGCGTGCTGGCATATTCCACTGTGAGCCAGCTTGGCTACATGGTGATGGCGCTGGGCATTGGCGCATACGCGCCTGCGATATTCCATCTATTCACGCATGCCTTCTTCAAGGCCGGACTGTTCCTTGGCGCTGGCTCCGTCCACCACGCCTCCGGCACCTTCAACATGACCTACATGGGCGGGTTGCGGAAGAACATGAAGTGGACCTACTGGACCATGGTGATAGGCAGCCTCTCGCTGGCAGGTCTATTCCCGCTTTCGGGTTTCTGGTCCAAGGATGAGATCCTCACAGTCGCGTTCGAGCGCGGATCTGACGATGGACTGGCCGTCGGCTGGATTGTTCTCGTGGCCGGGCTTTTGGCAGCGTTGATGACCGCGTTCTACATGTTCCGCGCCATCTTCATGACGTTCCACGGTGAGTACAAAGGCGGTGCAGAGGCCGAGGCTGAGGACGCTCGCAAGAACAACCTGCCGGAGCCTGTTGGGCTAGGCCACACGCACAGGCAGGAGTCGCCGTGGGTGATGGTCGCCCCACTGGTCATTCTCGCCGCGCTCGCAATCGGCGTCGGCTTTCTCGTCAACCCGCTCCCCGATGTCGGGCCTATCAAGAAGCACGCCTTCGCCACGTTCGTCACGGTTCGAAACGACAACGTGTTCGTTTACGAGGGAGGCCACGGCAAAGACGAAGCGCATGATGACGAGGCGGACACGCACGCCGATGAAAGGCAATTACCGGACGCCATCCACGCCGGAGCGGAGCCGGAATTCAGCATCCCGATTGCGACGATCTCTTCAGTTCTAGCAGCGGGCGGCATCCTGCTTGCTTATGCGATGTACATATCCGGTGTCATCTCACCTGCCGCAATGGGGCGTAGGTTCAGCGCGATCTACACAGTGCTCTTCCGCAAGTACTACTTCGACGAACTCTATGAGGGCGAAATAACCATCAAGGCGTTCTACGGACGAGTTGCGAAGTTCCTCGCGTGGTTCGACATCACCTGGATAGACAACGTGAACGTGCAGCTGTCGAAACTCACTGGCAACTTCGGCCGCGGCCTGGCGAATGTGCAAAACGGCCAGACGCAGGCATACGCGGCAGTGATGGCCATTGGATTCGTCATCGTCCTGTTCGCATTCCTGGTGTGGGGGAGCTAGTCGTTAGATGACCGAGCACGGGACCACATACACGCCGAAGGCTGACGCAGATGTTTAGCGGTCTGCTCACAGCCACCGTCTTCCTGCCCGCCGCAGCGGCGATCGTCATCGCGCTCACGATGCGGAACAAGCAGGCTGTGCGTTGGAGTTCCATCGGCGCGACCACGATCACGCTCGTCCTCTCGATCATCGTCTTCGTCGCCTACGACCGTGACGAAGGCGGCGTGCAGTTCGTCGACCAGATCACCGGCTGGATTCCTATCGATGCGCTGCGAGCTCAATACCTGCTCGGTGTCGACGGCCTGAGCGCGCCGCTTGTGCTGCTGACAGGCATCCTGGGAATGGCGGCCGCCTTTGGCTCGTGGCGGGTTGAGCATCGAGTCAAGGAGTACTTCTTCTGGCTTCTCCTGCTCGAAACGGCTGTAATGGGCGTATTCGTATCGCTCGACTTGCTCTTCTTCCTCGTCTTCTTCGAGTTCGAAGTGATCCCGATGTACATGCTGATCTCGATCTGGGGGAGCGGCAGGCCGAAGTACTCGGCCATGAAGTTCGTGCTGTTCACACTGTTCGGCGGGGCATTCCTCTTCGTCGCGATCCTCGCCGTGTTCCTTTCGTCCTCGGTCGACACCTTCGCGATGGTCTCGATACCCGAAGCTGGAATCGTTGGTATCCCGGAGCTGATCGCCGGCGCCGACCTAATCGCCCCTGCGGCTCTGATATTCAGCTTCTTCCTGATCGCATTCGCTGTGAAGTTGCCGCTATGGCCGCTGCACAACTGGCTGCCGGACGCACACACGGACGCACCGACGGCCGTTTCGGTGATGCTGGCCGGCGTGCTGCTGAAGATGGCTGGCTATGGCCTGTTGCGCATCAACGTCGGCTTCTTCCAGGAGACTAATGGCTTCACGATTCACGATGCCGCGGGCGTGCTGGCTGCGATTGCCGCGGCTAGCGTGATCTACGGCGCCATCGTTACGATCAGACAGACCGACATGAAACGCCTGATCGCGTACAGCTCCGTCTCACATATGGGCTTCGTGATGCTTGGTATCGCGGCGGTTGGTGGTTCAGCAGCCGAGCTATCGCAAGGCGGCTTGAACGGCGCGGCGCTCCAGATGTTCACGCACGGCACGATCACAGGCCTCGCATTCCTCATGGTCGGCCTTACCTACGACCGCACACACTCGCGCCATATTCCGCATCTTGGCGGCCTTGCCAAGAAGATGCCGATCATTGCGATCTTCTTCATCATCGCTGGCTTCGGCTCACTCGGATTGCCGATGCTCTCAGGCTTCGTCGCAGAGATCATGGTGTTCCTGGGGACATTTACGGTCTGGCCGTGGGCAACGGGTGTGGCAGCGTTTGGTGTGGTGCTGGCCGCCGCCTACACGCTCTGGATGGTGCAGCGAACCTTCTTCGGTCCTGGCCCCGCGCCAGGTGGAATGTCGAACGAGACCTATGAAGAGCTGACGGATGCCAACTGGGTGGACATGATCGCGGTGGTCGTGCTGACCGTGCCCATCTTCCTGGTCGGTATCTGGCCGTCCGTTATTACTGACACGTTCAAGATTGGAATCGAGGCAGCGATCCGCTAATGACAGTCCAGGACCTATGGCTGTTATCGCCCGCGATAGCGTTGACCGGAGTGGCCATCGCCGTCGTTTTTGCTGACTTCTTCGTCAGCAATAAGCGCGCGCTGTCTTATGCTGCCGCCGTACTGCTGATTATCCCGTTCCTGGCCTCGTTGAACCTGTGGTTTGACGTAGTCGGCGATACCGAAGCGACGACGGGCTTATTCGGCTCGTTGGTAGCGGACCGATTCGCCCTGTTCTTCCACTTCCTTCTACTTGGCATCACCGCCGCCGTCATCATCGCCTCCGTCGGGTACGTCGAGCGTCTGAAAGAGTTCGAGGGCGAATTTCTTGCGCTGGTTCTGTTCTCTGTCACGGGGATGCTGCTGCTGGTCAGCGCACGTGAGCTGATCGCGATATACGTTGCGCTTGAGCTGACCGCGCTTCCCGCTGCGGCGCTGGCGGCGTTCAGGCGAGATAGCTTCTCCGTCGAGGCGGGGCTGAAGTTCATCATCCTCTCGGCTGTTGCCTCAGCCGTGTTGCTGTACGGAATTGTCTTCATCTATGGCTACACCGGCACGACGAACCTCGAGGCCATCCTCACTCGCCTCAATGATCTGCCAACCGATCCGGATGTGCCGTTCGGCTCTTACGCAGTCCTGTTCGCTGTCGTGATGATCGTGGCCGGATTCGCTTTCAAGATGGCCGTCGTGCCGTGGCAGATGTGGGTGCCCGATGTTTATCAGGGGGCGCCAACACCAGTGGCGGCATTCCTCTCGACAGCATCGAAAGCCTCTGCATTCGCTGTCGTGATCCGGATCATGTACACGTCGTTCGGCTCCGATTCCCTATCGCAGGACTGGTCCGGCTTGTTTGCGACACTCGCCGTTGCCTCGATGGTGTTCGGGAACCTGCTGGCTATGGCGCAGACGGACATTAAGCGTCTGCTCGGCTATTCGACCATTGCGCAGGCCGGATACATGCTCATCGGTGTCGCTGCAGTCGCCGCCAACACCGAATCGGGTGATCCAATCGCCGGGCCGCAAGGAACGCTCTACTACCTCGCGGGCTACGCCTTCACGAACCTCGCAGTCTTCTTCGCCATCATCGCCATATCGAATCGCACCGGATCGAACGCAATAAGCAGCCTCAACGGGCTCGGCAAGCGGTCGCCACTGCTCGCAGCGCTGCTCGTCATCGGAATCATCTCGTTGCTCGGTGTGCCTCCGACCGTTGGCTTCATGTCGAAAGCCGTCGTGTTCAGCGCGGCTGTCAACTCAGGCCTGCTATGGCTGGCAGTTGTTGGTGTTGTGAATACCGTCATCTCGGCCTTCTACTATCTGCGCGTAATCAGGGCGATTTACTTCGAAGAAGCTGAGGACGATTCAAAGATCACTGCAGACTTCCCGGTCGTCTTCGCGACGGGTGTCGCGGTGGCAGGCGTGGCTCTGTTTGGAGCCGTCCCGTGGCTGATCCTCCGGCTTGCTGAGAAGTCACTCGACCTGCTGGCGGTTTAGGAGGATTGGGGCGACAATCCTCCGTGTCCGGTCCGGCCAAATCCCGATCGACGACCCGGCCGTCATCGCTTATGAGTAGCTACGAGAACATCGGCATCATTCACCACGGTCTGCTGCCCGAGGCGGTTGACCTGGTCGTCGCACTACAGTCTCGTTACGGCGATGGAGCCGACTGGTGGACGGCGACGCAGGAGTCTCTCTCAGCGCGCAAGGACGAGCTGGACGCGACCGACCTGATAATCACGATCGGCGGGGACGGCACGATTCTGCGAGCTGCTCACGAGGCTGCGCCACGGGATGTACCGATTCTTGGCATCAACATGGGCCGCGTCGGCTTCATGAGTGAGATCGACGCCGCGGACGCAGTCGACGAGGTCGGCTGGTATCTCGATGGCAACGCTCGCCTCGATGAGCGTTACATGCTCAAAGCGGTGATTGGCGGCGATGGTCAAACTGGGGCGCCTGAGCTTCACGCGTTGAATGACGTGACGATAGGCCGTGGCGCGGTCCTTCGTGTCATCGAGGTCGAAACGGTTGTCGACGGAGTGCACCTGGCGGACTACCGGGGCGATGGGGTCGTGGTCGCTACGGCCACCGGCTCCACCGGTTACACACTGTCACTTGGCGGGCCTGTGATGGACCCGGAGTCTGAAGACTACCTGATAAAGCCGATAGCCACGCACATGAGCCAGTTCGGTGGAGTTGTGCTCAGGTCAACATCTACCCTTGAGTTGACGGTCCACTGCGCGAACCCAGCGACGCTGAGCGCAGACGGCTTCTTCGACCATTCACTCGTGGATGGTCAGTCAGTAAAGATCTCGCACGCCGCGATCAAGGCGACCTTCCTCCGGAAACGGCAGCGCAACGCCTTCTGGTCAGACCTTTCGAGACGCCTCGGAATGAGGGTCAGCGCGCTACCGAGAGAGCCCCGCTCAAACGGGGATTCCGATAAGGTATAGAGGAGTTGGAACCTCTCACCGGAAATACCATTTCCTCGAAGCGCGTCCACAACGGACAGCGCATCTCACTCAGGGTTGACGAATACTCTCTCGGCGACCGGGCTCCGGTGCAAAAAGAGATCATCGAGCATCCCGGTTCAGTCGTCATCCTCCCCGTGACCGACGACGGGCAGATCCTCCTGGTCAGGCAGTGGCGGCAGGCCATCAGAGAAGTTGTGCTTGAGGCTCCTTCCGGAACCCGGGAACCAGGTGAGGATCCGCTAACCACGGCTCATCGCGAACTGCGTGAGGAAACCGGGTTCGAGGCCGGTTCCATGACCCCGATTGGCGGTTCGTGGGTCGCTCCCGGATACTCGACCGAGTTCACATACGCGTATCTGGCACGTGATCTTCGCGAAAATCCCTTGCCGCAGGACGCTGGTGAAGATATACAAACAGTAAGCGTACCTGTGGAAAAGATCGGTTCGATGATCCGCGATCGGGAACTGCAAGACCAGATGACGATCGCCGTTTATCACATCGCCTCGACGATTATTGACCGGACCGTTTCACATGCGCCGCCCAGGTAGCTGCCGGAGATAGATATGTACGAACACGACCTTCTGATCGTAGGCGCAGGGCTCGCCGGATTGAGAGCGGGTGTTGAAGGAGTCCAGAAGGGACTCAGGACCGCGGTCATCACCAAGGTCCACCCGGTACGCAGCCACTCTAACGCTGCACAGGGCGGCATCAACGCTCCGCTAACTGACCGTGGGGATGAGTGGGAAGGCCACGCTCTCGACACGATCAAGGGTTCCGACTATCTCGCTGACCAGGACGCTGTCGAGATCATGTCGAGCGAAGCCGGGGACGCTGTGCTCGAGCTTGAGCGCATGGGCGTGATCTTCTCCCGAGGCGACGACGGCAGGCTGGGCACTCGCCGTTTCGGCGGACAGAAGGTCGCCAGGACATTCTTCGTGGGAGCCATCACCGGCTCTGCGATGCTCCACGTGCTGTACGAGCAGGCGCTCAAACACGGGCTGCAGGTCTACGAAGAGTGGTTCGTCACAAGCCTCATCAAGGAAGAAGGGGCTGTGCGGGGCGTGATTGCCCTTGATATGAAGACCGGCGAGCTCCACGCCATCCGAGCCAAAGCTGTCCTGCTGGCGGCCGGAGGAGCCGGCAGAGTCTTCGAGCCATCTACGAACGCTCTGATCTGCACAGGCGACGGTCTCTCACTCGCCTGGCGCGCCGGTGCTCCGCTGATGGACATGGAGATGATCCAGTATCACCCAACCACCCTGGCGCGCACTGGCATCCTCCTATCTGAAGCCGCTCGAGGCGAAGGCGCTTATCTGCTGAACAGTGACGGCGAACGCTTCATGGAGAAGGCGGCGCCTGACTACATGGAGCTTGCATCACGTGACGTTGTCTCCCGTGCCGAGCAGGTGGAGATCAACGAGGGCCGCGGTGTCGATGGCAACGTGCTTCTCGACCTGCGCCACCTCGGTCGCACATTTATCGAAGAACGTCTCGGCTACCTGCAGGAAGTCGCGGTCGAATTCCTCGGTATCGATCTCGCCGAGCAACCGGTGCCAATCCGCCCCGGCATGCACTACATCATGGGTGGCATCAAGACGAACGCTGACGGAGAGACCGAAATTCCGGGTCTCTACGCTGCTGGGGAGTGCGCCAACGTATCAGTGCACGGAGCCAACCGACTCGGCGCCAACTCGCTGCTCGACACAATCGTGTTCGGCAGGCGCGCAGCGAAGAAGTCCGTTGAATATGTGAAGTCGATCGGCGAGAACGGGTCAGATAGCGAAGCCCATCTCAAGGCTGAGAAGGAACGACTCCAGGCTCTGCTCGATAGGCCAAAGGGCGCGCGGACCGCTGAGATCCGAAATGAGATGGCGACCGGGATGACCGAGGGCATCGGCGTCTTCAGAGACCAGAATTCCATGGAAGGTGCGCTGGCGAAGGTCCACGAGATGCGCAAGAAGTACGACGCGAGCATCTATGTCGAGAACAAAGGCAAAGTGTTCAATACAGACCTGATGTTCGCTCTCGAATTGGATTTCATGCTGGACTGCGCGGAGGCTGTGGCTACGGGCGCACTGATGCGCAAGGAAAGCCGGGGAGCGCACTTCCGCACCGATATGCCGGACCGCGATGACGAGAACTGGCTGAAGCACACTCTGTCGTACAAATCAGAAGAGGGTGTGCGTACTGAGACGCTGGACGTCGTTGTCACGAAGTGGGAACCGGTTAAGAGAGTTTACTGATGCAGACCAATCTCAAGGTCAAACGACAAGACCCGGAAGCAAACGGCTCTCAGCCGCACTTCCAGGAATATTCGATCGACATACACCCTGACTCGACGATCCTCGATGCCCTGATCTATGTGCGTGAAGAGGTAGACGGCACTCTCGCATTGCGCTGTTCTTGCCGAGCCTCTATCTGTGGCTCATGCGGCATGAAGGTCAACGGCCGCGCCCGGCTGGTCTGCAAGACGCGGGTCGCCGACCTCGCGCCGGAAGGCGAGCAGCTGACTGTTGAGCCGATGGGCAACCAGCGCGTCATCAAGGACCTCGTGGTCACGCTCGACACCTTCTTCGACCAGATCAAGCGCGTCGAGCCCTACATGAAGCCGGACAAAGAGCCTGAGAGCGGAGAGTTCATCGCCTCGAATGAGTCGATGACAAACCTGCTCACGGCCATGAACTGCATCATGTGCGGCTGCTGCGTGTCTGACTGCACGGTGCTGGAGGTCGACGACAACTTCATCGGTCCAGCAGCTCTCGCGAAGGCGTGGCGCTTTACCGAGGACCCGCGCGACGACCAGCGCGACCAGCGCCTGAAGACTCTGAATGACGAAGACGGCGGAATATGGGACTGCACCCGCTGCATGCAGTGTGTTGAGGTCTGCCCGAAGGATGTTGCGCCGATGGACCGGATCATGGAGCTGCGTGACGCCGCCATCGAGGCAGGTAACAGAGACACCCACGGCTATCACCACACCGAATCGTTTTACAACTCGGTCAAGAAGAACGGCAGACTCGATGAGAGCAGACTGGCGCTCGACAGCGCAGGCTGGACCAGCATTCCACGCCTGCTTGACCTCGTGCCCGTGGGCCTCAAGGCTATGATGAAGGGCAAGCTTCCGCCGCTGTTCCCCCACAAGGCCGAGGACAAGCAGAAGATCCGGGATGTCTACGAGAAAGTGGAGGGCGAGCGAGAATGAAATACGCCTTCTACCCGGGATGTGTCGCAAGAGGTGGCGCGCCGGAACTCTTCACATCTGCGGTTGCCGTGATGGAACGGCTCGGCATCGAATGGGAAGAGCTCACCAAGGCCGCATGCACTGGCGCCGGCGTGTTGCAAGAGAAAAACCGCAAGATGGGCGATGTGCTGAACATCCGCACGCTTGCGATGGCCGAGGAAAAGGGCCTCAACGTCCTCGTCATCTGCTCGACCTGCCAAGGCGTCATGTCCCAGGCGAACCATCGGGTCCAGCGGAACCCGGAGTATCTCGCCGAGATCAACGCCGTGCTCGCTGACGAGGGGCTTGAGTACAAGGGCACTACAGAGGTTAAGCACCTACTCTGGGTCGCTATCGAAGACATAGGCGTCGAAGCGCTCAAGAATACCTTCCAGAAGCAGCTCGACGGTGTGAAGCTGGCCCCGTTCTATGGCTGCTACATGGTCAGGCCCAGCGAGGCCCTCGGCTTCAAAGAGAACCCTGGTCGAGACACGTCGCTTGAGACCGTGATCGAGGCAGTTGGCGGCGAAGTGTTCGACTTCCCTGGCAAGACTGCTTGCTGCGGCTTCCCGATCCTGTTCATCAACCAGGCGAACTCGCTACGCATGGTGTCCAACCACACAGGCGCCGCCAAAGACGGCGGAGCCGATGCGATGGTCACTCCGTGCCCTCTCTGCCACCTGAACCTTGACGGCTACCAGCCAAAGGCACGCCGGAAGAATCGCGGCGACAAGGCTGATATGCCGATCATCCACCTGCCGCAGCTGCTCGGGCTGGCGATGGGGATGTCTGAGAAGCAGCTCGGCCTGCAGCGGCACATCGTCTCCACCAAGGACATCGTCCGCAAGGTTGAGTTGATCCCGGCGAAGTAAGGGTTCTGCCCGCCGTTGTGTTAACTTACCGGCGAAATCCGCCTGTCGGCAGACGGTAATCGAACCGTTGTGTCTAGATGCAGGCGACCGCCGAGGTGAGCCATGCACGACGAACTCGATCTCACAGCTCCGGACTCGACTCGTTCAATTCGGAGAGCGCTCTTGCTAGCTCTTCCACTGGCTCTGTTCGCGTTAGCGCTGGGCTGTGGATCCGACTCAGACTCAGCTCCGGCCGCCGGTGGAGCCGACGATGAGCTTGCGTCTGTGTCGACCACGCTTCACGCGGACAGTACTTTCACGTTTGACGACTACATTTCCGCAGGCTGGAAGAAGTCGAAGCAGTTCCCGACCGACACGGTGCCCGGCTCGACCGATATCTGGTACGGATTTTTTGACCAGAAGGACATTGAGGTCAGGTTCTACGACTCACACCAGGATGCGTCCACGCTGGGCGTCGAGTCCGCTTCGTCTGCGATAGACCAGAAGTTCCGCGAGGGTGGGCAAGTTGGCGCGAGCAACCGCGGCGCAGGTTCCGCAGCCGTCACGAAGTACAAGGCCTTCGCAGTGATCGGTAACACCGTGGTCCTGTGCGAACTAAACGTGGATACCTGTCGCGGTCTGGCTGACGCCCTCGTCGAGGGCTAACCTCAGTCCTCGTGCACCTTGTACTCGGTGCGGTCGCGCTCGGCCATCGTAGCGTCAGGGTTCAATTCGGGCCCTGCATCGTCCTGCGGCTCATAGCCAAGCAGCTTCCTCGCCCTGTCCAGCGAGAAGATCTTCCAGTAGTTGTCCGACGTGGCGTAAACGACCGTGTACTTCAGGTCGTCAGGTGCGTCCACAGCCTTCGCGTGCACCTGGGCGGTGTCACGGTGGCTTAGCCACAGCGCAAGCGCTCCTCCGCCGAAAGTCGGGTCATCGGTGGATATCGTGAATCCAATCCGCAGGTGTATCGAACTCACTCCGTGGTAATCGGCGTAGTAGCTGCCGAGGGCTTCGCCGTACGCCTTTGACGTGCCGTAGTAGCCGGACGGCCGGATCGGAATCGTCTCGTCAAGCAGCGGGTAGGGCCGCTCGACCTTGTCGAACTCACCGGCCATGATGTAGCGGTAAGGCTCGTCCAGGTAGAAACCGCCGGTGGAGTGTTGCGAGCTGCCGTAAACGACCCGCTTGACTCCGGCGATCTTCGCTGCCTCGAACACATTGTATGTGCCGACGAAGTTGTTCTTGAGCGCAGACGCCCAGTCAGCGGTCGCGCTGCGGTCCGCCGCCAGGTGGACGACCGTGTCCTGACCTTCAAAGGCAGGCACGATCGATTCGAGGTCCGAGATGTTTCCCTTGAAGTTGCGCTCCTCGGGTATGCCTTCGGCACCGTAGCGGGACAACGAAGACAGCTCGTACCTGTCTTCGAACTCGTCACGCAGCGCCGATCCCACAACTCCGCTCAACCCGGTCACGAGCACACGCTTCTTTGCCATTCGTCAGCCTTTCTTACGATTGTTAGTGGTTTAGCTGGTTAGACGTTCGCCGTCTCACCCAGCACATGGACAGCCTCGCCGGTTGTCAGCGCGCGCTGGATGCTCTCAATCAGCCGCTTGCCCGACTCCGCGCTTATCTCGAGCGCCACTCGACCATCCGGTCGGTCCGGGTCGTGCACGAAGTCGATGATTAGTGCGTGGTCCATCGGAGCCTTGAATGGGTGATCAAAGTAGACGTTCGCCTGAGCGATGTCCATCCAGCCGTCCGGGCCCTTCGCCACGCCGTCCATCTTCGTCTTCTCCACAATCCATGAGCACATGTTTTGTTCCTTAGCTGGTTCTCGGTGATTTGGCCGTTAGCTCAGGTGCCTGCCGTAGAAGCCCAGGACCTTCTCCCACGCATCGGTCGCCTGAACAGGCCGATAGCCGGGCCGATCGATCGCGAAGAAGCCGTGGCCTGCGCCGTCGTAGCGGTGGAACTCATAGTCTTTGCCGTGCTTTTTCAGCTCCTCTTCGGTCTTGTCTACGTCTTCTGGAGTCGGCGACTGGTCTTCGTTGCCGAATATGCCGAGAACAGGACAGTTGATGTCAGCGGTGTAACCGATGGGTGCTACTGGCTGTCGCTCAGTCAACTGATCTTCCGGGGCGATGACTCGGCCGCCCCAGCAGTCGACGGCCGCGTCGAGGTCCGGAATGCGTCCTGCTGCTAGATAGGTCTGGCGACCGCCGGAGCAGAAGCCGATCATGCCGATCTTGCCGTTAGAGTAGGGCAGCGCTCGCAGGTAGGTCATCGCGCCTCGCATGTCGCCGAGGAAGCGGTCGTCCGGCACTCCGCCAGCCGCTCTAGCCACCGCAGCGACCTCATCGGGCTCGCCCGGCCCTTCCCGGTGGTACAGGTTCGGACAGATTGCGTTGTACCCGTAGAAGGCGAATCGGCTCGCCAGCCACTTCGTCGCATCGTCCCAGCCGGGCATGTGGTGGACGACGATGACGTTCGGATAAGGGCCCGGTCCGATCGGCCGGGCAAAGTAGGCGCTGATCCACTCTCCGTCCTCGGCCTCGTATGCGACCGACTCAGCGATCAAGCCCTGATACGTCGTCATGGTGTGACCTCCCGAACTGGTCGAATGGACAGAATTGGAAAAATGGTGGCCTGAGTGTGCGGCCCTGACTTGCGGTTGCGACATGATAGCGCGGTCAAGCCAGGCGCAGCGGTCGCGCGGTCGATATCACCATCATGGAATCACTGATTCCACGACTCCGTCTGCGCCAACGAACACCAGCGAACCCGATCCCTGTCCGTCGAGGCCAAGGAATGTGCGGTTGTTGCCGTTCTGATCGGCCATCGCCATTACCGGCAGGTCCTCTTCGATCAGCGTCACTGCAAAGCCATCTTCGAGGACGGAGTTTCTGAGAAATAGAAGTGGTGCGCCTCCGGTCTGTACCTGCATTCCTGCCTTGAGCCTGCCGTCTTCGTCACGCAAGAACATCGCCGGGTTAACACCGTTCGCGAATTCAAACCCTGCGCGACGAGCTCCAGCGCCGTCGAACAGGTTGACCGACGGGTTACCGGTCTCATCAAGCCTGATCTGAAGCCTGCTGCTCCCAGTCTGGTCTAAGAGCATGAAACGAGGTTCACCTTCCACCACCTCAAGCCTCGCTCGCGCTTCACCGCTGTCATCAGTCAGTTCAAACGACCTGGCCTTGATCGAATCGGCGGTGATCGCCTGTCCCCGGTCTTCGGAACTTGCGCATGCCGATACCGCAATCAGCACCACGGTCGATATCAGTAATACCCAGGGCCATCGCCTCATGCGGCACCTCTTGAGCGCTGTAACTTGGAAAGTGGGAGACATCCCGTGCCGTACCATATCCGTTACCTCATGAGTCGAGGCTTTGAGTCCGGCACTGAGGCGGAGATACGATTTGGTCCGATTGGCCCCGGGGACGACCTGGCTGATATTGATGGCAACGCTCACCGTTGCCGGAGTCGTCGCGTGCGGCTCCGCAGACTCGGCTGCCGATGAGCCGACCTCCACGACTGCTTCAGGTGCCGGTGAAGGTGTGTTGCCGCCAACGCCCACTACGGTCCCTCTCTTCGCAGATACCGGACTTGCCGATCCGCTCGACACTGTTCCTGACCCGAAACTGGTTGGCATCGTTGACTGGATAAACAGTGACGCACTCGACCTGGATGAGTTGGCCGGTGACAACAGGGTTGTGCTGATCGACTTCTGGACCTACACATGCGTGAACTGCGTCAGGACCTTCCCGTTTCTGAGGCAGATGCACGAACGGTACGAGCCACACGGCCTGACCTTGATCGGCGTCCACTCGCCAGAGTTCGACTTCGAGAGGGTGACAACCAACGTAGCCGACGCGATCGATGAGGCGGAACTCGAATATGCGGTCGCCGTGGACAGCGACAAGGCAACCTGGCATGCGTTCGGCAACCATTTCTGGCCAACGACCTACCTCATTGGCGCGGACGGCGAGGTCCTTTACAGACACTTTGGCGAGGGCGGCTACGACGACACCGAGGCTGAGATCAGGGCCGCGCTCGAGCAAGTAGGCGTCGACCTCTCAGGCGTTCCGTCGGGCGGTGATTTCGTACCAGCGGTCGCCGAGAACGCGCACACCCAGACGCGAGAACTCTATGCCGGTTACCGCCCTGGATACGACTCTGCGGGTCTCTTCGCCGCGCAAGACGAGTTCTACCTGGGACCGGACAGGACCAGTGAGTACATCGATGCCGGCCTGCGACGCCACGGCCAGTTCGAGCTTGACGGCCTCTGGCTGAATGAGTCGGATTCGCTGGCATCCGGTGGGTCCGGCGCCTACGTCGTCTTTCCGTTCCTGGCGACCAGCGTGAACACCGTCCTGAGCACGACCAACGGGCCGCGTAGTCTCGAGGTATTTCTCGACGACAGACCTCTGCTGCCTTCGGAGGCCGGGCCCGACGTGAGGTTCGACGAGTCTGGCCGTAGCTTCATCGATATCACCGATTCGCGGCTGTACCAAATCGTCGAGACAGATGAGTTCAGGCGCTATGAGTTGAAGTTGACTGCAGACGCGGAGGGACTGCGAGTGCACAGCTTTACATTCGGTGTCTTCACCGAAGGGCCGTGAGAATGTCCGGCTGTTTGGCTCTGAACTACGGCGTCGGCTGTTAGCTGCCTGCCGGAACAGCGGGCTCTGCGCTCGACCCGGCTGGCGTCTGCCCGTTCATCGCGACATCACTGCGAAGCACCCAGTGATTGGGCTCTACCTCGTCGTACTCGACATCGATGCCCGGCTCGATACCAAAGATGTCACGCTGCTTACCTGTACCAACCATATCGGTGCCAGTGGCGCGCACCAGTTCGCCCCAGCGGTGGTCTGGGTCGGGCTGGGGAATCGAGTCGATCAGCAACTGGGTGTAGGCGTGCTGAGGGTTGTGAATGACCCGCTCAACATCGCCGTGCTCCACGACGTTTCCGCGGTACATGATCAGGATCGTGTCACTGATCTGGAAAGCGGTCGTCAGGTCGTGCGTGATGTAGATGATCGTGATGCCAAGCTCTTTGTTCAGAGTCTGGATGCTGTCCAGGATCGTCGCACGCAATGAGGCGTCCACCATCGATACCGGCTCGTCAGCGAGGATCACGCGAGGCTTCAGCAGGAGCGCACGGGCGACCATGATTCTCTGCCTCTGCCCACCGCTGAGCTGGTGTGGGAAGCGCCCAAGCGTCTCGTCAGGCTGCAGGCCGACCATGTGAAGCGCCTCGACCACCATCCTGTCGCGATCATCCTTCGAACTCGCCAGCTTGAAGTTCTTGATCGGAGCGTGCAGGACGTGGTCGACCTTGTAGAACGGGTTGTACGACTCGAACGGGTCCTGGAATATCGGCTGGACTTCTAGCTGGAACTGCCTGCGTTCCCTGCGACTCAGCTTCCTGAAGTCCTTGCCGCGGTAGAACATCTCGCCGTAAGTGGGCGTGATGCTGCCGAGCAGCATGCGGGTCATCGTGGTCTTTCCGCTGCCACTTTCTCCGGCAATCGTCACAATCTTTGGCTGGTCTTCCTCGATCGTGAAGGACGCCTTATTGACCGCGATGGTCTGGTTGTCTTTATTGAGGAAGCCACCACCGTAGATCTTGGTGACTTTCTTGAGTTCTAGAAGTGGGGGCAAAGCGAGTTACCTGACTGATTGCTCGGGCTATTGAGCAGTTGTGACCGCTATCTGTAGTCGACCAAATGGGCGTACTTGTCGAAATCCTCGACTGAAGGCCGCGACAGCGCGACCCAGTGACCGGGCTCAACCTCAACAAGCTTCGGTTCCACACGAGCATCTTCCGCTGAGAACTGAAGCGGTGACCTGGGTGCGAACGCGTCGCCGGGTGGCAGATTCAGCAGCGAAGGCTGCATCCCTGGAATTCCAACCATCTTTTTCTTCTCATCCATCGTGGGGATGCTGTCGATAAGCAGGCGAGGATATGCGTGGAGTGGGTTCTTGAACATGGTGCGCACGGGCGCCACTTCAACGAGCTTGCCTGCGTACATTACGCCGACAGTGTCAGCGAACTGCGCCACCAGACCCATGTCATGCCCGACCAGGATTACCGCTGCATTCAGTCCTTCCTGCAGGCGTCCGAGTGTCTGCATGATCTGACGCTGGACGATCACGTCAAGAGCGCTGGTTGGCTCATCTGCGATGATCACGGACGGGTTGAGTGATATGCCGATCGCCATAGCGACGCGCTGCTTCATACCACCGCTCAGTTCGTGAGGGAACAGGCGGGCAACCATCGGCTGCAGTCCGACCCTGTCGAGCAGGTCGCGGACTCTATCGCGCATCTCGTCTTTGCTCGGTTTTTGAGCGCCTTCCGGCAGATGGTCGAGAATGCCGTCTGCAATCTGGTTCCCAACCCGCATAACGGGGTTCAGGGAGTTCATGGCTCCCTGTGGCACAAGAGCCATCTGGGAGAGGCGGATCTTGCGCATCTCCTCTTCAGACAGTCCAATCAGATCGGTGCCGTGAAGAATCGCCTTGCCACCTGCGATGTGGCCCGGCGGTCGTGTCAGACGCATTAGCGCCATCGCCAGGGTGCTCTTGCCAGAACCGGACTCGCCCACAAGCGCGAATCGCTCGCCCTGCCGCAGACTGAAGGTGAGGCCATCAACGGCCTTCACGGTGCCGCGCGGCGTCTCGTAATAGACCTTCAGGTCTTCGACACGCAGCGCAACTTCGTCAGAGATGTTCGACTGGACCGAGCCAGTCACCGTTGGCGTAGCTGTGGTCAAACGGATTTCCTCAGTCTCGGGTTGGACCACTCATCCAGTCCAGCCGAGATCATGAACAGGCCGACGAACACGATGATGATCGTGATGATGGGCGGCAGCCACCACCACCACATTCCGAGAATGATCGACGAGAAC
Organism: Dehalococcoidia bacterium; assembly: GCA_028285005.1. Taxonomy (GTDB): domain Bacteria; phylum Chloroflexota; class Dehalococcoidia; order Lucifugimonadales; family Lucifugimonadaceae; genus JAJCYX01. The sequence goes on along the minus strand of JANQQP010000011.1, from coordinate 43,579 downwards.
TGGATGTTCCAGTAGATCGTCATGCCAAGGGTTGGCGCAGAGAAGATGCCGAGCCCGATCGCCTCAAGGCCGATGGATGCAAGGATTCCTGCTGCCACGGATGTGACGAAGCTAGCCGTTATGTACGGCAGCAAGTTCGGCATCATCTCTTTGAAGATAATCGCGGGCCCGCTAGTGCCTGACAGGCGTGCGATCTCCACGTAAGACCGCTCTCGTAAGACGAGCACCTGGGCGCGGATCGTCCTCGCAGGAAATACCCACGCCACGATCGATATTGCGAGTCCCATCTGGTCGACCGTTAACGGCTCCGATGTGTTGATCGCAATCAGGATCAGGATGAGCAGCGGCGGAATTGTGAGACCCACGTCAACGAGCACTCGGATCACAGCGTCCGCCCAGCCGCGGTAGTAGGCGGCAATGAAGGCGAACACGGTGCCGACCACAACGGCGACAGCACCGGCGATCAGCCCGATGCGAAGGGTGAGCGTCGTGCCACGGATTGCCACCGCGAACAGGTCTCTCCCCTGCGTGTCGGTACCGAATGGATAGTCCCACGATGGCGCTTCACGCGTCGGCACGGAGAGAGGCCGGTACAGCTCATGGTCGTAGAAAAGATGTCCGAGTGCGACGAATATCAACAGACTGCTGAGTAGCGCGATGCCTACGATCAGCGGTGGATTCCGCTTGGCGTACTGGAGAACCGGGTAGACCCGGTTCTCGTAGAAATCTGCCCATCCGCCCTGTGGTGCATCAGGTTCCGGAGCTACAACCGGCCTCGCTGTTGTGCCTTCTGCTGTCATGCTAGCTCCGGGAGTACTTAACTCGTGGGTCGAGATACGGATAAAGGATGTCCAGCAGGAACGTGGCTACTGCGACCATCACGATGATCGTGAACACGATTCCGCGGATTACGAAGAAGTCTGAAAGCCGAATTGCCTGGAACAGAATGTCTCCCAGACCGGGATAGACGAACACTCGCTCGATCAGCAGCGCTCCGGTGAGCAGTGTTCCCAGCGCCAGCGCGAGACCGGTCACCTGGGGAAGCATCGCGTTCCTGACGCCGTAGCGGAAGAAGATGCGGCGTCCCTTCAGGCCCTTCGCCTCGGCCTGAACCATGAAGTCTTCACCCTGGTTATTGATCATCATGCCGCGCATGCCAACCGCCCAGAAACCAATGGCGCTGAGCACCAGTGCAAGGGCCGGCAGGGTGGCGTGCCTGATCACCTCGACAACGAAGGAGAACGACCACTCGGGCGTGGTACCCGGACTATAGGGGCCGAACAGTGGTAACCACTCGAGTTGGGCCGCGAATATGAAGACGAGGATGATTCCGGCCAGGTACTGAGGGATGGCCGAGATAGTAAGGAACGGCATAAATAAGATGCCGACGCCGCGCGGAGCCTTAGGCCATCCTAAGAACGCGCCGGCCAACGTGCCGATGGTGAACCCGAGTATCACGGTGGTACCGATTAACCCGAACGACCAGACTATCGAGTCTGCGATGATCGAATTGACCGACCGCGGGAAGAAGGAGATCGAGGGACCGAGGTCGAACCGAACGATGTCGAACATGAAGTTGCCGTACTGCGTTAGCAGCGGCTGATCTAGCCCTAGCCGCGCTTGATAGCTTTTGGCAACCGCATCTAGCCCGCTCTGAATTGCGCCGCCGCGCTGGGCCTCAAGCAGCAGCTTCTCCTTGACCGGGTCCTGGCCTGACAGGCGAGGGATGATGAAGATAACGGTCGCAGCAATCCAGATGACGAACAGTAGGAATACGAACCTTCGGAAGATGTAGCTGCGGTAGACGGCGAGAGCCACCGCCATCACACCGGCCTCTCTCAGCGCATCGGCACGTTGCCTGATGCCGCTCTGCTTTTCGTCGTCGCGAGAGGCGGGAGGAGTCTCAGCTACTGTTGACATCTCTTGTCCTGAATTTGCGATATTGCTTCACGGCGCCCGAGCCGATCAGAGCTGGCCATGCAGTCGACGTACTTCCCAGACCGGATGCCCCTGCCAACGACTCATAGACGCGGCAAGATCATGCTCCGGTCCCTCAACCGTGCTGAGTGACGGAGAATCATACCTTCGCCTCTAGGCCTATTGTCAAATTTTCGCGATCCATCACCATGCGCTCGGGCTCGACTGCTTCCCGTAATCTGCCAGGCCCTAAGCGGCGGCATAAGCCAATTCCGGGCAGATGGATCGCAATTGCGCCATCACCCACTTTTGCTTGACTGAGTTCACGATTCGTTATAAAACTTCCCGCTAATCGAAGGCGATACAGTCTTCGTGGATATAACTGTGTTCGACATTTTTCGTCACAGCAGCCCCTGACGGAGGTAGCAATAGTGAATCTTTATCGACTTAGAGGAATCATGCTGGCGCTTCTTGCCGTGGCCTTGATGGCGGCCATCGCTTGCGGTAGCGGTGACGACGACTCGTCGAGCGACGGCGGTGGGTCATCATCCGACGGTGGTGGCGCGTCCACCGACGGTGGTTCCTCGGATGGAGGTGGGAACACCGGAGGCTCGTCAGGAGCCACTGATGTGATTCCTGCCGGTCGAGACATCGACCGCAACAAGACCCTCATCAGCTACCTAGGTGGTGCTGAGGGCAGGTTTGTAGACCACGAACTGTGGAACCCGTACGCAATTGGCGCGAACCACCAGTCAGGACCGAACATCATCTTCGAGCCGCTGGCGTTCTTTAGCGCCTTCGCAGACGAGACGATTCCCTGGCTGGCTACAGACTGGTCATTCAACGACGACTTCACCGAGCTGACGATTAACCTCCGCCAGGGAGTTAACTGGAGCGACGGTGAGGAGTTCAATGCAGACGACGTTGTCTACACACTGAACACTCTTAAGAGCCTGAAAGAACAGGTCCGCTGGGGTACAGACGTTGACAACGCCATGAACAGGGCCGAGAAGACGGGCAGCCACCAGGTGAAGGTATTCCTGGACCGCCCAGACCCACGGTTCATGTTCCTGCTGACGTACAAGTTCGACATCGGCGTCTACATGGTCCCTGAGCACCACTACAACGGCCAGGACTGGACGACGTTTAAGGACTTTGACCCATCCAAGGGCTTCCCACTCTCCACCGGCCCATGGCAGGTGGTATCTGGGTCGCCAGAACAGAAGGTCATCGACCGGCGTGACTCATGGTGGGGCGAAGGCCAGTCAGACCTGGGTCAGTACGCCAAGCTGCCGGAGCCAGAGCGGATCATCTATCTGCCAACTCCGGACCAGACTGCACGCGCACAGGCTCTGATTGCTGACCAGGTTGACTACTCGTCAATGACGACGCCTGCGGTTATCGCAGACGTTCTGAGCCGCAACAGTGACTTGATCACACACACCGGTACTGACAACCCACTGGGTTACGTTGACTGGTGGCCGGTATCGCTGGCATTCAACAACTCGGGTAAGTTCGGTCCGTACGACAACCCCGACGTTCGATGGGCGTTCAGCAAGTACCTGGACCGTGAAGAGCTGAGGCAGGTGGCATACGACGGTGCAGCGGCATTCAACCCGCTGACCATGCCGCAGTACCCGCCACTGCAGCCGTACTTCGACGCAATTGCGCCTCTGCTTGAGGAGCACAACACGTTGGAGCACGACCCTGCTGAGGGTGACGCTCTTCTGACCGGTGCAGGGTTTACGAAGAACTCAGACGGTCTCTGGGCCGATGCCCAGGGCAACACGATCAACTGTGAGATCATCGGGTTCAGCCCATGGGTTGACCTCGGACCTATCACAGCTGAGCAGTTGCGCAGAGCGGGCATCAACGCCAGCTACATCCAGCCACCCGACGCTTCCAGCCGAATGGCTGAAGGTAACTTCGAGTGTCTGATGTTCGGCCACGGCGGTTCTGTCCGTGACCCGTACTTCACGATGAAGCTCTACCAGTCTGCATCGGTGAACATTCCGGGTGGACACCAGGTGAACTTCTACCACTGGGAGAACGCCGAGTGGGACCGCCTGACAGACGAAGTCGCCAAGACCTCGCCTGACGACCAGGCGGCCGTGATTGAGCTCTACAAGGACGCTATGGAGATCTGGCTCGAAGAACTGCCAGACGTTCCAATCCTTGAGTTCTACCACCGCATCGTGATGAACGAGGCGCGCTGGACGAACTGGCCGCAGGGCACAGACACAAGTGGCTACGTGAACGAGGCCTCATGGCACCTCACCTGGTCACTGGTTCTGCACAGCATCGAGGCCCGTTAACTAAGACAGCTTCGGAGCTAAGCAGCCGACAAAGAGGCCCCGCCGGGAAATTCCCGGCGGGGCCTTAGTTTTTGGCGCACTGTGTCCCAACTCCCGGAGGTTTGCAGATAACTCCGAGGCGTGGACGCTAAAGAATCTCTGGGCCGGACCGCCGCTGTTCGGCGACGTAAGCGACGCACTGGTGAGCTAGATCATTGGAGCGGTAGGTGCTGGAGTGTGCGCCAATGTCACCGTCTGATCTGCTGCACGAGTGTCTGTGAGCGCTGTAGCAGTAGTCGGAGACGATCAAGCGAGGAGGAGCAGACTTCTAAAGGCCAGCCAAACCATGAGGGCCTAGCCCATAAGGTCGGTCATGGCGGCGCAGGTGTTCAGCGCTTCCTCGGAGTCCTTGCCCTCGCAAAGCAAGATCATGTTGCCGAGGATCACGAAGTCGCCGTAGCGAGCTGTGTAGTTGCAGCCAGAGTGAGCGACGCTCCTGTTGCACTGACGGCGGTCCTTCGCCCCTTCATCCCAGATCACATCATCACCCACCACAACGGCATCCTCGCCGGATACAGACTCCGCCCAGCTCGTTCCCATAGACACAGCATCGGCGTGTGAAGCGTAGAAACGCGCCTCATACTCTTTTTGACTGAGCAGAGCGTTCCAGGCATCTACGGCACCTGGCAGATCGGCAACGTCATACTGCTTCGGCGTCTTCGCACCGGTCGACTTGATGTCTTCCACGGTGTAAGTCCGCCCGTTATCTAGAACTGTTCTGGCTGAGGCGTCGGAACCACCGGAGGCAGATCCACCGCCGTCACCCGATGAAGAGTCGCCATCGTCTGTGCCACAGGCTGCCAGCGCTAGAGCCGTGACCGACAGCAGGACTGCGAGAATCGTTGAGCGGCGTCGAACTACGTCAAGCATGTGTGGTGTGCCTCGATCTTGATGCGCTGATCTCATGAGTGTGCCGCTGTCACAGACCTCGCTGAGTTGCAAAGCCTGTGACAGCGGCCGAATTGCTGCTTGTGGGCGCTAAAGCCTTAGCGACACCGACTAAGCGCCGGTTCCGGCGACCGCCTCAAGAAGCTCACGGCAGTTCTGCAGAGCGCCTGCCGAGTCCTTGCCCTGGCACAACAGGATCATGTTGCCGCGGACCACGTAGTCGCCGTACTTGGCGTTGTCACACTTACCAGAGTGGTGTCCGCCGTTCCCGGCACACTGCCGGCGCTGCGTCAGTCCCTCGTCCCATCGCTGGACATCCTCGAGGATCACAGCATCTTCACCACTCGACTCATCGGCGAAGGAAACTCCAACATCGATAGCGACCTGGTGCGATGGGTAGAGCCTGATCTCGAACTCCTGGCGGTTGTAAGGGTCGGCGCCGAAGAAGCCGTAGTAGGCCTCGGTCGCACCCTCAAGTCCAGTCACATCGTAGTCTTTGTTCTTCTTGAACCCGGCGGCGACGATCTGGTCGATGTTGAAGGTCTGCTCCGGCTCAGAGATCTTGGCGAATCCGCCGCTGCCACCGGACCCACCGCCGTCCGAGCCGCCATCATCGCCATCGTCGGTGCCACATGCCACGGCCGTGATTGCAAGAACCGCTATTGCGAACATCAGCCACGAAGTGCGTCGCAGGGGTTTTATATGTGAGATGTGAATCATCTCGCTCACTCCTTGAATCGACATACGTTGGTATGTCCCCCGTGCCTTGACTTGTACGATCCTCCGAGTTCAGGGCTGTCAGACCGATCCCAGCGTCGAATCTCAGTCCATGCCTCGGTATCGAAATTGGGGCGATTATACCTCACGAAAGCCCTCTCCCTGGCCTCGGCCGAGGAACAGATTGTGAACCCTATGACCGAAGAGCTGTGACCAGATCGTCGCACCGCTCTTGAGATTGCTCTTCACTACGGCCCTGGCAGAGCACGACGAGGTTTCCCACGATCACGTAGTCGCTGTAGCGGGGCGCACTCCTCCCGCGGCTTCCTCCTCCGACGATCACCCTCCGATCAGTCAGGCCCTCCGGCCAGGTCGAGTTCGTACTTATGAGAATGGCGTCATCCCCGACTACTTCTTCGGCCTGCGCGGTGCCTGAACTGACTGCCAGGGCGTGAGACGGGTAGATCCTTACCTCGTAGTCGACGGGCCCATTTGCGGAAGGTGACTGCCAGAAGCCGTAATATGCCTCGGAAGCGTCATTGAGACCATCTACATCGTAGGTCTTTGAGGTCTTGTAGCCGATGGCCTGCAGGTCGGACAGGGCATAAGTCTCACCTGAGTCCGACACCTGTACGAATCCGTCCGATTCACCGCCATCGGACGACGAATCGGTTCCGCAGCCGGTTGCGAACGCAAGTGCGGCCATCAGCACTGCCAAAAACGAGGTCGCGATAACTCGCTGCCGCTGGCTGCGTTCAGTACGAATTCCCAAGACATTGGTCGTAACTCTCATCTATTGAGGCTCCAACGCTTCGATCAAGTCGCCGCACCGCTCGTGTGACTGCTCTGCCTGTCCGCCCGGGCATAGGATCACGAGGTTGTTGAAGATGACGAAATCGGCGTACTTAGGCCCGATGCCGCTGCGCGCGCCACCGCCACCGCCCGCACCGATGATCGTCCTGCGGTCCTGAACTCCCTCCTTGTATGCCGCTGATTCGGCATCAAGGATCGCGTCGTCCCCGGTCCCTTCCTCTGCCGGCGCTGTGCCCAGCCGGACGGCGTCGGCGTGCGAACTGTAGAACCTGACTTCGAAGTCCAGCGGGTCTCCACCAGAGGCTCTCCAGAACCCGAACAGAGCATCACTCGCGCCGGGCAGACCCTCGGTCGAGTAGGTCTTCGACTCCCGAAAACCGGTTGCCAGCAGCGATTCGGTGGTCAGGATTGTCCCCGTATCGCTGATGCGTTCGAACTCTGCAGAATCGCCGCCTGATCCGCATGCCGAAAGAGCTGCTGCGATAGCAATCAGCAAGATCAGTGCTGCCAGACGGCTGGCTCTCGAAGAATCTGGCAAGGTCGTGGGCATCGCACTCTCCCGTTCGCAGGAACCGCAGCAGTGGCCGTGGTCCCCTTCAGTCTGCACGAGGCGGCATTGTATGGCACGACAGATCGTCCAGTTCTATCTTGCTGATTGTCGAGCCACAGCACAGCCACTTTCCCATTCAGCAGCTCACCGTGTAATCTTCCGCCAGATCCGGGCTTCATCCCCGGATTTAACTGCGAATCTGCGAGGAGATCGATGAGCTACGAGGTCGAGAAGCTGGCTGCCGAAAACGCAATCGTGGGCGAGGGGCCGGTCTGGGACGGGGACAACCAGGTCTTGTACTGGACCGACATCCAGGGTGGCCGTTTTTGGGTGTACGACCCCGCAACCGGCGAGAACAAGCAGCTGCATGATGGTGACTTCGTGGCTGGAGTCTCCGTCAACGAGCAGGGCGGCCTGACGGTTGGCACGTGGGAGGGTGTGAAGCAGTGGCGTTCGGACGATGACTGGTCATGGCTGCACCACGGCGAGGTCGATGGCCAGCCGATCAAGCTGAACGATGTGATCGCGGCTCCTGATGGTAGTTTCATTGGCGGTAGCGGACACCTCGACTCCTGTGCCGTTTTCAGATTCAAGCCTGACGGCAGCGCCGAGGTGATCGATGATGGCATCGGCCTTTGCAATGGCATGGGTTTCTCGCCCGACCTGAAGACCTTCTACTCGACCGACTCGGTGGCGGGCGAGATCTACGCCTGGGACCGCGACGTCGAATCCGGAGACATCAGCAACCGCCGCGTCTTCACGACGGTCAGCTCATCGGTCGGCATCCCCGACGGCATGACGGTGGATGCCGAGGGGTTCGTCTGGTCAGCCATCTGGTACGGCGGGACGGTTGTGCGTTTTGACCCGGATGGCAAGGAGGAGCGCCGAGTGGAGATTCCCGCTGCCCAGACGTCGAGCGCCATGTTCGGCGGAAAAGACCTCGACGAGTTGTATGTGACGACCGCGTCGTTCGGCTCCGATGGCACACTTTCCGGCATGGAGCCGGAGGGCTTCGAGCTTTCGACCTACCGTGGCGGCGACCTCTACAGGGTCAAGGTCGGTATTCAGGGCAAGCCCGAGTTCAAGACCCGCTTCCCGGTGTCGTAATCGGCGAGGGGGCTGCAGAGTTGAGCGGTCCTGTCGCGGCTGAGCGGTCGAACGGCGGCGGATCTTCTGACCTTGACTGTGATCCGAACCGGTTTGGGCAGTATCGCCGCTGGGCCGGTTTGGTCATCTTTCTTCTTGTCGTATTTGGCGCGCCGGCGTTGCTTTTCCGGCCGTGGCAGGGCACTGAGTTCGATCAGACTGCGCTGGATGAGCTAAGTGCCCGGCAGCCGGAGTTCGTCTTCATTGGCAACTCGATGCTTGAGACACGCATCGATCCTGAGCATCTGTCAGAGCTGCTTAGCGGGCGTCCAGTCACTTCTCTCGCGGTCCCCGGCTCTCAGTCGGCTATCTGGTATCTGCAACTGAAGAACCTTGTCGCCGAACTGGATCAACCTCCAGCGACGATATTCGTCTTCTTCAGGAACGACCTGATCACCCAACCGCTTGCGCCGCTCGATGAGCGCAATCGGGAGCTGATTGTCACTCTGAAGAGACCGGACGAAGAGCAGTTCGAGGCGGTGCTTGAGGCTAGCCGCTCAGCGTACCAGCAGGCGCTTCACGGTCTTGATCGCATCTATCCGGTCCAGCGCCAGAATGATGAAGCGCTGAAGCTCATATCTGATGTCTCCGCGGCCTTTTTCCCGTCCTCAACCACCGAACTGTCGTTTCGTGCGGACGACCAGTTTGCTTTTCACAACATGGTCGGACCTGACTTAGATCCACCGCCGCCAGACCCTGAGCGGGAGTTTGAAGATGCGGTCGGCAACTCGTTCCTGCCACTCATGATCGAGACCGCAGCGGCGAGTGGGATCGAACTGGTGTTCGTGAGAGTACAGGCGCGTCCGAACACGGACGGCACCGTGCGTGAGACCGATGCGATGCGCCGGTACTCACAGGACCTCGCTGCTTATCTACAGGACAACGGCGTCCGATACTTCGACTTCACTGGTAACCCTGCAGTCGACCGCGGCCTGTACTACGACAGTTTCCACATTGATCAGCTGTATCTGCCGGACTACACGGAGCTGTTCCTGCGTGAGGTCGCAGAGGTCTTCAACTCTGAAGGCTTGAGTCTGGGGCAGGACAGATGACCTTCCAGACGCTGTCGTTCGTCGCTCTCCTGTTGGCTGTTCTGGCTCTTTACTGGGCCCTCGGCCGACGTGAGCAGAACCTGCTGCTCCTGGTCGCCAGCTACGTCTTCTACGGCTACGTTGACCCTCTGCTGACTGTCTTGTTGGCCGGCTTCACCCTGGCCATGTATCTGAGCGCCCTGTGGATCCCCCATCCCGGTGTTGCCGTGACCGGCAAGTTCAGGCGAAGGGCTCCGTTGCTACTTGCTATCGCCGCAACGCTCAGCGTATTGATCGCCTTCAAGTACCTAGGATTCTTTGTCGACAGCGCGAGCGAATTCGTCGACACGATCGGCCTTGGCACCTTTTCGAACACGCTGAACATCATCCTGCCGATCGGAATCTCGTTCTACACACTGCAGGCGCTGGGATATGTGATCGATGTTCACCGCGGCAGGGTGCAGGCGCGTCGCAACCTGCTGGACTTTGCACTTTTCATCTCCTTCTTTCCGCAGTTGGTCGCCGGGCCCATCGAGCGCGCGTCGCGACTCCTTCCCCAATTCGAAAACCGACGGAAGGCGACACCCGAACTCATTCAGAGCGGAGTCATGCTGTTGCTCTGGGGATTCTTCAAGAAGCTCGTGATCGCAGACAACGTGGGCGTCATTGCGGACAACGTCTTCACCACCGAGTCGCCCGGCTTCGCTTTGCTGTGGGTCGGCGTGTTGGCGTTCGGGCTGCAGATCTTCGCCGACTTCTCAGGCTACTCGGACATTGCTCGAGGGACAGCAAGGCTGTTCGGTATCAACCTGTCGCAGAACTTCCGGCACCCGCACATGGCTCGCTCACCATCCGACTTCTGGCGTCGATGGCACATTTCGCTATCCACCTGGTTCCGCGACTACGTCTACATACCGCTTGGCGGCTCCCGGAAGGGAGAGAGTAGGACTGGCATCAACCTGATGGCAACGTTCCTGATAAGCGGGCTGTGGCACGGCGCTTCATGGAATTTCGCGCTCTGGGGCGGCTACCACGGTGCTCTGGTCGTCATCCAGCGCCTCTTGCCGTTCAGTCCCGGCCTCAAGATGGCGCTGCGGCCGTTAGCCGTGCCAGTCACGTTCTTACTCATCACGATCGGCTGGCTGTTCTTCCGGGAGTCAAGCCTCTCCCGCATCTGGGATCTGCTCAGCGTTTCACCAGCCGATCAGACGGCCGAGAGCGTCGAATTGGCTGCGTTCCTGCTGGTCCAGGTCGCGCTGTACTCGATGCCGATTTGGCTCCACACAGCATACGGCGCGCTGAAGCCGGGAGTGTTGCCAGCATTGGCAAGTGGTCGACTTTCGTCACAGGTGCAGCAGATGGTACTCGGCGCCGTCTTCTTCACCGGCATCCTGGTGATGCGCAGATCGGAAGGCGGAGAGTTCATCTACTTCCAGTTCTGAACTCAGTCAGCCGCTTGAAGAACGGGACAGCTAATTCCCCTGCAGCTGATCCGGCAGTTCTTCGCAGTTCTTCGAAGGCTGGTCTCCGGTGCGACCTTCTCCCTCGCAGAGCAGCACGATGTTGCCAAGGATCCTGAAGAACCTGTAAGTGGGGAACTTGTTGGCGCATACTCGCTGTTCTACCGAGGTCTCCGATGAAAAGGAGATGTGGAATGCCCGTGAACCGTCTGAATCGTCCTGAGGTTCGACCAGTCCCACGGCGCTCTGCCCCTGCGCCTGCCTGCAAGATATTCGGTCCTGATCGCCAATCGCCTTGCCATCGGGTCCCACCGCGGTCTGTGCTAGAGCAGCCTCAGCGCCCTGCACCTGGGCTATCGCCGCGGACGGATACACAAGAACGGCAAGCTCCTTCGTGTTAAGGAAGCCCCACTTGGCTGCCGTCGACTCCGGGTAGTCCAGCAGCAGGTCTCTTTGCTCTTTCCAGCCGACCGCCTTCAGGTCGTCAACGGAGAAGACCGACTCGGTATTCACTATGAACTGCGTGGCGTCTCTTTCGCCGGAACCCACCGGGCCCGAGCCTGAATCGGAGGAGCCATCGTCCGTCCCACATGCAGCTAGCAGCATGATCGAAACAATCGCCAGTGGCAGTGTGATCCGCCAGCGTAAAACATTCGGACTCAAGTTCATGTCGGCTCCCCGGAACGCAGGCTCGTCCGCTCACCGGTATTGGTTACGGACCGTGCTGTGAGCAGCTTGTGGCTGAAATTTTCGAGGCATTGTAGTTGGATGTGCGACGAAACCACAAAAAGTGAAGATCAGAGCGCAGGGAAAGGCCGAATCAAACGCCGCCTAGCTGGCGGGTTCCAGAATCTGGTGCACCGTGTTTACAGCGAGTCCGTCGAGCACCTGTACGACTCCGCTTGGCCACTCGATCGTCAGTGAATCGACAGACTCTGCGGGTCCGAGGCCGAAGTTGAGGTCAAGCGAGCTCATGGAAAGGAAGCTGGATGAGCCAAGAACCTCTCGGACCTGCGTGCGAGACTGACCGTCGAAGCCGGTTGAAACGAGTGTGAGGCGGGCGCCTATCGCGTCTGCATTTGACCCGGTCCTGTCCTCCGCCATCCTGCCTCTTAGCTGCAATGTGACCCAGTTGTTGTCGCCGCCTCGGTTCACCCACACGAACAGCGGGCCGCCAACAGCAACCCGGTCGCCCATCTCGTCCAGTGATTCACCGTTGCTGTTTGTGACGATCAGATCGGGAAAACCGTCGCCGTTGAGATCGCCTACTGCGACTCCCTTGCCGTTCTCGTGGAACTGCACGCCCAACCGGTAGTGGGAAGGGTCGAAGTCAGGGTCTGCCGATTCCATTGCCGAGTAGTCGACACCAAGCGCGTCCACCACCTGCGCCTCGATCGTCACATCCTTGAAACCGGCGTCCGTGTTCTGCAGCAGCCGGCCAAAGGCTGGTGCCAGGAAGCCGTTAGGACCTTCCCCACGCGATGCCAGCGACCCGAGCCAGTAAAGGTCCTGATCACCATCGTTCTCCATGTCGAAAAACGCAGTCCCGAACCCGAACTCGTACGCCTCCAGCCCGCGGGGAAGCGTCCAATCGCTGGCGAAGAAGTCTTCGTTGAGCGATTCGGGCGGCAGGACGTCGCTGTGCTCGACACCTGCCTCAGCGGCCATGTTCGTGAAGCCGCCGTTGCCATCGTTCTCGAGCAGGTTGTGGTAGCAGGTTCCCCAACCGAACTGGGAGGAATACGCGCAATCGCCACCAGGCGGGATCGGCTGCGGGGATTGCAGCCTGTGGAAACCCATGTTGGTCACGAACACGTCGAGGTCTGCGTCACCGTCGTAATCGCCCAACCCGAAGCCCATCCACTGGCCGGACATTCCAATGCCCAGCTGGTCCCACACCGGAGTGAACGTTATCTCGCCGCCCTCGGTGTCGTTTCGATACAGCTTCAACACATCGCCATCGTCCGCCACCCACAGGTCCTGGTCACCGTCGTTGTCATAATCGAAGAACATTGAAGCCCACGTCTGGCCGGCCGGATCACCGGCAATGCGGTTGTTCCCGTCGATGAGCGAGGCATCGAAGCCAACTATGGCGCGCCCGTCGACGCTGGAGAAGGTGATCGGTACACCGTTTTCGTCGAGCAGTTTGATCTGTGGGCTGACCAGACCTGACTCGACCGTGAGGTCTGTGAAGGTCAGGTCGCCATTGTTCCGGTAGAACACGTTGAAGTGCCCGTGATGGCGGGCGTTGTCAAAGCGCACAAAGTCCTGGTCGGCCCGGTTGCCGACGAATATGTCGATCCAGCCGTCGTTGTCCACATCCGCACAGGAGACGCTCATGGCTGATCGCACATTGCCTTGCTGGCCCACCGCGAACACAGTGATGTCGTCGAAGGTCCCGTCCCGCTGGTTGAGGAAGATACGGTCCAACATCACGGTGCCGAGCTCGGGCGCATCTGCAAGCGACCTGTAGTCGAGTCCATCTCCGATACGGCCATGACCGGCCACGTACAGGTCCTGGAAGCCGTCGTTGTCAATGTCACAGGCAGCGACGGCCGAACTGTTCTGCTGCGGCAATGCCACGCCGGCTTCTGCCGCGACGTCGATGAAGACCCCGTTGCCGTCGTTGCGGAATAGCTTGTTTGGGCCGCCGCGAGTGATCTGGAACAGAGCGCCGGTTTCGGCTGAAGTCACGTAGAAGTCGAGGTCGCCGTCACGATCGAAGTCGAAGATTGCGACGCCGGGGTAGCGGTTCTCAATTAGCGCATCGAGGCCGATGTCAGGAGCGATGTTGGCGAATGGAGCGAACTCGTCTACGGCGGGAGTTCCATCGCTGAAGCCCGGCCGGTCGACCTGCTCATCAGGGTCGGAGCCAGAACGGAGGAATAGCTGTTCCACGGTCTCGAAAGGGAGGTCCTGGCGTGCCGATTCCGAGTCGGAGTCGTTCAACAGGAGGAGCGGAACTGCGACTGCCACTGCGACGATCACAACTAAAGCGAACGCTGTGCCGGCAATCCGCTGTCTTGCGGTGAATTTGTTCAGCGTTTTCTCCCGGGTGGCCGCGTGGCGACAATTGCGCCCGCAGATTGAAACTGCCATAAGCCTGAGGCAGACGCTGGATTATACGGCGTGACTTGAGTCTCAGACGCAAGCGGCGCGGAACGAGCTAGCCGGCGACTGAATATAGCGATGGAATCGGCCGACGGTTCACGGCGCGTCCGCATTCGAATCTGTCGGCGAACAGGCTATGGGGAAGACTACTGATGCCATGAACAAGCCAAGCGAAATTTGGTGTCGAAGCGGTATCATCAGACGGATTCAGAAAGCGACACGGCGCAGATAGCTGAGGACCGTTAGATGCTTTGTGGTGTCCAATCGGACATCGCTGTCCAAGCTCCTGCTGTCCACAGCTCCGCAATCCCGGCCCGACCTCGTCCTTTAATGACAGACACCAGCACATCCGTTGACCGGTTCGAAGAGCGGCTCAGCGCTCTCGAGACCGTCCGCGCCGAAGTTAGCCGCCGGGAGCGAGTCACGCTGATCGGGCTGATGCCGCTCGCCATCGCGATGGCGCTGATCATCCCGTACATGCAGATAGTGATCACGCTGCAGGAGGCCGATTACTACTACATCCTGTCCCGGCCTGACTGGCCGGTCTACTTCAGACTGCTTGGGGCTGCGCTGTTTGCTGCTCCAATCAGCCTGGTGATCATCTACGTGGCGTTCAAGCAGTTTGAGGACATGCTGCCTACGCTGCCGAAATTGCTCATCGTTGGCGGGATATTCGGAATGCTGATGCCGTTCATCACAGGTCTATTGACCCCGCTCAACCTCTTCGTGCTGGGCATCACGGGCGTCTCGAATGTGACAGGGCAGGGATCCGTGCAGCAGATGCTTGGCGACTGGGTGTTCTCGACGCCCATGTTCACATTTTTCTTCTGGGCAGACTGGCTTGGCCCTGGAATACTCTTCGGCCTCGTGGCTGGCGTTCTGTTCTGGATCGTTACACGGTTCGCCGGGCCGATCGAGCAGCCGGAGCGGGCGCGGAACTTCTACATCGGGTCGAGCATCGCCGGGCTGACCATCCTGTTCCTTGTCACGGTCTGGCCGTTCGCCCTGTTCGAGTTCATGTTCGAGACCTTCCTGTAGATACCAGCGCCAGTAACGGAGCCGAACTATCAGCATCTGGAGCCGACCGTCCGCAGACGCACCTCGGCCTGCAACAGACTCAGTACGTCGCTCCGATGGGCCATCACTGTTTGAGCCGACCAGCACCGTAAACGTTCGTACTCCGCAGACTGTTTCAGGACTCGATGCTGCCCTGTTTGGCATGCTCATCAGGTCGGTACTGTTTCATCGGATAGCCAAGCGTTTTCTGCTGATGATCTTCATCATCTGGGCCAGCGCCACAGTGTTCTTCTTCGTACCGCGGCAGTTCGGGATTAACCCCTCGAACGCCGGGTTCTTCACGCCGTCTCCCGAAGTCCAGCGGATAAGGGACCTGCAAACTCAGCTGCAGCAGGAACTAGAACGGCTTGGCACTGCGAACGCCTCTGATGGAGTTGTCGATGAGCTAGAGGCCGAGCAGGAACGCCTGCTGCGCGGACTGATCTCTGAGAACGAACGGCGTTCGACTCGCACCGCGTTCGAGCGGCAGTTTGGTTTCGGCGACCCGATCATCGTGCAGTACAGACGCTACATCACGTCGTTGGCGCAGTTCGACCTCGGCGCGTCTCGCCGGTTCTTCCCTGTCTCAGTCTTTTCGGTGATCCAGCACTCGCTCTACTGGACGCTGGGAATGATGTCTATTGCGACGATCATCGCTTTTTCTATCGGCACGATCATGGGTGGACTCGCTGGCTGGCCGGGCTCTCCGCGACTCCTGAGATGGGCCTTCACGCCGTTGCTTGCGGCTTCGTCCATCCCGATTTATCTGCTTGGCTGGATTCTGATCTGGTTCCTGGCGTTCGAGTGGCAGCTCTTCCCGTTGCAGGGCGGTTGGGACAACTTCAACCCGACGCTGGCTCCGGGCTGGAACGTCCCGTTCATGCTGAGCGCGTTGCACCATTCGATACTCCCAGCGCTCTCCGTGATCATCACGACCGCTGCATTCTGGACAGTTTCTATGCGCGGCCTGATGGTGAACCTGCAGGGCGAGGACTTCATGGTCTACGCAGCTGCAAAAGGACTCAGTCCTCGCCGCATCTTCCTGCGCTATGGAATCAGGAACGCCGTTCTTCCACAGATCACAGGACTCGCGGCCTCCATCGGCTCGCTGCTGACCGGAGTGTTGCTGGTCGAACTGGTCTTCAGCTACCCGGGAATTGGCTTCCTGTTCTGGCAGTCGATCAATCAGAGAGACATCACCATGATGACCGGCATCGCCTTTGTGATCGTAGTCCTGCTAGCGGTGGCGATGTTCCTGATCGACTTGTTATTGCCCATCCTTGACAGGCGGATTCAGTTCGAAACAGCCTAGCCTCACGGTGCCAACGCGATGACGATCGCTCCGGCTGCCACCGAAGCTGCACCGACCGCGCGGCCTCTAGTCACGTTTTCCTTCAGGATCAACGCGCCCATCACGACTCCGATGCCGATTGCCAGCTCACGGAACGGACCGACGTAGCTGACCTGTGACAGTCTCAAAGCACTCAGTACCAGCGCGTAGGCAAGGAACTGCAGCAACCCGCCGATCACGATGGTTCGCCAGTGCGCCCGCATCTCGCCGGTAAATTGGGCTCTTGAATAGCTGCGATAAAGGAGCGCCAGCGTTCCGATGGATCCACCGGCCGTGAGGAAGAACATGTACAGCACCGGTGTCACATGCTCGACGCCCCGCTTGTCGAGCACTGAATAAGAGCCGATCAATACGCCCGTCGCTACTGCGAACAGCACGCCTTTGTCCGCGAGAATCCTCCGAACTCCGCCCTGCAGCGTGTTTCCGGCCCCTGAACTGAGACCGACGGCGATGATGCCGGCCAGGATGAATGCCATTCCGAACGACGCCTGCACAGAGACGGATTCGTTCAGCAGAATCACACCCAGGACCGGTATCAGAGTGAGACCAAGACCTCGAGCGACTGGATAGACGATTGAGAGGTCGCCGTACCGATAGGCGCGGCCCAGTGTGAAGAAGTAGAGGATATGCAGCGCGATCGTGCCGCCAATAAAGGCCCAACCGGTAGGGCTCGGGACGTCAAGAATGAGCAGGACGATGGCGGTGGGCAGCATGATGACTGCGCCAGAGGTCGCCATCCACCAGTTGGCAAGCTCAGGAGTTCCCGCCCGCTTGGCAAGCAGGTTCCATGAAGCGTGCGCGAATGCGGAGATGAGGACTAGTAGGACAGCGGCGCCGGTCATCGAGGTCTTTTGGGACCTGGCGGTCGGCGCGCCGTTTGGCGCTCGGGTCAGGCCGGGCTAGTTAACTGGCCTGAGTGGTGGCCAACGCCCAGTCTACTCTCAACTCGACGTCGCCTTCAGCCCAGGGCTTCGTGATGTACTCGACAGCGCCGAGCGAGCGGGCCATTGCCATGTCTTCCGGGCGGCCCTTGGCTGTGACCATGATCACTGGCACCTGTGAAGTGCGGGTATCAGCCTTCAGGGTAGCGAGGGCATCGAAGCCGCTGACTCGCGGCATCATCACGTCCAGCAGGACCAGTTCCGGATTTTCGGAGATTACGAGATCGAATACGGCTTCGCCATCTTCCGCTTCCAGCACATCATGGCCGGCATCTTCAAGAATTGTGGCGAGGGCGAGGCGAACGTCGGCGTTGTCGTCGACCACGAGAATTCGTGCCAAAACCGTCCTCCGAGGACATTATCGAAACTACCTTTCAAGCGCATGCCGACCAAAGTCGACCGAGCGACGCTCGAAAAGGGCAGTACTAAGTGTGAACAATCTCCCTGCTCAGATGGAACGTGTTTCCACCCCAAATGTTGGGTGATTACAACAATGTGCGTTGGGCGAGCAACTCGCTGTGGCAGAACACCATATACTGTCGCTCCTCAACTCAGCCCCATCTCATATGAACTCAAATCAGCGTCAGCCAGGCAGGTTTACCGGTGCATTACCAGAACGAACGTACGTCAGGATGCCGAATATCGGACGCATGGACCTATCGCGGACTGAAGACTGTCGTTCTGGAGAACGAACTGCTTCGAGTCAGCGTCCTTGCGGATAAGGGCGCCGACATCTTCGAAATGGTCCACAAGCCGTCTGACACGGACTTCATGTGGCGGACTCCCTGGAGCGTGCGTGACGTCTCGAAGTGGGTGCCTTCGACAGGCTGGGGCGAAGGCGTCTGGCATGACGCCTACATCGGTGGCTGGCAGACGATCGCTCCCACTGGGGGACAGCCGCAGCAGTATGCGGGAGCGGACATCGGCCAGCACACCGAAGCGACCCTGATGCCGTGGGACGCGCAGATCGTTGAAGACACGCCCGAGCGGATCAGCGCGAAGTTCTGGGTGAGGACCGTTCGGACGCCGTTCTGGATAGAGAAGACGATCTCGTTGGAATCAGGGTCGGCCGTGTTGACAGTAGAGGATAGCCTTACCAACGAAGCGGAGGAGCCGGCCGAGGTCGAGTGGGGCCAGCATGTCGCGCTGGGCGAGCCGTTCCTGACAGCTGACTGCATATTCGACCTGCCGGGAGCGAGTCACTTCACTCCGGCGGACGAAATCGCTGCCGGAAGCGCCAGGATCAAACCCGGAAGCTCCGGCTCATGGCCGAACGCCGAGGCTCCTGATGGCTCACCCGTCGATCTGCGCACTTTCTCACCCAAGTCCGACCGCCTCGCCGACTACATGGTGTTCAAGGACCTGCAGGAGAGCTGGTATTCGGTGACCAATCCGGAAAGAGGCGTTGGCTTTGGCCTGGTGTGGCCGGGTGAGACCTTCAAGTACCTGTGGTACTGGCAGGTGTTTGGCGGCGGCAGTGGCTACCCGTGGTACAACCGCACCTACAACGTAGGTCTGGAGCCGTTCACCAGCCTTGCGTCCGGAGTTCCGGAGCCGGGCAGCGACAAGCGTACGGCCGTCGTATTCCAGCCGGGAGAGACGCGCAAGGCGACCGTTAAGGCCGTTGTGTTTGAATCGAGCAATGGCGTGGAGCGGATTGGGGTGGACGGCGGCGTGACGGTGCGCAGCTAGTCGAAGTCCGCGATCGACCGCAGATAGTCGGCGAACGACTTCACACCATCGCCGATATCGAGCCCGTCAGCTACGTTCTGGTGAACGGTAACGTAGCCGTCGTATCCGGTCTCGGTCAGCGCATCCAGCACTTCACGGAAATCGATTCCGTCCGGTGCATCCAGCGGGATGAGGTCGAATCCGACCGGACCGCGCTTCCATGTTTCCTGGATGTGCGTTCCGCTCCGGTTCAGCCGGTGGTTCTGGAAATAGACGTTGAAGATCCACGGTTCAAGCGCTTCGACCGCTTTGGCCGTGAACGGTTCACCTGCCAGCATCAGGTTTGCAGGCTCGAACGTCACTCCGAAGTTCGGTCGGTTCACCGCTCTTAGCGTCCTCACTGCTCCGGTGATCGTCTCGAACAGTGTGCAGGTATGTGTCTGATGCGCCAGCCGGATACCGCGCTCCGCCGCTTCGTCCGCAGCGCGCCGAGCATGTGGAATGTCGGTCTCAGCCTTCATCATCACCCGCACCAAATCGCAACTCAGCGCCTCCGCCAGGTCGAGGTACGGCGTAATGCGCTGGAGAGCCATCTGTGCACGGTTGTTGTTAGCCGCAAGGTCGACATCGCCAGTGACCATCGAGACAGCCAACGAATGGTCCGTCAGCGTCCTGGCTGCCGATGCGACCTCATCGAGTCCCGAGTCATAGCTCAGCTGAGACGCACGCATCGAAAGCGCGGAGTAGCCTGCACCGACTGCGAGACCGGCGATCTCGTCGAGAGATAGCAGCGCCACGTCCTTGCGGCGCGGCGCTTCAGCGACGCGGGTAGAGAGTGAGAGCTTCATCGGCTTTCAGCGTCTCCCGTGCCTACGCCTCCGCCAGTACGCCTGCGTCCACCTGGTGGGCCTTGATCCAGTCCCAGTCCAGCTCCACGCCGAGTCCCGGGCCGTCCGGCGCCCAGAAGTTTCCGTCCTTGTCCACGCCGTCGAGGTCGTCGTTGTAGTCCTTGTAGATCGGCGGCTTCGTGGTCCGCACATTCGGGTGAACCAGGCCGAGCTCATAGAAGTTCGTGTTGCGGATTGAGGACATCATGTGCCTGTGAGCCGGGCTCGGGCCATGCAGCTCCATGTCCAGGCCGAAACCTTCCGAAGCATGCGCGATCTTCATGCCACCGGTGATGCCACCGTCTTCGTGGGCGCCGCAACGCACGTAGTCGGTCCCGTCGGCCACGATGAAGTCCACATGCTGCTCCAGGAGCCGAATGTGCTCTGTCTGCAGTATCGGCGTCTTGACCATCTGCCGCAGTTTTCGGTGCGCGAATTGTGAGACGCCGCCGTCCTGGTACGGGTCCTCCCACCAGAAGAAGTTCGCCTCATCGCAAGCTCGTCCAAGGGCCAGTGTGTCCCCGAAATTCTTGATCTCGCAGGCCGGGTCGATCAGCAGGTGCAGCTTGTTCTCGAACTTCTCACCCAGGTTCAGTACGTTGGCGATCTCCCGCTTGATGTTGTCTCGAGCGAGACCCCAGCCGTGCACCTTGAATGCCGGATATCCTATCTCCAGGCACTGCTGCGCGAAGTCGGCGAACTGTTCAGGCGTCGTCAGACCACCGTTCTCGTCGCCATGTAGAGTCGAGGCGTATGCGGGCAGCGGTTTCTTTGAGCCGCCGAGCAGGCGATAGATCGGCTCGTCATATAGCTTGCCGGCGATATCCCAAAGCAAGATGTCGATGACGCCAACGCCGAGCATTGCACCGTGTCGCAGCCCGCGCTTGGTGTCGTTGTAGATCATCTCCCGTTCGAGAGCGTTCTTGCCGATAAGGTACTGCGCTGCCATCTGGACTTCGGCCAGAGCTGGGCCGCCCGTTGGGTACTCGCCGACGATTCCCTGGTCTGTGTGCATCGTCAGGATGCTGCCGCGTTGGGTCAGGCGCCCGCCCGGCTCGTAGACCATGTTGAAAGTGTTGTAGTCCTTCCCAACGTTCTCAAGCTGATACTCGAAGGTGACAACCTCTAGCTTCGTGATCTTCACGTCGGGCTTCATGCAGAACTCTCTTTCGACTCTTCAAACGATATGTGCAGCGATTGTTGCCGGGCGATGAGCGCCTCGTCGGCAGGGCAGCATCGTAGCACCGTCAACGCGAGGGGTTAGGCGATGGCATCAAATGCCCGCGCCTGTCTTCTGCTGACTTTGGATGTCCACACGTGTAAAGTTCCGCACGGCCCGAATGTTGAAGCGCTTGCCAGGAGGCAATTAGACGGATGAAAGCTGCGCGGCTGGTCGCACCTCAAACCTTTGAGTTCCTAGATGTCCCAGAGCCCGAGACCGAAGAAGGGTTCGCGAAGATCAAGATAGAGTCCGTTTCGGTCTGCGGCAGCGATATCCACGGCATGTACCATGCGCCGCTTCCTGAAGAGTCTTACCCGCTGGGACCTGGGATGCCTTGCCACGAGATAGCCGGCACTGTGGTCGAGAGCCGGATGAAAGAGGTCAAGGAGGGCCAGCGCGCCATCGTGATCCCCAGTCGGGGCGTTACCGGCGGACTGACCGAATACATCACGCAGGAGGCCATTCGGGTTATCCCAGTCCCGGACTATGGCCCGATCGATGACTGGGTTATGTGCCAGCACACCGGTACGGTGCTCTATTCAGCCAAACACTGGGGAAATCCGGCCGGGCAGAAGATCGCGGTGTTGGGGCAGGGTGGTATCGGCCTATCCTTCACGATGATCGCTGAGGCTCAGGGTGCCGAGCAGATCATTGGCATCGACCGTCTCGATTACCGGCTCAAGAAGTCGCTTGAGCTAGGAGCGACCCACACGGTCAACCCCGATACCGAGAACCTGTTCGAGGTTATCGATGAGATCACTCGAGGCGAAGGGGTGGACATAGTCGTGGACGCAAGTGGGGACCCGACAGGGTTTGAGACCTGCATCAAGGTAGTCAAGCGATGGGGCACCTTCATCAACTTCTCCCTCACTGGTCCCATCAAGGAGCGGACTTCGTTCTTCCACCAGGAGTGGATGCAGAAGGCATGCACCATCATCCCGACCCAGATAGCCGCGACCTCGGAGCCGACGAAGGAGATCCGGGAGATGGTCGCCCTGAAAGACCGTGGCTGGGTTGATCCCGCGCTGCTCAAGTCCCACAACCTGGACTTTGACGATGTGCAGAGAGCGTATGACATGTACGCCAACTACGAGGACGAAGTGATCAAGGTCTGCATGAAGGTCAGCTAGTCCGCAGATCTAACCCCAGTTGATCTGATCGCTGTTCACGCAGTTCGGTGGCAACTCGCCCCGCAGCGCCGCCAGAATGTTGTCGACAGTCATCTCTGACATCTTCTTGCGCGTGCCGACTGTTGCCGACGCAATGTGCGGCAGCAGCGTCACGTTCTCCATCTCGAGCAGCCGGTGATCAGTCGGGATCGGCTCCGGATCTGTCACATCAAGCGCCGCGTATGCGATCTCGCCTGAACCAAGCGCGTCCGTAAGCGCTTCCATGTCGACCACCGGCCCGCGAGCGGTGTTGATCAGGACTGCGTGGTTTTGCATCTTCTGTAACTGGCTGGTGCTGATCAGGCCCTGGGTCTCGGGTGTCAGCGGACAGTGCAGAGTCACGAAGTCTGACTCGGCGAGCAGATCATCAAGTGATCCCGCGAGCTCCGCTCCATGCTCTTCGTCAGCGCGATTGCGGTTGAAGTAGATCACTCGCATGCCAGACGCAGCGGCTCGCTTTGCGACAGAGCTGCCGATCCGCCCCATTCCGACGATTCCCAGGGTCGAGCCATTGATGTCGAGGCCCAACAGGTCGAGCGGATCGAACCACTTCCACTCGCCACGCCTCACGAAACGGTCACTCTCGGCCAACCTGCGGGCAGCAGACTGGATCAGCGCGAAGGCAAAGTCGGCAGTTGTCTCGGTGAGGACACCGGGAGTGTTGCCAACTGCGATGTTGCGTTCGTTTGCGGCTGCGGTGTCGATGTTGTCGTAGCCCACCCCGAACTCTGCGATCACCTTCAGTGAGTCGCCCGCCGCATCCATCACATCAGCGTCGATGCGATCCGTGATGTGGGCGAAGATTCCGGTCACACCCTTTACCGCCTCCAACAACTCCTCGCGAGTAGCTGGTTCTGGGCGAGTGAGCACGGTAATGTCAGCCTCGGCCCTCAGCCGGTCCATCTGGTCTTCGAACTGTCGTCGTGTGACTAGGACTTTCGCTGGCAATATCGGCTCCTGTCTGGCGGATTACGAGTGTTGTTGTGTGGGACAGTGGCCGATGCTCTGACGCCCGCGACATAGTCTGATTGAGCCCGCTGAGCATGGCTTTTCATTCGGCGCGGCCGAGAGTGTACAGGCAAGTTGGGGCAACGACCTGTACGATCTTGGTTTAGCTCGACAGTGTGCTGGGCCTGTACGACCTGGCCGGTTGATCGAGAGGGACGCGCCGCCTGGCGGCAATTCGACGAGGTCTGAATGGGCCGAATGATCAAGTTCGCCCGCGTGGACACGCTACGAGTCGTGTCTGCCTGCGTAGCGATAATGCTCGTGACACTTGGCGCGCTCGCCTGCAGCGACAACGGCGATTCGGCCAAGACTTCGCTGCGGGACCGGATCACCGAGTTGAAGATCGAGGCGCTCGATACGGGCCCGACCCACTCTGACGAGTTGTTCGCGCTCGGACAGGCGCTCTTCTTTGATCCGATTCTGAGCGGAAACCGGGATATTTCGTGCGCCACGTGTCATCACCCCGACGCGGCATCCGGTGACGCACTACCGGTCTCTATCGGTACCGGCGGCACAGGTCTCGCAGCTGATCGCCAACTCGGTGCATCGCGCCACTTCGTACCTCGCAACGCGACTGAGCTTTTCAACCGTGGCGCTCCACAGTGGCACACCATGTTCTGGGACAGGCGCATCGAGCGCGACGGCCTGCTCGGCATCAGCAGTCCGGCCGGTGAAGACTTGCCCACGGGTCTGCCAAACGTGCTGGTGGCGCAGGCTATGTTCCCCGTAACCAGCCGTGACGAGATGCTTGGCGACAAGGACGAGGCCTCGTATGAGGAGGGTGGCAACGAGCTGGCATTTCTTGACGACGAGGAGGCGATCTGGGAGGCGCTGATGGTGCGGCTCCTGGGAATCGACGGTTATGTCGAGATGTTTACAGAGGCTTTCCCGGAGATCCCGACCGAGAACCTGACGTTCGTTCATGTGGCCCTGGCGATCGCAGCGTTTGAGTCCGACGGATTCGCATTCGCCGACAGTCCCTGGGACCGTTACGTCGCTGGTGAAGCAGGCGCTTTAAGCGAAGATGCGATCAGTGGCGGCGAGCTGTTCTTCGGACGCGCCAACTGCGCGACCTGTCATTCCGGACCGCTGTTCACCGACCAGGAGGTTCACAACATAGCGTCGCCGCAGACAGGGCCGGGCAAAGCCGGCGAGGCTCCTGACGACTTCGGCCGGTTCCGGGAGTCCTTCGATTTCGAAGACCTCTACCGGTTCCGAACCCCGCCGCTGCGCAACGTAGAACTGACCGGTCCGTGGTTCCACTCTGGCGCTTACACATCGCTCGAAGAGGCCGTAGCACATCACCTCGACCCGCTCCAGAGTCTTGAAGACTACGCACAGTCAGCATCTGCACGGGAACTTGCGTCGCTGTACGAGGATGAGTGGAGCGAGCGGCAGTTCTCGCGGAGTGTCCGGGATGAAACGGGCGCCGCGTTCGAGGGCGAGTTCGCGTTCATCTACACCGATGAAGTGCGCACCGACATGATCACTCGCACCCTCGATCCGGTGATCGCAGACATGCCGGAACTAAACGACGACGAGATTGCGCAGATAGTCGAGTTCCTGAAGTCGCTGACAGATCCGGCCGCGCGCGACCTCTCGCACCTTGTGCCTGAATCGGTGCCAAGCGGCCTGCCTCTCGACGAATAGCTGCTGGTTCAGGCCGGGCTGGCGTAGTTAGCGGGCGTGTTGATGCCCGGGAATGGCGACGGGCCCTGAGTCACCTGCATCTGCGGCTTCCATGGAGCCGTGTCCCACAGCTCATCGCCAATCACCGTCGCCTCATCCAACGCCTCTTGAGGCACATCGGCCTCCCATGCCTCGAGGTTCTGCTCCAGTTGCTCAAGCGTTCGTGCGCCGACGATGCATGCTGTCATCACCGGGTTCGATATCACCCAGCGAAGCGCCAGAGCGTTCGGAGAGACGCCATACTTCTCGGTGACCTTGACGAACGCCTCCATAGCGTTGAATGTGGGCTCGTTCCAGTAGGTGAGCCGGTAGAAATTCGCCGCCCTGAAGCTCTCGGCGAAGCGAGTGCCCGTTTCAGCCTCGAAGTTCCTGTGCTTGCCGAGCAGGAATCCACCGGCTTGCGGGCTGTAGGCCATCACACCAACTCCCTGGTCTGCGCAGACCTTGAAGAGTTCACGCTCTGGCTCGCGATAAAGCAGGTTGTAGCGAGGCTGAACGCTCACGAACGGCGCGAGGCCTCGGCGGTCCTGCTTCCAGAGCGCGTCCATCAATTCGTAGCCAGCGAAGTTCGAAACGCCGATGTATCGAGCCTTTCCGGCACGGACGACATCGTTGTAGGCATCTACAGTCTCGTCGATCGGTGTCGTCGGGTCCGGCGCGTGGATCTGGTACAGGTCGATGTAGTCAGTGCCAAGCCGCTTCAGGGAGTCGTCGATTGCCTGCATTACGTACTTGCGGTTGACGCCCTCATCGTTCGGGCCGTCACCCATCCTGCTCCGTCCCTTCGTAGCGAGGACAACCTCTGACCGGCGGCTCTTGATGAACCGGCCAACGATCTCTTCCGAGATTCCTTTGTTGTCAGCGGGGCCGTAGGAGTTCGCTGTGTCGATGAAATTGACGCCGGATTCGAATGCCCGCTCCATGATGCGAACGCCATCGCCGGCGCTCGTCTGGTCACCGAAGTTGTCTGCGCCGATGCAGTATTGAGACACCTTGAGGCCGGTGCGACCGAGATTCACGTATTCCATGCTTATGCCCTCTGCCTCGTCTCTCTGCCGAAAGCGCCGCCCGGATTCGGCGGATACACCATTGGACTGGCAGCAGCGAACTCCTCGGCGATGCTCATCACTTCGGCCATCGCCTCGTTCGGAGCCCGCTCCGAGTGTGCCTCGATGATTCCCTCAACCTGGTCGATTCGCCTCGCACCGAAGATCGGAGACGTGACGCCGGGGAAGTCTGAGACCCATTGAAGCGCAAGCCGCAACATCGGCTGCCCGTATTTAGCTGCTACATCGTTCAGCCTGTCGACAGCATCGAGCCGCGGCTCGTTCCAGTAGCGGTTCACCAGCGCACCGCCGCGCGACCTGTCCCTGGCGCCGAACTTCGAGTCGTCGATCGGCCCTGAGCGAGGATGTTTGCCGGTCAACATGCCGCTGGCGAGGGGGGAGTACGGCACAACCGCCATACCGTTCGCCTGCGCGTACGGGATCACCTCCATCCCCAGTCCCGGCTGCAGGATGTTGAAGACGCTCTGCACAGACTCAAACCGGCACAGATTGCGGACGTCTGATGCCCAGAACGACTTCGAGATCAGCCATGCGGGGAAATTCGAGCAACCCGCGTAGACGATCTTTCCCTGTCTGGTCAGATCATCCAGCGCCCGCAATGTCTCTTCGACAGGCGTCTCGTCGTCCCATGAGTGGCAGTAGTAGAGATCGATGCGGTCGGTCTGCAACCGCTTCAGGGATGCCTCGACGGCCCGCACGATGTGGTAGCGGGAGGCACCGATGTCGTTGACTCCCGGACCGACCTTCGACCGGAACTTCGTCGCCAGCACCACGTTGTCGCGCCGACCAGTCTTCTTCAGATAGTTGCCGATGATCATCTCGGACCTGTTGTCGGCATAGGAATCGGACGTGTCGATGAAATTGATGCCGTAGTCGAGCGCCCGGTCGAGAATGGCGTGTGCCGTCTCTTCGTCGCAGCCATACTCGTTGCCGTAGTTGTCAGTCCCGATGCAGAGGTTCGAGACCTTGACGCCTGTGCGACCGAGCTTCACGTATTCGATGCTGATGGGAGTCCTCCGCTGAGAGCCGTGCCTGGGAATGCCCGCGATTTGCCGTCAGTGAGAGCGGACACGCGGGTAGCGACGGACAGCATACGCCCAATTCTTGAACGCGTCTGTCAACGGCTGGTCGGCTCAATCTTCCGCGGGCTAGCGCGGGATATCCACCCAGCTCTTCGTCTCCCATGCCTCGTAGGCGGCATCCACGATCTCCGCAGCTTTCAGTCCGTCAACGAAGCTGGTCTCGACGAGAGACTGGTCGCCCGCCAGGCATGCGTTCACGAAGCGCTCGTACGGCTGAGGGTAAGCAGGGCCAGGCTCAAGCTCTGCCAATCCGCCGCGTGCCTCGCCTGAGTATCCCTTGAGTCCGTGCCGGCCCTCAGTGTGGATCACGCCGCTGGTGCCGGAGACCTCGATACGAGCGTGAGTTCCGCCGTCTGCGTCCACCATGCGGGTTACGAAGCTGGTGTGCGCCACTGCGTAGCCGCCGTTTGCGAACTCCAGCAGGAACGCCGATGAGTCCGGCACATGAACGTCCATGCCCTCCGGTAGGTCGTTGAACGGTCGATGCTTGTCAGCGGTGTGCAGTACAGATGTGACCCGCGCCACTTCGCCGCCCAGGAATCGAGCCATGTCGAACACGTGGATCAGCTCGTAGACCGTTCCGCCGCCGGTCTCTTTCTTAAAGCGCCAGGAGAGGATCTCCGGCCGCGTGCCGTGCTGGTTCGTCATTCCCCACCAGATGTTGGCGTGGATCAGTCCACCGATGAAGCCATCGTCGATGTACCGCTTCATGCGACCGACAGCTGTGTTGCCGCGCTGGTTGAAGTTGGTCGAATGAATAACTCCTGCAGATTCGGCCGCATCGAGCATCTCCCGGCAGTCGGCAGCAGTCATGGCCAGAGGCTTGTCGCACAGCACGTGCTTGCCTGCTTTAGCCGCATCGATGGCGATCTGCCGATGCGAGTCCGTGGGCGTGATGATGTCGACCGCGTCGATGTTCGGGTTCGCCAGCATCTCCTGATAGTCGGTGTAGCCAAGCGGCACATCCCACTGCTTCTGCATCTCCGCAAGCTTCTCCGGATTGCGGCGCATGAAGGCCGTCACCTCAACGTTGTCGAGGCGGCCGAACTGGTTCATGTGGGTGTTTGCGAATGAGCCTGCGCCGATGATTCCGACGCGGAGCTTGGATGAGGAGGTCAATGGAGGCGCACCTGCTAAATGACTGGTTTCGAGAGAGGCGCAGTCTACAGCAGCGAAGCGAACGGTTCGTTTCGCTCCAGGCGGAGACTAAACCTCGTCGTGGCGGCCCGCTCTCCGTACAGAGTGCTCGGTGATGCCGTAGGCCTCGCCGTGGCTGGCTCCGCCCGGGAAGACCTTTCCGGGGTTGAAGCGCTCAGAAACCGGCGTCGCGGAAGCGTCGTCCCCACCGCTATCGCCGTGGTCCGGGTTGAGGAACGCCTCTCGCAGCCCTTTCATGGCGTCCATATCGTCTTCTGTGAACACCAACGGCATGTAGGCCTGCTTCTCGATCCCGATGCCGTGCTCGCCGGACAGGGCCCCGCCGTGTTCGACGCATATTTCGAGGATGCGCTCGCCTGCCTGGATCACCTTCAGCACCTCGTCGCGGTTGCGCTCATTGAACAAGATGCAAGGGTGAAGGTTGCCGTCGCCGGCATGGAACACATTGCCGATAGTCAGGCCAAGCTCGTCGCCAACTGCCCGCACTTGCCTCATCACTTCCTGCAGCTTGGTCCGCGGCACGACGCCGTCCACGAGGTAGTAGCTCGGCGCTATCGTGCCGAATGCGCCAATCGCTCCCTTGCGAGTAGCCCAGAGGTCGGCCCGCTTGGCCGGGTCGTCTGCTTCGCGGATCTCGGAAGCGCCGTTGCTGTTGCAGATTCGGTCGACGATCTCAGACTGCTCATCGACCGCCTCGGTGAGCCCATCCAGCTCAACGATCAGAACAGCCTCAGCGTCTTCGGGATATCCGGGGTGATAGACAGGCTCACAGGCATCGATCGTGATGCGGTCCATCATCTCAAGAGCCGCGGGCACTATGCCTGCACCGATGATGTCCGACACTGTCTGAGAAGCGGCGTCGAGGGACGTGAATGCGGCCAGGGTGGTGTGAATCTTCTCCGGGATCTTGAGCAGCCGTACCGCGACCTTGGTGACGATTCCGAAGGTGCCCTCTGAGCCGATAAACGCGCCTCGCAGGTCGTATCCGCTGCTCTCACGTTCAGGACCGCCCAGCCAGAGCAAAGTGCCGTCCGCGAGCACGACCTCGACTCCAAGTACATGGTTCGTGGTGGTGCCGAGGGCGAGGCAGTGCGGCCCTCCGGCGTTTTCCGCCACGTTGCCACCAATCGTGCAGGCCTTCTGCGACGAAGGGTCAGGCGCGTAGTAGAGACCGAACTGCTCGACATGGTTCGACAGTTCGATGTTCACCAGTCCGGGCTCGACGATAGCCACCCGGTTCTTGGTGTCGACTTCGAGTATGCGGCTGAGCCTGGCGAGACCGATCACCACCGAGTCTCGCAAAGGAATTGCTCCGCCCGAAAGGCCGGTACCAGCGCCACGCGGCACTATGCAGGCATCGTGACGGTTCGCCACTTTCACACATTCGGCGGCTTCCTCCGCAGAGCCTGGCAGAACCACGACTCTCGGCGATGCGCGGTCGATTGACCCGTCGTACTCGTAAAGAAGCAGGTCTTCAGGCTTCCAGACGACGTTGCGCTCGCCGACCTGTGCTTGCAGGTCTGCGATCAAGGACGGACTTGCTGTCGCCCGGGATGCCGCTTTCTCTACAGATGTCATGCGCCCATTTTGCCATGCCCGTGACGATCCGGTCTGGGAGCGGTCTCTATGCCGTTACGCAAAACGGAACCCACACCCAGAGCCACCGGCCCGCGTGCTGACTTCTGGAACACACCTGATGAAACTGGGTGAATCACGTCCTCGCCGCGGCTGTCCGGGCATCCACCTGTACCGGTGCGGTCGCGGCGAGGGCTGACAGATCACCTCCTTTTGTCCGTCCTGTCCGTCTTGGTACTAGTCCGCGCAGCAAACTCTGGAGCCTCGACACATGCAGCAGGTCACGACGTCTTCGGCTCCGCTCGCAGTACGAGAAGAACAGTCCAATACGATTGCTGCGAATAGAACCGGCAGCCGAAGCAGCGTGGCCGGCTGGTTCGGATTCATCGTCATAGTTGCTGCTGTTGCAGCGCCCATCATCCTCCAGCGCTACATCTCGTTCGACCCGGGGCTTGTCCTCACATTTGGCTACCTCGCAGTATTCTTCCTGGGCGCCCTCGGCAGCATCACCTTCTTCCTGCCAGTTCCGACGCTCACACTCGTTTTCGCCGGCGCCACGGTCTTGAACCCGATCCTGCTGGCGATCGCTGCGGCAGCCGGCATCACGGTCGGCATGGCAGGTTGTTACGCCCTCGGCAAGGCTGGCTCGAGGCTGGCGGAACGCTCTCAGCCAGATCCGGGCACCCGGCTCTACAGGGCAACATCGCGAGTCTCCGACTGGTACACACGCAATGTGACGACTACATCATTCCTCGTCGCCGCCGTGCCCAACCCTGTATTCGACTACGCTGGCTACTTCGCAGGCCTGACAGGCGTCAGCCAGACTCGTTTCCTGGCTGCGACCTTCGCCGGCAAAGTGGTTCAGTCCCTGGTCGTGGCGCTGCTCGGCTACTACGCGTTCGAGCAGATCTCTCGGGTCTGGTAGCGGCCGAACGATTTCAGAAAACCCGTACGCGATTGCGCGATTTTCGTATGGAATCGGTAACACTTTGAGCAGATACTTGTAGTCAGCAACCCACCAAAACCGCCTAAACCCCGAACCCATGAGCCGAAGCCTTGCGCTTCGGCCTTCTGCTGACAGGAACCACTACGAAACCGAATCTGCATCTCCCCGGGCGCCTGGCCACGAAACTTCCAGGTCACGATTCTGGCGCGACGACGGAGGGCAGACCGCGACGGAAGAAGCCGCGCGCTCCGGGCACAGGTGGCCTCCACCGGCCGGTCTACGAGATCAGCCGCATTGGTCCGTTCGCTCCGCTTGGCCACACTCAGTTCAGGCACTACACGATCGCCGCGCTGTTCAGCTTTTCGGCGTTCTTCGTGCACATGCTCATCCGTGGCTGGCTCGTGAACGAACTAACCGGATCTCCGCTGCTTGTTTCGCTGGTGCCGGTGCTCTTCATAGCGCCAATGTTGGTCTTCACGCTGGTTGGTGGAGAACTGGCTGACCGCTTCAAGCGTACTCGAGTAATCGCCACAGGCGAGTCGATAGTGTTCGGCACCTACGCTGCGCTGGCAGTGCTGATCCTTGCTGACGTGGTGCAGGCCTGGCACGTGCTGGTGCTGACAGGAGTGCACGGCGTGACAGCAGCTACATACGCTCCATCCCGGCAGTCGCTGGTTGGCGATCTCGTCAGGCCGAAGCTGCAACGTGCCGCTCTAGGGCTTTCTCCAGCCATGTTCAACCTGGCACAGATCGCCGGTCCGTTGGTGGGCGGTCTGGTTCTGGCGACGGCAGGAACCGGCGCTGCCGCGGTGCTTGGAGCTGTGCTTGTCCTGCCGGCGATCCCGATATTCGCCAGTCTCAGACCTGTTGCCAAGTCTCAATCGAGCCATAAGGGCAGTTTCCTGTTGAACATGAAGCAGGGCGCCGCCTACATCGCCAATCACCAGACTCTGCGCTGGTACCTGGTCGCAGGGTTCGCTCTGGTCATCACCGCTAACACCTGGGTGGCGCTGTTGCCGCCGCTGGCGAAGGACGTGCTGGGGCAGGGCGCCGGTGGTTTAGCGGCACTGCAGGTCTCTATAGGCGTCGGAGCTTTGCTTGGCGCAGTTCTATCGGTGCCGATCGGGTCTGCGATGGGCGAGAAGCGTCTGACCATCACCACAGGGTTCCTGTTCACCGGACTGGTGCTTGCGCTTGCACTGTCCGAGACGTTCCTGCTGTCACTGGTGATTGCAGGCCTTGCTGCCGGAGTCGCTACGCTCTACTTCGTGACGAACATGATCACGATGCAGTTGACGGCGTCGCCCGAGTTTCGCAGCCGAGTCATCAGCGTACGGTTCATCATGTTCGGCTTTGGACCGTTCGGCATGATCCTGTTGGGCTCAATCGCTGAGTTCCTGGGCACGCAGTGGGCTCTGGGCATCTCGGCCATTTCCGGTGCAGTGCTGCTTGGCTTGATCACCGTCTCGATGAAGACTGGAAAGGCCGTCGATCAGACTGACGAAAGACCGAAGTCGAGGCTCGCCAGTCCGGTGACAGAGGTGAAGCAGTCCGAGCCATCCGACCCATCAACACCGAAAATCGCTTGACAGGCGGCAGTTGGGCTACGGCAACCTGATCGTGAAGTCTTCGTATCGCTCGTCCTGCCCACCGCGTTGGAACAGCCCGGCCCAGGTCGAGTCTTGTAGCGCAGAGTTCCTGAACCTGAAGATCCTCTTACCGTTCAGCCTGAGCGTTGCTCTGTCTCCTTCGACATCGACTCGTAGTGTCTTCGTCCGGCCCGCCACCCAGTTGAACTTGTCGGTGGAGTCGATCGGGAAGTAGACGCCGCCGATTAGCTGGCCGACATGCAGGACGTCACCGCTGCGGAAGAAGATGAAGCCGTTGCGGCCCGCGTCATCGTTTCCGGTTCCGCGGCCACCAAAGAACACACCGGCGCGTCCGCCGTCCCACTCAACATTCGACCTCAGCTGGTAGCTGTCGGTGCCTGTGTCGATGGCCGCGAACCTGTCGAATCCGTCGGGACCGAACACTCCAGACTGCTCTGACGCCTGCTGGTCGAGGATCATCCAGAAGCTGTCATCGTCCGTCCACCCGCCGCCAGACGGATCAATCTCCGGCGTTCGGAAGCGCAACAACGAGAAGGCGGACGAGTTGAAGCTGTCGTACAGCCAGGCGTCATCCGGCGGAGTTGCCGGATCGGGTGGACCGATCGGTGGGTCGGGCACGAGAACTGGCAGGTCCTGACTCGCCGGAGAAGTACGGACGGTGAAGTTGTCGAAGCTGTTTCCAGCGTTGAACCGGTCGAAAACACCGGCATTGAGAATCGACGGATTCTCGATGCCGAAGGCCAGCATGATCGGCTCGCTGTCGTCCACGTAGACGAACGCATGCCCGTCCTGCAACCGAATCCGGAGGTTGCGGGTTTGGCCGGGAGCCCACGTCACTTCACGTCTCCCTCTCTCAAGGAATGCACCGCCTTCTACTCGTCCCACAACCAGTGTCGCTCCATCCCAGAAGAGCAGTGAGTAGGCGCTCGCATCGGACACGTTCCAGGCCAGTCCGGCCAGCCCGCCGTGCCATGTCACATCTGCCGAGATTTCCTGCAGCGGTGCGTCTTCCGACGGGATGACCACGATATGGTCTCCCGATGGCCTCGCTGGATTCGGCGATTCCAGCGTCAGTACGCCACCGGAGATATGCCAGATGCCAGCTATCTCAGACCATCCGCCGCCTGAGGCCACCTCGGTGCCGGTGTGCGATTCGATCGGAGTGCCGTCGGGTGCAGAGAACGAATCGAGCACGACAGGTGCAGAAGGATTCGGTGTCGACCGATCGTCATCGTCGCGGTCGTCGTCATCATCATCATCTTCTTCCGGCTTGACGATGAAGTTCTTGAACCTTGTGTCCTGCGATGGCTGTTGGATCAATCCTGCGACAGTGGCACCGGTGAACGGGACATCAGTGGTGCGCATCTTGCGGCGGCCGTCGATGCGCACTACGACAGATTCGTCGCTGACCTCGATACGCCATAGATCGCCGTCATCAGAACGAGAGCGGAAGGTGCTACGCCTGAGGACAGTTTCGACACCGTTAACCACCTTGACGAGTCGGAGCCGTCTGCCGTCGTGCGTCACGGCCATGTGGTTTTCTGCGTCGACGTAGCGGAACACGACTCCGGTCAGGGTGGAAGGCCCGGTCCGCTTGATTCTCACCTCCAGGTCGTACTCGCTGACCAGCGTGTCGATGGTCGCGACCCTGGGCGTGAAGTTCAGTCCGGCATCACGAACGGAGCGGCCGTCAGCCGCGATCTGGAAATTCGCTCCCGGGCTCTGGAACCACCCATCGCCGACAGAATCGCGGTTGGGTGTGTGCGAGGGCAGGGGAGTGCTAGGTGAGTCGCCGCGGAACGTGTCGCGGACGCCACGGTTTTCGTCATCATCATCGTCGTCTGCCAACGTCGGTGTGACAGATGCAACCGCCAGCAGCGCGACGACGGCCAGGAACGCTGCAACCCTGGCGAGCCGATGCCAGTAGGGGCTAAATGGCGAGTTCACCGAATACCTCATCACGACCCGCCGCCTGCCTGCGCCTGCAGTCTCGCGAGCGCAGACTTCCAGAAAGTTCGCCGAGGCTCAACATCGTCCGCTGTCGCCAACCGCTCGCACTGCACAACCACCTGACAACGAAACTCGCCCTTTTCATAGAAGTAGACCATCAGTTGAGAGTCGTCGACAGGCCAGCGCGCTCTCAGGTTCTTGTTCTCGTTCGCGGTGGTGAACGCAAGACCGGCCGAGTCCTCCAGCCATGCCGTTCTAAGAGACTCGTCAACCCACAGTGAGTAGAGACTGCTCACAGATGCGGGAATAGTCTTGCTGACGCTGACGGAGAAGCCGTCCGTCTTCTCGTGCCGTTTGCGCAGGCCCCGGGCCTGTTCGTAACCCACAGTTACAGTTTGTGACCACCATCCACTCTCGATGTGGTCACGGTTCAGTAATGCGGCGATCTCGGCGTGCTCCAGTTCGGCTGCATCGGCATCATCGAGTAGCGCGATCCACTCTTCCCATCCGCGACCGGTCGCCTTCTTAACCGCGTCTGAACTGACGTTGCCGTATGTGGTTGACTCTGCCATGCATCGACTTTCGCTATGTGTCGTGCGAAGTGCAATTTCAGCCGCCGGGACCGAAATCGTACACACTCCTGACCTTCTTGCCCAATCAACCGTGCCTTGCGTTCGTGGCCACAGAGCGCCCAAGCCTGCGACTAACTGCCACGAGGATGTCGCCGTGAGCGGTGCCGTTTCCGACTTCGACACCTACAATTGATCTATATGGACCGCTCCCAGATCCGCAACTTCTGCATCATCGCCCACATCGACCACGGCAAGTCGACCCTGGCTGACCGTCTCATCCAGGAGACAGGAGCCGTGTCTGACCGCGACCTGACTGAGCAGCACCTCGACACTATGGCGCTGGAGCGCGAGCGCGGCATCACCATCAAGGCCCAGGCGATCAGGCTCACCTACGCCAGCAGGAGTGGCGATGAGTATCAACTCAATCTCATCGACACTCCCGGGCACGTCGACTTCACATACGAGGTTTCGCGCTCATTGGCTGCATGTGAAGGCGCCCTGTTGCTCGTGGATGCGACTCAGGGCATCCAGGCGCAGACGATGGCCAACATCTATCTCGCGCTCGAGCATGACCTGGAGATCATCCCGGTCATCAACAAGATTGATATGCCAGCTGCGGAGCCGGAGCGCGTTGCTGACGAGATCAAGCAGGCGTTCGGGTTCAAAGACAGCGAGATTCTCCACGCCTCAGGCAAGACGGGTGAAGGCGTAATCGACCTGCTTGAGACCGTTGTCGAGTTGATCCCGCCGCCGAAGGGAAACCCGGACGAGCCCTTGCAGGCGATGATCTTCGACTCGAAGTACGACCAGTTCAAGGGCGTTGTTGCATACGTGCGAGTGATGAACGGCCGGTTGAACAGCGGTGACAAGGTGCAGCTCATGGGCACCGGCGTCGAGCCGGAGGCTCTCGAAGTCGGCTACTTCAGTCCTGTGCTCAACAACTCGGGCTCGCTATCAGTGGGTGAAGTCGGCTACGTCGCGACTGGCCTGAAGAACGTCCGTGATTGCCGTGTTGGCGACACCATGACGCTCGCTTCGCGCCCGGCTGGCGAGCCGCTGGAAGGCTATGCCCAGCAACGGCCGATGGTCTTCACCGGAATCTATCCCGCAGAGGGCGACGACTTCCCGGAGCTGCGAGAAGCGCTCTCCAAGCTGCAGCTCAACGACGCCGCGCTGGTGTTCGAGCCGGAGTCATCGGCTGCGCTGGGCTTCGGCTTCAGGTGCGGCTTCCTCGGCCTGCTGCACATGGACGTGGTCCAGGAGCGACTGGAGCGCGAATACAACCTGAACCTCATAGCCACGGCGCCCAGCGTTTCGTTCACCGTGGACCTGACCGACGGCTCGACGATTGAGGTCGACAACCCATCCAAACTGCCTGACCCGCAGCGGATAGCCCGAGTGCTTGAGCCGTGGGTGAACATCACTATCATCTCGCCGTCCCGCTACATTGGCGGGATCATGGAACTGGTCACGACCCGGCGCGGCGAGTACGTGAAGATGGAGTACCTGCAGCCTGCACAGGCCCAGGACTCATCCAGTGTTTCGCAGGACGCGCGGGTGCTGCTGGAGTACAACCTGCCGCTTTCTGAGATCCTCGTCGACTTCCACGACAACCTGAAGTCGGTCACCAGCGGCTACGCATCGCTCGACTACCAGCTCATCGAACGTCGTGAGTCCAACATGGTCAAGCTGGATGTGCTTGTGAACCACGAGCCGGTCGACGCGCTCTCACTCATCATCCATCGCTCATATGCCGAATCACAGGGAAGGCAGCTCGCAGCCAAGCTCAAAGAGCTGATCCCTCGGCAGATGTTCCAGGTGCCGATACAGGCAGCGATCGGAGGCAAGATCGTCGCACGCGAGAACATCTCAGCGATGAGGAAGAACGTTCTCGCCAAGTGCTACGGCGGTGACGTGACGCGCAAGCGCAAGCTGCTGGAGCAGCAGGCGAAGGGCAAGAAGCGCCGCGCCAAGATGATCGGCGCTATCGAGGTCCCGCAGGAAGCCTTCATGGCGGTGCTGCAGCTAGAACGGCAGCACGCGGTCAAGAGC
This sequence comes from Dehalococcoidia bacterium, assembly GCA_028285005.1. GTDB lineage: Bacteria > Chloroflexota > Dehalococcoidia > Lucifugimonadales > Lucifugimonadaceae > JAJCYX01. Next base: position 6,586 of record JANQQP010000011.1, on the reverse strand, counting down.
TGACCTTCAGCCCTCCGCCATCAAACTCACAAAGCCTTCACCGCTAAATCGTTGATCCTCGCGCCGCCATCGTGTGGTCGCATCTAGCCTGTTCTCCAGCAACGAGCTAGATACAGCGAGGGTGAGTAGCTATGCGTGTCAAAGATGTGATGGTCTACGGCGCGGTCATGATCGAGCCCACTGCCTCGGTAGCTGATGCAGCGGCCCTCATGGCCCAGGAAGATGTCGGCATGCTGGTCGTCGGCAAAGGCGACCGAGCAGAAGGTGTGATAACCGATCGCGACTTGCTTGTGCGGTGCGTTGGTCAGGGCGAGATGCCCGATAGCAGATCGGTGAGCGAATACCTGAGCTCACCTATTGTTGGCATAGACCCGGACGAGGACCTTGTCGTCGCCAGTCATCTGATGCGCGAGAAGCATATCCAGCGACTGCCTGTTGTTGAGAACGGTGACCTGAAAGGCGTGATTTCGTACACCGACATTGCTCAGTCGTTCGGCCAGGTCATGTACGACCTGATGTTTGGAGCCGGTGAGGTGCGCCAGATGCCTGCCGCGATGCAGGTTGGGCGTGTCACGCACTACTACAACCACCAGGGCGTGGCCGTGGTGGACCTCAGTGCGCCGCTACACAAGGGTGACGCCATCCGCTTCGTCGGCAAGACCACCAACTTCAAACAGACCGCAGAGTCGATGGAGATCGACCATAAAGCGGTGTCGAACGCGTTTCCGGGCGATGACCTGGCAGTAAAGGTCGACTCTCGAGTACGGAGTGGAGACCGGCTCTACCGGATAGCCGGATAGGCTGGCCTATGGCACGAGCCGGACGCGATTCGAATTGCACGGACGGATCGAGGAGATTGCCGGATCAGGAGTTGAAGCATGTTCGATCGCATACTTGTGCCGCTGGACGGCTCGCCTGAGTCCGAGAAGATACGCCACTGGGTAGTCGGACTGGCCGCTGAATTCGAAGCCGTGGTCGATCTCCTTGCCATCATCGACCCATCCAAGGTTAGGCGGCCGGCAACAAGCGAACAGTCTGGCGAGCCGGATGAGGTGCTCGAAAACGAGTTCGAATACGCTCGCCAGTACCTGAGGCCGCAACTCGAATGGCTGCAAGGCCACGGAGTCACTGCCTCATTCCATGTAGCCAGCGGCGACCCTGCCGAAACGATCATCGCCCAGGCGCGGGAACTCGATAGCAAGCTGATCGCAATGGTCACACACCGGAGATCGGCGGTAATGCGCGGAGTTCTTGGCAGTGTCGCTGACGGCGTCCTTCACTCGACCGGCGTTCCGATCATGCTGGCGAGGCCGGGCGAGAACGTCGGGTTTGAGAACGGCGCCGGTCTGCCACACACGGTGATCGTGCCCCTGGACGGCTCCAACTTCAGTGAAGCCGCCATCCCGTTCGCCGAGGCCATCGCACAGAGGGCATCAGGCCGGGTCCACTTTGTCTCCGGGATCGCGCCAAACAGCTCCTACTCTGCGTATGTGCTCGCGGACCCGGCCGTCAGCATCGACCAGGAAGAAGGCCGACCGCCTGACTCAGAGGACTATCTCGAGAGAGTGACAGACAGATCGGTCCAGCGCGGGGTAACTGCCACTTTCGCAAACATCAGGAAAACCGCCGCCGAAGCGATAATCGACGAAGTTGGCAAGTCTGGTGACCGGCTAGTGGTGATGACCTCGCACGGATCGTCTGGCATCAAGCGATGGCTGCTGGGGAGCGTGGCAGACAAGGTGATCCGCACATCTGAGCATCCAGTGATCGTGATTCCGCCAGAGCACCAGCAGGCTGAGTACAGCGGCGACCGAAGACGGATGCCCTAATCCGGAGAAACCGCGCTGAACGCGTCGCGAAGCTGCCTTTTCCGCTCTTCAGTCGTGAACGCGAACTCGATAGCTGTTTTAGTTGCTTGTTCGAGATCTCGCTTCGACATGCCTAGTCGGGACGCCAGTTCGTATTCCCGGGCGATGCTCGTGCCAAAACGCACCGGATTGTCTGTGTTGAGAGTGACCTTGAGGCCACGTGCCAGCAGCTCTGGCAGCGGGTGCGCTTCGAGACTCGTCACCGCGCCGAGTATCACGTTTGACGTGGTGCAACATTCGAGTGCGACATTCGCTGAAGCGACCTTATCTGTGAGGGCCTGATCTCCGGCGATCTGGACTCCATGTCCGATTCGCCGGATACCTGGCACCTGAAGTGCGGCCGCCACGTTCGCGGTCGAGAACTCACCGGCATGCACCGTGATGTGAAGTCCCGCAGCCGCGAGCCTTTCTGCCCATTCGTAGGTCTGCCGCCAGTCGGCTTCCGTCACATACGGCTGCGGAATGATGTCTACACCTGCCAGACCGTCCTTCGCTGCTGCGATGCAGACCGACACCAGCTGCTCGGTAAAGGCCGGGTCGATCTGCGGAACCAGCGTTGCCAGCGGCTCTGCCATAAAACCCGGATAGCTTGATGCCACACTGGCTTCTGCTAGGCGGAAGAGTGCCATGAAATCGGGTCGCAGAATCGTACCTTGGCCGAACCTCACCTCAACGTAGACAGCACCTGAACGGGCAGACTCCTCCAGCACGTCTGTCACACGTGCAAGAAAGTTGGCTGGAATCGCGTCATCCTCATCCGATATTAGGGGCACCGACATACGCTCCAACCTCGCCGGACCCGCCGGCACATTCGCCGTCACGTCCTTCGCCCACCCGCGCCAGTCGAACGGCTGTTTTCCCGAGCGGACTGCAAGGATGCGGTGAAGCCGTGGTCCTGCCTCGGCATGCAGGTGAAGATCGGCCTTCGGTATCCCGCCAACTTCTGATGTGACTTCTAGCGATTCCATGGCCATGTGATCTTTGCAGACATTCGCGGTCTCCCGCTCTGCCACATGCGCCATATCTTTGCCATCGCCTGCAGCCAACTGAGGCGTAACATCCTCGGGTGGATTCCCAGCAGGCACCGGCAGAGCCAGTAGCATCGAGGCCGCGAGAGGCGTCGATGGAGAGCGATCATCTGCGCCGAGCGTGGTCAGTCGCCGAGTTCCGCCGTGTCTGGCTGGCGACAGTCTTGCTGTCCCTCGGCAACTGGACCGAACGCCTGGTTGTCGGCTTCTTTGTGCTCGACCAGTCGGGATCGGTATTCCTCACCGCAGCGTCATTCGCTGTGCGACAGGCACCGGCGCTCATCACGGCCCCGATTGCCGGCTCGATCGTGGATCGCTGGCCTCGGAGGCGAGTGCTGGCGCTCACGGCCGTCTACAAGGCGCTGATTCTCGGAGCGCTAGCCTATTTCGCTGGTCTCGACAACCCGGCGCTATGGCCCGTCTTCGTAGTCACCGCGCTCAGCGGAGTCGGCCAGTCGTTCGAGATCCCGGCGACGCAGGGACTGGTGACAGATTCCGTGCCGCGCAGGTTGCGTATGAATGCCGTTGCCACGCAGTCTGTCGGCGCCAGGGGCATCGGCGCAATGGGCGCGCTGGCTGCAGGAACAGCGACCGACAGTCTGGGCGAGGTCGGCGCGCTAGGTATCGGTGCCGCGGCGTTCGGGGCCGCCACGCTCGCGACTCTACTTATCAGACCGGTCGTGGCAGAGAGCGTCGGCTCGGCGGCGGTAAGCACCGGTCGATTCGGTGTTGGACTGTTCAAGCAGTCGTTCCTCGATCTCCGGATGCTCTGGCAACTACCTGCAGTTCGAGTACTGCTGGTTGCCGCGGTGCTGGTCGAGACCTTCGGCTTCGCATTCGGCGCGTTGCTGCCATCGATATCGGTAAATGTCCTTGGCACGGCGGGGTCAGGACTTGGCGCGCTCACCATGATGGCGTCGTTCGGCTCGCTCGGCGGTGTGATCGTGCTGGCAATGCTTGGCGACTACCGGCACAAGGAACGGCTGCTCGTGCTGATCACTCTGATGTACGGCAGCTTCCTGATGCTCTTCGCATCTTCAGGGCTGTTTCCGCTATCGATGGTTCTGATACTCGGGGTAGGCATGTCCGCCGGAGCGTTTGATGCGATGCAGTGGACGCTGCTGCAGGCCAACGTCCCCGAGCAGATGCGTGGCCGCGCTATCGGCGGCTGGGTCTTCGCGATCGGATTCGGCTGGATCGGGCACATCGGTCTCGGCGCTCTCGGCGAAGCGATCGGCGTTCAGTGGGCACTTGGCGGGGCAGGTGCGCTCGTGTTTGTCACTGGCGTCGTGCTGATCCGAGCTACGCGCCGACTGAACCAGCAACGGAATGCTGACGCGGTCGAAGTCGGCTAAGACGGCGGAGTGAAGGTGATGACTAGCTTCGGCCTGTCCGACGCACTGGTGAATTCGCGGCTGGCGAAACGCTTCGCTGACTTCTGCTCAGCCTCGTCTCCGATCACAATCCAACCGAAGTTCGAGCCGGGATCATCGACCCAGGCCTGAACGTCGGCAACCAGCGATGGGCTCGAGGGCCAGGTGTAGTCACCGTTGGCGATGATGTTGATCTGGCCGCTGGCGGTCGAAAGGAAATCACCGCCGGGAGTCTGCCAGGACTGATCCGGCGAGAAGGTGTGGAGCCACGTGGCATCGCCGGGCTGGGCAGCGATGCCTCGCCCCTCGTTTGCAGCTGCATCGGAGGCTCCCTCGCCCCAGTCCGAGGTCACTCTATGCACCGTGAACGGCTGAAGCTGCGTCACGGTCCTGTTCACCGTCAGAGTCAGCTCCACAGACTCGATCGTCGCACCTGTAGGCACCGCGCCCGAGATGTCGAACTGGACCAGCGCACGCCGCCGCACGTTGTTATTCGTCTTTCCAGCGAACAGCCCCTGCCCGGCTCCGTTACTGCTGGCCCCGACCTGTGATTCGTAGAGCGTGTTGTCCTTGGACGCCGCCAGCTCAACCGTGTTCGGCACGCCGGGCGTGAACACGACATTCGGCGTTGCGGTTGGCGGGACAGGCGTAGGCGGCACTGCGGTCGCAGGCACGGCCGTTGGAGGCACAGGTGTCTGGGTCGATGCCGGGGCCGGAGGTGATGTCGGAGTGGCCGCCGCCGGCGGAGTTGCGGTTGGAGCGGCCGCACTCGTGGCAGTCGAAGTCGGCTGAGTTGTCGGAGTTGGATCGCTTGCAGTCGAGTTGGGAGTACTGGTCGCCGGAGGTGGAGTTGTCGACGTAGGAGCCGGCTGTGTCGGTGAGTCCGGAGGAGATGTGGCTGCCGGGGATTCGCTGCCGCAAGCTGCCGCCAGTGCCATGACTGCGATTCCAAGCGTTATCGCGAACTGTCTGCGGGAGATCGAAAGTGAACTGAACTGCAACCTGAACGCTCCGTGTCAGTAGTTTCCGACGATTGATCGCGGTAAAAAGCGACCGCGCTGCAGTTATTCGCAGCGAGAATCGGATCGGATCACAAAGGGCGCGAATCGCCGGTACCGCGGTCGGTGGACAGAGATTTGGAGCCTAATCCCAGAAAGCGATTGCCGACTTCACAAGCTTGCGCAGCTCCGGGTCTTTGCCGGCTTCGTGGAGCGCGGCCTCAAGCATTCCGCCGGGATTACCGGTGTCGGCGTGGAAGCCCTTGAACTTGCAGGCGTGGACAGGAACCTTGCCGATGGTCGACTCAATGGCGTCCGTGATCTGAATCTCACCACCGGCGCCCGCATGCTCGCCTTCGAGATACTCGAAAACCGCAGGGTCGAGCACATATCTGCCGATGATCGACTGGTTGGAAGGCGCTTCCTCGATTGAAGGCTTCTCGACAAGTCCCCTGAGAGCAAGCACTCCGTCCGCAACCTCATCTCCATCAACGATTCCTTTCGTGGGAATCACCTCATCCGGCACTGCCCTGGTTGCGATCACCGATCCGCCGTGAGCCGCACGAACGTCGATCAATTGATGCACCGCGGGAGTCTCGTGCCAGATCACGTCGTCAGGAAACAGCAGGGCGAAGGGCTCGCCGTTGACGAACTCCTTTCCCATCAGCACCGCATGGCCGGGACCACGCGGCTCATCCTGGTAGAGCGTGGTGAAACTTGCAAGCGAGGAGATCTTTCGTTGCTCGTCCGCCAGATCGCCTTTGCCTCTCTCCTCAAGGATGTCGACTAGCGGCTTGTGCTCGCCGAAGTAACCGACCACGTCCTCCATGCCACGAGACATCACGATGGCAATGTCGGTGATTCCAGAGCTCACGACTTCACGAACCGCATACTCAATCACGGGGATGTTGAGTATCGGGATGAGGATTTTTGGGACAGATCGAGTGGTGGGAAGAAAACGTGTGCCGAGTCCTGCGACCGGGATCACGGCTTTTCGGACTGGCTGGGGTTGAGTGCTCATAGCTGTGCCAAGGGTATTCGTCACCAGACGATAGCACCACGTGGCGAAGATAAGATGTCCATGAGGGGTAACCGGTAGTAGGATTAAGCGTGGTCGTGCTAGGCGGGGAGTTAGCGGCACCCTGAACTCGCAATCCGCTATAGCGAGGCTTAACTCCCTGATTGAGACCTTAGCGTTCTTCGCCTCTGTCTGTGCCGGGCGGTGTTGAGAGCCTGGTCCCGCGCGGCGAGGCCCTGCGAACCCCGCCAGGTCCGGAAGGAAGCAACGGTAAGTTGGATCCCTCGGGTGCCGCGGGATA
>JANQQP010000023.1 GCA_028285005.1 Dehalococcoidia bacterium | reverse complement strand
AGGGTGAGGGTCATCCCTCTGACTGGCAGCCGCAGATCCGGTAGGGGCGCTGCTTGCCGCGCCCGGTCTGGGCAAAGCCCAGACATCAACCCACCCTCTAACTCCCTCCCCGACAGCGAAGCCGTCACGCTGAATCTGTCGAAGGGTGGCTGGCCGCAGCATCGCCCCTACGCCAACTCTATGCTGCAGCCTAGCTTGAAGGAGAGGATTCGGTCGCGGTAGTGCTCCGCCTGTTCCAACGGGCAGACGATGACCACTCCCTTACCCTTTTCGTGCGTCTCCAGCATGATGTCGATCGCCTCGGGCTGAGTCAGGCCCGGCACGCTCTTCAGCAGCGAATCGACGACGAAGTCCATTGAGTGGACCTCATCGTTATGCAGAATCACGGCGTACTGCTTGATGTGCTCCAGCAGTACGCGCTCAAGTTGCTCAGTCTGTGGGCTGGTGGTCATCCGCTCCATTCTATTGGTGGTCCGGAGCCGGTCCAACGCCCTGGTCGTGTCCATTCGACCGGGCCGCGCACGCTTATTCCCTCCCGTACAATCCCGCCCGTTCGACAGGCTCCACTTCTGGAGCTTTTCGAGCGGCTCCCGAAACGATCGAAATGGAGAGTTACTAAGTGAATGCCGTGAAAGACCGACTCAGATCAGGAGAGACCGTTGTTGGGACGATCGGGTCAATCCATGTGGACAACGCCATGCTCGGCGATTCGGGTTTCGACTTCGTGCTGTTCGACACTCAGCACACGCCTGTCGAGGTGAAGCAGTTGAACCCGGCGCTGCAGGCGATGCGCGGCACTCCGGCGGCGCCGATCATCCGAGTGAGTGACAACCGGCCTGACCTGATCGTATTCGCGCTCGACGCCGGAGCTCGCGGCATCATCGTGCCGATGGTCAACACGAAAGAGGAAGCCGAGGCGATGGTTCGATCTTGCAAATACTCGCCTCTCGGTGACCGCAGTAACTCGGGTGTGCGAGGCGAATGGGGTGAGTTCGACGACTATCGCGAGTACATGGATGCGGTGAACGATGAGCTGCTGATCATCCCGATGATCGAGACCCAGCGGGCGATTGACAACATCGATGAGATCTGCAGCGTCGACGGCATCGATGTGTTCCTGGTCGGGCCGTCAGACCTGTCAATCGAACTCGGCGTGCCGCTTGGCTGGGAGACCGACACGTATCAGAAGGGCCTGGACGAGATCGTTGCCGGGTGCCAGCGCAATGGCGTGGTGCCGGGCATGTTCTTCATCCCACCGGGTATGGACCCGAATTTCTTCGTAGACAAGGGCTTCCGGTTCTTCACGCAGCCATGGGCACCATGGGCACAGGACGGGATCAAACAGGGTCTGACCGGGATTAAGCGGTAACAGACCCGCTTTCGTGGAGCGAGGGCATGAGCGGGCTTGAGTTCGGCCGTACGAGTGACCGGAAGCAACTTGAGGGATTTCTGAGGAGATCGCCGGGACTGAACCTGTACAGCATCGGTGACCTGGACGATCACTACTGGCCGGAGACGACATGGTTTGCTGCCTGTAGAGACGGAAACGTGGCCGCGGTGCTCATGTACTGGCACGGACACGGTGATCCGGTTGTGCTGGCGCTTGGTGAGTTGGACGACGGTGCTCTGGAGTCGCTGTTCAGAGAGGTCTTGCCCGATCTGCCGGAGTCCGGTCAGATTCACTACACGCCGTCCGTGGCACGCGCAGTGCAGGAGTGCCTTGAACTGGCCGACGACTCGGCACGTACTGATCACGTGAAGATGCAAATGATGCAGATTCCAGAGAGCATCGATCCCACAGTTGGTGAGTTCGTACGGCTCACGGCCGACGATGAGGTTGAGCTGAGAGACCTCTATTCAGCTTCGTTCAACGCTGCGGGAACCGAGTCATTCTTCATCCCATCCGATCTGCAACAGGGTCCGTTCTTCGGTGTGCGAGTCGAGGGAAGGTTGGTCAGCGCCGCCGGAGTCCACGTCCACTCTGCGCAGATGCGCGTGGCAGGAATTGGGAATGTCGCGACCGCACCGGAGTTCTGGGGCAGAGGGCTGGCGCAGGCGGTCACGTCGCGTTTGTGTCACGAACTGTCGAAGAGCGCCGATCTGATCGGTATGAACGTCAAGAAAGACAATTTTGCGGCGGTCGCCGCTTACCAAAAGATAGGTTTCGAGGTAGTCGCAGATTTCCGCGAGACGAGGTATCGGCGCAGATGAAACCGACAGCCAAAAGCAACTGCTTATGAGCCAGGAACAGACCGCAGAGCTGCGCAGGCAGATCGTTTCGACGGTTCGCGAATTCGTTGAGCGCGAGGTTATGCCGCAGGCCGCCAAGCACGACCGCGAAGACACCTATCCGTCGGAGCTTGTCGACCAGATGGCGGAGATGGGTCTGTTTGGTATCACCGTGCCGGAACAGTACGGCGGGCTGGGACTGGACCATACGGCGTACGCTCTCGTGTTCGAGGAGTTGGCGAAAGGCTGGCTATCGATAACCGGACCGATCGGCACGCACTCAATACTGACCTACGCGCTGACGAAGTACGGAACCGAGGCGCAGAAGAGTCGATGGCTCCCGGACCTGGCATCGGGCAAGAGGCGAGGCGGGCTGGCGCTGACAGAGCCAGGCGGTGGCAGCGATGTAGCGGCGATGCAGACCAGGGCCGTTAAGGACGGTGAGGAGTACGTCGTCAACGGCAACAAGCTGTTCATCACCAACGGCGACAGTGCAGACGTCTTCTTCCTGCTCGCCAAGACCGACATGAATGCCGAGCCGGCGCACCGCGGCATCACCGGATTCATCGCTGAAAAAGGACCAGGCTTCACCGCAGGTAAGCACCTCGACAAGCTCGGCTACCGCGGCCTAGACACGACCGAGCTCGTGTTCGATGACTACCGCGTGTCGGCAGACAACGTGATCGGTGACGAGGAAGGCAAAGGTTTTGGGCAGGTGATGGATGCGCTGGAGGCAGGGCGCATCAACGTGGCGTCGAGGGCCGTTGGTGTGGCGCAGGCCGCGTTCGACGCGGCGATCAGGTATGCGCAGCAGCGTGAGACCTTCGGTAAGCCGATTTCGCAGCACCAGACGATTCAGAACCTGCTGGCTGACATGGCGACGAAGATCCACGCAGCAAGGCTGATGACGCACGACGCGGCCCGCAAGAAGGATGCAGGTGAGCGCATCGACCTTGAGGCGGGGATGGCGAAGCTGTTTGCGAGCGAGATGTGCGGCGAGGTGACGATGGACGCGATGCGCATTCACGGCGGCTACGGCTTCACAAAGGACCTGCCACTAGAGCGCTACTACCGTGATGCGCCGCTGATGATCATCGGCGAGGGCACGAACGAGATTCAGCGCCTGGTTATCGCGAAGAACCTGCTGAAGCGGTACGAGGTATAGCGGGCAGGCGAGGTGATCGTGTGTCGCAGCAACTGGTTTCAGAGTATCTTGGCGCTGGCTGGGGAGAAGAGTTGGCATCCCGACCGCAGTGGAGGGATCTGACCGTTGATGGACGGTCGAACGAGAGATTCTGAATCAAGTTCAGAATGACAGGCAGTCGGCGAAGCGAGAGAACATGAAGATCACTGATATCAAGAGCTTTCCTGTCTGGGTTGGCACACGCAACCAGATGCTCGTTAAGGTCGAGACTGACGAGGGCATATACGGCTGGGGCGAGTCCGGGCTTTCGAGTCGGGAGCTCGCGGTTGTGGGAGTTGTCGACCACTACAAGGAATGGCTGATTGGCCGGGACCCAATGCGGCGAGGTGCGCTCTGGCAGGAGATGTACCGCAGCCAGTACTTCGAGGGTGGGAGAGCGCTCACTGGAGCCATCTCCGCTATCGACATAGCGCTGTATGACATCGTCGGTAAAAAGCTCGGCGTGCCGGTGTACGACCTGCTGGGTGGCAAGCACCGCGATTATGTCCCGACATTCGCTACCGGGAACGGCGACTCACCGGAAGAGATGATCGATGTGGCGAAGCGCATCCTCGCAGATGGCTTCAACTGCATCCGCATGCACCACAGCTACCCGGGCGAGAAGGAGGAACTGTTCGAGCCTCGGGAACACCTGGCGCGGGCCGCTGAAGGCCTGACCAAGCTTCGAGAGGCGGTCGGTATCGCGCCGGTGATCGGCACCGACGTTCATCACAGGTACTCGGTGGCCGAGGCCGCTTCGTTCTTACAGATGATGCCTCCGCACACACTTGATTTCGTGGAGGAACCGATTCGCGATGAGACGCCCGAGGCCTACGAGGAGCTGCGCAAGCTGACACCTGTGCCGTTCGCGATTGGCGAGGAGTTCGCTTCGAAATGGCAGTTCTTGCCATACATCGAGCGCGGGCTGACGAACTACGCCCGACTGGATATCTGCAACGTTGGTGGCATCACCGAAGCGATGAAGGTGACCGGCTGGGCCGAGGCGCACTACATCGACCTGATGCCGCACAACCCGCTGGGGCCGATCTGCGTTGCGGCCACGGCGCACCTGGCTTCTGCGGCTGCGAACTTCTCATGGCTGGAGATCCGAGAGTCGCCGGGCGAGAACACCGGTTTCTACGACAAGGAGGTGTTCCCGGTGCAGCCTGAGGTGACCGGCGGCCGCGTGACTTTGCTGGACCAGCCAGGACTCGGTGTTGAGGTCGACGAGGCAAGCCTGACAGAACCGTTCCGCCACGCAGAGATGCCTCACCTGAAGCGCAGGGACGGCTCCCACACCAACTGGTGAGGCGAGCCTCGTTTCGGGGTATGTCGGCGGTGGTTGCGTAAGTCGGAAGCTGAGTGCTGTCCAGAGTGGTGGACGGCATACGGGCCAGATTTGATAGGGTGCCGGGCGTCGTGAGCGAGGCGCTCCAGCGCAAGGCTTCGGCAACAGGCTTTCAATCCAATAATCGACAAATCCCATCGGCGAAGGAAAAACATGAAGATCACAGACGTTAAGCCGTTTCCAGTTTGGGTTGGGCACCGTAACCAGATGCTCGTGAAGGTTGAGACCGACGAAGGCATTTACGGTTGGGGAGAGTCCGGATTCTCCGGCCGGGAGCTGGCCGTTTCGGGAGTGGTAAACCACTATCGGGAATGGCTGATCGGCCGAGACCCGATGAAGCGCGGCGCGCTGTGGCAGGAGATGTACCGAAGCCAGTACTTCGAAGGTGGCCGCACACTCACAGCTGCGATCTCGGCGATCGATATCGCGCTCTATGACATCGCAGGCAAGGCGCTCGGCGTCCCCGTATACGAGCTGCTCGGCGGCCGCCACCGCGACTTTGTGCCGACCTTCGCCACGACCCGGGCGAGACCGGGACCGGAGATGGTCGAGCAAGCGCAGGCAATAGTCGAGGCAGGCTGGAACTGCATGCGGCTGAGCAACGACCGCATGGGTATTGAGGACGATCTTCTATACGAACCACGGGAGACCTTCGCGTCAACCGCAGAGTGGTGGATCAAGACCAGGGAGGCGCTCGGAAACGCGCCGGTGCTCGGCACCGACTATCACCACCGCCTGTCAGTGGCCGAGGCGGCGTCATTGCTCCAGATGATCCCGCCACACACACTCGATTTCATTGAGGAGCCAATTCGGGATGAGACGCCCGAGGCGTACGAGACGCTGCGCACGATGACGCCAGTGCCGTTTGCGATTGGCGAGGAGTTCGCGTCGAAGTGGCAGTTCCTGCCGTACATCGAACGCGGCATCACGAACTATGCCCGGCTGGACCTCTGCAACGTCGGCGGGTTCACTGAGGCGATGAAGGTTGCCGGATGGGCCGAGTCGCACTACATCGACCTGATGCCGCACAACCCGCTGGGCCCGATCTGCACGATCGCTACTGTCCACTTTGCGGCTGCGATACCGAACTTCGCATGGCTGGAGACCTGGCGCAGTCCGTGGGCAGAAGACCGGCACGAGGATGACCGAATCTTCCAGTCGCAACTGAAGTTCGAGCGCGCACGCTTCGAGGTTCCCACGGCGCCCGGACTAGGCATCGAAGTGAATGAGGACCAGCTAACGGAGCCATTCCGCCCGTGGGAAGCTCCGCACCTGCACCGCAGAGACGGCTCCCACACGAACTGGTGATGCGGGCATCGGGTTCGTGCGAAATTTTGCGGCTAATTGACGAACAAACTCGTCTTCCGTGATGATGCGTTGCGCCTGAACTCAACCAACTGTTGAAATCTCACGAGAGAAAAGCATGCCTGTATCAATTGACCTGACCGGAAAGAAGGGCGTCGTCTTCGGCGTCGCAAACCAGCGATCTATCGCGTGGGTTATCTCGCAGCGACTGGCCGAGGCCGGGGCAGAGCTGGCGTTCGCTTATCAGAACGAGCGGTTGCAGGGACCGGTCGAAAAGCTGGTATCTACACTGGGTGAGCCGACCATACTCGAGTGTGATGCCACAGACGAAGATCGGGTCAAGAGCGTCTACGAGGAGATAGCGTCCAAATGGGGCTCGATCGACTTCATCGTGCACTCGGTCGCTTATGCCGAGCGGGACGATCTAGGCGGCGACTTCTCGGCCGTCTCACTGCAGGGTTTCCGCACGGCGCTCGAGGCCAGCGCCTACACACTTGTGCCGGTCGCCCGCTACGGCGCACCGCTGATGGGCGAGTCCGGCGGCTCAATCATCACGATGACATTCGACGCTTCGGTCAAGGTCTATCCCGGCTACAACATCATGGGCACGGCGAAGGCCGCGCTGGAGAACGAGGTCAGGCAGCTCGCGGCGGAGTTCGGGCCATCAGGCGTCCGGGTGAACGCGATTTCTGCTGGGCCGCTGCCAACACTGGCGGCTCGCTCGATACCCGGCTTCAACGAGATGCGGCGTGCGCACCAGGACCGGTCGCCTCTGCAACGGCCGATTACTCACGATGAGGTTGGGAACATGGCGCTATTCCTGCTGAGCGATCTTTCGAGCGGGACGACCGGAGCGGTAATACCCGTGGACGCCGGGTACGGCATCATGGCGCTGTAGCCGGATGACCTCGGACGAAAAGCCACTGGGGCTTGAGCTGTTCAGGAAATGGACGGTGGAGGAGCGGCACCTGTACAACCCGGCTGGACCTGACGGCGATCCGCTTTACGAGGTGCTTTCGAGTCCCTCAATGATCTGGGAGATGGAGGTCACCTGCACTGAGCTGGCCAGCAAGGCACTACGAGGCCGCAATACGACCGTAGGCTTTCATGTTGATGTGAAGCACGTTTCGCCAGCGAAGCCGGGCGCGAGCATCGTCACGGTTGCCCGGCTGGTCGAAAAAGACGGCGATAAGCTGACGTTCGAGGTTGAGGCACGTGAGGACGGTCGACTGGTGGGCATCGGGCGTCATCGTAGAGCGGTTGTTGATCTGCCTGAGTTCGCATAGCCGCTCGGTGCAGGCCGCGCAGAGAGCCCTGCAACACGAATGCGTGTCAACCCGTACCGAATCTGAACTGACACGAAGCGGTGGGTGAACTCGATAATTCCCTGTGACCCCGGCGGTACCCCGAAACGTCCGTCTTCGAGCCTCTCCGCCGGTCAGCAACCCGTAGATGTCAATGCCAGAAGAGCCTTTGCAACCACAGCGACAGGGAATCACTGACGACGCCACCATCTCCTTTGATGCAGAAGGCCGCGTCCTGTCGGTAACCGATTCCGCCGCGTCGACGCTGGGCTACGAAGGGACCGAGGAGCTTCTTGGCGCTCCGCTTGCTGCGCTGATCGGGGATGAGGCGGCGATCGTGTTACTCGACCAGGTCGCTGCGGCGGACGAGTTGGAGACTGAGAATGGGTTGACCAGCGGCGAGATGTTCGCAGCTGGAACTGGCGGTTCCGTGACGTTCATCAGGGGTGACGGCTCTCGTATTTCACTGAACACCGTTGTCACACCGGAGACCTCCGGCGGCTGGATCACTCTGCTCGATACGTCTGGCGGAGGCAGCACGGCCAATGTTGAGTCGATTGCCGGGATCAGCGAGCGTGTCGACGTCGCGGGGATCCTGCGAAAGCTTGCCGAGCAGAGCGGCAGTATCGGCGATGTTGCTGAGATCACGGCGCGTTTCGCAACCGAGATTAGCGCCGCAACAGGGGCCGACGCCGTCACAGTTGCCCGCTCATCTGCCATTGCCGGAATCTACGAGCCGCTAGCACGAGTTTCGAAGCCAGGTACATCGTCACTGACCGAAACGATCGATCTGCCGCCTGCGCTTGTGCCACAGCAGGGCGCCGGGCCGATTGCCGTCGAATCGCTAGAGACGCTGGCTCTCTTCGAGCCGGTTGTTATCTACGGCGAGGAGTTCGACGGTGCTTACATCGCTTCTAGAGCCGATCTGCACGATGGCGCGCACCTCATCGTCATCGCCACGGCACAGGGCGGCAAGGAATGGAGCGAGTCGGCGACTCTGCTGCTGGAGTCAGGCGTTCTGACGCTTGCCGGAACGCTGCGAGCGACCGAGCTGGACCGTCGCATCGCCTCGTACTCCCGAGCCAGTGAGACGGTGCGCCAGATAGGCGCACTGGCTTCTCGCGACCATGATGGTGGCTTCCTCGACGCTGCACGCAAGGTGATAGCGCGCCGCTTGCCTGTTTCAGCGATATCGATTCACGTGGCCGATACGGTGACCGGCCGTTGCTACGTGCCTGACGCTTCCAGCGCGGGTGACGAGGAGTATGGAGCGCTAGCACCGGGCGTCGAGTGGCCGCTTGCCGGTTCGATTGAGCAGAGGGTGCTGAAGACGGGCGCCGCTGTGTTCACTTCCGCTGCAAGCTCGGAGCGGCTAAGTGTGCCGCCGGCGACCATCGCCCACTGGCGCAGGTCGGGTCTGCAGGCGGTCGTCGCAATACCCCTGCGGGAGGCCGGCGAGGTCGTTGCGATCATGCTCGCCGGGTTCTCATCGCCGGTCAGCAACCCCAAGGAAGTGATACGGCTGCTGGAGAGCATCGCTCCGGCCGTTCATCTGGGTGTTGGGCTATCTGCGGGGCGGCCGGGCGTGACGATCGAGCCTGAGGATGCTGAGGATGATCCCGGTTTCATATCACCTAAGACGCTGCTGGCTTTGACGAGAGCAGCTGCTGAGTCGCCTGACAACGCAACTCTGTTTGCTTCCGTGACCGAATGGATGCTGGAGATCATTCCCAGTTCGAAAGTGTCGTGGGGGACGATCGACCGCTCAGCCCGGACGTACAGGCAGCTATACAGCTACGACTCGTTGGCTGCTGCGCCTGCAGACGAAGTTCCGGTCCCGCTGGAAGGCGAGGTGTTCAATAGCCTCGATATAGCCGGCCTCGGGCTGCCAGAGCCGGGACACAGCGCTGTGGCCGATGGCTCAATGCGTGCAGCTGTGATGTCGGGCGGCCGCGTGCTCGGCGTTGTCACGGCGTGGCCTCAAGTAGACGAGTCGTTCAGTACGACCGATCTGGCGAGACTCCAACGGGTGTGCGAGTTTGTTTCTGGTCCGCTCAGCCGAACGATGGCCATCGAGCTGGTTCAGAACTCGCAGGACCGAAAAGACCTCGTGACGCAGATTGGCGCACTGGCGGTTGAGTTCACCGAACCGTCGCAAGCCTTCCGGGCGCTGGGTTCCAAGATAGACAGCCTGTTCTCACATGATCGGGCACTATTCATCGATCTTGATCTGCTCGAAGAATCGGCTGAGGTCCGCTACGACTCTGCCGCGATGCCAGGCGAGCTCGCCGTAGAGCGTATTCCCTTCGCGCTGCTGCCTTCACACGACATAGTTGCGATGGAGGAGCCTTTCTCGGCGTCTGTAGCTGACGGTCCACGAACTCCGGCCGATATGCACGCTTCATTCGCAGATTGCGATGTATTGCTGGCCATCCCGATGAGCGCCGGAGACGGTCGCAACTCCGTGCTTCTGCTGTTGAGTGCTGAGAGGCGTTCGTTTGACGATGAGCAGATGAGCCTGGCATCAGCTCTGGCCGTGAACCTGAAGGGTGCGTTGGCGGGCTGGAACGCGCACGCCTCTGAACGTGAGCTCAGACACCAGGTGATAGATATCCGCAAGCAGCTGAGCCTGGTGCTGGACAGCACACCGATCGCTTTGATCACGACAGATGCTGAAGGCGTTTGCCGCTCGCTCGAAGGCCACGGGCTTGAAACGCTCGGGCTCAAGCGAGAGGACATGCACGGCGCTTCGATATTCGATTTCACCAGCAAGTATCCGCAGTTAGAGGACGCCGTCAGGCAGGCTATGCGCGGGATGATGGCGACCGCGCTGACTTCGCTCGGTTCGCATTCGGTAGAGATCTGGGCACAGCCGATTACCGAGACGGACGGGACGGTCAAGGGCGTGACGCTGGTTGGCTACGACGTGTCGGACCGTGTGAGAGTGAAGCGAGCCAATTCCGAGAGACGAGACCTTGAGGCGACGCTGAAGGAGCGGTCGGAGACGATTGAACGGGCTTCACACGAGTTGCGGAACCAGCTGCAGAGCATCATCGCCTACGCCGACATCCTTTCAGTGGGGACGGATGACAGCCTGAGCCAGACTCAAACGCAGGCGTTGTCAGTGATCCAGAAAACGGCCAGTAAGCTTGACACGATGATTGGCGATCTGCCTGGACTCGACTACGAGCTCGGACTTTCGGCCGTCGATGTGAGCAACCTGATGCAGGAGATCGTCGATGCTCAGGAGCCGATCTTCACATCGGCCGGGCAGGACCTCTCGCTGATCCTTCCCGATGCTCAGTACACCGTACAGGCCGATCACCTGCGGCTCTCACAAGTGGTTACGAACTTGCTGTCTAATGCCTCGAAATACTCACCTGAAGGCGCATCTGTGGCGATCGACGTGAGTATAGAGGAGCAGTTCCTGAACATCAGCGTTTCGGACACTGGCCCTGGGATTCCAGCAGACCAGTTAGAGCGCGTTTGGGACACCGGAATACGACTCGCCGCCTCGGGCGCAAGCAGAGTGCAGGGTTCAGGGCTAGGACTGGCAATAGCCCGCAAGATTGTTGAGATGCACGGCGGCACGGCTTCCATCGAGAGCGAAGTAGGGTTGGGCACGACGGTAACCGTGATACTGCCCGGCGCACGACTGATTGACGAAGCAGAGCCAGCGAAAAGCGGTTCGACTAAGGGCGGTAAGGCGGCTGGCCGACAGAAGCGTCGCCGTCAGCGCTCCGGTACCTGATCAGCGCTTCCAGCTCCGCCTGGCCAACGACACCGACCACGTTGTCCATCGCCAGCACCAGGGCGTAGCGAAGACCGCGTGCCTGCATCGCCTGCAAGACATCGAATGCGTCGTCCGAGAGCTGGACCGTGAACGGCTCCTGCCGGGCGATCACGCCTCCAACTGACAGGTTGTGCCATTCGGTCGGCGGGAAGCGGTTCGCGTCTTCTGCAGTGAAGAAGCCGATCGGCGCGTCTCGCTCAATCACAGGAACAACCTGCTGGAATCCGCGTGAGATCACGTCGATCATGACATCGGAAACACGGTCGGTGGCGTCCACCATCTGCGGAGTGCGCTGCACAGCGGCTCTCAAGGGGACCTGAGTGGCGTTCCTGACCGACTCAGCCCGCCGCTCACCGCGCGCCGCCGACTGCAAGAAGAGGCCGATGAAGGCGAGCCAGATACCGCCGATTATATTGCCGTTCAGGAACTGGAATATGCCGATGGCCATGAGGATCCACGCCACGATGTTGCCTACGCCGGCGGCGACGCGAGTGGCCCTGCTTTCGCTGCCAGACCAACCCCAGACCGCCGAGCGCAGGACTCGACCACCGTCGAGCGGGAAGCCCGGCAGCAGGTTGAATACGCCGAGGATGATGTTCATGGCGCCCAGATAGAAGATGATGCCCAGCAGCAGGCTGGGGTCTTCGCCGCCATCCGGTCTCAGCGTGAACCACACGAACAGGCCAACCGCACCGATGATGAGTGACGAAAGCGGGCCGGCGAATGCGACTAAGAACTCGTCTCGAGCCCTCTTGTAGCGGCCCTGTATCTGGCTAACTCCGCCGAATATGAAGAGAGTTATGCCCTGGACCGGCAGGCCGAGCCGTTGGGCAACGATGGAGTGCGCCAACTCGTGCACAAGGACAGACGCGAACAGCGCCAGCGAGCCGATGATTGCACCTGTCCAGTACTGGGACGCGCTCCAGGAATCGAACGAGTTCTGGAAGAGGTCGGAGATGGTCCAGGCGATGAAGAAGAAGGCGATGAGCCACGAGGGATGAACGGCGATTGGAATGCCGCTGATCCGGCCTATCTTTATGGATGAACTCATTGTGCCCGGTAGACCTGGGAGTGCGGACGGAATGCGAACCAGCCGAACCAGAAAGATTCGATTCCGTTCACTCGCTCCAGCACACTGCCAGAGCCGTCCGTCGCCAGGAGCCCGGATTCCTCCGCAATCCACAATACACCGGAATCATCAAGAAGCTCTCCACTATTGAGTCCGGGCGTGAAGATCCTGCCACCGCTCTCGTAGCTTCTGCTAAGGCTTGAAACAGGGTCGAAAGTGATCACGACATCGAGGATTCCGACCCGGTCATTGACGACGGTCTCGTTTGCCAGCGTATCGAGCGGGTAGGCGGTCGCGGCGTTGCCGAACTCTACGCCGTACACCCGGCTCTTCTCCTCGAGCTCATCGCTGCGCAGGTATGGTGGGAACCAGACTTCAGGAGTCGAGAAGTAGTCCGAGTAGACCGCGTTCGGGCTGTCTGGATGGTGATACTCAACTCGCTGTCCCTGTTCCAACGCCAGCACCGAAGTTCCGGGGTTGCGCGCCAGCCAGTCGTCCCATGTTGTGAAATTGACTGGCAGGAAGTCGAGTTGCAGACCGCTGTGTGCAAGCTCGCCCATCACAGGTTCGCCGGTGAGCGACTGCCAGAGCGAATCGGTCTCACGGTCGAACATCAGCTTGTTGCTCTGGTGCAGGAAGCCAGACGTTCCGAACTCGAACACTCTCCCGTCAATCTCGGCATCGAACAGGATGCCCGTTCCGCAGAGCGTTCAATAGACGAGAGCGACCGGACGCCCTCCAACAACGTCGTTTGAGAGCTCGTGAACGCGCATGATGCGTTCCGGGTAAGCGCGGGCTTCGCCGTTCACGACGATGCCGAAGACGCGTTCGTCTGGGTCGAGATATGTTGCCTGTTCAGGCGTAACGAAAATCGGGTTGTCGAGCGATGGGATGCCGTCCTTGCCTACGCCGCCGAACTGCACGCCCCAGAGCGGTATGCGTGTCGGCACATCTGCGTAGAGGAACGAGTCGAGTCCGCCCGCGATCTCGCTGTAGAAGTTGCCTTTCCATTCGTCGTACCCGGCGATAGGCTCGAACTCGGGATTTTCGGCCTGCCATTCGAGCCATGCACGTTGCGATTCGAAGCTGCCGCCAAGGTCTGCGCCAGTTAGCTGGAAGAGGGCGTCGCCTATCGGCCCGGCGGTAAACGACTCGAACGAAAAGCCGGTGATCTCAACCAGCGGCGCCACCAGGCCGGGATGGCCGAGTTCGACCATCTGCTCGATGACATCGAGGTTGGGGCCGCGATCGAGTTCGAACAGCCGGAGCATTAGCGCACGGCCGAGTCGGTCGTCCTCTGTGAGCGGCGGACGCGGAGTTGCTGTTGGAACTACGAGCTGATTGGGCGTTGCGGTAGGCGGAACTGTTGTGGGGCTTGGCGATGGCTCGGCGCGGATAGCGGTTGCCGTGGGTTCATTGGAGGATGAGCATGCGACGGCAGCCAGTGCAACAATAGCGGCGACGGGAAGCAGGGCGCGCTGCGGCTTCAGGGCTGATGCAGAGAAGCTGATGTTGTGTATGGTGCCGATTCTCATGTTTTACGGTTCAGACGGTCTTGCAGGTGTGAATGTCCGGCTCAGACGACGAAAATACGGGCTGTAGCGGCCGATCTGTGCCAGAAGCCGGTCCTGATGGATGGTTCGATGACACGCTCAGGGCCGCCGCCGATCTCGACCTGAGCTTCGCCGATCCGGCACCGCCTGAGAGTCGTCTTGCCGAGGTTAACGGCATCTGTCTCAGGTACCTCGACTGGGGCAATGCTGATCTTCCTGCTCTCCTGTTCATTCACGGCTTCGCACAGCAGGCACATTCATGGGATTTCGCAGCTCTCGCCGTCCGCGACATCTGCCATGTTGTTTCTATCGACCTTCGAGGGCATGGCCAGAGCGCTCGTGCACCCGATGCTCAGTACACCTTCGATGACTTATACGAAGACATAGACGCGTTCATACCTGCGGTTTCTCTTGACAGTCCGTCAATATGCGGCCTTTCGCTGGGCGGGACGCTGGCCTACATGTACGCATCTCGCAACCCGGCAACCGTACCGGCCCTGATCGTGGCGGAGTCGGCGCCGGAGTCACGACGCGAGGGGAGGGAGAGCATTCGCAACTTCACTTCAGGCCCTGGCGAGTTCGACTCGCTTGAGGAGCTCGTTGAGAAGGTGCGAGAGCTTACTCCGTGGAGGTCGGTGGAGCAGGTGCACAGTTCGCTCGTTCACTCCGTCGGTCCGACAGCTAACGGCAAGTGGTCATGGAAGTACGACCCGGCGATATCGACGCTGCACGGCTCCTACGGATCACCCGACGTGCGCTGGGCCGCGCTAGAGCGCATTGCGGCGCCGACGCTACTTGTGAGGGGCGAAGAGAGCGATATCACAGATGCGGCGATCATCGACCGGATGGCCGGAGCAATTCCCCGCAGCCGAGTAGCATCTATCCCAAACGCAGGGCACAGAGTCTCGGGAGACAATCCCGCCGTCTTCAACGACGTGCTGCGGAGTTTCCTGCTTGAACAGCGCTCGGAAGAACCGCCAGCGCCCCGATCTCACGGAGGGACGGAATAGCGGCCGGTAGATCCAAAGGTGTTTTCTACGGCTGGTGGGTCGTTGCCGGTGGCGGCGCGGTCCAGTTCTACGCGTCCGCCGTTTTCTGGCGCGGCTTTGCGGTGTTCTTCGATGTAATCGTCGACACCTTCGGCTGGAGCAGAGGCGCTGTTGGAGCAGCGGTCTCTATACAGCGTCTCGAAGGCGGGATGATCTCGCCGTTCATCGGTACCGTCATCAACCGCTACGGCACACGCAAGGTCATGTCGTTTGGCGTGGCCGTCACGGGCCTGTCGTTCATCCTGATGAGCCAGGTGCAGACGCTTTGGCACTTTTATCTGGTGATCGTACTGCTGACCATCGGCATGTCGTTTGGCACGTTCATCGTCCTGGTGGTCACGGTCAGCAACTGGTTCTCCCGCAACCGTGCCAGGGCGTTGGGCATCCTGATGGCTGCTTCCGGTGTTGGCGGGCTCTTCGTGCCGCTGTTGAGCGGGATGGTGGAAGAGTTCGGCTGGCGCGAGATGCTGTTCGCTATTGGCATCGGTTTCTGGGTGGTCGGCTTTCCGGCAATGCTGCTGATGCGGCAGTTTCCGGAGAACTATGGGATGCGGCCGGACGGTGATCCCCCGGACGATCAAGCAGATGGGACTCAGGCTGCGAGCGCCAGGCCAAAAGGGCGTCGAGTGCGAAGCATGCCGCGAGTCTCGGCTAGCCAGGTGCTGCGGATGCGGTTTTTCTGGCAGCTGGCGCTAGTCTCGAGCTTTGGACAGTTTGCAAGCGCCTCGAACATCACTCACATCGACGCACTGACCGAAGAAGGGATCAGCGGGCAGTTGGCGGCATTTGCTTTCGGCGCCGTGGCGGTCGGAGATCTTGCGGGAAGGCTACTCGTCGCTGCGTGGGGCGACCGGCTGAACAAGAAGATGGTTTTGGCGGCGGCGCTGGGCCTGGAAGGTATCGGGATTCTCTCGATCGGACTCGTCAACACCGATCTCTTCGGTCTCTCGCTTGGAGCGAGTCCGATTCCGCTTTACACGATTGGGTTCGGTATCGGTTTTGGGGCCTCGGTGCCGATCAGGCTTGCGCTGCTGGCTGACTACTTTGGCCGTGAGAGCTACGGCAATGTGCTTGGGCTGATCAGCTCCATCAATGCGGTGTTCGGAGCGTTCGGCGCGGCGTTCGCGGGCTTCATGTTCGACATCACAGACACGTACCGGATCGCGTTTACTGTGATGGCGATACTACTGTTCATATCAGTACCGCTGACGCTCGGCATCGAGAGCCAACAGCGATTCGCTGCTCGCAACCGGTTTCGCAGGGCTCGGGCGAAGGTCTAGGCGTCGGCGTCATTCAGCGACGTAGACCGGACTGTCGCCTGCCGTCGCGGTCTCCTGGTAGAGCGGGTTCAAGACCACGGCGAGTCTGTCGATGATGCTCAGCGCGGTCTCGATCTTGTCCCGGTCCACAGAGCGCACTCGGACCTGAATCTCGTCGCCTGTGCGCAGTGAAATCGCCTGTGCGGTCTTGAGCAGATAGGTGTCCCCGCCGGAGACCACGACGCGCCCGCTGATCTGCTCGACTGTGATGGTTCGAGTCTCGAGATTGGGCGCGTCAGAGTCGGAAGCCCCGACCGTGCCGTCACCCGCATCGGCGTTCGGCGCCGAGTTATCGTCAAAGCTTGGCGAGACGCCCATCGGGTCGTCGTGGTCCTCTGCGGGCTTCGGCTCTGGAGGCGACGCTGGGCCGAGAGTTCCGGGCGTGTTGCTGTTTGTCTCGTCCCGGTCGTTCGAGTCGACGTTGGAGCCGGCCTGACTGTCAGTGTTGCCTCCAGTGTTATTAGAGTCGACGAAGATGATGGAGGCAGCGACGACTGCTCCCCCTGGAGTCCTTCGCACTACGGCGAGAGCGTTGGTGCCGACACGAGGTTCGCCAACGACAACGGTGTCAGCGAGGAGCGCCAGTTTCACGCCGTCCAGGACCACTACAGCGAGGTTCCCGTCCCGACCCCTTTCGAGGGACTGGACCTTCCCAAGGATCCTCACAAGATCTGGTGTATCACCCGGTTCTACAGGCTGAATTTCGACGGGCCGCGTTGTTGGGTTGGTGTCAGGGCGTCCAGCAACGCTGATGGCCGTCGCGACAAAGTCGCCGTCACTGTCCAGCACCAGTGTTGCTTTTGCGACGAGGCCGACTTGTGGACGTTCGCCGAAGAACCTGGTGTTGTCGGTGATCTTGAAGCTCCGATCACCGATCAGCCACTCGTCATCCGATATCTCTTCGATCACGCCGGAGACGGTTGTTTCAACGGCAGCGGTCGCCGTTTCATTGCCGTCTGCGTCGCCGGGCGCCAGTGTCTCTCCCGGAGCCGGGAGCGGACTGATCAGGGTGATGCGGAGAGCCAATCCGCTGACCGTGTTGCCAGACCTTGCTATGTACACAGCCTCCACGACGATGTCACCGCGGTCGACCGGGTCCAGCGATGCGATACGCCTGCCATTGAGCGTCATCACCGTCTCGTCGGTCACAGCAAGGCCGACAGTCAGGCCGCTGCTTGTCAGGATGGTAACTCCGCTGTCAGTGACAGTGCTCACAAAGCCGCGGATCCGCTGGAGATTCGCCGAGACGACGGACATCTTGATGATCGTGCCGGTCGACGCGTCGTATGAGACCGATTCCACGATGTCGCCAGGTTGAATCGGTGCGAGAGTTCTGATCCGCACGTCATTCTTGGTGATGACGGACCGGTTGTTGTCTGCGACGGACAGGTTAATCAGGTCGGTACCGGCGACGGTGTTGCTCAGATTTGTAGTGATGCTGAGCTGGCCGGAGTCTGCGGCGACCCTGCTGACAACGCCCCGAGCTGCGGCGATGTTGGAATCGCCGACTACCAGTTCAGTCCCGACTAGCACAGTGTTGCCGTCGCGCTGGATCGGCTGCGCCTCACCCTTCAGCACCCTGTCACCGACCGAAAGCTCGGAGAACCTGACAGTCGTCCCGACTTCGGTGCGTATAACTGTGGCGTCGATGACAAATACGACCAGCGCACGTCCGTTGGCGGTGTTAATCGCTAGGCGGTCCGGGTTACGGTCGATGCCTGATACGGCACCTGAAACCTCAACGGCCTTCGGTGATTGCACGGCCAGCCGCGTCAGCACCAGTGTCTCCCGGTTAAAGCGAGTGGCGTCCAGCACAAGGTCGCCGACCTCAAGGGCGCCAAACCGGCTTTGCACGCCGTCCTTCACTATCACCGCATCGTCTATGACCTGAGCACGGACAATGTCGCCGTCTCTTGTGATGATCCCAACCGTGCGTGTCTCGGGGTCGAGACCGGCGATCTGTCCCGCTACGTGGACCTCGTCATCGACCTGCGTCGATGCTCGGATCCTGAGAGCATTCAGGCGGCCGGTCAGTGTCGCCGTATCGTCTGACTCGGCGTCTGCGGATGCTGAGTCGAACTCGACCTCAACTGACATACCTGCTGCGAGATCTCCGAACCTTGCCGGCTCGCCATCGACTACGATCTCGGTGTTTGCTGTGACCTTGGCGGCAACTCTCAAGTCGTGCTGGCGGTTTGCAACAACCACAACACCGACCGTGTCGTCCAGCTCCGGCGTGTCCTCGACCAGCGTTATGAAGCCGCTGATGCTGCGCAGGCGCTCGCGCTCCAGCGCGTCTTCTATCGCCTCAGGTAGCGTTGGAGGCAGGACAGTAATGAGGGTGGAGACCGCAGGCTCGGTGTTCGGATCGTACTGGACGATCACCTGCGAGCCGGACGGAATCAGGCTCTTCACATCGTTGAGAGGCAGAGCCACACTGCGTGCGATAGTGGCTGTGATGGCCGGTGATGACGGATCGGTCTCACGTAGCTCGACAGGGATGATTGCCAGCGTCTCGTCGTTCCACGCGAAGGTGTGCATGACGCCATCGTCGGCGTCGTTAATGCGCGGAACAAGCGAAAAGGTGCCGTTTGGCTCCGCCCACTCGATCTCGTCGTAGTTGAGAGTTCCTTCTGTCAGTAGTTCAGGCAGGCGCTCGTTGCGATCACTCGCCTCTTGCACATAGCGTTGGCGCAGGTCATCGAACCTCGCCTGGACCTCCACCAGCCTGCGCTGTGCTTCGTCGCGCTCTGCGATTGCCGCAGATACCGCTTCCTGGGCGCGCTCCAGGCCCTGGCGCGCCCTTTCGAGTGCACTGAGGTGCTGGTCACGGGCACGCTCCAACCGTTCTTCCAGCTCGTCTTTGAGGTCCGAGTCAGTTACACGGTCCTTGGCGTCCTGTATGCGCTGGACGGCGTCCTCTACCAGGTCGAATGCCTGAGCTTCGAGCCTGCCGGTGGCGCGGTCGAGTTGAGCGACCGCGGTCACGACCGTTCCCTCTTCAGGAATCTCGATTCCTTCAGGCACATCAACGGTGATGGTGTTGCCATCGCGATCCTGTACGACTATTGCGCCGTCCTGCACCTCGAGAACAACTCCGAGGATGTGACGGGTCACCGACTTGGTGAGATCAGGAACGATCAGAATTCTGTCGGCTGTCGTGGTGCCGTCTTCGGCAACGTGGATTGAGCCGACGAGTCGGTCGCCTTCCGTGATGTCTTCGACGGCGGTGATGTCACCGGTGAAGACGTCGTTGGACGGAACGACGACGGTGATGACGCCGGAGTCTGTCGCCACCGTGATCGAGTCTGGCACTTGAACCGCCACGACTGAGCCGAAGATGGCTTCCAGCGGTGCGTGGTCGGCACTTGCGCGACTACCGGCGGTTCCGATTGCGGGAACCGTCATGGCGGCGACTAGCGCTATTGCCGTGAGCACTGCTGCGGTCTTTGCTGCGTACCGCTTGATGCTCGAAGGCCTAGCGACCTGTGAATCCTGTATGGACATTTGTGTTGACCCCGGAATGGCGCCGGTATTACCCGGATCCAGTCCCTTCACGTTCAATAGTCGTGTTGGGGCAATTACTTTTGTGTTACCCGGTTCCGGTGCGACTCTGAACTGGAGCCCAGTTGGAAACAGGTGGGCCGGGGTTGCGATCATGCGCTTAAGTGTGGAGAACGAGTGCTTCATGCCTGGCTCTCCCCCGTCGGTTCGGGAGTCGCTCCCTCTGTTGGCACAGGCGTCGGTTCAGGCTCTTCGGGGAGCGATACGACAAAGAAAGATGCGCTCACTTGACCTCCATCGAGGTCACTTGCTACGACGTCGATCTGGTTTGGGCCGGGTTCGAGTAGCAGAGGTACCTCGAAGCGCCCGGTTTCGTCGACGGGCACGATCACGCCGTTGATGCTGACGATTGCGTCTGCGGTCGATTGACCCCGCAACACGATCGAATCGCCGCGAACAATGGTTTCGTCGCTAACACCTTCGATCTCGAGCGAGAGCGTGTATACCTGGACATTGTTGACGGGTATGGCCGTCGGCGAGGTTGTTGGCGTCGGATCAGGTAGTGCGGTTGCAGTTGCCTCTGGCTGAGGCGTTGCTGTTGGTTCTGGCTGGGGCTGAGGTGTAGGCGTTGGCGGCTCGGGCGTTGGCGTCGGAGGCTCTGGTGTTGCGGTTGGCTCAGGAACGCTTGTGGGAGTCGGCTCGTTGCGCGGCGCTGTCTGCGCGCATGCAACGAGAGTTGCCATGGCTGCGAGCGCCATGACGAGTCCCAGGTATTTGGTCCTGGCGAAGATCAACTTCCAGCTCCCGGCGGTTGTGTCAGGACCTCGCCGAGGCTCATCCCAACAGTGCCGTGGCTCAAGCCGAGCCGCAGTTCCCCCGATTCAACCGTGTGCAACCAGCCGTTACACCACAATTACTTGATACGGTCGCCATTGCCGTGTTGGCTGCCATTGCTGCGACCATCTGGCTCAGATTCTGGCCGGTCCCTCAATGGAAGCATCACCGTCATGCTCGTGTAATGACCGTCAGCCTCAGTCGAATCTGAGTTTGAGCCCCCCGGTCCGTTGCGGTCCGTGCGAGATTCGACGGCCAGATCGCCACCGGAGCGTCGGCACAGCGTGCGGGCGATGTAGAGGCCGAGTCCTGAGCTGCTCTTTTCCTGTCTGCCCGCCAGCGCCGGTGTCCAGCCGCGGTCGAACAGGTGAGGGAGGTGAGATTCTGGGATGCCAGATCCGTCGTCCCAGACCCTGATGTAGTAATGAGTGGGGTTACGGGTGACTCGGACCTCGATGCTCTTGCAGGCGAACTTCATCGAGTTGTCTACGAGGTTGGTGACTATGTGGTCTATCGCCGCTGCGTCGCCGTAAACGAGCCCGAACTCCTGTGGTTCGGCCCACCATGAAAGATCGATGCCCTGCTCGGCGGCCAGTGCGAAGTATCGGTCGGCGATGTTGCGCACGATACCCGCCGGGTCCACCGGCTCCATGACCGACTTGGCACCCGGGTCTTCAAGCTCAACCAGCACCCGCACATTGTCGAGCATGAGACGAAAGCTGGGCGCTTGCTGCTCGATCTCGTCCATCAGGCTGTGGACTGAGGCAGGAACGTCTGCACCCGACTCTTCGATTCGCGCCCTGACCTCTCGCTCTTTGCCGAGGATCCGCCTGAACGGTCGGCCCATGTCGTGAGAGAAAGTGTCGAAGTAGTCCTGTGTCACCTGGCTCCAGTTAGCCTCGCCGTTTTCGTCTGATGAGCCGGAGCGGCGCCTGATCAGATAGGTCCCTGCGACCAGTGCCAGGCCGACGATTAGGGTGATCGCGCCGGAATAGCTGACCGGCTCAACGGTCAGCACGGTGTCGGGGCTGATTGCCTCACCGATGAAAGGACCGATGATTAGCAGCAGGAAACCGATTCCTGCTGCCGCGAGCCCTGCGTAACGGGCTATTGTGCGTGGGGTGCGTGGCATTCAAGAAGTCTCTGGCACAAAACCCTTGCAGATGGACGCGCTCAGGCCTGGTTGCCCGAGTTTGATGACACTCGGGGTGGCGAAAGCCTGTAGCCGCGGTTGCGGATGTTGATGATCAGCTCGTCCGCGCCGAAGTCACGTTGAACTGCCTTGCCCATAGCGACCTTGATCTCACGGATACGGACACGGAGGGATGCGCGGGAATCCTCGCCTTCTGAGAAGCGCTCCAGGCGAGAGAACGGGACGACTTCTGCCTCACTGCGGAAGTAGGCGGTGGCCAGCTCCTTCAGGATCTCGAACTTCATGCCCTGGATCTCGCGCACGTGGTTCCGTTCGCCTTCGGTGTGGCTGTAGACGATGCCGTTCGATGCGTCGAGTTCGAACATGGAGCCGATCTTGACGTTCTCAGGAGCCGAGCCGATGAGGCGCCTGAGCCTCAAGAGGACTTCATCGGGGCTGGCGAGCTTGTCTATGAAATCAACAGGCGCGCTAACGGAGAGGCTGGCGGCGACTGCGGTGTCCCTGTACGGACCCTGCGCGTACTGCGTGAACATAAGCACCGGCATGCTGGGGTCTCGTTCGACGATCTTCTTGAGTATGTTCAGACCCATGAAGCGGTCTTCGTCGTATTCACCGAAGCGAACATCGAGCAGTACGGCGGCGGGACGTTCGTCCTCGAGGGCGAAAAGGGCTTCGGTCTCATACTGGCGACCGTCGACTCGCTGGCCCTCGGGCTGGATGACGATTGGGCGGAAGCCTTCGGTCTCAAGTCTGCGCAGCACGGAACGCATGAGGTCCGAAGTGGACTCATCGTCAACTACCAGGATCTTCTGTCCGCGGCTTGTGCCGCCCCGCTGCTGCGTCATCAAATGGCCTCTCATGAGAAGATAGATGCCGTTCATCGGCCGGGCCGGTCCCGGGCGACCCATAGTTGCCAGCCGTCTCGAAGCGCTCTGAGAATGGCCGGGCTCTATGGACTCTAGCATCAGGCGCAACCTGATAAGTACGAGTTTCCATCACCTGCTGCCTCGATCCGCTGCGCACAATTGGGAAGGCCGCCGTAAGTGAAGACTGTATTCAGCGCAATATTGTTCCCTGAACCTGAGAGGCTCCATGACTGAACGTCAGGATGACGACAACCGGCCTCCTGGCGAGGACGAGGAGCTGCCTTCAAAGGAGTCTTCGCGGGCGGGCGCGCCGCAAGACGATCTGCGGTCGATTATGGGCGTCAATGCGAGGATGATCGGTCGGCCAGGGCCCGAACGACGGCCTGTTGAACCAAGCCGTGATGAAGGTGCCGATGATGAGGTTGCGCCTCCCTACGTCCCGCCGGTCCGAGACGATGATCCTGAGCCTCGCCGAGGGTCATTTGGTCGACCCGCCGAACAAGCAGAACGATCGTCTCGACCTGCAGGGCCGACATCTCCGGATGAGGTTGCTCCGCCGTACGTGCCACCAGTCAGGGAAGGTGATCCTGAGCGGCCTGGCGAGCGACCAACCGCTCGACCCGACGAACGATCAGTGCCGCCCACCGCGGACAGAGGGCAGGTGCCCACTGATGAAGTCGCGCAACCCTACGTGCCTCCGGTCCGGGAAGGCGGCCCAGAGCAGCGTGTAGAGCATCCACCGGAGCCTCCTGCTGCATCGCCCGGCGAGCCGAACCGTGAGTCAGAGAAGCTGCCGCCTGTCTGGCCGGGCGACGAGAATCAGCCCTGGTTCCGCAAGGAGCGGGGTCTGCCACCGCTGCCAGAGTCCGAGACTCCGGAAGGCCGGGTCGATGTCGAAGACCTGCCAACGCCGCTGGCTGATATTCCGACTCGTGGACGAGCGTTCGGGGCGTCGTCGGTACTCCCGGCAGCTGCGTTGTGGCTAATCCCCGGTTTTGGCGTCGTTGTATGGCTCGCAGCGCAGGTGGCAAATCTATTTCTGTTCAGCCGCGGCCAGGACATCGGCGCCGCGATATTCGGTTTGCGCGTTTTGCGAGACAACGGAGACGTCGCCGGCTTCTTCCATATGTTCGTTCGCAATACCGCTTCGACGATCAGCTTGCTGGCTTTCGGAGCCGGCTTCTGGGCTGCATTTTCTGATCCAGAGCGTCGTACGTGGCACGACAGGTGGCTGGGCACACATGTGGTCAAGGACTCGAAGGAGTACAACGACCGCAGGCGATCCAGCTCGAGGAACGCTTACAACTGGTTCTGGATCATCATTCTCGTGACCATCGCCGCGACGGTCGCATTCGCGCTGAGCGGACCGCTGCCGACTGAGGTCGTGCCAACGCCTGAGGCCGGTGGCGTGGAAGGCGGAGGGCTCGAAGGTACGCCGGGCAGTGAAGTGCCTACAGACAGTAGTGACGCTGCGGGATCTTCGGCGTAGGTGGCTGCGTTGGAGAGGCTATCGGGGTTTGTCATCCCGACCGAGGGGCACCCGCTTGCGGGTCTCAGGGATCAGGCCGCTGATCCATGGTCGAACGAGAGATTCTGAATCAAGTTCAGAATGACAGACTCCGACCCACCCTCTAACTCCCTCCCTGTCAGGGAGGGAGAACACACTGCCGCCCTGAAGCCTGTCGAAGGGCGAATGGCCGCCGCCAGCCCTCACCTGTTACCGCAACTCGTGTCCACAACTTGTTGTGATTTGGCGTGCTTGCATCGCTAGATGTCGCCCTTTAATCGGGCACTGGGTCTCGACTGATTTGCCGCTCCGCGCTATAGTCGGCATTCGCGTTCCGATAAGCTCTGTCCGGGGTTTTCTGGCGCGATGGTGGCATGTCCGTGCCTGCCAACTCAGGTCCCGCGTAACCGCTAATAGATCGACTACGAGACCAATCGCCGTTGACTGAGTTCGTACACCTTCACAACCACTCTGAGTACAGCCTGCTGGACGGCCACAGTCGGCTCTCGGAGATGGCCCAGCGTGCCGCAGATTTGGGGCAGCGTGCCTTAGCTCTCACGGACCACGGGAATGTGCACGGCGCGGTAGATTTCTACCAGGCTGCGCAGAAGGTCGGCGTGAAGCCAATCATCGGTGTAGAAGGTTATGTGGCACCTGGTCCAAGAACCGAACGGAACTCGCAGGAACGCTTTCCTTATCACCTGACCCTGCTGGCGCAGAACCACACCGGTTACCAGAACATCCTGCGGCTGGTGACGAAAGGTCACCTCGAAGGTTTCTACTACAGGCCTCGTTTCGACCGCGAGATCCTTGAGCAGTACAGCGAAGGCGTGATCGTGCTCTCGGGATGCCCGTCCGGCGAGCTAGCCCGCAACATCAAGAACGGCGCCGACTCGCTAATCAAAGACACCCTTGGCTGGTACCACGAGGTGTTCAAGGACCGCTACTACCTCGAGTTGATGATGCACGAGGGTGTACCGGGACAGGCCGAAGTCAACAAGGCTCTGGTCGAGCTGAGCAAGCAGCACGATCTGCCGCTGGTGGCGACGAACGACTCGCACTATGTGCATCGCGAAGATGGGCCGAAGCAGGATGTTCTGACCTGCATCGTCACGAACTCGCAGATCAACGACCCGAACCGACTGCACATGGA
Source organism: Dehalococcoidia bacterium (assembly GCA_028285005.1). Classification (GTDB taxonomy): domain Bacteria; phylum Chloroflexota; class Dehalococcoidia; order Lucifugimonadales; family Lucifugimonadaceae; genus JAJCYX01. The sequence continues at coordinate 30,069 of JANQQP010000023.1, read as the reverse complement.
GGATGACACCTACTTCATCCGCAGCAGCGAGGAGATGGCCGAGCAGTGGTCGGAACTGCCAACCGCGGTTTCGAACACTCTGGCTATCGCCGAGTCCTGTGAACTGGAGCTCGAGTTCGGCAAGACGCTTGTGCCGAAGTTCCAGACTCCGGACAACATGTCGTCGATGGAGTACTTGAGGAAGCTGTGCGTCGAAGGTATGCATAAGCGCTTCGAACGTCCTTCAGACGAGGTCAAGGCCCGGCTTGAGTTCGAACTGGATGTTGTCGACAAGACGCAGTTCGCTGACTACTTCCTGGTGTGCTGGGACATCTTCAACTTCGTGAACAAGCGCGGCATCCTGTCCGCAGTGCGCGGCTCGGCCGCCGCGAGCATGGTGCTGTACTGCCTGGAGATCACGCAGGTAGACCCGCTCAAGAACGGGCTCATTTTTGAGCGCTTCCTGAATGTCGAACGGCGAGAGATGCCGGATATCGATATGGACTTCGCGGACGACCGACGTGAAGAGGTGATCCGCTACTGCGTTGATCGCTACGGCCGCGATCACGTTGCGCAGATCATCACGTTCGGAACTCTCGGCGCAAAGGCTGCGATTCGCGACTGCGGCCGAGCACTCGGCATGGACATCAGCGTTGGCGACAGGCTGGCGCGGATGGTGCCTACGCGGCTGAATGTGAACATCCAGGATGCCATCGACGAGTCTCCTGAACTTCGACAACTGATTCGCTCAGATGCCAACAGTCGCAAGGTGATTGATACGGCGCAGGGTGTCGAAGGCGCGGTACGCCACGCGAGCACCCACGCCGCGGGTGTTGTTATCTCACAAGAGCCGCTGACCGACTATGTGGCACTGCAGCGTTCGACCAGTGGTGATGACGATGCGCCGCCGACCACGCAATTCGCCATGAAGCCCGTGGCGGATGTCGGTCTGCTGAAGATGGACTTCCTGGGTCTGACGAACCTGACGATTCTCGATAGGACGGTGAGTCTCATAGAGGAGCACCGTGGCGAGAAGATGGGCGTGTACGACGTGCCGCTGGACAACGCAGCCGCGTACAAGCTGCTGGGCGAGGCGGATACGTTCGGCGTGTTCCAGCTTGAAGGCGCAGGCATGCGTCGCCACATCAAGGACCTGAAACCGACCAGCGTTGGCGACGTTGCCGCCATGATTGCGCTGTACCGGCCAGGTCCGATGGAGGAGATCGGAACCTTCATTGACGCCAAGCACGGCCGAGCCGAGATCACCTATCCGCACGATGACCTGAAGGAGATCCTTGAAGAATCGTACGGTGTGATCGTGTACCAGGACCAGGTGATGCTGATCGCGCAGCATTTCGGCGGCTACACGCTCGGTGAGGCCGACATCCTTCGTAAGGCGATGGGCAAGAAGATCCCGTCCGTGATGAAGGCTGAGGAAGAGAAGTTCACGAAGGGCGCGCTGGCGAAGGGATACTCCAAAGAAGAAGCTGACAAGGTTTTCAAACTGATGGAGCCGTTCGCAGGCTACGGCTTCAACAAGTCCCACGCCGTCAGCTACGCCATGATCGCGTACTGGACGGCGTACTTTAAGGCGAACTACCCGGTCGAATACTTCGCGGCGTTCATGGACTCGTTCTCGGGCGTAACGGACAAGATTGCGGAGTGCATTCGAGAGGCGAGGCGGGCCGGCGTTGAGGTGCTTGGGCCGAACATCAACCGCTCCTCGGTGCGATTCTCAATTGAGGATGTCGAGGGCAGGCGCGGTGGTATCCGCTTTGGCATGGCCGCTGTGAAGAACGTCGGCGCATCAGCAGTTCAGCCGGTAATCGACGCTCGGGAATCTGGCGGGCCGTTCGAGTCGATCGAGGACTTCTGCCGCAGGGTTGACGCGAGAGCGTTCAACCGTCGCACGCTCGAGAGCTTGATCAAGACCGGCGCGTTTGACGACTTCGGGCCGCGTGGCTCAGTGCTGGAATCTGCGGACCGGATCATTTCGACGATGCAGCGGCAGACGAAGCTACGGGAGTCAGGGCAGACTTCGATGTTCGACATGTTCGGCGCGTCTGTGCCGACGCCGATGGCTGAGATCGAGGTGTCTCAGATCGACGATTCGACCGAGACCGAACGACAACTCTGGGAGCGCGATCTGCTCGGCATCGAGCTGATGGAGACCGAGTTCTCTCGCACAGTGCAGAACCTCCCATCTGCGGAATTCACGGTCTTCGCCAACAACGTGACGGCCGACCGTGCTGGCCAGGAGGTCAAGGTTGTCGGCGAGGTCGGCGAGATCAGGGACCTGACGACTCGCAAGGGCGACCGCTTCATCTCGCTCCAGTTCAGACTGCTCGATGGACCTGTCGAGATGGTTGTGTGGTCGAATGTGCTTGAGAAGACCGGTGACATGTGGGTGGATGGCAACCGGCTCACGGTGACAGGGAAGATACGTGAGCGGGATGGCAGGATATCGATCTCTGCGGACGAGGCGACACAGTTCGAACTGAAGGTCGAAGAAGGATCGGAGACCAGTCAGAGCACGGAGACGCCCAGTGCGCAGCCGGTCATCTCGGCTCCAACGAACGGTCATGTGAACGGAACAAACGGAACCAATGGCTCTAACGGACACTCCCAGGTGTTCGGATCCAGGGAACTGAACTCAACGAAGATTATGGAACAGCATGTGAACGGCTCTTCAACACCCGCCACCGCACCTTCGACAGAATCGCAGGCTCCGCCCGAAATTGGGCCGGCTAGCTCCGACGGTTCGGTGCTTATCAGGGTTGAGGAGACCGGGCGGTCTGCCGAGGACCGTTACCGGCTGGAGGACGTTGTTCGCATACTTCTGGAGTTCAAGGGCATGTCCGCCGTGAAGCTGGAAGTCAAAACCTCGGGGCGCGTCGTAACTATGGATATGCCGTTTGCGACTGTGGACCCGTGCCCGGAGCTCGAAACCAGGCTTTCGGACCTTCTCGGGCCGGAGAACATCTCACTTCCTGTTGCTACCGGCTAGCGTGTAGCATGCTGCGCTCCCGTTGCGTGCCGTTGCCGGAATCCCAAGGACGGGCCAGTGAGTTCACGACGGAAGTGGGTCGCATTCGTTACGGCCCCAGACCAGGTCACAGGCGAGATGTGGTGCACGATGCTACGTGCGTCCGGCGTTAATTGCCTGCTGCGTGATTCGAATCCCAGCTTCTTCGGCCCTTCGCTCTACCCGGTCCGCCTGATGGCGCCTGAAGAGGAGAGCGAGCTTGCGTTGCAGATCCTGCAAAACGAGATCAAGCTCGGCCCTAAGAATGAGTCGAGGGCTATGCGTGAGCGGCAGGCGCGTACGGAAGTTGAAGGTCGTAGAGCGCCATATCCAGAGACGGATCCAAGCTGAACTTGCCTGCTATCGTTCGCCGGTGAGTTGATATCCCGCACTGATAAAACAACACTCGATTCAAACCTGCGGCCGCAGGTTCAGCCTAAGTCCAGTCGAAACCCCTCTACTAGCGTAGGAGCGATGACCGATTCCTACTGACTAGCCAGGGAGTTTCGAACATGGCGAGCCTACGATCACTTGGGCTGCTATTCACACTCGGATTCGCACTGATCTTAGTTACCGCTTGCGGCGGATTGGCGTCGCCGGCATCCGGTGAAAACTCAGTTCAATCAGCACCGGGCGAGCCCGAGAGCACACGGAACATGGGCGTTGTTCAAACCACTGATCTCCGACAGGGCGACTGCATCAGGGGCTTCGGCGAACCAATCCATGGAATGGATGTCGAGACCGTCGAAGTAGTTGAGTGCGAAGATGTTCGAAGCAAGTTCGAGGTCACCGGACTCTCGGAGCAGCCCGATGGCCCGTATCCAGGGTCGGAACCTCTCCTCCGTCGCATAGGTTCAACTTGCGGAACGGATCTCAGTCGGTTCGTTACCAAATACGCGTTCGTGCCCTCAGAAGAGGAGTGGGTGGAGGAGGATTGGCGATACATCATCTGCATGAAAGAGACGCCATCCTTGAGAATACGCAGACAGAACGCGGGCTAAGCACTGACCTGGGGCGCAGGCGCACCAGCCTGAGCCCCTGTGCTCTCCATTCGCAGTAAGCGTTCCTTCATTGGAATACCTACGCCTCCACCAAAGCCGTGCAGTTCGCCATCTGATCCGATGACACGATGGCAGGGCACGAGCAGGGCAACCGGGTTCTTGGCCATCGCCTGGCCTGCGCCACGAGCGGCGCGCACATTGCCAGCCTGCTCAGCCAGCCACGCGTAGGTACGGGTTTCACCGCTCGGGATTGACCGGCAAGCCTCACGCGCCTTCCTGAAGAACGGCGACATGCTGCTCATGTCGATCTCTACCCGGGTAAGGTCGGCGTCTTTGCCGGCGCAGTAGTCTTGAACTTTCGCCCGGACATCAGCCAACGCATCCGGATCGAGCTCTGCGTGCTCGATCTCCGGCCGAACGTGGTCGTAGGCCTGTTCGACTATCGGTTCAGGCAGGCTCATTCGCACAACGCCGCGTTCGTTTCCGACGATCGCGACCCAGCCCATCTCCGTTTCGAAAACGTCGTAATGCATCTACAGGTCTCCCGATCGGGTCAGCAGTGATTAGTTGAGAACAGTGGTTGTCGGACGAAGAGCTACGTGGCGCCGCGCCGCTCACCGAACTCGGGTCCGGCGCCGCCGATCTGCCTGGCCCTGTAGCCCAGTAGACCGCGCAGCACGCGCCGCCAGTGCTTCTGCAGCCCGTTAGAACCGGCATTGTCTCGGGACGGAGCATAACGCCCGCGTTCGAACTCGACAGCGATCAGCATCGCAGATTCTGCCACGCCTGGAGCCACAATGCCGATAGCGTTGGCATATTCGGTCGGAGTGTCCCAGCGTCGGCGCTTAACGCCCAACAGCCGTCCGGCCCGGATCATCTTGGTGTAGGCGGCCTCTGCATCGGACATACCGCGGTGCCAGAGCATCCACGCGATGTAGATGAGGGCGATGACACCTGCGATCGCCCCCGGGATGATGACGGCCATCCACGGGAACCCGCTGCCGCTCGCGGCGGCATCAGCATCGCGCTGGGCGAGGGCCGCTTCTCTGGCTCGTCGAGCCAGCTCGTCCAGGCCGGCGAGGTCTTCGTCGAAGAGTGTGTCGTCTTCGATAGCTTCAATGTCGGGCAGTCCACCGGCGCCCGACGGCTCAACCGAGAACTGTTGGCCCCGGTCAACATCCACTCGGCCGGGGGTGACTTCGATGTCGACCCAGCCGTAGTCTGCGAAGTAGGCCTGCGTCCAGCCGTGGCGGTCTTCGTCCCTGATCAGGAACTTACCGGCCGCTGGAACGTAGTCGCCTGCCGCCCAGCCTGCCACCATGCGGGCTGGCACCCCGGCGGCACGGAGTAGCACCGTGCCAGCCGAGCCAAAGTACTGGCTGTAGCCCTTGATCCGGGAAGTGTCGCATTCCAGGTTGTCGGACGGGCAGGGCTCCAACTGTGTCTCAAACAGGAAATAGAAGACTCCGTCCTGGTTGGCCTGCGGTCCGGCGATCTCGAGCGAGTACTCCTGCTGTTGCAGGAAGGCCTGGATGGCACGAGTCTTTTCGTATGGCGTCACAGCACCCGTGGCGCGGATGATCTGGTCGGCCAGTAGTCGCACATCTATCGGCAGCGAGTCCGGCAAGGACAGGTAGCGGTCCTTGACCCAGCCGGGGTAGTCGGTGCCCGATGCCCTGAGTTCATCGTTGTCGGCGGTCAGGACATATGTGGTGACGGTATAGAGCCGTTCTGCTTGCACCTCTTCCTTAAACACCGCCCCTACTGGCTCCTCAGGGCCGATGCGTCTCACATTGAGCGCCGAGATCAGGTCGGCACCATTCTTCTCAAGTCGGATCTCGAGCTCGTCTGGCACATTCGGGCGCAGGGCATCGATCACCTGCTGCTCGTCCATCAACGGCTGGTTGGTGAGATTGATGTCGCCAGACCCAACATCGTCGGAGGCCACGTCAACAAGCTCAAAGCGAGTGTCGAATGCGAGCTGTCGGACATCGTCAGGTAGCGAGGCGAGCGCTCCGACCGCTCCGGTTAGCGGGACGCGGTATGTGACTGGCTGGAGGTATTCGACCTGCGTGTCACGGTCAACGCTGAATGCGCCACCCGCTGGCAGCACGAGGTCGGTGTCCACCAATGGCTGGATCAGTTGCTCAATACGCTCCCGACCGAGATCGACCGGTTCCGGTAGCAGTTCGTCTCTGGCCTCCACATCACGCACTACCTGCGGTGTCGCGAGCCATCCCGTCGACGCGTACTCGTCATACACGCGGCCGGGCAGCATTGTTGCGTATCGAGAAGTCACCCATGCCAGCGGTTCTTCTGTCAGCTCTATCTGGCCTCTGAAGGTCAGGACGGAGTCGGGCAGTGAGAGCCCTGCTGTGCCGTCTTCGGCTTTGACTCCCGATAGCAGCCTGTTGGCCGGGTCTTCGAGCGCTTCGATCGGCGATTTCAGAACTTCCCATGCTTCGTCGAGGGTGTCTGAGCGCGGTTCGAATATCGGCAGCATGATGACGAGGATCACGATGACGCCGCCGAATAGCAGTCCGTCGAACATGCTGAGCCAGGCGAGCGTCTTCGGATAGCGGGTATTGCTGCGCTCCCACCTGTCCATCCTCCGCACCGCGGTCAGGTGGGCGAAGAGGGCGATCGCGGCGATGATGAATATGAAGAAGGTCTGCTCGTGGAGCCCGGGCCGGAAGCTGAGGTTGCTCATGAGGCCGACGGCGAGCAGGACGATTGGCGTCCACGGGTTCCGTACACGGTATGTGAGCGCCGTGACCGTGTACGCGGTGATCCACGAGGCGGTCATGAACATGAGCGAGAACGGCACCGAGTCGTTGCTGATGCCGCCTTCCTGGGCCACGGTGATCCATGCCCAGAAGCGGTCCCAGGCGTCTCTGGCTCGATCTGCGACGTTGGTGCCGTCGGCTGGAATCGAACCCTGCCACATGATGACGGCGAAGCCGATGGCGGCGGCAAACGCGATGTTGACGGCCGCCGGCAGTCGGTTGCGTGATGCTATGAAACCGGCAACCCAGCCAAGCAGAAGGGTGGGGATGATCGGAGGAAGGTCGCCCCACTCAGCCAGCTGAACGGCCCAGCCTACGGAGATGAGCATGACGCCGAGCAGTATGAAGGTGATCCAGTCTTCAACCGGGACGCGCTTGAATGCGTCTTCGAACGGCAGCTGAGGCCAGTTGCGCTGCCGGTCCATGGCGTCAATGGATCGCGGTGCGCGTGGGCCTCCTGGCAGACCGGAGCCGATAGTCGGCGCTGCGGTGCTCAATCCGCCACCTCGGATGCTGGTGGCGAGGACGCAGATGAGGCTGTCGGCATGCGGGACTCTTCGACGCCATCTGAAGCAGGAGCGTCTGAAACTATGGCGCTCTCTGATGCTTCGGGGCCTTCCCAACCGACGGCTGTGCTCAGCGCTCCACCGAGAGAGTCACCGTGGCGCACTCTGAATGTCTTGATGCCAGCACCGACGAGCCGTTCGACCGCATACGAGTTGTCCTCGCCGCCGAAAGAGGCGCGGTCCATGACGACGGTGCTCACCTTGACGCCTCGACGCTGAAGACCGGACAGTGCTTCCACCCATTCGCCGTCACCGGCTGCCGTGATGACGACAAGTGAAGTGGCCTGGCTGAACTCGCGTTCAAGGTCGGCAAGCACATTCAGCAGAGGTGTTTGCCCTACCGGCAGGCTGGCTGCAATGTGCCGCATGACTGTCTCTTTGTGAGCAGATGACTGTTCCGGTGCCGCGACGAGCGATTCGCTGCCATGAGCGCTGTAGCCAACGGGCAGGAACGCCTTGCCGTAGCGGTCGACGACTGATGCGGCAAGCGTGGCACCGTACTCGTCGGTCGAATCTTCACCCTCGCCCGCCTGTGAATCGACATGCTGGTCGAACACAACCCAGAGGTGGCTTGATGAGCCCTGGTCGAACTGCTTGACCATCAAGCGACCTGTACGGGCTGTTGTCAGCCAGTGGATTCGGCTGATGCTGTCGCCCGCCGCGTACTCGCGGACCGATGCGACATCTGTGCTGACGACATTTGCGCGGTGTCTACGGGAGTGCTCGCCAACGAGATGCGGGTTCGGTGCCGCGAAGTCTGGCAGCGGGACGATTCTCGGGTAGACGAGTGCCTTCTCCGCGCCCTCGAACTCGATCTCTCTAGGAAACAGCGAGAACGGATCAGCGACTCTGACGACGAGCGGACCGAGTGTGAACTCGCCTCTCTTCGTAAGTCGCGCCTGTGAGTCGACGACGCTGAACGGCACCATGATCCCTAGCGGAGTGACCTGGCTGAAGCTGACTCCTGGCAGGCTGGTCTTGTCTTCAACTTCGACCCATGCCTTTGGTGTGCGACCGCGGTTGTAGATAGTGATCTGCTCGTTCACGGTGTCGCCGACGGAGAACGGACCGGAAGGGCGTCTTACCTCGGCGTCGATCTGGCTTGCTCCTGCGCGCGACCAGATCCATGAGACGACGATGAGTAGAGCGAGGATGTAGTTGAGCCTGACGGCGAGGTCGAATCCTGTCGCCATCGAGCTGAGCAGCAGCAGGACCATGAGCGAGAGGATGGCGTAGAGGACGGGCCTCCGCTTCAGGTTCCTGATCACCCTGCCGCCGCTGCGTTCGGTATCGGCGGTCTGTCCGGGCAGCGCGGGTGTTGCCCCGAGTCCTGTCCTGCCCGGTGTGTAGCCCTGTGGTCGCTCTCGCAGCATTAGCTATCCGTAGTGGTCGTTGGTGTCGGCTGGCCCGCCCCGGCCACTTCGTAGTGTGAATCTTCGGTCTAGGCGGGGGCGCGTCCACCTCCGCCGCCAGGCACCGGGACAGTGTTGAGGATCTCGTCAACCACCGCAGCCTGCGTGATGCCGCGCATGCGTGCAGAAGGCGAAAGCAGGACGCGGTGCGCCATGACGGGCACCGCGATTGCCTTGACATCGTCCGGCGTCACGAAGTCGCGAGCCCGGACCATTGCCATCGCTTTGGCGCCCTTCATCAGGTTCAGCGATGCCCTTGGTGATACTCCTAGAGCAGCCTCGCGGTGGTCTCTTGTGGCGTTAGCTAGATCGACGATGTACTGCTTGACCAGTTCGTTGATGTAGACATCGTCTGCCTGCTTCTGAATCTCGAGGATGTCCTCCGGCTTGCAGGCGGATGTGAGCTGGTCGATCGGGTCAACCGACTCTCGCCGGTCCATGATCGCCACCTCTTCTTCACGAGATGGGTAACCGAGGGAGATTCGCATGAAGAATCGGTCGAGTTGTGCTTCCGGCAGCGGGAAGGTGCCTTCGTACTCAATCGGGTTCTGAGTGGCCATCACCATGAACGGCTCAGGCAGCATGTGAGTCACGCCTTCAACAGTGACCTGACGCTCACCCATGGCCTCGAGCAGCGCCGACTGAGTCTTGGGAGTCGCTCTGTTGACCTCGTCCGCAAGGACGATCTGGGCCATGATCGGACCGGTGCGGAACTCAAAGTTCTCGGTCTTCTGGTTGAAGATCGATGCGCCTGTGACGTCGCTCGGTAGCAGGTCCGGTGTGAACTGGAGCCGGCGGAAGTCACAGCCCGTTGTGACGGCGATGGAGCGTGCGAGCATCGTCTTTCCAACGCCCGGCACGTCTTCTATAAGGATGTGGCCGCGTGAGAACAGCGAGACGAGCGAGAGCTCAATGGCTTCCCGCTTGCCGACGATAACGTTGCTTATGTTCTCGACGAGGCTTTCGGCTAGCTTGGTCGGCTCTGCGGAAAGTGTCACTTTCCCCCCTGGTCGGCCACTCATGTAGGCCGTGCATCTACTACTTCATCGAACATGGTGGGCGATGCAGGACTCGAACCTGCGACCCCCTGCTTGTAAGGCAGGTGCTCTAGCCAGCTGAGCTAATCGCCCGAATAGGTTTCGGGACACAGCCAGCGTGCCTGCACGCTGGCTGTTACGAGCCTCGGCTGAGACTGGATTCCGAAGGACGTTATCGTGACGGTTCGCAGCCCGGGTGGTGCCGTTCCGTTGAACTCGCGGCTCAATGCGAGCCAAAGGCTATGTAGCCTCAGAACGTTGTCAACTCAACGAATTCTACAGGAGCGACATTACCCGAATATGTAGAGCCTGTAGAGATAGAACGCCGCGAGCCGCGTATTTGTTCCCCGCGTTGAGGAGAGAGACAGCAAAAGTGGAAGAGTGGCGCGCTTGGCGGGATTCGAACCCACGACCTCAGCCTTCGCAGGGCTGCGCTCTATCCAGCTGAGCTACAAGCGCAAGTTGGCCAACTATATGTGTGGTGCCGAGGGAGAGATTCGAACTCTCACGTCCGTAAGGACACTACGCCCTGAACGTAGCGCGTCTACCGTTTCGCCACCTCGGCCCGTCTGGTCCAGCTTTTGCGATTTCAGGGGTTGGGCATGCATTGCTGGTGGGCGATGGGGGACTCGAACCCTCGACCTCTTGCGTGTGAAGCAAGCGCTCTAACCAGCTGAGCTAACCGCCCGAGCGCTCAATTGTACCCGCAGAGACGGCGGACGGCGCAAGGTGGGAGCGCGCAGGTTCCGTTGCTAGAAAGAGTGACTACGCGCGCACTGATGCTGGTCTAGTCCAGGTGTTCTAGAAGGTCGGACAGGGAATTGAGCCGAATTCCGGGTTGGTATTCGGCCTGGTTCCACGAACGGCCCAGGGTCAGCCATGCGGTCTCCATGCCAACTTTCATCGCTCCCTGGATGTCTGCCACCGGGTTGTCTCCGACCATCAGCGCCGTTCTCGGGTCTTCAACTCCCATCCGCTCAAGCGCCAGGTTAAAAAGCCGAGCGTCCGGTTTTCGCCAGCCCTCGACGGCGGAGATGGTCACATGCGCAGGACGACTATCAAGGCCCAGCGATGTGATCTTTCTCAACTGAAACCGGTCACCGTTTGTGATCACACCCCACGGAGTTTGTGTCCGGTCCAGCGCTCCGAGAACAGGTTCCATGGCCGAGTCTGGAATGATCTGGCGGATCATCTCTGCTCGATAGAAGCTGAGTAGCTCTTCGGCTGGCGCCGTGATTGCCGGAAATTCGCTCTTGATCTGCTCCATGCGCATCAGGCGAGTTTGGTTTCCGTCGGTCCCCTGGTACTCGAATATGTCCCAGTTGATGATCCGGTCTACGGCTGAGGCGAGCGATTCTCCGATATCTGACCCGGCGTGGACCTCAAGAAGGCGTTGGATGGTCCGGCGAAGCGTTGCCACTCTTGAGTAGAGCGTGTCGTCGAGGTCGAACAGTACCGCATGCCACTTCATGAGATTGTTCTCGAGGGCTGTTGCTGGCGGTTCAGGGTGAGGCGAAGAAAATGGTGGCGATGAGAGGACTTGAACCTCCGACCTAACGCTTATGAAGCGTCCGCTCTAACCAACTGAGCTACATCGCCATCGTCGCAGTGCACGCCAATTGCAGCGGATAGCGCTGATCGGCGTCGAGGGTTGCTGAGAGATTCTGAATCGAGTTCAGAATGACAGACTACCCTCCGAACTTCCATGGTAGCCACGTGCAGTTGATGGGGTCAACGCGAGTTCGCGGCATTGGTGGGTGGTGGAGGGCCGAGGTGAGCGAGAGATTCTGAATCGAGTTCGGAACGACAGTGTGCACCACCCTTCAACAGGCGCAAGATAGCCAGCTGATGCGGCAACTGCCTACTCAGCAGAGAAGTCGTCGCTCTTGCCGCCGGTCTTCTTGACTACTCGCACGTCGTCTATCTGCATGCCGCGATCGACCGCCTTGCACATGTCATAGATAGTTAGCCCAGCGACGGTGGCTGCGGTTAGTGCCTCCATCTCAACACCCGTCTTCCATGTGGCGCGGGCTGTAGCGGTGATCTCTATTCCTTCGCCTGATTCGAGTTCTGTGAGATCGACCGTAACCTGAGTGAGCGGGATTGGGTGACAGAGAGGGATCAGGTCCGATGTGCGCTTGGCGGCCATGACGCCGGCGATTCTGGCGACACCGAGCACATCGCCCTTTTCGAAGCCGCCGTCGCGAATCAGCTGGAGCGTCTCCGGCTTCATCAGCACTCGGCCCTTCGCGATGGCCACGCGTTCCGTGACGTCTTTGTTGCCGACGTCCACCATGCGGGCTTCGCCCGACTCGTCGATATGGGAGAGCTTGTCTGCTTCGGTCATGGCTATTCGGCGGCCGCTGCTGCTTGCGTCTTCTCAAACTCTTCGTCGACCAGGACTGCGTTCGTCCTGGCGGCGGTGTTGGCCAGCACATCACAGCGCTCGTTCTCCGGATGACCCGCGTGGCCGCGGACCCATTCGAAAGTGACATGGTGCCTGTCGACGGCGTTGAGTAGGCGGCCCCAGAGGTCCGGGTTGAGGGCCATCTCCTTCTTGTTGCGTCGCCAGCCGTTTGCCCGCCACTTCTTCGCCCAGCCTTTCTCGATGCCGTTCACGACGTACTGCGAGTCTGTGCTGAGGATGACGGTGGACGGCCGTTTCAAGGCTTCTAGCGCAATGATGGCGCCGAGCAGCTCCATCCGGTTGTTAGTCGTGCGGCGATAACCCGCCGACAGCTCCTTTTCCTGGCCGTTCCAGGTGAGCAGCACGCCATAGCCGCCGGGGCCCGGGTTGCCGATGGCAGACCCGTCAGAGTAGGCGCGGACGGTGGTGTCTGGACTCAAGCTGCTCTTTCTGCGGACCGACTGGCTGGGCGTCAGCCGCCGATCTGGTACATCTCGATCTTGGGACGTGACCCGTTTTCGTTCCGCTTCGACCACTCTGTGTTGGATTCACGGAGTTCGGAGTAGCGGTCTGAGCGCTTCGACCAGATACCGCTGATCTCTGCAGCAATCTCTTCGTCTGATGCGCCGCTGCGCATCAGGCTTTTCAGGTCCTTACCGCTGCTTGCGAACAGGCAGGTCACGAGCTTGCCGTCCGTGGTCAACCGGGCCCTTGTGCAGTCGCCGCAGAACGGCATCGAGACCGAGGCGATGACGCCGATCTCTCCCGAGCCGTCCTTGTAGCGATATCTCGTCGCGACCTCACCATAGTAGTTGGGCTCCAGCGGCTCCAACGGAAACTCTCGCCCGATCTTCTCGATGATCTCCTTTGCGGTGACCACCTGATCGAGCTTCCAACCGTTGCGGTTGCCGACGTCCATGTATTCGATAAAGCGGACTATGTGGCCGCGCTCTTTGAAGTAGCGGGCGGTGTCCACGAGCGTGTGGTCGTTAATTCCTCGCTGGACCACAGTGTCGATCTTGATCGGGTCGAGGCCAACTCGTGCGGCCTCTTCGATGCCCTCGAGTGTTCGCTCGGGGCCGTACGGCCGACCACTCATGTGCTTCGCTATCTCTTCGTCGAGACTGTCGAGGCTGACGGTGACGCGCTCCAGTCCGGCTGTTTTCAGATCCGCGGCCATCTTGGCCAGCAGGAAGCCGTTGGTCGTGAGGGCGATGTCCTCGATGCCGTCTATGCCGCTGAGGCGCTCGATCAACACGGGGAGCTGTGCACGGACTAGAGGTTCTCCGCCTGTGATGCGCAGCTTGGTCACACCGAGGCCCGCGAAGATGCGGGCGAGGCGTTCGATCTCTTCGAAGTTCAGGATTTCGGGCTTTGGCAGGAATTCGTAGCGTTCGCCGTAGATCTCGGCCGGCATGCAGTAGGTGCAGCGGAAGTTGCAGCGGTCTGTGACCGATATCCGCAGGTCGCGCATGGGCCTGCCGAACTTGTCGGTGACCGATGCCGTAGGTTTCGCTAGTTCAGAGAAGTTCACTTTTGCGACCTGTCAGGACGTTACCGTCGCTCCAGCCAGTTTACTCCCACCTGCTACAGAGATCGGTCGTGATGGAGTGTCATTGCACGGTCCGAGGGTCTCGAAAACGGCGGTCTGATCAGCCGTTTAGCCACTTTTCGATGTGCGGCAGCATCCTCTTAACCGCGGCACCGCGGTGGCTCAGGCCGTCTTTCTGTTCACCGTTCAGCTCGCCGGTAGTCTTCGCCAGCGACGCGATCCAGAACACAGGGTCGTAGCCGAAGCCGCCTTCGCCAATGGGCTGGTGAGCAATGGCGCCCTCGACGCTGCCTTCTTCGGTGATGACGCCGCCGGGCACGTCACTACCGGCCATCGCCAGCACCGCACGGAACCTTGCTGTGCGCTTCCAGCCGCGTACGTCTTCGAGTTCGTTGAGCAGCTTCGCAACCCTGTCCTTGTCGGTCAGGCCGGGGCCGCCGTACCGGGCGGAGCGGACGCCGGGCCTACCATCGAGCGCATCGACCTCGAGGCCCGAGTCGTCTGCCAGCACCGTCTCGCCGGTCAGTTTTGCGTAGGTCTCGGCCTTCAGCCTTGCGTTCGCCTCGAAGGTCTCACCAGTTTCCTCGACCTCGTCTGTGACACCTGTCTCTTCAAGGCCAACCAGTTCAACATCGACGAACTGGAGAAGCCTCTTGAACTCTTTGATCTTCCCGGCATTACGTGTCGCCAGGACTAATCTCTTACGCATTTCGATTTCTTGCTCCGGCTGGCCGATGGTAATCGCTTTGCGCACCGTCAAATTAGCGCTTTGAGCCGCGTAGGTTGGCCGTTGCGTCTGAGTAAGGCTGAGTGCTATCCTCACCGCGCTTGAGAAAAAGTGCACAAAGCACTTGGCGCCCAAGCAGGCTAACAGCAGATCGACGAGTACAGACCGCCCGCAGACTTGATGCTATCCAATCTCCTGCCAAGATTTTCGCGCCGAAATCTCCTCCTACTTCTTGTCCCGGCGGCCGTAGCGCTGATTGCGGGTTGTGCGACCGACAATCCTCAGAGCACGTTCGATACTGCAGGGCCGGTCGCCGAAGACCAGGCCAACCTTTTCAAGCTGATCTTCTGGATCGCCGTCGTAGTTTTCGTCCTCGTTGAGGGCGGAATCATCTGGATCACTCTCAAGTACCGCAGGCGTAGCGAGAACGAGATGCCTGTTCAGACGCACGGCAACACCAAGCTCGAACTGACCTGGACGTTCATTCCCACTCTGATCATCATCGCCATAGCGATTCCGACCGTTATCGCCATCTGGGATCTTGCCGAGCCCCCGAGTGACGAGCCGGTTATGACCGTTGAGGCTGTTGGCCACCAGTGGTGGTTCGAGTTCCGGTATCCAGAAGAGGAGATCGTCACTGCCAACGAGCTCCGCGTTCCGGTTGGCAAGAACGTCGTTGTGAAGCTCCACTCTCAGGACGTAATCCATTCGTTCTGGGTTCCGAAGCTGTTCGGCAAGGTCGACATGGTGCCGACCCGCGAGAATGAACTCTGGTTCCGTGCAGACGAGCCGGGCGTATTTTTCGGTCAGTGTGCCGAGTTCTGTGGCGTCGCGCACGCGCTCATGCGTTTCCGTGTGATCGCAGAGCCTGAAGATGACTATGAAGAGTGGGTTGCCGGCATGCGCAGGCCACCTGTGTCTCCGACGGATGGCGCCCAGCGCGGCCAGACGCTGTTCGCCGCCAACTGCAGTTCATGCCACAGCATTGACGGTCACCGTGCTGGGACCTACCAGGGCGAGATCGCGCTGCAGGACGGCCGCTGGGACGGATGGCTCGCAGATATTGAAAACTCTCGGATCGTTTCGGCGCCTAACCTCACTCACTTCGGTACCAGGCTTACACTTGGCGCCGGAATTCGAGACCTTGATCGGCAAACACTTATCGATTGGATCGATGACCCGGGTAGCATCAAGCCTGAGACCCGGATGCAGGACCACGGCGCTCTCTACCAGACGAGTGACAAGACCGCGAATCTGAGCGCCGAAGAGGTTGCTGATATCGCTGACTATCTGCTTTCGCTCGTGCCCGGTGAGGCCGACGCTCCGCCCGCGACCGGTGGCGGCGGAACTGGCGGGGGTGACCCGGTCGAGATTGGCCGGACGGCGTTCGCCGCCAACTGCGCAGCCTGCCACAACATCACTTCTGACACGCTTGTTGGGCCTGGACTGGCAGGAATTGGGGACAGAGCGGGTTCGACGGTTTCCGGTCTGACGGCTGAGGACTACATCAGGCAGTCTATCGTGGAGCCGGGTGCGTTTGTGGTCGACGGTTTCGGTCCGGTTATGCCGAGTTTCGCCTGGCTTTCCGGGGATGAACTGAACGGGCTCGTGGCCTACTTGAAGACGCTTAACTAGCGGAGAGAGCAGTGACAACGACGACGCTGACAATACCGCGAATATTTGACCGGCCCAAAAGCGAGAGCGGCATTTGGAGCTGGATTGGCACGGTCGATCACAAGCGTATTGGCACCCTGTACGGAATAACTGCGTTCATCTGGTTCCTCGTTGGTGGACTGGAAGCTCTGCTGATTCGCGCTCAGCTCGCGCAGGCCGACAGCGAGATCATCTCGCCGGAGACCTACAACCAGCTTTTCACGATGCACGGCACGACCATGGTGTTCCTGGTCGTGATGCCGATGAGCGCGGCATTCTTTAACTGGTTTGTGCCGCTGCAAATTGGCGCTCGTGATGTTGCGTTCCCGCGCATGAACGCCCTCAGCTACTGGCTGTTCCTTTTCGGTGGGATTCTGCTGAATGTCGGCTGGTTCACTGGAGACTCGCCCAACGGCGGCTGGTTCGGGTACGCACCGAACTCCGGGATTACGTTCAACACCGGATCCGGCATGACCTTCTGGGCGATTGGCCTGAGCGTCCTTGGAATCGCCTCTATCGCAGCCGGACTGAACTTCATCGTCACGATCTTCAACATGCGTGCGCCAGGCATGAGCCTGTTCAAGATGCCAGTGTTCACCTGGATGACACTTGTAACGTCCATCCTGCTGGTGCTGGCGATTCCGGTGATTGGTGTTGCGCTGATCCAGATCGGCACCGACCGCCTCTACGGCACGAACTTCTACAACTCCCTCAACGGCGGCGACCCCGTGCTGTGGCAGCATATGTTCTGGCTTTTCGGTCACCCTGAGGTCTACATTCTGATCCTGCCGGCGATGGGCATAGTCTCCGAGGTATTGCCGACCTTCTCTAGAAAGCCGCTCTTTGGCTATTCGTTTGTGATCTTCTCCGGCATCGGCATCGCCTTCCTTGGATGGTTCGTCTGGTCTCACCACATGTTCACGGTGGGGCTAGGACCGGCTGCGACATCGGCGTTCGCTATATCGACTATGGCGATCGCGATACCTACCGGTGTCAAAATCCTGAACTGGATGGCGACGATGGTGCGCGGCTCGATTCAGATCAATACGCCGATGCTGTTCTCTATTTCGTTCATCGCGATGTTCACCATTGGCGGACTTAGCGGGGTGATGCACGCCTCGGCGCCGAGCGATGCTCAACAGCAGGACACCTATTTCGTCGTGGCGCACTTCCACTATGTGCTGTTTGGCGGTGCACTGATGGCGATATTCAGCGGCATCTACTACTGGTGGCCGAAGATGACCGGCTACATGCTGAACGACAGGATTGGGATTGGTGTCTGGTTCCTGATGCTGCTCGGATTCAACCTGCAGTTCGCTCCGATGCATTGGCTAGGGATGGACGGCATGCCTCGCCGTATCTACACCTACTCATCTGATCAGGGCTGGGAGAGCCTGAATGCTCTCGCATCGCTCGGCGGTCTAGTACTCGCCATCGGTATCCTCGCCTTCCTGTTCAACGTCTGGTACAGCAGGCGGAACAGGATTGTTGCGGGAGACGACCCGTGGAACGCTCGCACGCTCGAGTGGTCCATCCCGTCGCCTCCGCCTCACTACAACTTCGCGGAGATCCCCGAAGTGCAGTACAGGGACGACTTCTGGTACCAGAAGTACCCGGAATTGCTTGAGCATGAGGACGGGCACGCACCTGCTCCGGCGGGCGGGCAAGAAGATGAGGCAGCTCACGAGTCACACGACGAGCACGATGAACATGACGGACACGGCGGCATTCACCTGCCGGACATGTCTTACTACCCGTTCCTGGCTGCTGCGGGTGTGACGCTTGGAATGGGCGGCTTGATGGCCGGCGTATGGGTGATTGTTCTCGGCTCTGTAATCGGTATGTGGGGCATCATGGGCTGGTCGCTGGAGCCCGTTAACGACCCTGATCCGGACGTGGAGCACTGACGGAGTAATCGAACATCTCGAACTTGAGACTTGATCTACTGGAACGGCAAACTTGGCGCAGCAGGCAATAACCGAATATCACGCTGAGGCGAACGACCCGACGTACAACACGTCGACGGGCCTGAGCAACAGGAAGCTCCTGATGTGGGCTTTCCTGGCTTCGGACGTGATGTTCTTCGGGACATTTATCGCTACGTACCTCGTCTACAGGAACCGCAGCCTGGTCGGTCCGTACCCGGAGGACGTTCTCGATATTCCTATCACGACGGTTTCAACCTTCGTGCTGCTGATGTCGAGTCTGGCAATGGTGCTTGCGCTGCACTATGTGCGAGAGGGTTCGAAAGGTCCGGGGCGCCTCTGGATAGGCGTGACGGCCTTCCTGGGGATTGTGTTCCTCATCTTCCAGGTCATTGAGTTCCAAACCTTCGTGAACGAGGGCCTAACACCCCGCACAAACCTGTTCGGCACTACGTTCTTCATATTGACGGGCATACACGGCACTCACGTGACGATTGGAGTGGTGTGGTTGCTGTTCCTGTTATACGGCCATTTCAAGGGCACTTTACGTAGCGACAATGCGCTGGACCTCGAGATTGCCGGTCTGTACTGGCACTTCGTCGATATCGTTTGGATTGTGATCTTTACGATCGTTTACCTGGTTACAGCAAAAGATGGAGCTCCGCCCGGAGCGCCGCCTTTCATACATCACGGCTGACCGAGCGGAGAAACGCGTTAGGCATGCCAGAAGACAACACTACGAACAAACTGCTGACCCACGATGGCAAGGGTTGGTGGAACCTGCCGAAGACCCACCAGGAGGAGAAGGATCCTCAGGGCGAGGGTCCGATTGGCGATCCGTGGTTCAAGCAGGCGTGGGACTTCGTAACCTACGCTGGCGTGTCACATGCCTCAGTTCGAGGCTATCTCGTCGTGGCGGCCGTCCTTTCGGTCTTCACATTCCTTGAGTGGCGGCTATTCACGATCGAGGCGTTTGGCGCTTCCGGCCTCAACGCGATGATGATCGGCTTCTCGCTTGTGAAGTTCGTGCTGGTCGTGGCCTTCTTCATGCACCTGCGCTTCGACAACAAGTACTACGCGTGGATTTTCGGCTCCTCCATGCTTCTTGGTGTCGGTGTGTTCCTGGCGTTGCTGCTGCTTCAGAGGCACCACGGCTTCGGCTAGAGGTCGCGTACAGACGACCAGCAGTTTGATCGATTGTTTCTGGCTCGCGGGATTGGTGGCATTTCGGTCGGTCAAGCCACGGCGATGCAAGTAGAATTGCTGTAGTTGCACGTTTGGTTCGCGCAGTCCGCCGGGGATTCGGATCCTCGGGAACAGGCCTTAGATGCCAGAGACGCAGTCCGCAGTGAACGAAGCCGACGTGGCGCGGTCTTTTGGAGATCTCATTAGCCGCTGGGACCTCGGCGACCCGTTTTCGATCCTCGTCCTGATCGCTGCGTCAATCTACATGTTTGGCCTGATCAGACTGGCCGGACGGGCCCGCAGCTCTCCGCTGGACTCGAAACGTGTGTACGCAGGCGTTGGCGGCTTCGCTGCCCTGTACATCGCGCTTGCCGGGCCCTTCGACGCCTTCGCTACCGAAGCTTTCTGGCTGCACATGATCCAGCACTTGATCATCTCGATGATCGGTGCGCCGCTGCTGCTACTTGCCAGCCCGATGCCCGCTTACCTGTGGGCGATGCCTGAGACTGTGCGGCTCGGAGCGGGTGAGCTGCTCAGGCCCGAGGCGCCTGTTAAAAGAGGGCTGAGGTGGGTTATCGACCCGCGAATCACGGTGCCATTGTTCATAGGCAACCTGTTCCTCTGGCATGCGCCCGTCATGTTCTCAGCAGCGCTGAACAACGATTCGGTCCACTACCTGCAGCACCTGAGCTTCTTCGTCACCGCTGCGCTGTTCTGGTGGCCGATCATTGGGCCCGCGCCGGTGCGTTCGAAGCTGTCATACCCGCAGCGCATCATGTACCTGCTGATGGTCGTCACGCCGACCGCAGTGCTGGGCTCGATCGTCACGCTGTCGAGAAGCGTGATCTACGACGACTATCTGACGAGCCCGGCCCACTGGGCTATGACTCCGTTGGAGGACCAGACAATGGGTGGTCTGATCCTCTGGATTCCAGGTAATGCTCTCTATCTTGCCGCGTTGACAGCGATCTTCTTCACCTGGGCTTCGAAGGAGTCACGAAGTGCGATCACAGCATCGCCTACGCCGAGAAAGCGGCGAAGAGGTCGTCGACCGCAGCGCGGTGGCACCCTGCAAAAGCCGCCCGGTGAGGACCTGCGTTGAGCGATGAGGCCGGGCGCGAGATAAGACGCTGGCTTGTGCGAGGCGCGGTGCAGGGCGTTGGGTTTCGGATGTTCGCGATGCGCGAGGCAACCAGGCTTGGTCTTAACGGGACCGTGCGTAACATGGCGGACGGGTCTGTGGAGGCTATTGCTCAGGGGATACCGAACCAACTGGAGCAGTTTGAGACGCTGCTGCGCAAAGGGCCGGACATGGCGGACGTACGCAGCGTCGAGCAGGTCGACTACGAGGACGACGGAGATCTCCACGACCGGTTCATGATCGTCGGATAGCTGTGGCCGTACGCTGTACGGGCTAGCCAACGAGGGATAAGACATGGCTGACAGGCCGAACATTGTGCTGATCGTTGCCGACGACATGGGCTACGGCGACTTTGGTCTCTACTCCGAGGGCAGGCTGCGAACGTCAGCTCTGGACCAGCTGGCATCGGGCGCGCTGAGGCTGACGCAGCACTACGCGGGCTCTGCTGTGTGCTCGCCGTCCAGGGCTGCGCTGCTGACCGGGCGATATCCGCATCGCACGGGCGCCATTACGCCGCAGGAGACGCTGGGCTACGACCGCATTGCGTTGGACGAGGTAACGATCGCTGACTCGTTGCGAGCCGCCGGATATGCCACAGGCATGGTCGGCAAGTGGCACAACGGAGCTCTTGATCCTGCGTACCACCCGAATACGAGGGGGTTCGACGAGTTCGCCGGGTTCCGGGGCGGATGGATGGACTACTACGAGTGGTGGCTCGACCGTAACGGCTCGATATCAGCAGGTGACGGAACATATCTGACCGATGTGCTGACGAATGAGGCGGTCGGTTTCGTCAGGCGACACCGGGACGAACCGTTCTTCCTGATGGTCACCTACAACGCTCCGCACAGCCCGCTGCAGGCGCCTGAAGATGTGGTACAGCGCTACGAGAGTGAGGGGCACTCCAGGGGAGTTGCGATCACCTACGCAATGATCGAGGTGATGGACCGTGGTATCGCCGCGATCAGGCAGGCGATTCGAGAGACGGGCAAAGAGGACGACACGATCTTCATGTTCACCTCGGACAATGGCCCGGCTTTCATCCTGCGCGATGACCAGGTGCCGGAAGGCGTAAGCATCGACACGACGCGCTTCAACCTCGGCTTGAACGGGGCCAAGGGCACCGTGTTGGAAGGCGGGATCAGGGTCCCGATGCTGGTGAGCTGGCCAAACGGCCTACCGCAGGACCGTGATGTGAGCAATCTTGTGCACTTCACGGACTGGCTGCCGACACTGCTGGCTGCTGTGGGCGCGCAACATATTGGTGAGAAGCCGGTGGATGGTGTGGATGCCACTGCGGTGTTAAGGGGCGATGGACTCGGTCGAGACTCAGCGTTATGGCAGTGGAACGGATATAGCCCGATCGGCGAGACGAATGCGGCGTTCCGTGATGGCGACTGGAAGCTGGTTCGGCCTTCGATCGACATCGCGTTTGCATCGGACAAAGATGCCGAACTGGCGGACCGATACGTGGAGCTGGATATTCGCTATAAGTACAAACGTGACGGAGTGGAGCAGATCGCGGACTGGCCTGAGCCCGTACGAGTGATGCCCGACAGTGTGCCCGAGCCGATGCTTTTCAACCTGAGTGACGACCCGGAAGAGCGGAACGACCTGGCACAGGCGGAGCCAGAACGAGCGACGCAAATGCGGAACAGGCTGGATTCCTGGTTCGAAGAGGTGGAGTCGGAGCGGCAGGCCATCAGCCCTGAGGACCGTCAGCCGGAGACAGCGGCTGCGCGGTGGGGTTGAGGGTTCGACCTGCGGGTTCTCCCTCCCTGACAGGGAGGGAGCTAGAGGGTGTGTGATGTCCGGGCTTTGCCCGGACCGGGCGCAGCAAGCGGCGCCCCTACCAGATCTGGCTGGCAGTCAGTAAGGATGACACTCACCCTAACCTTCTCCCAAGCTGGGAGAGGGGAATCCTGTCATTCTGAACTTGATTCAGAATCTCTCGGTTCACTCGGGATCCACGGTCAGATCCCTCCGCTATGGTCGGGATGACAATTACCCGCCATCCTGAGCCTGTCGAAGGGTGGTCACCGGGTCAGCAAACCGTCGACCTCTGCTGCAGGCGAGGAGCGCACCGTCTTACCGCGTCATCGCCTTGCGTACCGCGTCGTTCCAGCCTGCCTGCAGGTTCATGCGCTCGCTTTCGCTCATCTGTGGCTCATAGGTCTCGGCGGCTCGCCACAGCCCGGACACTTCGGCATCACTGCGCCAGATGCCTGCGCCCCGGCCTGCAAGAAACGCTGCGCCCAACGCAGTCGTCTCTTGAACCGCCGCCACCTCGACTGGGCGGTCGAGAATGTTGGCCTGGAACTGCATCAGGAAGCTGTTTGCCGTCTGGCCACCGTCCGCCCGTACCGGACGGTCAGTCTTGCGCCTGCCGACCACGTTGTCCATCACGTCTATCACGTCCTTGACCTGGTAGGCGGTCGATTCGAGGGCTGCTCGGGCGATGTGCGCCTTGCCGGTGCCGCGGGTCAGTCCGACGATCACGCCACGGGCCGATGCGTCCCAGTGAGGCGCTCCGAGACCTACGAATGCAGGCACGAGGTAAACGCCCTCGTTGCCGCCCGTTTCCATCGCCAGCAGCTCAGTGTCGACAGCGTGGTCGATCATGCCGAGCCCATCGCGCAGCCACTGGACGGTCGCTCCGGTGGCGAAGACCGAGCCTTCAAGGGCATAGACGCGCTTTGAGCCGACCTGGAATCCCATCGTGGCCAGCAGTCCACCCTCCTTCGAAGTGACCGCCCGGCTGCCGGTGCTGGTCAGCACGAAAGCGCCTGTGCCATAAGTGGTCTTGGTCATTCCGGGTTCAAAGCAGGCCTGGCCGTAGAGCGCAGCGTGCTGGTCACCTGCGATTCCGGTCACGGGGACTTCGGCGCCGAAGACGCTCGTACTCGTAACCCCGAAGTCGCTGGCTGAGGGCAGCACCTGCGGCAGCATCGGCTCTGGGATGTCGAAGAGCGACAGCATGTCCGGGTCCCACTGCAGGTCGTGCAGGTTGAGCAGCATGGTGCGCGAGGCGTTTGTGACATCGGTGACGTGCGACTCAACGTTGGTCAGCCTGTACATGAGCCAGGAATCGACCGTGCCGAAGCAGAGTTCGCCGTCTTCTGCACGCTGCTGAGCATCGGGAATTGTGTCGAGAAGCCACCGCAGCTTGGTTGCCGAGAAGTACGGGTCGACAACGAGCCCGGTGATCTGCCGAATCTCCTCTTCCGCGCCGCGGATGGTCAGCCCTTCACACATCTCAGCGGTGCGCCGGTCCTGCCACACGATGGCATTGGCGAGCGGCCGGCCGGTTTCACGGTCCCATAGCAGCGTTGTCTCACGCTGGTTGGTGATGCCGATGCAATCGAGGTCTGACATCTGGATGCCGGCCTTTGCGACGGCGCCACGGCAGACATCGAGAGTCGCATCAAAGATCTCGAGTGGCTCGTGCTCAACCCATCCCGGCTGCGGGAAGTGCTGAGTCAGCTCCACCTGCTGCGAGGCCACTGGCTGGGCGTCACCGTCGAAGACGACAGCGCGGGTTGAGGTCGTTCCCTGGTCGATGGCCAGGACGCGGGTGTTTGCTGGCAAATGACGGCTCCGGTTGCGAGATATCGAGGCGGCAAGATTAGCGCAAACACCGGCGGGTTTTCAGGACTGTGGCAGCGTCGGGCTGGACGGTCGCACAGCGTGAGCCTGAGATGGGCTCTATCCAGTCTGGAGTTCGGCTGGCACGCAGCGTTCCCGTTGAGGTGCGGCCGAAGATGGAGAGACTATGCGCTGCTCCAGGTTCATCGCAGGTTTTCTAGCGGCACTTTCTGCGTTCGCTGTGGCGTGCAGCGCGGCTGCGACCGAGCCGCCAGCGGACTCACCGACCGAACCGGTCTCTCCCACGAATACGACGGCCCCGGCCGCTGACCCGACCTCGACGCCATCTGACGTAGTACGGCCAACCCCAACACCGACTCCACCGGAAGCGGTGACCTTCTCGCACCATGCAGGCGAGCACTTCGGAGCGCTGACCATCACTCTAGCGTCAGGCGATGCGGAGTCGATTCGCTACACGCTTGATGGCTCTGATCCGAACGGCAGCGGAGCACTGACCTACGGCGATGAGATCGAGCTACTCGGTCCAGTCACCGTCCGCGCGGTCGCAGTGGGAGCTAACGGCGCCGTTTCCGCCGAGAGTTCGGCGAGATTCGACGTCACGCTGGCGAAGCTGGACCAGCCGCGCCTGAACACAGGTGGCGGCGTGTTCGGCGAGCCGCGGACTGTGAGCATCGAAAGCGGCGAGCCCGGTGCGACCGTCTACTACACACTGGATGGCACTACGCCGTCAGCGAGCAACGGCATAGCCTACTCCGAACCGCTGACGATATCTGAGACGGCTCGTTTGCAGGCGGTGAATGTCAGGCACGGGATGATCGACTCTGACGTGATCGGCGCCAGCTTCCGCATATTCGGAGAGCTAGTCGAGCAGACTGGCGATATCGTGCTGAACGGTGATGAGCAGCTGGTGATCGAAGACACACTGTTCCTGCATGAAGGCAACATCACGCTAAACGACAACGCGCAGCTGATCGTGCGCAACTCGTTCGTGCGGCACGTCAAGGAGTTTGCGTTCCAGAACGGCGTGTTGGCCCGAGACAACAGCAAGATCGTGCTGGAGAACTCCGCCGTTGGCTCAAACTGCACCGGTTCTTTCAACTACACCATGCACGGCAACTCGTCCCTCGAAGCGGATGGCGTGGACATCGGCGAAGGAAGCTGCAACGTCTGGGTGTTCATGGGCGGCGACACGTTGATTGATGTCGATGGCTGGGACGGCTTTGGCGGAACGGTCTGCGATGGCTCAAGCGTTGAGATAGAGAACTCGGAGACACTCGAGGTTGAGTTCTGCTTCCCCGAGGGCTCGACCATCGACACTTCGCTGCCAACCGATATCGAGACATACGCTTTTGGGCCTGAGCCTTCGAACGGTGTCGAGTTCTCACTGCAGATGCGGAACGTGGTGATGGACGGCTGGGGCATAAACGTGCTGCCGCGCTCAAACATCACGATCGGGGACTCGGCGGCGATCACGATCGGTGTGATTGCCGGACTGCCGTGGGACAATGAGACGGTCACTCTGGACGGCCTGCAACGGACGCTATACGAACAGAAGACCTGGCAGATCGGCCCCGACGCTTCGCTGACGCTGATCAATACGAACGTTTATGGCTGGGAGCCGAACGCGTTCGCGCAGAACACGATGGTGATCAAGAACAGCGACTATTCGGCATCGGCGGTGAATAGCGGCGACGGCCACTACGACATCTCAGATAGCATCGTCGACCTGATCTCGGCGAATGAACGGGTGACTATGACGATCACGAATACGGTGATCACGGGCGATGTGGTTGCGAACGATGACACGGTGATCGTGCTGATCGATTCAGAGGTGCGAGGCACCATTCACGGTGATGACGGCCTCTTCGGAGGCAACGTATTCGCCCGCGGCAACGGCCGGGTGATCCTGCGCAACACGACCGTGGCGGGCGAGATGGTCGAGCAGGGCAACGGCGAGATTGTGGTGGAGTAGGAGTACCGCCGACCCACCCTCTGACTCCCTCCCTGTCAAGGAGGGAGAAGCAGGTTCCGACACCGCAATATGTCATCCCGACCGTAGCGGAGGGATCTGACCGTTGATCAATGGTTTAACGAGAGATTCTGAATCAAGTTCAGAATGACAGGCAGTCGCCATCCTGAGCTTGTCGAAGGGTGGCCAGCCGTGCTGGTAGGGGCGCCGCTCGCTGCGCCCGGTCGGCCGGGACGGCCGACATCACCCTCTCCCTTAATCCCTCTCCCATCAAGGGAGAGGGGAGACAAGGGCTACAGGTGCGTGAGTTCTAGGCCGGTTCTGTCTGCTACCCACTCAGCCAACGGCTTACGGTGGCAGTGGTCCAGGTCGGATTCCAGGCACAGGACTGCAGTTGTTGAGTCGCCGCACTGGTTGGCGAACTCATTCGCGGCTGAACCGCGCTCGTCAGGCACGTTCAGGCTTGCGGCGTAACTCGCCAGCAACTCGTTCCAGCCGGCAGCACCGCCAGTTGCCGCCTCGCGGTCCGAAGTTGGGATCCCCAGATCTCGCAGCGAGACGTATTCGATGTCTGCCTCACCGAGCGCGGCTGCAAGCTGGTTCTTCGAGAACCCTTTCTTGCGAGAGACAGGGTTGGCCCGCACGTCAGCGACCACCTGCACACCGTTGTCAGCCAGCAAAGCAACCAGCGATTCGGAAGAGTGGTCTGCGTATCCAATGCTGAAGAGTCGGCTCATGACGGCTCCTGGCAGTCTGCGGCGCAGACTACTTCACTTCCGATGCCGACTTCTTGCGCAGGTTCGTGGTCGCCCAGACGGCATCGGGGTCTTCCATGCGCACCGGCTTGACGCCTTCCGCGAATCTGGCCTGCAGTCGGTCGTACTGCGAACGCACTTCGGGGTCGGGATAAACCCATTCGTTCAGGTAGCGTACGCCCACGATCTTGGCCTGCAGCAGCTCCTTTGTACAGCCGAAGCAGGGCCTCATGGTGGTGTAGATGATGGCGCCTTCGCAAGCGATACCGAAGCGTGCGGCTGCCAGCAGAGCGTTCTGCTCTCCGTGCACACAGATGCAAAGGTCGTAGGCTGTGCCCGACTCGTAGCGATCCCTGTTGGCGCACCTCTCGCAGCCGCCTTCGTCGCAATTTGGCATGTCGTACGGTGTGCCGTTATAGCCCGTCGATACGATACGGCCGTCTTTGACAATCACCGCGCCAATCCTGTTGCCGGTGCAGTTGGCTCGTGCGCGTACGGCGATGGCGATACCCATCATGTACTCGTCAACGTCCGGCCGTGCAGTTGGCTCAGGCATTCCGATCGTTCCGTTTGATTTGGTGCTCATATGCAGCCGTCCGGATTGTGCCGTTGATGCGGCTTCTCGGGCCTATCTGGCTGATATCCTAACCTGAGTTGAGGACATACTAGACGTACCTCATTTTATCGCCGATCAGCAGTGGCACGACTCTCCGAACTCCCAATATGACATCGACTGCGCCGAAAAGAACATCTCAGCCCGATTCATCGGGGCGCTTCGGCAAGTTTGGCGGCAAGTTCGTTCCCGAGACGTTGATGGCGGCTCTGGATGAGCTTGAGAAGGCCTTTGAAGCGGCACGTGCGGACCAGTCGTTCTGGGACGAGCTGAATGGACTGCTAGCTGACTATGTTGGCAGGCCGACGCCAATCTATTTTGCTCGCAACCTTACCGAGAAGCTCGGCGGACCGCAGATCTACATTAAGCGAGAAGACCTGGCACACACCGGCGCGCACAAGATCAATAACGCGCTGGGGCAGATCCTGCTCTCAAAGCGACTCGGCAAGAAGCGGATTGTGGCCGAAACCGGCGCAGGCCAGCACGGCGTTGCTACGGCCACTGTCTGTGCGCAGATGGACCTTGAGTGCATCGTGTACATGGGCGAGGAAGATGTGAAGCGACAGGCGCCGAATGTCTACCGCATGAAGGAGCTTGGCGCTGAAGTTGTGCCCGTGATGTCGGGCAGCCGAACGCTCAAAGACGCCATCAACGATGCGATCAGGGACTGGGTCACCAACGTCGAGACGACTCACTACCTAATCGGCAGCGCGGTCGGGCCGCACCCGTATCCGATGCTCGTCAGGGACTTTCAGTCCGTGATCGGAACTGAGGCGCGGCAGCAGTTCACGGAGAAGACCGGAAAGCTGCCGGACTACGTCGTGGCGTGCGTTGGTGGTGGCAGCAATGCGATCGGCATGTTCTCAGGGTTCGTCGACGATCCATCTGTGATCCTGATTGGCGTCGAGGCTGCCGGAGAGGGACTGGAAGGCAAGCACGCGGCGACTATGAGCCGAGGCGCGCCGGGCGTTCTGCATGGGGCGATGAGCTACGTGCTGCAGGACAGGTGGGGCCAGATAGTTGAGGCTCACAGTGTCTCGGCAGGCCTCGACTACCCGGGCGTTGGGCCTGAGCACTCCTACCTGAAGGACGCCGAGCGTGCGCAGTACGTCGCTGTGACGGACGATGAGGCGCTGGACGGCTTCCGGCTGCTGACCCGCACTGAAGGGATCATCCCGGCGCTCGAGCCTTCACACGCCATTGCCCACATCCAGAAGATGGCGCCGGATATGTCGGCAGACCAGACACTTTTGCTGCTGCTGAGCGGCCGCGGCGACAAAGACATGGACACCGTCGCAAAGGCTCGTGGCATCGATTTGTAGTCCGTCCGCCACGATTCATCACTCGATTCTCAGAGAGATATGGTCAAAAAGATCTCAGGAAGCAAGAAGCTAGGCGGCAGGGAGCGAAAGCAGCTTCAGTCGAAGCGTCTGAAGTTGAAGAGCCTGCACCGCGACGTTGCGGCTGAGCGCGCCGAGTTGATGCAGAAGCCCGCTGACGAGCTGCCCCCTGCATCTGCCAGCAACGCCGCCCGGCAGGTCCGTTCGAAGCTGAACAACACCTTTCCGGTCAACTGGCAAGAGTTGCATCTGAAGGGACCGGCTGCTGATGATGAAGAGCCGGAAGCCGGGCGTCCTGAAGATCAGGGCTGACTGAAACGAAGCACGAAACCGCACGGAGCGCAGATTTTGGCATTCAAGAAGATCCTGGTTGCAATCGACGGCTCGGAGACCTCGGAGAAGGCGCTGGAACTGGTTGCAGGACTCAGCAGCAGCCTCGGGACCGAAGTCGTCCTGCTTGCCGTTACCGATTCTCGTGCGCACTTTGACGAAGGTGAAGCAGAGTCCAGTGACGATGACGCTGAGAACGCGGCGAAGTACCTGGAGCACAAAGCGGCACCGCTGCGAGAGATGGGACTGAGTGTTTCGCCGAAAGTGGAGTCTGGTAGCGCTGCTGACACAATTCTTTCCGTAGCGAAGGACATAGGCGCTGATGTGATTGCGATGGCGACTCATCGGGGCAGCGCGATTGCTCGTGGGATTCTGGGCAGTGTGACCGACAGGGTGATGCGCGCATCTGAGTTGCCTGTGCTCGCGGTCTATCCAGAGAGCGGGCAGTCGAGTGCGAAGCAGAGTTGGACTCCGTCCACAGTGATCGTTCCGTTGGATGGCTCAGAGTTGGCGGAGCAGTCTGTCTCGGCGGCTATCGAGATTGCTGAGTCGTGTGGCGCGGAACTGATCTTCGTCAGGGCTGTGCGTCTGCCTTCTTACGCCGTCTCCGGGCCTGGAGCGGAGTTCTACGGTCAGGACTACGGTGTTTCTTCCAACCGCGAAGGGGCCGAGGAGTACCTTTCTCAGTTTGTGGAGATGGCCAAGTCGAAGGGGATTTCGGCAAGTGCGCATGCGGCTCTTGGCAATCCGGCGGCGCGGCTGATTGAGGAGTCGAACAACGTGCCGGACGCGATGATCGTGATCACCTCGCACGGACGAGGTGGCATGCGGCGCATGGTCCTGGGCAGCGTGGCAGACAAGATCGTTAGAGCGTCACACCACCCTGTGCTTGTTTTGAAGCATGGTGATGGCGGATAATAATCCCCTCTCCCAGCTTGGGAGAGGGCCAGGGTGAGGGTCGTCGTTCTGACTGGTAGCCGCCGATCCGGTAGGGGCGCTGCTTGCCGCGCCCGGTCTGGGCAAAGCCCAGACATCAACCCACCCTCTAGCTCCCTCCCTG
>JANQQP010000022.1 GCA_028285005.1 Dehalococcoidia bacterium | reverse complement strand
GATCCGGTAGGGGCGCTGCTTGCCGCGCCCGGTCTGGGCAAAGCCCAGACATCAACCCACCCTCTAGCTCCCTCCCTGTCAGGGAGGGAGAAGATACCTGCCATCCAGAGCCTCCCACCTCACCTGACCGTTCCTCCGTTGCCAACCCCTGGCAATAGCGGACTCGGTCACAGATCGACTCTCTGTGCCAGAGATCCTTACGGCCCCATTGCATTCCACTCAGGAAACACGTTGACCCACACCCAACCTGCACCGAACCCACCTGAAACAGTGCGGTTATCCGGCAGCGGTTGGCGGAACATCTGAGTAACACTGGTAGCTGGAAAATTGTGGAGATTGTCCAGTTCTACTCCAGTTCACCGCGCATCTAACGGGTAGTGCTCACAGAAGCCACGCCCGTGCCAACGCTGACCATCTCAATGAAAAAGCCCCACGGGGCGCCTTAAAGGTTTCTTGAGCAGGTCTTCATAAGCGCTGAACAGTTCGTGAGTACCTTTGACGTAACAACCGACAACGAAAATCGCTCTGGTATTCGAGCGACCAGTCCAGGTCTCACATCAGCGCGAACACATCCGGCGAGCAGTGGTTTACAAGAGCTGCTTCACCGGGGCAGAAGTAGTAAGTAAACGAGGAACAGTGCCATGCCGCGCATTACCCGGTTCAGAAAGATGGCCGCAGCAAGCCTGCTTTCAGCGGTGGCGGTCATATCGATAGCTTGCAGTAGCAGCGGCGACCCTGCTGCCACGGCGGTCAACACCCCAGAGCCGACGGCGACTGCGATTACCAGCGGCTCGATCGGCCAGGGCTCCAACACTCCGACCGACCCGGCAGTGCCAACCCCACCAGCGGTTGACGTGCCGGTAACCAACCCCATTTCAGACCTCACCTCTCTCGAGATCGTTAAGGCGCAGGAGCAGGTGCTGATCGATCTGTTCGAGAATACGGTCGATTCGGTCGTGAAGATCGAGACCCGTACCAGGACCGGCGGCGGTGAAGGCTCGGGCTGGATCTGGGACATCGACGGTCACATTGTGACTAACTACCACGTGGTTGATGGCGCGACCGAGATCACGGTCCGGTTCTTCGACGGCCGGGAGTACGAAGCCGCGGTGATTGGATTCAACAGCGAGGCCGACCTTGCTGTCGTGAAGATCGACCTGGTGCCTGGCGACGCGGTACAACCGGCAGAGCTTGGGAACAGTTCGGAGCTCAGGGTCGGCCAGGCTGCGGTTGCCCTTGGTAACCCGTTTGGACAGGACTTCTCGATGACCAACGGAATCGTGAGTGCTGTCGGCCGGCTGCTGCCAAGCGGTTTCAGCAGGTTCAGCATTCCATCTGTGATTCAGACTGATGCAGCGATCAACCCCGGTAACTCCGGCGGTCCTCTGCTGGACATTGACGGCCGGGTGATCGGGATCAACACTCAGATCAGAAGCGAGAGCGGGTCGAACTCGGGTGTCGGGTTTGCCGTGCCGGTCGACCTGGCAAAGAGGATTGTGCCGAACCTGATCGAGACCGGTGAGCACAGCTACTCATTCATCGGTATCACCGGGATTGAGCTGAACAACGCAATTCGTGATGGCCTGAACGTAGACAACACGCAGCAGGGCGCTTACATCACGAGCGTTTCGCCCGGCACTCCTGCTCAGGATGCGGGTTTGCGGGATGATTCCGGCACTATCAGCTCGACAGGCGGCCCGATCAACGCACAGTTCGACGGTGACCTTGTGGTGGCTGTGGATGGCAGGGAAGTTGACTCGATGGACGACTTGATTGCTTACCTTGCGCTGAACACCTCACCCGGTGACGACATCGTGCTGACGGTGCTTCGTGCAGGCCAGGAAGACCTCGTCGTAGTCACACTGTCCGAACGTCCTTAAGACCGACACGTAGCTGGACACAGCGTCCGATGAAGCAAAAATGAAAGCAGGCTCTGGTCACAACCCGGAGCCTGCTTTCTTTTCGCTAGCGGCCTGTTGGAGCGCCGATGACTGACATCAGGAACATAGGCCCGGCGTCTGCGAAGTGGCTTGCACAAGTAGGCATCGAATCGCTGGAAGACCTCGAGCGCGTCGGTACGGTGGAGGCGTATCGCAGGGTCAAGGAGATCGAGCCCAAGAAGGCTTCACTGAACCTGCTATGGGCACTGCAGGGCGCTGTGATGGAGCTGCACTGGATCGATGTGCCGGACGAGGTCAAGCAGCAGTTGCTGGAAGAGCTTGGCTAACGAGCCAGCCGGCGCAGCGCTATCGAGACGAGGTCAGTCGCCCATACCAGCAGCACATACACAATCAGCAGAAGAGCGACATCGGTGTAGCGGAAGAAGGCGAGGTCCAGTCTCAGTTCGTAGCCAAGCCCGGCCACCGCAACGAGCCCAACCACCACACTCGTCCGCACAATCACCTCCCACCTGTACAGCAGGAAGGTCACGAACTGAGGCAGCACCTGCGGCAGCACTCCGTAGAACAGCAGCTGAACCCTTCCTGCGCCGGAGCTCTTGAGCGAAGCGATCGGAGCCTCGTCGATGTCCTCCACGATCTCCGCTCCAAGCCTGCCCAGCACACCGAAGTTGTGTATCGCCAGCGCCACCGCACCCGCCAGGATCCCAGGTGTCAAAATGAACACCACGATCAGCGCCCAAACCAACTCTGGTACCGCCCGGGTCAACACATACACTGCCCGCACAACGGCCACTAGCAATCGACCACCTACCCAACCACGCCCTGCCAGGTTTGACGAGGCGAATGCGACCGTAGCCAGCGCTCCGGCGGCAGCCATACCGGCAGCGAGCACGCTCATCACCATCGTGTCGCCAGCCAGCCTCAACGCATCGCGCCACGCATCCCACTGAGCGAAAGCCGGGCTGCCCGACTCACTGGCGCCGGCGAGATCGGCCATAAAATCACCTGCCCGACGCCACGCCTCGGTCGACAGAAGCCCTGGCCCTCCCGTGTCCTGCGCGAACACCCTCGCCCACGAAGCCGCGACGAGAAATAGCAGGAAAAGCGAGCTGCCAACGAAGAAAGGCCGGCGCCGTATCAGCGAGTTCACCGCAGCAACCTCCTCCTCACCAGCGCACTCCAGAGGTCGATGCCCACGACGATCAGCACGAGGGCGAACACCGCCGTCCACATTCGTTCGAACGCAAGGTCATCCAGCGCCGTCGTTATTCGAAGGCCCAGTCCGCCGAGCCCCACGAAACTCAACACAGCGGCCGCTCGCACCGCGCACTCCAGCCGATAAAAGGCGTAGCTCACTACGTCAGCCGCTGCCGACGGCACCCGCCCGTAGAACAGCACTTCGGTCTCTGAAGCGCCGGACGTTCGCAATGCATCGAGCGGCTCCTGCGGCGCGTCCTGCAAGCGTTCGGCGAGTATCCGTCCCAGGATTCCCGCGTAAGGAACACCGATGGCCAGCACACCTGCGGCGGGCGAGAGTCCGAATGCCGCGACAAACAGCACCGCCCAAACGATCTCGTGAATCGATCGGAAGAGCGCAAGCAAAGACCTGGCTCCGGCCATGACGCCCAATCGCTGCAGTCCGCCGGTCTGCAACACACCGGATGCGAGTACTCCCAGAGGCACTCCCACGGCAATTGCCAACGTCATTCCAGCTACGGCAAAGGCGAGGGTTGTCCAGGCATCTCCTATGACAGTGCCGAGAAGGTCCGTCGAAAGATCGGGAGTGAAGAAGGCGGAAGTGATCTCACCAAGCGCGTCTATCCCACCTGAGTGGACCAACCCGCCCGGAACATCAAGCGCCACCACGCTCCATATGAAGGCGATGACAAGGACAAGCGTTAGCTGCGCCCGGGCTCCTGGCAGCCCAATCGCTTTGAACCTCGTGGCGTTCGGCTCCCCCACGCCTCCAAACGCACTCACTGGAAGTCCCCTAGATGCCCCATAGAGGACGCTCCATCTCAGTTGCAGCCCCGTCTCGTTCGGCGCCATTGAACCGTTCGTAAAGGCTCTGGAGATGCTCTGAAGTAACCTCATCTGCGGCCAGATCGAACTGAACATCGCTCTCCCGCAGGCCGATCACGCGATCGAAGTGCGCGATGGCCAGTCGAGGGTCGTGGACGCTGGCGAATACTGTCCGGCCCCGCTCCTTTGCGATGGACTTCAGCAGGACGATCAGCTCATTTGCCAGGTCAGGGTCCAGAGATGCGACGGGCTCGTCAGCGACTATCACCTCCGGGTCCTGGACCAGCAGCCGTGCCATCGCAACTCTCTGCTGCTCTCCGCCTGACAGCTTCGATACACGTTCCGTTCCTCTGCCAGCGAGCCCGACCCTTGCAAGCGCGTCTTCAGCCGGACCGTGCTTGAGTGGAAGAGCCAGGCCCGCAAGTGAGCGCCACAGGCTCCAACGCCCCAGCATGCCGGCCTCAGCGTTGTGCCTCGCCGAAAGCTGTGGGACCAGGTCCAACCGCTGTTGCATCATCCCAACGAGCCGAGTGCGCCGCGAAGCGTCTCTGATTTCGGACGGCTGTTCACCGTACAGACTGACCGTCCCACTGGTTGGAGTGAGCATGCCGGCGATGATCCTGAGCAGCGTGGTCTTGCCGGCCCCGCTCTGTCCAATGAGGGCGATTGTCTGACCGCGACTGGCGGAGAACGAAACGTCGTTGAGTGCTACGCGGTTCCCGTAGTTGAAGGTGACGCCATCGATCTTGCAGATGTCTGCTTCGTGGTTCGCTGCGTCAGGGGATGTTGCGGTTGTTGGCTCGGTTGTCGACATGGTTATGACGATGGGTAGCGGAAGAGTCTCTGGTGATTAGAGCGATATCGAGGCGACGTGGGTTTTCGCGGTGTTTCACGCTACCAGATTGGACGGTAGATGCTTCTGGTTGCTGGTCGGGCAGAGGTCGACATCACCCTCTCCCATCGAGGGAGAGGGGATAACGCGCAGAGGGATCTGACCGGCGATCCGTGGTCAAACGAGAGATTCTGAATCGAGTTCAGAATGACAGGCGGCGCCAGGCGTCGCTAACCCGCGCCTTCGCCGCCGTCTGCCGGGATGATGGTGCCGCTGACGAAATCTGCAAGTTCGGACGCCAGGAAGAGGGCGATGTCTGCGATCTCGTGCGGCTCGGCGAAGCGCCCCATTGGGATGCGGCCGAGCTTGGCGTCTGTGCGCGGCCCGGGTTGCCAGACCTGTTGCGCCATCGGCGTCATGGTGACGGTCGGTGCGATGCAGTTGACCTGGATGTTGTTAGGACCGAACTCGACGGCCATTGTCTGGGCGAGTTGGTGGAGTGCGGCTTTTGCTGAGCTATATGCGCCGAGGGCGGGCTGGCCGATCAGCGCTGCGCGTGAGGTGATGTGGATGACCTTGCCGTGACCACGCTCGATCATGCCGGGCACAAACGCCTGAGTGAGAAGCAGAGGAGCCAGGACATCAACGTCGTAAATGGTGCGCCACTGCTCTTCGCCGATCTCGAGTATCGGTTGAGGGAAGACGAGGCCTGCGTTGTTGACGAGGATGTCGACTTTGCCGACGGCCGCCAGCGCGTCTCTGCCTAGCTGCCTGACCTGCTCCGCGTCGCCAAGCTCAGCGATGCTTGTCCAGACTTCAACTCCAAACTCACGCGCCATCCCGGCCGTCTCTGCAAGCTGCTCTTCGTTGCGGGCGGTGAGGGCGAGATCAGCGCCGGCCTCAGCGAAGTTGCGGGCGATCTCGACGCCCATGCCCTTCGAGGCACCGCTGATGAAGGCGGTCTTCCCTTTTAGAGATATCTGGTTTCGTGCTGGCATTTCACTTCCGGCCGGTTGTGTGTGGGGTTCGTAAGGCCGGGTGAATGGTACTGGAACTGGCCTTAAGAAGCCGTCGCCAAGGTGACTGCTGCAACTGCCGTTTGCGCGAGTCCGATTGCGAGATATGTGATCTCTGTCCTGGACACTCCAGGTGTGTTGAGGAGCTTGATCTCGCCGAGGATCCAGCCGATCAATATGATGCCCGCGGCCAGAGAGACGATCGTTCCGACATCGCTACTGATCGGAAGGACGATCACAGCAGCGAGTGCAGTACCGCCGACAATCGTCGCGAGCATCACTCCTGGAATCGTGAAGCTGCGAAAAGGTGTGCCGTCGAGCCACCGCTGAGGGAAGTTGTTCCGTTCGAGCCCGGACAGGATTGCCGCTCCGCCACCGATCGCAGTCACAGCTACGAACAGCGCCAAAGCGAACAGGGTTATCTGAAGAGGACTGTCCCACATGCTGGCGCCTCGAATCCCAGGCCGGTGCACGGAGATGGCTGCCAACTCCGAAATCGGAGAACGTGAGCCATGTTCCGAGAAACGAATAGGCCGGCCCGGGGGCAATCCGGGCCGGCCATCACGGAGGAGGGTATGTCCGATATCGAGGACAGCTCCGCGACCTCAATGAGGTTTTCGTGTTTTTACGGGATCAGCACGGCATCGATGACGTGGATCACTCCGTTGGTGGTCACGATGTCTGTGATGATCACCTGGGAGTCGTCGATGAAGACGTTGCCGTTCTCAACCCGGACTGCCACGTCGCTTCCCTGCAGCGTAGGCGCTGAGGTGAGCGTGACGACATCAGCCGCCCGCACGTCTCCGCTAACCACGTGGTAGAGAAGGATGCTCGTCAGCGCCGGAATGTCATCCAGCAGTCCCTCGACCGTGCCTGGCGGCAGAGCCGCGAAGGCGTCGTCAGTCGGTGCGAAGACCGTGAACGGCCCATTGCCTGCGAGCGTGCCAACAAGGTCAGCAGCCGTCAGCGCAGCGACCAGCGTGGTGAAGCGGCCGTCTGTGACAGCCACGTCAACTATGGTCCCCTGTGGTTCTGGCGCAGGGTCGGCAGCCGGGGAAGCGGGCGGCAGGAGCACGCGGTTCACCACGTGAATGATGCCGTTCGATGCCTGGATGTCGGCGTCGATGACGAGTGAGTCCCGGTTCAGGACCACGTTGCCAAGCTGGTTTTCGACAACGATGTTCGATCCCTGGACGGTTCCAGCCAGCGTAAGTGTCAGGGCCGTTGCTGCGTCAACCTCACCCGGCACGACGTGGTAAGTGAGAACGTTCGTGAGCGCTGGGATGTCACCGAGCAAAGCATCGACGGTTCCGGCGTCAAGCCTGGCGAACGCTGCATCCGTGGGAGCGAAGACCGTGAACGGGCCATCGCCAGCAAGGACGCTGTCGAGACCTGCTGCCTGCAGAGCGGCCACGAGTGTCGTGAAGCGGCCGTCAGCGGCGGCGATGCCGGTGATCGTGTCTGACCCGACATCGGATGGAGCGCTCTGCGTCTGCTCTTCAGCAGGCGGCAGTAGCACGGCATCGATGACGTGGACCACACCGTTCGAGCCGATGAGGTCCGTGATGATCACCTGTGAGTCGTTGATGAAGACGTTACCGTTCTCAACCCGGACTGAAACGTCACTTCCCTGCAGCGTAGGCGCGGAGCTGAGGCTGACGACATCAGCCGCCAGCACGTTTCCGGAAACCACGTGGTAGGTGAGGACGTCTGTCAAAGCCGGGATGTCATCCAGCAGGCCTTCAACTGTTCCATCAGGAAGAGCAGCGAAAGCGTCGTCCGTTGGCGCGAAGACGGTGAACGGTCCGTCGCCAGAGAGTGTGCCGACCAGGTCAGCAGCTGTCAGGGCGGCGACCAGTGTTGTGAAACGACCGTCGCCAACCGCAATGTCCACGATGGTGTTGGAGGCCATCTCCATGGGCTCATCAGCCGGAGGCAGGAGCACTGCGTCGATGACGTGAACCACGCCGTTAGAGCCAACGAGATCGGTGATGATCACCTGTGACTCGTTCACGAACACGTTACCGTTCTCGACCCGGATTGCGACGTCTTCACCCTGCAGGGTGGGCGCTGAGTCCAGTCCGACAACCTGCGCCGCCCGCACATCGCCAGAGACGACGTGGTAGGTGAGCACTTCGGTCAGAGCAGGAATGTCGTTCAGCAGTCCCTCAACCGTTCCTTCAGGAAGGGCGGCGAACGCGTCGTCCGTGGGGGCGAAGACCGTGAACGGTCCGTCGCCGGAGAGCGTGTCCACAAGGTTGGCGGCCGTCAGAGCGGCTACTAGCGTGGTGAACCGGCCGTCGCCGACAGCGATCTCAACTATCGAAGGGTCGGGCTCGGGCGTTGCCGTTGGGACAGGAGTCGGAGTTGGATCCGGCTCGTCTGCCGGAGGTAGTAGCACTGCGTCTATCACGTGGATCACGCCGTTCGAACCAACGATGTCGGTGATAATCACCTGTGACTCGTTGATGAACACGTTGCCGTTCTCGACACGGACCGACACGTCACTGCCCTGCAACGTGGTTGCTGAGCTGAGGCCGACGACATCGGCCGCCAGCACGCTTCCAGAAACTACGTGGTAGGTGAGGACATCTGTGAGCGCCGGGATGTCGGCGAGCAGACCGTCAACTGTGCCTGCAGGAAGCGCAGCGAATGCGTCGTCCGTTGGCGCAAAGACGGTGAACGGGCCTTCGCCGGAGAGCGTGCCCGCGAGGTCCGCCGCTGTGACAGCAGCGACCAGGGTTTCGAAGCGTCCATCGGCGATCGCAATGTCGACGACGGTGTTCGCCTCAACCGGTACCGAGGTTGCCGTCGGCTCCGGGGTATTAGTAGGTACTGGCGTCGGGTCCTCTTCGGAGGAACACGCCACCGCGACCACCGAGAGCGCCGCAATGACCGCCACAATCAACTTCTTCTTCATATCGGAATCTCCGTGTTGGCCTTCCGGCCTATCTGTTGGACATGCACCACTTTGCTGTCCGAGATGTTGAGAATACACTACATACATGAGATTGGTGTTGTCAAGACTCAACATTTTCTTTAGATTTGTAATATGGCACTCACGCCTAAGCACGGAACCACTTCGAAAATATGCCTGTCGCACCGCTTGATCTGCCTGTGCACAGACGTAGGAAGCCGTGCTAACCGTCAAACAACGACAGCATGCACGGTGGTATAAAACAGACATGGTCATTCAGCCTGGAGACTCCAAGCCGCGCCTCACCCGAGCGAATCCGTCCGCCAGAGATGTGCAGCGCGTGCGCGATCGCTACCTGCGTGCTCTGATCAGGGGTGACGAGGAGGAGGCTTCAGACGCTATACAGGAGGCCGTCTCATACGACTGGCGTCCTGCGACGATCTACATGGAGGTGTTGGCCAAGGCGATGGTCGATATCGGAGAGATGTGGCACGCAGGCGAGATTTCAGTTGCTCACGAACACCAGTCAACCCAGGTAACCCTCAGGCAGACGGCCCTGCTAAGGCAGTTCTTTCCACCTGAGCGCAAGACCGGCCTGCATGCGATCGTTTCCGCCGTTGAGCCTAGCGGGCACTTGCTGGGGGCCATGATCTTCACGGACCTGCTGTTCTTCGATGGTTGGAATACCGACTTCCTGGGAGCCGGCACACCGGCCGAAGACCTCGGCCGAATGGTTGCAGAGCGCAAGCCCGACATGGTGGCGCTTTCGGCGACCATCGAGGGGTCGCTTAAGGCGCTGTATGAATGCGTCAAAGCGGTGCGAGACGCCAGCCCACAGACCTTCATCGTGATCGGTGGTGTAGCGGTCATGGCAGAGCCTGAGGCCGCCGCGGCGGTGAAACCCGACCTAATCTCAGAGGATCCGGTCGAAGCGGTCATCGAAATTGGGGCTCACTTCGATATCAGCGGCGCCATGATGCCGCTGGAGCAGATTCTGCAGGCGATCGGTGAGCAGGTCAGATCGAAGCGTGTCGAACGGGGTTGGAGTCAGCAACAGCTGGCCGATGCAGCCGGTCTGGACCGCACATACCTGAGTGGTGTTGAGCACGGCAAACAGAACCTGACGCTTGGAGCGGTGAAGAAGATCGGCGATGCCCTGAACGCCCCGATCTCAGACTTCATCACGTAGACGGCCCTGAGAGAGCCGGTCTATCGTTCGCTCGAGCCTATTTTCGGTCTAGCGCCGACGCGGTCTGAGAGTAAAATCGAAGGACTCGCCAACCGTCTTCCGGAGACCCTAACTTCTTCATGCCGAGACTCTCGACGCGTCTGTTCGGCCCGCGCATTGTCGTAGCACTAGTCGTAGTTGCAGTCGCAGTGCTGGCTGCTTGCAGCAGAGATGATCCAGAGGGAGAGAGTGTTACTGGCGAGGTCATCGGCGTCGAGGCGCGGTCGATCACTGAGTTCGATGTCCTGACGATCATCGATGAGGACGGCATGACCTGGGAGTTCGCGGGCGGCGCATTCGCCGGATTCACGCCCTCCCACTTGAGAGAGCACCAGGCGCTGGGCGACCCCGTGAAGGTGTGGTTCGTCGAAGAAGAGGATGGGCAGCTGCGAGTCACGCGTATCGAAGACGGCTAGGCATCGTCACTCGAACGTGCGGATGTAGTTGACCAGGTGCCACATCTCCTCCTCGCTGAGGATTCCTTCATTTGCACGCATCACCGTTCCAGGTATGCCGTCTCTGATGAAGCCGAACAGCTCGCCGTCTGTGTGGAGCGGGACGTGAATTGTGAGGTCTGCCGGAGGCGCGGCAAGGAAGCCTGCTTCCGGTCCATCTCCAAGCCCTTCGACGCCGTGGCAGGTGGAACAGTTGCTCGCATAGACCGCCGCTCCGGACTCAAGCGAGGCGGGAGTCGGCGGGAACGGGTTGAATTCGTCTTCGGTGAACCCGACTCTCAGCACGCTGGCATTCAGTACCAGGACGATTCCAAGAGCTGCGACCGCGCCACCCGGAGCAGTGATTGCGATAGATGGCCGTTTGACTGATCGCAGCGCGGGAGTGCCGGCTAGCGCGATCAGCGCGCCAATGAGCAACAGTTCGATGCCAAATAGCACCCAAGTTGGCGTCGTTCCCGGTCTGATGGCGTCAGCCAGTCCGCCGGAAGAGAACGCCTCGAAGCGGAACGCAGTCTGGGCGTCGAACGCGTCAGG
This sequence comes from Dehalococcoidia bacterium, assembly GCA_028285005.1. Classification (GTDB taxonomy): domain Bacteria; phylum Chloroflexota; class Dehalococcoidia; order Lucifugimonadales; family Lucifugimonadaceae; genus JAJCYX01. The sequence continues at coordinate 18,419 of JANQQP010000022.1, read as the reverse complement.
TCTCACAACGACAACTTCGGCCTGGTAGATGCCGCCGATCGTGATGCGGAAGTCGTCGGCCCGCCACACACCATCGCCACGGTCGGTCAGAGTTTGAGTCGGCTCTGCAAGATCGTCCTCAAGGAACCTGAGGCGTACTCGCACCTGGTTGGCGTTCTCGATCAGGTTGCCGCGGAGGTCCCTGAGCTTCACGGTGACGCTGTTCACGCCGACGTTGCCGGGCGCAACCTCGAGTTCGATGTTCGTGCCCTCCGCCGTGTCTTCGAACCGCCTCGACTCGTCGACTCCAATGCCGTTGCGGCTGGCGAACTGGCGCGCCGGCTCTAGTCCCGCCATCCAGCCGACCGCAAGCAGGATGAGCAGTCCAAGTAATGCCTCGGTGGAGACGAGCCTGGTGAGAGTGACAGTCTTCGCTCGATCTGAGATCAGGTTCTTTGTGACCCAGAATGAGTTGGCTGCGGCGATGCCAAAGAGCGGGACGAGCAGCAGCACCTTTGCGAGGAGCGCCCAGCCGTGCGGTGTTGCCGTCGCTTCAGGGATTGTGACCTGCATCCATCCGGAGAAGATGCCTGTGACGATCAGCGTGCCTGCGCTGACTAAGGCAACCGTGGTGAACCTCGGCAGGATCTCGGCCATGACCGGACCTATTTCATCTGTCGGCTCTCTTTTCGCCAGCACCCGCAGCGATATAGCGAGGAAGAACAGGCCGCCAATCCAGACGGCGGCCGCGATCAGGTGAATGAAGTCAGAGATGATCGCAGGGACGCGCACCTCTTCAGGCACAGCGGCGTTGTGGCTGCTGAATGTAGTGAGGAAGAGAACGGCGAGGCTTGCGGCGAGAGCGAGTTGACCGAAGATCGTTTCCGTGATGGCGATCGGCTCGTCATCGTCTGAGTGTGAAGCGGCACCGCTGGCCTGCCGCGCTAGCTCAAGCAGAATCCCGGCTGCGACCACCGCGAGGATGCGCCACATCCACTGGCGGCCCCAGTTCGAGTCGAACAGGATTGTCCTTAGAGGCTCGCCGAGAGTGTCGAACAGCGAGACGTCGAATGTGACCGAAGCTTGCTGCACGAGCAGGCTGAGCATACCGAACACCATCAGTCCCAGGCTTGCCCAGAGCACTCGCGGCAGCAGCCTCGTAACTCGTATGAAGATGCGGTTGCCGGGTGTGCCTGCGGCTGCGTTTCCGAGGCCGGGGACGATGACGAGGATCTCGAACAGCAGGCTGCCTGCGAAGCCTAGCGCGCCTATGAAGAATAGCCATCGAATCCATGGGTCGCCTGCTGATTGGAGCAGTGGCTGCTCGACCACCTGTACGGTGTCCGAAAGCGGCTCACCGATTGCGAACCTGAATGAGCCAACCACCGAATGTCCGTCGACGGTGGAGGTGTTGCCCCAGACGGCCGTGTAGGTGCCGTTTTCAAGCTCTGGGACCGTGACGACGACGGCCGTTGGCTCAGTTGGTGAGAGGATGCTGTCTTCGTTGTCGACCTGCACACCGTTTTCGTCGAGGACCCTGATCCTGCTCAGTCGCGGCTCGATGGGTTCGCTGAACCAGACGACAATGCGGTCTGGTGATTCATCCAGCACGCTGTCTGGCGCGGGCGAGGTGCGGATCTGGTTGGCGTGAGCGCTGACCTGGTCAGGCGTCTGCCACAGCAGAGTGGCGAGCGAGAGCGCAATGGCGAGCGTGATGGCGGGCAGGCGACGCCGAGGACTGAGGAGTTTCAGATATCGGATCATTGAGTTGGCGCGGTGTCCTGCCGACGCTATCGAGACGGTGATTCAGAGCCGGATGGCATGCAGATCACAGGCATGCTACTTCAGCGACACCGCCGCAAAACAGGGATTTCCTACGCGAGCGACCACGATGGTGTACGAAGATGGTCGTGAGAGAGACGTTGGGGTTGGCTACTCGCAGCAGATTCAGCATAGGAGAGTGATATTTGTTGCTGGCCGGGGTGCGGAATGCTGCCGGGTGAACTTAGAATGGGCTGTGCGCCCCTGTAGCTCAGAGGATAGAGCAGTGGTTTCCTAAACCACGTGTCGCAGGTTCGAGTCCTGCCAGGGGTACCATCTGAGAATTCTCTCGGGGCCCACTCTGGGTTGTACTAGTAGGTTGACGCGATGCCCGACCGCGCATTCGAAAGCTCCCAGCTAGCCGCGCTCTACAACCCGATGTTCCGGTCCGAAATGCGCGGCGACTTCACTATGTATCTCCCGCTGGTGATGCGAGCCGATTCTGTGCTTGATATTGGTTGCGGTACGGGCGCTCTGCTGCACCAGGCCCGTGATCAGGGACATACAGGAAGATTGACTGGCCTCGATCCTGCCAACGGCATGCTTGAGCAAGCGCGCAGAAGGTCAGATATCGAATGGGTCCAGGGAGACCTGACCGATGTCTCGTGGTATCGCGAATTTGACCTGGTTGTGATGAGTGGCCACGCTTTCCAGGTGTTCCTTACGGATGATGAGATTCGTTCATCGCTCGCCACCATTCACAGGGTGCTGGCGAACAATGGCCATTTTGCGTTCGAGACGCGAAATCCACCAGGTCACGATTGGATCAAACAGGCAGGTACTACGAGCGGGACTGTAACCGACATGAACGGAACTGACGTGCATTGGGAAAGTCAGGTTCATGGCCCCTTGGAGGACGAGCTCATTCAGTTCAGCTACACGTACTACGGCCCGAACTTTAAGCAACCTGAGACCAGCCACAGCACGTTGCGATTCCTCAGCGAGGACAGGCTGGACCAGCTACTGAGTGAGACTGGATTCAAAGTTGTCGAGCGTTACGGCGATTGGGACCGCAGCCCGCTAACGGAGAAAAGCCCGGAGATCATCACCATCGCAACCCCGGATCGGTAAAACAGCACTGATTCCGGTCTTGGACCGCGTGCAATGGTTTCCTAAACCGCGTGTCGCAGGTCCGTGTCCTGCCAGTCGGACCACTTTTTTCGTTTGAGGATTGTCTCGATGCCCTTGCCGCAGTTTGTTGTGAATACCCAGGGAATGGTCATCAAAGATGGTCGTTACCTCATGATCGTCCGCGGCCAAGACGAGGATCAGGCGCCGGGTGCGTTGTCGGCCCCGGGCGGCAAGGTTGAGCCTGGCGAAGATGGCGATGGTGTTGTCGAGCAGACGCTGCGGAGGGAGATACTCGAAGAGACCGGCGTCGTAATCGGCGAGATGGCATATATCCGAAGCACCCGATTCACGCTAGAGACCGGCGAGCCTGTTGTCGATATTGCGTTTCTCTGCAAGTTTGAGAGTGGTACCGCGCATGTGGCTGATCCAGCTGAGGTGGCGGAAACACTCTGGCTCACGGCTGCGGAGATAGACGCTCACCCCAAATCGCCTCCGTGGACGCGATCGGTGGCGAAACAGGCCGAAGAGTTAAAACTTAGTCTCGGCTGGTGACGAGTGTTGCCGCATGGATAATCTCGAGAATAACCCGCGGCTTCGCTATCGCGATGACCAGCTTCTAAGCAGCTGCGTCGCTGGACAGCTCTACCGGTAAGTTCAGTGTGAACGTCGATCCGGCTCCGAGTTTGCTGTGGACAGTCACCTGGCCGCCGTGTAACTCGGCGATGGATCTGGCGATTACGAGTCCAAGTCCGGTGCCTGACTGAGCCCTGGTCTCGGGGTTGTCGGCCCTGAAGAAGGCGGTGAAGAGCTGTGACATGTCGGTCGGAGAGATGCCAATTCCTTCGTCGATGACGGAAAGCTCGACTTCGGCACCATCTTGAGTGAGCACCATCCGCACTTCGGTATCTTCCGGCGAGTATTTCACTGCGTTGCTAACCAGGTTGAGCACGACCTGAGAGATTCGCTCCGCGTCGGCGACGATCTGGACGTCGCCGTCCGGCACGTCAACCGAAAGCTGCTGGCCTTTTGAGGCGGCGAGCGGCTGGACGCTTTCCGCCACCTGCTTCAGCACCTCTTTGAGATCAAACTGCGATGGGTTGAGCTTGAGGTTGCCTGCATCAACTCTGGAGACGTCCACCAGATCGGTGATTAGTGATGTGAGGTTGTGCCCGTTTCTTTCGATGACTTCGATTTGACCGATCTCTCGTTCGCTGAGATTGCCGTTTCGGTTTTTCTTCAGGATGTTCGCGAACGCCATCATGCTGGTAAGCGGCGTCTTCAACTCGTGTGAGACGGTCGAAAGGAACTCGCTCTTGGCCTGGTTGACCTTTTGGAGCTCGCGGTTCTCCGACTCCGCTTCTGCAAGGCGCAGGGCTTCGTGATGCAGGTCACTGGCTGCCACCGCACCTGCGATCTGGATGGCGGCCCTTCTCAGCGCGTCGAGGTCGCTCTGCGAGTAGGCGTGGGGCGCTGTGGTCTTGACGTTTAGCGTGCCGATGAGCCTGTCGTCTGAGATCAATGGAGCGTACATCGCGGACAGCAGTCCCACTTCGCGGCTGACTCTCAATCCTTCGGGCGTGACCGGATCCACCTCTTCGTTGAAAACTATGATCGCCCGCCGCTCTTTGACCACTGGCTCGGTCGGATTGCCGACGATGGATCTGCCTTCGCTATTCAGGTCCCAGCCAGGAAGTTCGGTGCCGGACACATACTTATCGGTGATCGTTCCAGCCTCTTCGTCGACCGTGGTCACCACGACTCGTTCGGCCGGCACCAGCTTATTGACCTGCTCAGCGACCAGCTCGAAAACGTCACCGAAGTCGAGCGAAGAGGCAGTGATTCTCCCGATTTCTGCGAGCACTGTCCGTTCTCGAGATTCACGTTCGAGCTGCAGCAGCAGGTCTGACTTTGCGATTGCCGAGGCGGTGAATGATGCGACTTGCTGTATCAGTTCGATGTGTTTGGGCTTGTATGCGAATGGTTGGGAGCTGCGCACGTGCACAGACCCGATGTTCTTGCCTTCAGAGACCATCGGAGCGCTCAAGAACGAGCAAAGCCCAACATCGACCGCTGGCGCAAGACCCGGAAAGTCCTTGAGAACTTCTTGCTGCTTGGCCTCGTCACACACGTCAATCGTGATGGGGGCTCCGCGCTCGACTACGGCCTTTGTGATAGTGCCTTCCAGGTCCACCACATCCCCCGGAGCCCGTTCCTTTACGGCTATTCCGTCGGTGTACCTTTCCGTGTAGGTGGCGCCGTCAGGATTGAGCGTGTTAACCGCAACTCGATCTGCCGGGATGATTCGGGAGACCAGGTGCGCGAAGCGCTGAAACACGGACTCCACGTTGAGGGATGAGACGATCACGTTTCCAAGGTCAAGCAGCGCCTGGCGCTCATTGGCCTCGTCACGCTGGCTGTCGACCAGGATGGCGTTCTCGACGGCTGGTGCGGCTGCCGCCGCGATCGCGACGGTCGTATCGAGGTCCTGTTGTGTGAAGTGACCTACGTGCTCGGCGCGCAGTTGAAGAGTGCCGAAGATTCGTCCGCCGGAGACCAGCGGAACGGCGAGCAGTGCTGGGAGCTCATCTGCGCTCTGGCGCAGGGCTTCATGGTCGGGAGAGTGAGCTTTTGATCGAACGTCATCGACGATTATCGGTTTGCCTGTGCGAATGACTTCGGCGGTTGCGGTGCCGGACAGGTCGTGGGTTGCGCCCTGTTGCCAGCCTTCGACTTCGGATCCCCAGACGAATATGTCGGTTACCGTGTTTATCGGCCGATCAACCGCTCTGATGGTCAGGCGATCGATTGCAATGAATCTTCTGATAGTGGCCGTGAGCGCGGCGCAGACCTCATGTGCGTTCCTGGCCGAACTGGCGACACGGGTGATCTCGACGATCTCCGATCGCAGCGTCGATTCGCTGTTCGGCTCTTCCACTCCGGGTTCAGGTGTATCCAGAGGACCATTTCTAGAGGCCATGCCAGTCAATTCCAGTTCACCCGCCCAGTAATCGCTCGTTACCGAGGTTCTCGATTGGGTGTGCGGCTAGTTCGGCCGTTTCTGGATGGCCCATGTGGCGCCGCGGGCTATCTAGCTACGTTGGGTTCGTTCTCGGGTTAATTCGACTGTGGAGTCACGCATTCGCAGTTTGGACTCACAGTGATTCAGGCCCGGCATTGGTGACTGAACGGTTCGCAACGAGATAACGCCCGGGGTGGGCAGACCTGACAGGTTCAGGGTGAAGATGTCGGCGCTGGGCCGTATCTTGCAATCAGCGTTGTCGCCCCGGTCTGCCGTTCGATTGCTGTGCGACCAGGTAAATGGGTGTGTGGTGCGAGCCGGTCAGGCCGGGGCCGGCATCGCCTTTCTGAACGTCGGTCGATAGTGCGCGACAGGGGTGATGTGGAATGCCTGTGCGATATCTGTGGACTCCGTGGGATGTGGATGACGAGGGCACTAACACCTGGCCCGCTGACTTTCGCACCATCGAAGAGAGCTACAGAGACGACCTGTCAAACCGCAGCACTCACAACGTTCACTCGCTGGCAGGTATCGGGCGACTGGCCCTGGTCGAAGGCCCTGCACCCTACATATCCGATCATCTCGCTGTCGGTGGAGTCGTGAACGTTGGAGGCACGTTGACAGAGGCGAGAGGCTGGGTTGAGGCGAACACTCACCGAAGGGCGAAGGAGTTCCTCACGCATTTCGAAACTGTTCTTGCGCATCTCAGGAACCATGATCCTTCAGACAAGCTCAGCCTGCTTTCGAGATTTCTTCCCGATCAGACAATACGAGGGAAGACGAGCCAGCGCCGCGGCACCTTTACCGAGACCTGGACCGGGACTGACGGCGACCCATGGCCTTCGGTCTGGACAACGACCGAGCTCGACACGCTCGATGTACAGACTCCGCCCATCACCGAGACGATCGACATCCAGTCGAACGAGGGGCGAGCGGCCGGACCGGTCGGCGGTCAGTTCAAGAACAGCGGTTTCACCTTCGCTTACAACGGTGATGAGGCGACGGACATGAACGTCAAGGCAACCAACGTTTCAGCCGGCACCACGAACGACGGGCCGGCTGTGCGCATTGAGAACGGCGGCGGATACGACACCTTCTACTACTTCCGAAACCGAAGCCTGAGCGGAAACGACACGCGGCTATACAAGGTGATCGACGAGGTGCGAACGGAGGAGCTGTCTGACTCGCAGGTGCAGATCACTCCGTCTCGCGACTACCGGCTGGTTGTCGAGAACGATGGCAGCGGTGATCCCGTGCTTGACGGCACCGTGTGGGCCACGGTCAACACCGAACCGGGGACACCGACCTTCTCACATACCGACACCGAGGTGGACGCGATCACCGGTTCAGGCTTCGGCGGGCTGTATGACGTTATACAGAGGAACTCGGTGGTCACCTGGGACGATTTCGAGATGACGAACAACGATGGAGGCGGTACTGTGCCGAAACGCCGGAGGCTCGGGCTGACCGGAGTTGGCGGTTAGGTGAGAACGAGAGGGCACGGTCGCCCGCTCATCCGGCGCCAGCCCTTGGTCTCACCCTGCCCCTCTCCCCAGCAACGGGGAGAGGGGCGCATGCGGCCATGCCCTCCGTGATCAGTCACTCAGCCTTATCGCTGAGCGGACGATCGAAATGAACTCGTCCTCACGCTCTCCCGCGTCCATGTCCGAGAGTGCCCACCTCGCCTCGTCCAGCACGTCATCCAGTGAACCGTCCTGCGCCCAGAAGCTGTCCCGCAGGATCTCCGCGAACTCAGCGACAGTTGCAGCGAAGCGGAACTCGGGCGACGCCCAGTCAAACGGCCGGTCCAGCTCGTCCATGAAAACCTCCGCGCTCCGCTCAACGATCTCGCCTGTGCCCGGTTCGCGGTAACGAATCGAGACCGTGGCAACGCTGCCCTCCGCACGGTCCTTGATGCGTACCTCGTACAGCGCCGTGACCGAATGGCCTGCGCCGACTTCACCGGCGTCGACCGAATCGTCACGGAAGTCGTCGGTGTCTAGCGCACGGTTTTCGTAGCCAATCAAGCGGTAGCGGTCGACGGTCTCAGGGTTGAACTCAACCTGTACCTTGGCGTCCATCGCAACTGGTTCGAGCAGGCCGATGAGGTCGGTTGTGAAGAGCTGGCGTGCCTCGCGGTCCGTGTCCACGTAGAAGTAGTTGCCGTCGCCGTTGTTTGCGAGCTGCTCCATCAGCACGTCGTTGTAGTTGTCCATCCCAACGCCGATGGCCGTGAGCGTGATGCTGTTGTTCGCCTCTCGCTCGATTCTCCGCAGGATTGAGTCATGGGCAGTCTTTCCGACGTTCGCAACGCCGTCTGAGATCAGGATGACTCGATTGTTTTTCTCCTCCTCGAAATTCTCGGTGGCCATGCGATAGCCGAGGGAGAGCCCGGCTTCGGCGTTGGTCGCTCCTTCGGGCCGAAGCGAGTCGATTGCCCGCAGGATGGCTCGCTTACTGGAGGTCGGCTCGAGCACGGTGCGGGCGTTCGACCCGTAGACGACGATTCCGACCTGGTCTCGTGATGTGAGCTGGTCGACTAGCCTTTCGAGGCTGCGTTTGGCGAGGCCGAGACGGTTGTCCATGCTCATGGAGCCGGAGACGTCGATAACGAAGGTGAGCGCGACAGGCTGCCGCTCGTCGAAGTCGACGTCGTGTGCCGCCACTCCGATTCGCAGGAGGTGCTTGTTGTCTTCGCCGAACCTTGAGCGTGCTCCGTCTATGTAGGCGCGCAGGCCGTCGGCGGGCGATGGGTAGTCATGCCGGAAGTAGTTAACGAACTCTTCGACCCGGACGGCGTCTGTCGGCGGTAGATGACCGTCACGGATGTACGACCTGCTGATGGTGTAGGAAGCGGTGTCGACATCCATGCCGAAGGTCGAGAAGCGCAGGTCTTCGGTCGCGATGAACGGGTTGACGCCGTAGTCCTGGAAGAAGACGTCGTCGAACGCGTCACCGTTCGGCGGGTTGAGCTGCGTGCCGGGAACGATGTACACGCTCGGAGAGCTGGCCTGTGGTGGTATGCCACTAACCTGGGTAGGATCCGGGCGATGGTCACTGAAGCCCGAGTCGCTGCCGCATGCTGCTATTACGGCGAGTGAGGCGAGAAATACAACGAAAACGGTCGTCTTGATACGCAATTCGAGGCCGTCCCTTCTGCCAGGACGGTGTCTGCGACGGGATTGTCGGTCAGCCAGGCGTCCAAGTTCCTGCTGCTACGGGACGGTTTTTCTAGCGGATTCGCGAGGTCTGTTTAGATTTTCTTAAAGATTCGGGGAGGGGTTAGAGGAGCTTTTGTAGCGTTGGGCTGAGACCCTCGCCTCAGGCCTCTCCCACTAGTGGGAGAGGAGGTTTGTCATCCCGACCGAGGGGTACCCGCTTGCGGGTCTCAGGGATCTGACCTTGGACCTAAGGTAAAACGAGAGATTTTGAATCAAGTTCAGAATGACAGATATCCGGCGGTCGTAGCCGCAGGTGCCGCCATCCTGAGCTTGTCGAAGGGTGGCAACGATCCCCTCTCCCAGCTTGGGAGAGGGCCAGGGTGAGGGTCATCCCTCTGACTGGCAGCCGCAGATCCGGTAGGGGCGCTGCTTGCCGCGCCCGGTCTGGGCAAAGCCCAGACATCAATCCACCCTCTAACTCCCTCCCTGACAGGCAGGGAGAAAACTGCCATCCTGAGCTTGTCGAAGGGTGACAGGTAGTCGCCCTCTGGCCGACACCGCCCTCTCCCGTCAATGGAGAGGCAAAGCAGACCCACACCTCCCACTACACCCGCACGAACTTTCTGACTCTCTGGCCGTGGCCGGGCTGGCCTATCTCAGCAACGTAGATCGAGCCTTCGCTGTCGACCCAGCAGCCGTGGGCCGCTTCGCATGCGTCTGCGTTGCCTCGCCATCGGGCCTGCAGCTCCCCGTCCTCGGTCCAGATTGAGATGCCGTTGCCTCCGCCCTGCTCCACTACATAGACGAAGCCGTCCGTGTGGAAGTAGGTGTCGCCCGGGCCGACGACGTCCGTCCACTCGTCGATGTAGTTGCCTGCGAGGTCAAAGCGCTGGATGCGGTTGTTCTCCCGGTCGCAGATATAGACGCGGTCCTGCGAGTCGATACCGACCTTGTGCAGCAGTGTGAACTCGCCTGGACCTGTGCCGGACCTGCCCCATGAGTTGAGTAGCTCGCCTGTTGGCGAGAAGTGGTGGACACGGTGATTGCCGTAGCCGTCGGAAACGTAGATGTCGCCGTTGGAAGCCAGCGCCACTCCGCTTGGCGAGTTGAACGGCAGGCCGAAGTCGCCATGCTGCCCGACGGTGACCTGTGCGTAGTCTCGCTGCCCGAGTTCAAGCAGGATCTCGCCGTCCGGAGCGTGCTTTGTGACGATGTGTCGCTGCTTTTCGGTGAGCCAGATGTTGTCGTCTTTGTCGATGAACATGCCGTGCGGTTCTCGGAAGAAGCCTTCGCCCCAGCTGCCGATGAACGCGCCGTCTTTCGACCAGCATGTGACCGGGTGCTTGCCTCTTGAGAAGACCCAGACGCGGTCTTTCGAATCGACAGCGACGTCTGATGCAAGGCCGAACGACCACCACTCGGGCATCTGCGGCCAATCGGTCACAACTTCGTACCTGAAATCGCCTTCGCCTACAGTGGTCATGGAACTTCCCTCACGTTTGAACTGCCTAAGGCGGCGATGTTACTCCGCGAAGCGGGGTAGTGCTCAGATCCCCTCTCCCGCTTGCGGGAGAGGGTTAGGGTGAGGGTTGGCGAGACACACCCCTGTGAGTTGATGTCGTGTCCATGTCAAAATCGCGGCCATGACCCGATTCCTCACATCCAGAGCCCGATCGCTCAGGACCAATCAGACAGAAGCGGAAGCGAAGCTCTGGGGAGAACTCCGCAACCGTCAGATATTCGGCTACAAGTTTGTTCGCCAATATCCGATTGGCCGATACATCGTTGACTTCTGCTGCAAAGAAGTGAAGTTGATCATTGAGATCGACGGAGGTCATCACGACACGAATCGCACATATGACGAGGACCGATCAGCGCGACTTAAGGCTTTGGGCTACAAGGTGCTCAGGTTCTGGAACACCGATGTGTTTCAGAATCTAGACGGCGTGTTGGAGAGTGTTGGTGTTGAGTTTCGAAAGAGGGAGCGGCAGTACGGAAGACCCTCACCCTAGCCCTCTCCCGCAAGCGGGAGAGGGGATGAAATAGCCCGCTCACTCCTTCGTCACTATGTAGCGTTGGTGCCATTCGGTGCCGGACCATGAGGTGATCTTTTCGGGAGTGACGCGCACCAGGTAGCGGAGGCGGTCGGCGGTTCTGGCTGCGTAGGCGGGGCCGTTAGTACCCATATAGCGGATTGCCATTTCGTCCGCGATCTCCTTTGTGCGGCCTTCCAGCGGCACCGGGCCTTCGACCACCTCCGCCCTGCCCTCAATCGTGACGCGTGTGTGCTCGGGATTGACGTCATCGGCGCATGAGATGCACACACGGGCGTCGTTCAGGATGTGCTCTGCGAAGCGTGCTTTTGCCCTCGGAATCAGCCACATGTGAGTGCCGTCCCAGTGCTGCCAAACAGGAGCAATGTACGGAGCGCCGTTCGCCTGCACTGTTGCGAGCCGGGCAATGATGGGTGTCGCCAGGAACTGGTCGATCTCTTCGGATGTGAGCCTGCCTGCCAAGTTTTCCTCCACAGTTTCCGCACCTGTATCTAAAGTGGCAGCAGTATAGTGCGGCGAGTTCGAAGTCGCTCCGGAACGGGCGAAATGTCGTTGTTAAGGCTTCGGGCACGCGATAGCCGGGTGTGCAAAGTTCGTGAGAATCCGTTAACTACGGGCGTCTATCGGAGCAAACACGGGGAGGCGGACAATGCGGACCGCGACTGACCGACTGATCACCGGGTTCATCCTGTTCACGCCGGTCTATGTGGTCAGCCTGGCGGCGACGTTTCTGCTCTGGCACTAGGCCATGCGGTGATGGGCTTTAGCCCAGGAAGTACCGCGTAGCGCGCTCAATCTCAGGCGGCTTCCTGCCCCACCAGCGCGTTCGCCAGCCTTGCCGGAATCTCGACAGCAGTAAGACGTCGATCGCAAAGAGTGTGGCCAGCACCGGCAACCCCATCACCCAGCGGTATCGGTCGAAGAAGAGCTCGACGCCGTTCTCGATGAATATCGTGCCGATGCCACCCTGGATGCCCTGCAGGAAGAACTCGTGCTCGTATGAGGTGTGCCTCCACGCAAGTACTATGACGATCAGCGCCACGATGAGGAGTGCGGGCACGGCAAGACGCGCCAGATGACGGAATGCGGCAGTAGTCGTAACTGCGACATGAAGAACCCGGGGAAGTGTGTTCATCCTGAGTATCAACCCACGAGATAGCGGGTCGCGCGTTCTATTTCAGCCGGTTTCCTGCCCCACCGATGGGCTCGCCATCTCCGGGCGAACAGTGTGATCGCTGCGAAGTCGATGACGATCACTACTGAGATAGTGAGCAGGGCCATGGGCCATGTCTCATCGAAGGTGAAGTACGCGCCTACGTGGTGGAGCGGTCCGACGCGCAAGAGCCACACCATGTTTGCGCCGACTACCAACAGCACCAGGACGTTAGGAACGGCGGCTGCCAGAACAGGTCGCAGGATGGGCCAGATGATGTGAGCGAGTGACATGGGAACACCTGTCGGTTCGGCTAATGGGCCAGGGTTCTGGTAACTGAGTAAACGCATCGAGGCGGTCAAACGTTCCAGCGAATTGCGCGGTCCAACGGAACGGCAACTGGTGCGAGCACAGTTTCGGGGCCCTTTGCGACTCGGCAGGATTCGGAAGGTACGGCGCAGATTTCGATGATCCTCAGGACCAACCGCTCTCCCGATGCCACGGCTTTCTCGACGCCTCATATCCCTTTTCACTTTCATGACCGCCGTCGTGTTCCTCGTCTCGGCGTGCGGAGATTCCGACAGCAGCCGCGGGAACTTCGATCCGGGACCAGGCGCGAGCGAAGATCGAGACCGCGGACCGGGACCGACACCAGATCCTCGCATGGACGGCCAGCGGCTACACGGTCTGTGGCCGGATGTGTGGTCGCAGCACGCTCCCGGGATCAAGAGCTGGGAGTACAAGGTCAACTGCGCAGGCAAGAATCCTCCAACTTCGCACACCGATCCCTGCTTCCTGTCGGACCTGACTGCGGTGAACGTCGAGGCGCCGGATGGCACGATTACCGAGCTCGACTACGACTTCAACACCAACGAGTATTCGGGTGAGATCACACGGCGCTGGGTGAAGTACGGCCCGCCTGAGGGCAAGCTGCCTGAGAAGGGCGATTACATCTTCCGTTACTGGCGTGGTCAGGAACTGGCTTACGAGCAGGTGTACCCGTATGCGTCAGATCCGATTTCGTACCCGACAGATGTGACCTGGGAACGCCAGGGCGATGACATCCTGGTGAATTGGACGCCGCCGCCAGAGGCTGATTCTTCCATGAGCTACAAGACGCTGATCTGGAAGACGGAGCACGATGGCAAGACGATTTCCAAGCTGCTGGACTGGGACGCTTCAAGCGGTGTGATGGAGGATGTGCCGCTGGAAGAGGGCGTCGAGTATTCGCTGAATGTGGCAATCTACTTCGCGAACGGCTACGCGTATTCGGACTACGTGATCTTCGACTGGCCGGCGGAGTAGGCGGCGCGGGTTGTTGATGGGTCGTAGGTGGTCGGCCTCGCGGCCGACTTCACCCTCTCCCTTAATCCCTCTCCCATCAAGGGAGAGGGGAGAAACCCGGGAGGCCTCCCCTCTACGCGTACTTGCCGCTTACCTGTGGGGTGGCGTCTTCGTGGCCCTGCTCGGCGCGGTCGTGGCGGGTCTCTCGCTTCCAGGTGCGCTTCAGATCGTCCTGCACATTGAACTTCAGGCGGCCCATGCCCTCGCACTCAAGCTCGATCACATCGCCATCCTGGAACGGGTTGAGGCCGCCGTGGTTAGTGCCGGTGGCGAGGATGTCGCCGGGATAGAGAGTGTGGATCGAGGTGACGTACTCGATGCAGCGGGCGATGCTGTGGGCCATGTCATCAGTGTTGAAGTCCTGCATCAGGTCGCCGTTATTCCACAGCTTCACATCGATCTTCTGAGGATCTGCGATCTCATCGGCAGTGGTGATCCACGGGCCGATCGGAGCGAAGGTGTCGCGTGACTTCATGGCGTGGAAGACACTTGATCCGCCGAGCCCGCGGGCTGAGCCGTCGATGAAGTTGATGTAGCCGAAGACATAATCCATGGCGTCCGACTGCGAAACGCTCGTCGCCGTTTTGCCGATGACTACCGCGAGCTCTGCCTCTCCCTCGAAGATCGTTCCCGGGGCGTCCGGCAGGACCATGGTGTCACCGGGGCCGATGATTGCTGCGGGCGCTTTCTGGAAGGTCTGGATGGGCGCAGGCTCGGAGCGAGTGCCGTCCTCCATGTAGTTCACAGCCATACAGTCTATGGTTGCGGGGCGAGGGAGCGGCGGACGGATTCGGACGCTCGATAGCGGGATGCCGTCCGATGCAACTACGGCGGATTCGAGTTTGGATTTCAGGCTGTCCCAGTTGGAGATGACACCGTTGATGATGTCCTGCGGGTGGACGTGCGGAATGTCTGCGACCGCGTCTGAGAGATCGACGACGTTGTCGCCTTTGACTGCGCCGAGTGAGAAGTCGTTGAAGAAGAGGAGTTTCATGGCTGTTCGGTCCGAGCGGCTCAGGGATGGTTCGTGCGGACGGCGGCATGTTACACCTGAGTCGGACATTCGATGGACGATGCGGCGACTGCATGGTTATTAGCCCGCACACCGCCAACGGCCCTGACCGATGTGAGAAGAATCGCATGTTGCCAGAGTAGATACATGCTCAAGCGATCACTTGCTGGAATTGTGCTCCTCACCCTGGTTCTTGTCGTGGCTTGCTCGGCTGAAGCTGCTCCTGCATCGCCGGGTCAAACGGTGGCGACATCCGTCCCCGCGATCATCACTCCTTCCCCGGTAGCAGCACTTGCAACTGAAGTGGCGGCGACGGCGACTCCTATCTCTGAACGATCGGCGATCATCGACTACTTGAGTTTGCTGACCCAGTTCTCGAACGACTACAGCACAACGCTTGAGGATGCACAGGTGATCGTGGTTTCAGTATTGGGCGCCAGAGGTCCACACCTCCGGATCAGCGGCTCAGCGCAAACCTTTGAGACGATCTACGCAGGCTTTTCTAATCGCGTCGACCAGGCGTCGCCCGGTTCTCTGCACCCGGAGCTCGCCGAACTTCATTCTGTGGTGAAGCAACTGATAGAGCGAGATACGGCCTGGCTTCGAGATTATCGAGCGGCAAGCGAGGCCGGCGATCTCGATACTCTGAGTTCGATGGAGTTTTCCTACCACGAGCAGGAGACGTACGCGGAGTTGGATCTAATCCGTGATCGCATCGGAGAAATGCTCGCGACTCACAACATCCCGGCTTCTGAAGTAGGTTACGACCCTCTCGAACTCAGACTCACGATCCACAACAACGACCACCAATACTTGGAGTCTGGAATTATCGCCCCCGCCGATCAGCTCACCAATGAGCTGCTGACCGTTCAGGCAGCACTGGATCTGATGATTGCGGACCTTGGCCTGAACAGCTCGAGCATACTTCCCAGCTCGGTCGACACACGTGAGTTCTTCGACATCGACATCGACGGCTCTACCGCAGGCAAGCAATCTCTGTTCCCTGACTATCTCCGGCAGAATCCGACCCTGTGTAAATACTCGTGGGATTCGGCCGGACGTGTGACTCAAACCACCTGCCGGTAGGCCTGTTACCCAAACTGTCGGTGCGTGACGTGATTTCCGCGTCTACGAGGTAAGAACCTGATCGATGTAGCGCTCCAGGTTTTCGCGCACTTCTTCTCGCGTCAGCTCCATGCCGAAGCTGTTCCAACCAGGGAGCCAGCTCGACGGATCCGGCATTGCGCGGATGCAGGCGAGGAGTTCGTAGTAGCGCAGGTTGGCTAGTGGTCGCTTTGTCAGGCGCTCGTACTCGGCAAGGAAATGGTCTGCGGCATCGAACCGTCCCTGTAGCGCGAGGTCCATGCGGGCGTATCCGACGTCATAGGCCGGGTCTCCGATGGCCGGGCCGTCCCAATCGATGACTGCAATGAGTTTGTCATCCCGCCAAACGGTGTTGCCTGCGTAGTAGTCAAAGTGGAGTACGCAGTGTTGCACCGTCTCAAGGTGTTTGTACTCGGCACGCAGCTCCTGCCAGACCTCGTCGGCGCGTCGGTGATCCCGTTCGCGATCTGATGGTCCTGATCGGTACTTGTTGAGCCACTCTTCGGCCTGCCGGAAGTGCTGGTCAGGCGGCATGCCTACGGTTTTCACGTGCAGGTCGGCGAGCGGTCTCGCAAGCTCTTTTGCCCATTGCGCTTCGTTGGATGGCGTGAGGTTGGGACTACCTTCGATGTAGGAGATGATGATGCCGGGACTGCCGGAGAGCACGCCGGCGGCGTCTTTGAGCAGCGGCTTTGGCACCGGGATGCCAAGGTTGTGCAAGGTGTCGAGCACCTGCCATTCGGCATTTGCTTTGTCGGACGCTGGCTGCGACGGCCAGTCGCTGTGACGCCGGATATTGACGCTGATCGGCTTTTCGCCCGGCTTGTGGATGTCGAGGCGGAAGACGGCGTTGTCGATGCCGCCTGCGAGACGTTCGCAATTGACGGGGTGGGCACCGGGCTGGATCGCGTCGGCGATGCGCTGCAGGGCGGCATCGTCTGGTGGCTGCTCGTGGGCAGATTGGTCGGGCATGGGAGCAGGTTATCTGGGCGTAGAAGAAGTAGCGTCGCAAGATGGTGTGAGGAGGACGGCCATTGGATTGTCATCCCGACCATCGCGGAGGGATCTGACCGTGGATGGACGGTTAGCGGGAGATTCTGAATCAAGTTCAGAATGACAGGCCGCTTGCCATCCTGAGCTTGTCGAAGGGTCGCGGCCAATCCCCTCTCCCAGCTTGGGAGAGGGTTAGGGTGAGGGTCATCCTTCTGGCTGGCAGCCGTCGAAGTAGTCGACGACCCACCCTCTAACTCCCTCCCTGACAGGGAGGGAGAAGAAGACACCCAGGCCTATAAACCCTTCAGTTCCAGGGTGCTGACACGGTTTTCTAGTAGGTCTATTACTCGGATGGAGTGGTTGTTGGTGTCGGCTACCCAGACGGTGTTGCCTGCTACTGCGAGGCCGGCTGGTTCGTTGAATGCGGCGTCCTGAGCACGTCCGTCTGCGCTGCCCTTCCTACCGCTGCCGGCTACGTTCAGAACCTGCAGTGTGGCGAGGCTCATTCGCTTGATGCGGTGGTTGTAGGTGTCTGCGATGAACAGCACGTCCGTGCCCATGGCGACGCCCTGTACGTGCTGCAACACCGCCTGCTTGCCGATGCCCTCGGCGTCACCGAAGTCGAAGAGGCCGGTGCCGATGAGAGTGACGACGCGACCACCATCGCCGATCTTCGCCAGCCTAACTGCACTGGTCTCGGAATCGGCGAAGAAGACGTTGCCGTTCTGGACCGCCAGTCCATACGGCTGAGCAAGCAGCGCCTCGACGCGCAGTCCGTCCTTAAGCGCTTCTGCTCCGGTACCGGCGAACGGCTCGACCGTCCCGGCTTCGAGGTTCATCGACCAGAGCTGGTGGAATCCGGCCATCGCTATGTAAAGGATGCCGTCGCGCAGGCCGAGGTCGTATGGCGAATTGAGCGGGTTGGCAAGAGCCTCACCGCCTGAGTGTCGATACAGCGATTGCTGGCCGCTGCCTGCGATGACCTGCACCGTCTTGCTCTTGAGATCGACACGCTTGACGGTGTGGGAGCCCGCGTCAGCGACATAGATCGTGTCGCCGTCGACCGCGATGCCCTGCGGGTTGTCGAACACACCTTGGTCGAAGCTCTGCTCTGCGACTGTGAAGTCGTCAACCTCGCCGTTACCGATGATCGTCTCCACTTCGCCGTCCCTTGATGTGACGATGACGCGGTGGTGGTTGGAGTCGGCGATGAAGAGCCGGTCTGCCTCGGCGTCGACTTCGATCTTCCCAGGGAACGAGAGTGGCCTGGACTCCTCGGCTATGGCTCGTTCCTGGAACGGCAGGAGTTCGGTGTTGATTGTGCCGTCCTGCTCGTACTCGTCGATCATCTGGCCGATCACGCGATCGAGGTCGTTTACTGCGAACTCTCCTTCGTGGCGGCCGATCACTTTGCCTTCGGGGTCGATGAACATCAGCGTCGGCCATGCCCGGACGCCGTAGTGCTTCCAGATATCGAAGTTGATGTCGTTCACCACGGGATGGCGAACGTTGTACCGGGCGACGGCTTCGGCGATGTTGCCGGTGGTCTTCTCGGCATCAAACTTGGCGGAGTGGATGCCGACGACGACGAGCTTTTCCCGGTACTTAACTTCCAGCTTCCGCAACTGCGGAAGTACGTGCATGCAGTTAATTCAGCAGTAGGTCCAGAAGTCGAGAATGACCAGTTTGCCGCGCAGGTCTTTGAGCT
>JANQQP010000035.1 GCA_028285005.1 Dehalococcoidia bacterium | reverse complement strand
AGACCGGGCGCGGCAAGCAGCGCCCCCACCGGATCTGTGGCTGCCAGTCAGAAGAATGACCCTCACCCTAACCCTCTCCCAAGCTGGGAGAGGGGATTGAGCCATCCTTCGACGAACTCAGCATGGCAGGCCGCGCCACCTACTTCAGCGGGCTGAACGGGAACGGCAGGAATAGCTCCGACTGCTGGCTGCGAGGCGCCGGGCCGCCTGGAGCAGGCCAGATCTTCCGCTCAATCATCTCCGCCCGGACCTGCTCACGCTCCTCAAGCGACTTGTAGGCCCAGATGTGAACCCACTTGTTCAGCTTCCCAAGCTCTGAGAACCACGCGCCAACAAACGTCGAATGCTTCCTGCGCTCATCGATCGCCTTCGACCACGCATCAATCACCTTCGGAATGTCACCAGTCGCGTACGTGTAGGTCCGCATCTCGTAGAACGGCCCGTGATCGCCGGTTATCGACTCATCATTGAACGGCGCGGGGAACATGATCTCGGCGTTCTGCCCAACCAGCAGATCGCCCGTCGCAGGCGGCCAATCCTGCTTCTTCACCGCCTGCTCCCTGATCGCGAACCTCTCCTCGACGCTCTCGTAAGGCCAGATGTGCAGCGCCTGGTTCAGCAGCCCGAACTCGCTGTAGAAGTATGCGAACAGCGGCGAAAGCTCTAGCCGCCCGCCTGCTAGCGACTTCTCCAACGTCGTTCGGTACTGCGGCAACGTCCGAGGCTGAAGGTCGTAAGTTCTGAACTCGTAGATCATTGGTTTCCGTCTCCTCTGAAGCTTGTTTCAGGCCGCCGCACGCGTGTTGCTACGCTGCGCCACTGCCCAGGTGTCGAAAAGTTAAGGTTGAACTCGCCAGACGATACCACTAAGAGAGAGCGAATGAGCATCTATGCCGAGAATCAGTCAGCGATTCATCTACCATCGTGCCGATCAGTCTAGTTATCTTGAAGTTCTGGCGATAACACCTTTTCAGAGTGCCACCGCCGAACGATACCGTTCAACAATTCAGCGATATCCAAGAGTTTGAACAGGCTGTCCGTAACCCGGGGCCTAGACACTGGTTCAACGGAAATCGCACGCGAATCTTCTCTCCGCACCTGCCGGAAGTGATCCTTTCAGATGAATGAAAGCTGCTCCGTTCACAGTCAGCGCCCGGTCTACAACGCTTGTGGACCCTGCGCTGGATGGGAACGGGTAACGCAGGGCTAAATAGTGCCGGGCCGCCTCGTTGTACTGCGAGTCGCTGGCGCTGCTAGAGCCATCAAACGTCCACAGGTGACGCCAGGAATGGACGAGACGCTGTTCGATGACTGGGATGAGCCCGTCCTACTCATCGACTCCAACCAGGTAGTACGCAGGGCGAATCAAGCCGCAGCGGCACTTCTCGGCTTCAAACGGCATGACTTCTACGGCCTCCCGATTGAACGCCTGTTGCCTTTCATCAGTCAGGAACGGTTCATGTGGATGCGGCACGTCTATGAAGAAGCCGGGACTGAAGCATTCAATACAGCCGTACCTTTCACCACTATCCGCAAAGATGGCAGCCGTGTCCGAGTCTGGGCCACATTCGAAAGCGCCAGGATTCAGCGTGGAGACTGGACGTGGATATTGCTGGATGCTGAGGATAAAAACTTCCCATCAACCACCCTGTCCGCGGAGGCCATCGCCCCCGATCCGGAAAGCGTTAAGGGCATACAGGTGATAACAGCTGACTTCGGTCTTCGGCCGCATGCCAGCTACACCGGATCAAGTACCGGGCCCATAGCAATCACAGATACAGAGATCGCCCGACTGGCGAGCGATATTTCGGAAGTGCTGGACTTTAATATCCTCGGCACGAGCTGGCCGGAACCCGAATCTGGGACAGTGACCCTCGACAAACTGGTCCACCGGGACGTCAAACCGACCCCGGAACGAGGAGCCGGATCAGCTTTCCCACTGCTTGGAACCATCACCGAAGAGGTGCTGCGCTCGAAGTCATCAGTCCTGGTGCGGTCCGAGCGAAAAGAAGACCTCCGCAGACGCTTCCCTGGCGCGGAGCCACCAGGCCGGCGCACGCAATTCCCTTCGAACATGTGCATACCGATATTTTCCGGCGGAGGTATCGCCTGCATTGTCGGTATTCACTCGGTCAAGCAGGTGTACCGTCCCGAACACCTCGAAGTGGTTTCTAAATGCCTGAACGAGCGATTTAGCGGGTAACTCTTCGATATACCGGTGCGAGCGCTGCCGTCTCGGAGAGTAATGAACGGCGTCGGGCCTCAGCGACGTCTTGCCAACTGTTTCCTGTAGAGGAGAGGAAGAGACTCACCTCACCCTCGGTTCTTCTCCAGCCAGCCGTCTACCAGACGCACAATCTCATCGACGGTGTCCGATTGCTTGCCTTTGCTCGCCGCAATCTGCTGCACCATCTTGTCAACGCGCTCTATGTTCGGTGCACCCGCGGCCAGCGCCCTCGCAGCTGAGCTCGGCCTTAGCAGCCCATTCGCCGCCGCGGCATACTTCTCGAACGGCACGAGGTCATCGCGGTTGGCGCCAAGGTCAACACAGAGGTCGACAACCCAGTTGTAAGCGGCACTCGACTCTTCAGGGTTCGAGTGCACCGCCTCCTTGATCGGCCGCATCTCGTTCTCCAGCACGCAGCGATAGTTGCCTGCGATCAGCATCGCCCACTTCGCCAGCGGCACGAAGATCGAATCGTGCACACGCAGCTTCACCGGCAGCTCAATCTCCTGGCCGTTATGCGGGTATCGAATCGCCTGGATCTCAGCCTCGAACTGCTTCAAGATCGCCGTGTGCTCATCCGAATCGAAGCGCGCCGCCTTGAAGTTTGTAGGCAAGCCGACCTGCAGCACATTCACCGGCTCATCCGGCGGCCTGAACGCCTGAGGATCAGGGCTGCACAGAGTTATCAGACTTGGGTCGATGGGATCCCACACCGTCGAGTCCGTGTAGCTTCCTCGCAGCGCCTCCGCATCGAGTCCCGGAATGCGGCGCAGATATGCCAGTGGAGGCATGTTCATGATCGACATGCTGGGTTTGCCTGACTCTGCAACTCGCTTCAGCAGGCCAGCAACTTCGGGATGCCCGTACTGCGGCTCCTGCATCGCCATGCCAATCAGGTCGTAGTCGCCGGGGTTGACATCGCCCGCGCCGGACGCAGTGACATTGCCTTCCATGCCCTTCGTGTTCAGCTCGACCGGCTCGTCGAGACCTCGGACCGGCAGCCTGACTATGGCGCCCTCGGCATTGATGAGCTTCGCCTCTTCCGGCAGGCATACGAGGTGGACGTTGTGCCCGGCCAGCGCCAGCTTTGCGCCGAGCAGTGAGCCGTACGAAGCTCCCAGGATCATTACGTTACGTTTGTCAGCCATGCGGTTCCTCACGTGAGTGCTGAAGGCAGTATCGATTGCTGGCGCCGATCATAAGCCACATTCGCAGTCGATGCTGAGTTTCGGGCGATCGTCCGGTGCAGTTGACCGCGGCAGATCGGTATTTGCAGTTTGCTTTGGGGATTCGCGCGACGGACGCAACGGTGACCGATCGGGCAATGGGCGTGGGTGGCACGAACTGCCGAAATGCCCAGCCGTGCTAAGGGACGACTTTCATGCGAGGAACGTACGTACAAGGCAAAGTAGAGTGAGAGACTGAGGAGGTGGGTGCTGCTTCTCCCTCCCTGACAGGGAGGGAGTTAGAGGGTGGGTTGTTGGGTAGTTCAATGGCTGCCAGCCAGAAGGATGACCCTCTCCCAAGCTGGGAGAGGGGATTGACCTTCGACGGTCGAAGGATGGCCGCCACCTGTCATTCTGAACTTGATTCAGAATCTCTCAACTGACCGCCAAAGAACAGTCAGATCCCTCCGCGTTGGTCGGGATGACATGTTGAAAGGTCGGAACGTTTCTCCCCTCTCCCTCGATGGGAGAGGGATTGAGGGAGAGGGTGATGTCGGCCACAGGCCGACGACCTGTCGAACAACGGCCACTCTTCGACAAACTCAAGACGGCAACACCGCAACGGCAAATGAAACTAACACTCCTCCTCATAGCAACGGCCATCCTCGCCGCCGCGTGCACATCCTCACCCGCTGCAACCCCCGCACCGACACCGAGCCCGGTTCCAACACCAACGTCAACTCCAACTCCGACACCCACACCAGTCCCGCCAACCCCACGCGTCATCATCATCCAGGGCGCATGTTCGTCATCCAATACCGACCGAGATCCTGAACACTGGACCAACATCGTGGCGGAAATTCTCACCACCGATTACGGCCTAAATGACCTGCCAACCGGGGATCCAGGCGACCAGGTGGTCGAGTTCGGTTATTCACCCACCGGCTGGGACGACGAATACGAGCCTTCTGACACGCTCGACAGCGTTGCCACGTCATCGGCCGCGCTGCGTGACATTTACGCCGCCTATCCCAACTCGGAATTCTTCATCATCGGCCACTCGCTCGGAGGCATCGTCGCCCTCGACGCGCTGGCCCGCGATGCGGAGAGCCTGTTCACGAACACCGGCGGCGTCATCACAGTGAGCAGTCCGGTGCAGGGCTTGCGGGACCTGACTGCAGGGACCGCAGGCGCGGCGATTGAGATTCTTGCCTGTCGGCAGGTGCCGCAGGTCGATGGCTCATCCAAGGTTTGGGGCGATCTGGCCAGGTCCGGCGACGCGATCACGCTGATCAAAGAACAGGATTGGTCGCAGCTGCGCGTTGTCAACTTTGGCAACGAGAAAGACCTGGTGGTCGATGCCGACACCGCTATGCTGCCGAGCCACTTCGAGGTCTCCTGCTACGACGTCGGCACAGAGCGCTTCCTCGAGTTGAACCACGACACGCTCCTGAACCAACCGCCCCTGGCAGCGGAACTGCTGGCGGTTCTGCTGGACGGCGAGGCTCCGACGCACAGCTGCTGAGTGCGGCCGGTCAGACACCCTTCGACAAGCTCAGGACGGTGAGCGCCTGTCATTCTGAACTCGATTCAGAATCTCTCGCTCGAGCATGGATCAATGGCCAGATCCCTCCGCGATGGTCGGGATGACATATTGAAAGGTCAGAACGTTTCCCTCTCCCTCGATGGGAGAGGGATTTAAGGGAGAGGGATTTAAGGGAGAGGGTGATGTCGGCCGGCAGGCCGACGGCTCACCTCGCCCGTGGCCACCCTTCGATAAGCTCAGGATGGCCGACTTCTCCCTCCCTGACAGGGAGGGAGTTAGAGGGTGGGTCGTCTGTTGCTTCAACGACTGCCAGTCAGAGGAATGGCCCTCACCCTAACCCTCTCCCAAGCTGAGAGAGGGGATTGGCAGTCACCCTTCGACAAGCTGCAAACCCCTCAACCCCTCACCGCGTGCCACGGCTTTGACATGATCCGCTCGAAGCCTGCGTCGTCAATCTCCACGCCCAGCCCCGGTCTGTCCGGCACGGCCACATAACCCTCGGCATCCAGCTCGAACGGTTGCTTGAAAAAGCCCCTGCCAATCACCGTGCGGCCGCCCTCACGCGAATCGTTCACCTCGTTGTGCTCCTGCACGAGGAAGTTCGTGCTGCACGCGTCAACCTGCACCGACGCCGCCAGCGCCAGCGGGCTCAGCGGGCAGTGCAGCGCCAGCTTCGCGTAGGCCGCCTCGCCCATCGTCGCAATCTTCTTGCACTCCGTGATCCCGCCCGCATGGCAGATATCCGGCTGCAGTACCGAAACAGCACCACGGCTCATCGCATCGAAAAACACCCACTTGCCCATCCACCGCTCGCCCGCAGCGATCGTCGCCGTCGATCCGCCGACGATCTGCGCCAGCGCGTCGACTCGCTCGACGGGCATCGGTTCCTCGATGAACAGCGGACGGTGCGGTGCCAGCGCTTCGATTAACTGACGGCCGATCGCAGGATTCGGGTTGTGGATATCGATCGCCACATCAACGTACGGACCCGCGCCTTCACGAGCCGCCGCGAATCGCTCGGCGACGCCATCTACTAGTGAAGTCGCTTCCAGTCCGTCGCCGAGACTGATGTGGACCTTTAATGCCCGAAAACCCCACTCTTCGACGAGCACCCGCGCCGACTCCCGGTACGTCTCTGGCTCGCCGGTCTTGAGGTTGCTTTCCGGCGGGTTGCCCGGCCGGTACGGATCGCCGGGCTCGACAGTCCACGGAAGCTCGCCGCCTGAAGCCCGGTACATCTTGATGCGGTCGTGCACCTTGCCGCCGAGCATCTGGTGGACCGGCACGCCCGCGGCCTTTCCGGCCAAGTCCCACAGCGCGATGTCGATGCCGCTGATGGCGCTCATCTTGATCGGGCCGCCAAGATAGCCGGAGCCCGACTCGTACATCTCTTTCCACAGCGCCTCAACTCGCGTCGGGTCCTTACCGATCAGGAACGGCTCCAGCCGCCGCACCTCGGCGATCACGCTGTCGGCGTGGTTCTCCAGGTACGGCTCACCAAGCCCCACCAGATCCGTGTTGGTGTGAATCCGCAGCCAGACCCAGCTAGGAGGAACCTTGATGATTTCGAGTTCGGTGATTTTCATTAGCTGTGACTCTCTGGACGAATAGGTGGCCGGTCACCCGGCGAAAACGGCGCACGCGCCCTAGCCGCTAACCTTCGGCATCACTTCCTTCGCCAGCAACTCCATCGAGCCCTCCCACGCCTCGTGTGGGTCCCACTCGTGGCCCATCGCAAGCAGTGTGCCGAAACCTCCCAGTTCGCCGTTCAGGTCGGCCAGCTTCTGCGCAACCTCGTCGACGCTGCCGACGATGAAGACGTTGTCCACCAGATACTCGATCGTCACATCGGAGTCCGGCATGTTCTGATCGTTCTTCATGATCCCGAGCATCCCGGCCTTTGGCAGCGAGCGCAGGAAGTACTGTTCGAAATCGCGTTTCAGCACGCCCGACGTCGCGATCTTTCGAGCCTCCGCCGATGTCTCCGCAACAAACACCTCGCGCGCCACGCGCCAAACCGATCTGTCAGCCTTCACGCCAGCCTCGTTTGCACCCTCGTCCACTGCAGCCCAGTGAGTGTTCAGCAGATTCGGCGGAGTCAGGTTGATGCTCATCGGAATCCAGCCGCGAGCGCCCGCCATCTTCAGCGTCGACGACTTCGGCGACACCCCCGCGACGCCCAGCGGCGGGTGAGGCTTCTGGTAAGGAGTGACGAACGCGCCCAGGCCGATGTCATCCTGCGGCTCGGGGATGCGGAACTTCCAGTACTCCGACTCGTACAGCCCCGGCTGCGGGTCGTCCCACAGCTTCAGGATCAACTCGATCGCTTCGCGGGTGTAAGCCCGGTTATCGATCCAGCCGTTCTCATCGTAGCCGAACGCCTCGGTGTCGCCGGCGAAGCTGCCGGTGCCGACGCCCCAGTTGAAGCGTCCCTCAGCCATGTGGTCAAGCTGCGCAATGCGGTGAGCGAGCACGAACGGGTTGTGGTTCGGGACGCAGTTCACGCCCGTGCCAAGCCGGATGTTCTTGGTCAGTCCAATCGCCTGCGCAATGAACAGCTCGGGTGATGGAATCGGCTCCCACTGCGCTGTGAAGTGCTCGCCGATCCACGCCTCCTCGTAGCCAAGCTCGTCCAGCCTGATGATCTGCTGCAGGTCATCCTTCAGAAGCTGTGTGAAGTCTGTGCCTGGCGGGTGCAGGGGCATCGTGAAAAAGCCGAGGTTCATATGAGCGCTCCCGAATCCATTGGTCCAGCCAGTTGGCCGCCAGCAGATTAGTCGCGAACAGGGAGCAGAGCAAGGAAGGATCGGGCAGAGGACTCACCGGCATGTCATCCCGCCCGAGGGGCACCCGCTTGCGGGTCTCAGGGATCTGACAATGGATCGGTTGTGAGCGAGAGATTCTGAATCAAGTTCAGAATGACATACTTTCCCCTCTCCCTCGATGGGAGAGGGATTAAGGGAGAGGGTGACGTCGGTCGAAGACCGACCACTTACCGAACAACGGCCACTCTTCGACAGGCTCAAGATGGCGGTCCTCATCCCTGAAACCGTGCTAGATTGCGCGCTCTAGTCGAAACTCCACTTCGCCATGCCAGACCGCAACCCGATCACTATCGACGGCCTCAACACCTCCGCCTGGGGACCGCGCGGTGTGCTCGAAGACCTCGTGGCAGGCGACGTCAGCGCAATCAACGCCACGATCGCCATCTGGGACGACTTCGACTCCACCATGGCCGCCATCTCCAACTGGCACCAGATCTTCGAAGAGAACTCAGACCTGGTCATGCCGGTGCGGACCGTCGATGACATCCACGCCGCGCACCAGTCCGACCGGTGCGGCATCATCTTTGGGTGGCAAAACGCAACGCCGATCGGCAACGACCTATCCAGGCTTAAGCTGTTTCACGACCTCGGCGTGCGCATCGTCCAGGTCACATACAACGAACGAAATCTGCTCGGAAACGGCTGTTATGAGCTCCACGACGAAGGCCTGAGCAAGTTCGGCCTCGCTGCTGTCGCCGAGATGAACCGTGTGGGCATCCTGATGGACCTGTCGCACGTCGGCGACCAGACGACGCTCGACACTATCGAGCGGTCCGAACTGCCGGTTGCTATCACGCACGCCAATGCCCGCTCGCAGGACGATCATCCCCGCAATAAGACCGACGAGGCGATCAGGCTGCTCGTCGAGAAGGGAGGAGTTATCGGCGCCAATGGTTTCCCCATGTTCTTCCCGAACGGCTTCGAGTCGACGCTGGACGACTACCTCGACCGCATCGACTACCTAGTGCAGATGGTCGGGCCAGACAACGTGGCGCTCGGCTCTGACATGTGCACCGAGCAGTCTCGTGAATGGTTCGAGTGGCTGTTCAGCTCGCAGGGAACCATCCCCGCCGAGAACGTCGCTGCAACGCCTGAGCTCTATGTGCACCTGAACGGATTCGCCACCGAAGCCGAGTTCCAGAACATCGCCGCCGGCCTGGACCGTCGCGGCTACGCAGCGGACGACATCGCAAAGATCATGGGCGGCAACTGGCTTAGGCTGTTTGGCGAGGTGTGGCGGGATTAGGTGCCTACTGGTCCATATACGCGTGTGGCGACCGCATCGTCGCGCCGCCATCAACTGTCAGTACGGATCCCGTGACCCAGCGCGCCTCGTCGCTTGCGAGGTAGACCGCAGCCCAGGCCACATCCCATGGCGTGCCCTCGGTGCCCAGCATCGTCGTGTTCTTGCGGTGCGCCCGCATTTTGTCGGAAAGCCGCCACGCGACCATCGGCGTGTAGACCGGCCCCGGCGCAATCGCATTGACTCGAATTCCCTGGCGGCCGTGGTCAGCAGCCATCGAGATAGTCAGCCCGATCACACCAGCCTTCGATGTGGTGTAAGCGACGGCTTTCGAGGCTCGCACGCCGGCGATCGATGCGATGTTGATGATGGAGCCGCCGCCTGATTCGGCCATGTGCGGGATGGCGTGCCGAGAAGTTAGCATCATGCTCTTCAAGTTCAGTGCCATGAAGTCGTCCCACGTGTCGGGGTCGATCTCGGTCACTGTTTCACGGATGCTGTTGCCGACGTTGTTGTCGAGGATATCGAGCCTGCCGTAACGCTCCACGGCGGCTTCGACTAGCGCTTTGCAGTCGGCCTCACTTGTGACATCGGCCTGGAACGTGGAGGCGATGCCGCCTTCCGATTCGATGTCTGCAAGTGTTTCCTCGGCACGCTCGATCTCGAGGTCCACAAGCAGCACCTTTGCACCTTCCCGGGCGAACAGCGTGGCGGTCGCCTTGCCGTTGCCAACACCCTCGCCGCGCGTGCCTGCCCCGGTGACAATCGCCACCTTCCCTTCCAGCCGAGGCTGTCTCTCAGGCATCTCTATCTCCTCGGGTAATGCGCCGACTCCCGCTGGAGAGGGCGGCCTATTCTCCCTCTCTGTCAGGGAGGGAGTCAGAGGGTGGGTTGATGTCTGGGCTTTGCCCAGACCGGGCGCGGCAAGCAGCGCCCCTACCGGATCTCGGCTACAAGTCAGAGGGATGA
>JANQQP010000030.1 GCA_028285005.1 Dehalococcoidia bacterium | reverse complement strand
CCCTCGAGGGGCTTGGCACCGAGCTGCGCACGCAGTCGGCCATCCCCATGCCGGTCGTCGCCGAGCCCTACATCCGGCGGCGCGCCATCCGGCACATGGAGAAGGGCCGCGTCGTCATCTTCGCCGGCGGCACCGGCAACCCCTATATGTCCACAGACACAGCGGCAGCGCTCCGAGGCCTGGAGACTGGCGCAAGCGCTCTGCTCATGGCGAAGAACAACATTGACGGACTCTATGACGCCGATCCGAACACCAACCCGGCGGCGAAGAAGTTCGATCACCTCACGCATCACGAAGCCCTTAGCCTGAGGCTTCAGGCGATCGACAGCACAGCTCTGTCGCTCTGCATGGACAACGAGATGCCCATCGCAATCTTCAATCTCTTCATTGACGGCAACCTGACAAAGGTGCTCTCAGGCGAGAACGTCGGCACACTCATAACGGCGTCAAAGCAAGTTGTAGATTAGTATTCCGGAAGCTATGCTGCGCCGGGCATTTTCGCAGCGCGCACCTCGAACAGACCGGCGCTCCGCCCTGCACAGTAATGAGAAATCAGGCCGCGCTGCCTGCCGGTGGAGGTCCAGATGGTCCAGGAATCACTAGAAGACGCCAGAACCCGCATGAAGGGCGCTATCTCGTCCTTTCGACGCGAGCTGAGCGGAGTCCGGACGAGCCGCGCGAACCCTGCGCTTGTCGAAAGCCTGGATGTCGACTACTTCGGCACTAAGATGCAGCTCAAGGACCTCGCCCAGATATCCGCCGGCGATGTACGCATGCTCGTCATCCAGCCGTGGGACCAGAGCGCAGTCGAGTTAATCTCCAAAGCAATCCAGACATCTGACCTGGGCATGACACCAAATGTCGATGGCGACCGTATCCGCCTGAACATCCCGCCAATGACAGAGGAGCGTCGCAGGGAGATGGTCAGGCTGGTGCGCACGAGAGCAGAAGAGGCGAAAGTCGCAGTGCGCAACGTCCGTAAAGATGTGAGAGAGTTCATTCAGGAGATGGAAAAGGACGGAGACATCGGGCAAGATGACTCGCGTCGGGCACAAGACCAGCTGCAAAAAGTCACAGACGACGCAGTAGCCGAGATCGACGAATCGAGCTCCGACAAAGAGACAGAGGTGATGCAGGTTTAGTTCCTGCGTTTCCGGGCAATCTGCTCGCTAGCCTGGGTCATCTGACACATCACGGGCGCAACACCCAACCTGTAAGCGGTCCTAATCTGGAGAACATGACCTCAACAGTCCCAGACCGGGCGGGCAAAACCGCTGCTACTCACGCCGAAACCGCATCCGAGAACGGCGCAAGGCACGATGCCGCGCCGTCTCCGCAGCCAACGGTGTCGGACCTGAAGGTTCCGCGGCACGTCGCCATCATCATGGACGGTAACGGTAGGTGGGCGTCATCCCGCGGCCTGCCCCGCTCAGAAGGCCACCGCGCTGGCTACGAAAACCTCCGCAGGGTAGTGGGTGCCGCGTCGCAGCTCGGGGTCGAATACCTCACGCTGTTCGCCTTTTCCACCGAAAACTGGGACCGGCCAAACGAAGAGGTGTCCGGCATCCTTTCACTGGCTGCAGAAGTGATCCGCGTCGAGACCGAAGAGCTGCACAGCAACGGCATCCGAATCAAGCATGTGGGGCGAGTCGACCGGTTGCCTCAGGAGCTGCAAGACCAGATCGGCGAAGCGGTTGAGATGACCTGCGACAACAAGGGAATGACCCTCGGAGTCGCGTTCGACTACGGCGGCAGATACGATGTTGTGCAGGCCATCCAGCGCATGATCCGAGATGGCAAGTCCCCGGAGGATGTGACCGAAGAGATGGTTTCGAACTACCTCTTCACCTCATCCGTGCCGGACCCCGACCTCGTGATCCGGACAGGCGGCGAGTTCAGAATCAGCAACTTCCTGCTGTGGCAGTCGGCCTACGCCGAGTTCTACTCTTCCGAGGTCTACTGGCCGGATTTCGACGGCGAGCAGCTTCACAAGGCGTTCGAGGTCTACACCCGCAGGGAACGCCGCTTCGGCCGGGTTTAAGTCGGTAGAGCCGAATGTCCGTCATGCTGACCCCGCTCAATGTCATCCCGAGCAAAGCCGAGGAACCCGACCACGTATCCGGCCTCACCGGCTAATCCGTTAATCTCGTGACCATGCCAGGCCAGCCTTCCATCGCCGACCAACCCGCTTCTGCGCCCTCCAACCTGCGCACGCGCCTCATCTCGGCCGTAATCGGCATACCAATCGTGCTTCTGGCAATCGTCTTGGACGAGCCCGGCATCGGGACCCTCATCATCATCGCGGCGTTGGTCGCAGGCTATGAACTGGGACAGATGGTCTCACCTCGTCTCGCCGTAAACGCCCGGTACATCATCGTCGTGACGGCTATCGCAGCAGGCGGAGTGACTGCAGCGACGAGCCATTCCGAGCTCGCAGTCTCTTTGCTCGCATTCGGCGCAGCACTTGGCATCGCAGGGCTCTTCTCGATTGCCTCAACCACAGGAAACCCGTATCGAACACGGCTCCTGGTTATCGGATTTGCTGCACTCTTCTACGGGGGAACTCTGGCTCACGCGGTTCCGCTGGTGAGTGAAGATCACGGCCGGAGCTGGGTTCTGATGGCCATTCTCGGCACGTTCGCGGCCGACACCGGCGCCTACTTCACTGGCCGCGCCATAGGTCGCCGCAAGCTCGCTCCAAGCATCAGCCCAAAGAAGACATGGGAAGGCGTATTCGGTGGAGCTATCGCCGCCATTGGCGCAGTGATTGCAATGGACACGCTGATCGATCTGCCTCTAGCGATATGGGAGGCGGTCCTGCTCGGCATTGCAATCACGTGTGCCGCCGTCGCAGGCGACCTCTTCGAATCGTGGCTGAAACGCAAAGCTAACGTGAAGGACTCAGGGCGTATCATCCCCGGTCACGGCGGCATACTTGACCGCATAGACTCGCTGGCGCCCAACCTCGCAGTCGTATACTGGGCCGTCCAGCTACTGGAGATCTGATGCAGCGCAGGCGACTCGTCATACTCGGCTCAACCGGCTCAGTCGGCCGGCAGACGCTGGACGTGGTCCGCGCATTCCCAGACGCGTTTGAAGTGGTCGGCCTCTGTGCCGGCAACAACCTCGAACTTCTCAAGCAACAGGTCGACGAGTTCAAGCCTAGCTACATCAACGCCGCAGCTGACCATGACAACTACAACGGCGCAGCGCCGTTGCCTGCCGAAGAGATCGTGTCGCTGCCAGAAGTCGACATGGTGATGGGAGCGACCGTCGGATGCGCCGGGATGGGCCCCGCGCTCGCAACCATCAATGCTGGTAAGACGCTCGCACTCGCCAACAAAGAGGTGATCGTGATGGCTGGCGAGGTGCTGACGCGCCGGGCCAAAGAGACCGGAGCGACCATCCTGCCGGTAGACAGCGAGCCTTCTGCGCTGTGGCAGTGCATCCAGGGTGAAGACACTCCGCCCGCCCGCTTCATCATCACAGCCTCAGGTGGCGCGTTCCGGGGCCGCACCTGGGAGTCACTCCACGACGTAACACCGGAAGAGGCGCTCAAGCATCCCACCTGGATCATGGGTGACAAGATCACCATCGACTCTGCAAGCCTGATGAATAAGGCGTTCGAGGTCATCGAGACGCGCTGGCTCTTCGACATCCCGTACGAGCAGATAGACGTAGTTATTCACAGGCAGAGCATCATCCATTCAATGGTGGAGTTCGCAGACGGCTCGGTGAAGGCGCAGCTCGGACCGCCGGACATGCGGCACCCGATTCAGTACGCGCTCTTCTACCCGGACCGGCAGGAAAACGATGATCTGCCTCGCTTCAACCCCGTCGAGACCGGTTCGCTGACATTTGAGACGATGGACCCATCGCTTTACCCCAGCTTTCAGCTAGCGCTCGACTACGCTAAGAAGGGCGGAACGTGGCCGGCTGTGCTGGCAGGAGCAGACGAAACGGCAGTTTCCCTGTTCCTCGATGGGCAGATCAGGTTCACAGACATCCCGGATGTGGTTGCTTCCACTCTGGCAGCGCACACACCGGTCATGGAACACTCGGTGGAGGATGCGGTGCAAGCTGCTGCCTGGGCAACTGAACACACGCTGGAGAAGCACGCCGCAGGCGCAACAATCTAGGAACCAGTTCCGTTTTCGGCGAGAGGTACGAGTTGCTGTCATCCCGACCATCGCGGAGGAATCTGACCGCGGATCCATGGTCAAACAAGAGATTCTGAATTTTTCCGTCAGAATGACAACATTCGCCACCTTGAACCTGTCGCAAGGTCTACTCACTCAACCACGCCGACCCGCTAACACCGAATAGCATCTAACTAATCAATGGATACATTCTTCTTCGGCGTCCTCACCTTCCTGCTCGTGCTGGGACCGCTGGTCATCCTGCACGAGTTCGGCCACTACTTCACGGCCAAGATGTTCGGGGTGAAAGTCCTCGAATACGGCTTCGGCTTCCCTCCACGCGCCGCTGGCTGGTGGACAGGCAACACCGTCATCAAGCTCACGTCCGAGACCTGGTTTGCGCCCGGACTTGCCGATGACGCTGACGAACCAGTCGCCGTGGCAGCAGGCGAGGCTGAAAGCCCGGCCAACAATGGCTATCTGTTTGAACCAACTCCGCCCGCGCAGGCCAACCGGCCGAAAGTTGGCGACATCGTCACCGTACGGGCAGTCGAACCGGTTCCTGGTCAGGTTGAGGCGACCGTCGTCCGCCCGAAGACCACCATCGAACAGGACGAGCACGCAGGCGGACAGGTCTTCGTGGGCAAGGTCCGTGAGATCAGCGACGGCCAGATAGTTCTCGCCGACATGCTCTGGTCGTTCAACTGGCTTCCGCTTGGCGGCTTCGTGCGACTCCTCGGCGAAGAGGATCCGACGGCCGAGGGCAGCCTGGCATCCAAGGGCCGGTTCGCCCGCATCACGGTCATGGCATCCGGTGCCGTCGTGAACGCCATCATCCCGTTCATCCTGCTGCCGCTCATCCTGCTCATCCCGCAGGATGTCCAGGTTGGCGATGTGATCATCAGCAGCGTCTTCCCGGGATCACCGGCTGCCGAGGCTGGAGTCCGTTCAGGCGACCGTGTGGTGCGCGTCGACGGCCGAGAGATCAAGACCGTGGGCGACCTTCAGAGCGCCGTCACACTCAAGCTCGGAGCGAACAGCACGTGGGAAGTGATGCGCGGCCTGCCCGATCCGTTCGCACGCCCCGGCGAGCCGCAATACCAGTACACCGGCGAGATCGAAGAGCTCACGATGGTGCCGCGCTGGCGGCCTCCGAGCAAGGATGTCGTCTCAGAGGTCACAGACCCCGAAACACAGCTGAGCGTCGGTGAGGCCCGGCTTTACGACCGCTTCGCAGGTACCACGAACAGGTTGAATGTCGTCGGAACGATCACCGACGGCTCGACCCAGATATCGCTGCAGGAAGCCCGTCGCTTCTATGCCAACGCGCAGATCGGCGATGTGATGGAGATCGTGCCGGATACTCGCGATTCGATCGACCGTGCAGATATTCCGATCAGCGACGCCCGAGTGTTGAACAACGACGTTGGCGTGAACACCAGCGTGCAGGAAGGCGCGGTCGGCGTGCTGATCGCCACCGCCAACGTCCGCACCGAGCGCCAGTCTGAAGGCTTCTTCTCTGCGTGGCCCACCGGCGCACGACAGGCCTGGGACTCGGTGGTGCTTACCCGTAACGCCATCACCGGCGTGGCGGTCGGCTCCCGCAACCCTCAGTTCACCGAGACGCCAACGTTTACAGGCCCGGTTGGCATCGGCCAGCTAACTGGCGAGATCGCAGTGGCCGACGCATCATTTGCCGCCAAGGTGACGACGCTCGCAAGCCTCGCAGCGATCATCAGCTTCTCACTGGCGGTGATCAACATCCTGCCGATACCGGCACTTGATGGCGGTCGAATCTTCTTCGTGCTGATCGAAATTGTGCGCGGAGGCAAGCGCATATCGCCAGAACGCGAGGGACTCGTTCATCTCGCCGGCTTCGCCGTCCTGCTCGCCTTCATAGCGATCATCTCAATCCAGGACGTAGGCCGCATCTTCCGAGGCGAGAGCTTCTTCTAAGGCAGCCAGTCATGGATGCGTGCTGCGCTTTTGAGTGTTTCGCGAGTGGCTGCTTATCCCCTCTCCCGATTCGGGAGAGGGCTAGGGTGAGGGTTCGTGTCTTCTCCTCTCCCTCGATGGGAGAAGGTGTAATCGGCCAGAGGCCAACGGCTCGCCGATGGTCGTCACTCTGCCGGGACGAAATCCCCGATGGGCAAGCGTTGGAACAGCGTGCTCGTCGGCGAACTCGCAAGCACCATCCACACCTCATCCAGCACCGACACTCTGCCCAGGGTCAGATCGAACGCATCCTCATCGAAGCTGCGGCCGCCCAGCGGGTTCCCATCGAAATCGAACACCTCGAGCCGCCTGAATGTCGTCGCCAGCGAGCCCGGTTCGCCAAACGGGATCATCGACCGCGTGTAGATCACCCAGACGCTGGTATCCAGCACAAGGCCTCCCGTCACGGATGCGGCGCCGCTCAAGAACTCGCCTTGCTCAACCGCCAGCCCGAACCTCGTGATCTCGCCCGTTTGAATGTCGACTCTCAGGAATTCCACGGGCGAGCCGAACAGCCATACGTACTCCTGACTTACCTGTAGATCGGCGATTGCATCACCCCGCGGCAGCTCCCATTGCGAAATCAGATCTCCGCTGTGAGAGTAGGACGACAGCTCCAGCCCTTCGATCACCCAGATACGGTCTTCGGTCACATTGAAGATACCGTTCACGAGGTCCAGGCTGAACTCTGCCACCTTCTCACCGTCGAAGTTGAAGCGCGTCATCCGCTGGTTCGTCCGGGCGTAGACGAATATCGAGTCAGCGGCCACATCCATGCCGGACGCCAATTGAGCGGGAATCCGCATCACAGTCTCGCCGTCCAGCGTCACCTTTCGCAGCTGGCCCTCGCTGGCATCCAACGCCCAGATGTGGCCGTCAGCGAACGCAAGCTGCGGTGGGTCTGACCGGGCGACCTGGAAAGTGCCGGTGACCGTGCCGTCAATGAGAGCCCTGACCGCAAACGGCCCGTTCACAAACCACATCGACTCACCATCGAACACCGGCAACGGTCCGCCGAACCCGATGTTCGTCTCAAACAGCACCTGATCTGGCCCTGCAACCAGCGGCACTGGCGTGGCCCTGATCTCCTCAGCAGTGGCACTCAGTGGTGTAGCGGTCGGCGCTGTTGGTGGAGTCGGAACTGGTGGAACCGGAGTCGGCGTGGTCGGAAAGATTGTGGCGACCAGTTCGAAGGGATCCGCCGGAGCCTGCGTGGGAACTGATCTGGTAGGCGGAACGGGCGTGGGCGTGTCTTCGGGTGACGACTGCGTACAGGCGACCGCAAAAACCAGCGCCGCCAGCAGGACCGCTACGTACCGGCCATTCAACATAGTGCCGAAAGCTTATCCGACAGATGAGATGAACTCGACGCTCTTAACGCCACATCGGTAAACTGCTAATCGGTCAATTGCGTATCCAACTTCAGGGGCGTTAACCAGCGCCGCCGCAGCAAGTGAGTACCAGTCTGGAAGAATCGGCGAGATCAGCATGGCAAAGCGGGACGGCACAAAGGTCGTAAGCGTCGGCGGCGTCAAGGTCGGCGGCGGCAACCCTGTTGTCGTCCAGTCCATGACCGACACCGATACTGCTGACATCGAAAAGACGGTCAAGCAGGTCAAGCTGCTTGCGGACGCCGGGAGCGAACTCGTCCGGGTCACCGTCAACAACGATGCCGCCGCGAAAGCCGTGCCCGAAGTCAGCAAACGGCTTGTCGACCTCGGCTGTAACGTGCCGATCATTGGCGATTTCCACTTCATCGGCCACCGGCTGCTGCACGACAATCCCGAAACCGCGAAGACACTCGCCAAGTTCCGCATCAATCCCGGCAATGTCGGCCGCGGCTCACGACGAGACGACAATTTTTCTACGTTCATCGAGATCGCACGTGACCTCGGAAAGCCGGTGCGCATTGGCGTCAATGCGGGCAGCCTCGACCCCGAAGTCCTTGTGGCGAAGATGGACGCCAACTCGCGTTCTGCAGACCCGAAGTCAGGCGAAGAAGTGGAGCTCGAGGCGCTGATCGAAAGCGCAGTCTCCAGTTGCGAAGCCGCGGTCAACCTCGGCCTGCCTGAAAATCAGATCATCGTCTCGTGCAAGGTCTCGCGCCTGCCGCAGATGGTCGAGGCCTATCGCCAGCTCGCCGATCTGATGGACTTCCCGCTGCATCTCGGGCTGACCGAAGCCGGGATGAGCACCAAAGGCGTCGTAGCCACCACCTCTGCCCTGTCGGTCCTGCTCTACGAAGGCATTGGCGACACCATCCGCTCGTCGCTCACACCTGAGGTCGGCGGAGACCGCGCCAAAGAGGTGAGGCTCTGCCAGGAGATCCTACAAGCGCTCGGCTTGCGTTCGTTTCGTCCGGCCGTCACCGCCTGTCCCGGCTGCGGCCGTACAACCTCCACCTTCTTCCGGGAGCTGGCGCAGGACATCCAGGGATATCTCGACGACAACATGTCGGAATGGCGCAGCCGCTATCCCGGCTCAGAAGAGCTCAAGGTCGCCGTGATGGGCTGCGTGGTGAACGGCCCCGGTGAGTCTCGTGCTGCCAACATCGGCATCTCGCTTCCCGGTAGCGGCGAATCGCCCCGGGCCCCTGTGTTCGTCGACGGCGAACGCAAGACCTTCCTGCAGGGTACGAAGATCGCCGAAGAGTTCATCGCCATGGTCGACGACTACGTGGACAACCGCTGGGGCGCGAAACAACCAGTCGAGATCGGCCCCGCAGGCGACTAAGCCTGTTACTCTTTCGCCTTCGTTTCCAACTCCTCTGACTCTCCGCAATCCGGAGAAGACATAGACCCATATGCGCTCATCTCGACTCTTCGGAAAAACTCTGCGGAACGCTCCAGCTGACGCAGAAAACATCAGCCACCAGTTGCTCGCCCGCGCTGGCTACATCCAACAGGTAGCCGCCGGAATCTTCTCGTTCATGCCGCTCGGCTGGCGCTCCATCAAGAAGATAAAAAGCATCATGCAGGAGGAGATGGACTCGGCCGACGCGCAAGAGATCAACATGCCGGTCACGCAGCCTCTCGACCTCTGGGAGCGCTCGGGCCGCGCAGACACCTACATCCCGCCGCTGACCAAGTTTGAAGACCGGCGTGAACGCGGCATGGTGCTCGCTCCGACTCATGAAGAGACCACGGCGATCATGGCCGCTGCCGGCATCAGCAGCTATCGGGACCTGCCGTTCAACCTCTACCACATCCAGACCAAGTTCCGTGACGAGCCTCGCTCCCGCGGCGGCCTCTTGCGCACACGCGAGTTCGAGATGAAGGACGCCTATTCCTTCGACCGCGACGAAGAGGGCCTCGACCTCAGCTTCTCGGCGATGGTCGGCGCCTACCACCGCATTTTCAACCGGGCAGGACTCGACGTCGTCATGGTGGAAGCGGACTCCGGACCCATCGGCGGCAAGGAATCGAACGAGTTCGTGCTACTCGCCGAAAGCGGCGAAGACGTAATCCTCATCTGCGACAGCCCTGACTGCGAATACGCAGCAAATGTCGAGAAGGCCGACTTTAAGAAGGTTCCGAATCCGCCTGAAGAGCCCGCAGCCATGGAAGAGTTCCCGACTCCCGGTGTGCGGACCATCGCCCAACTCGCCGAGCAGGAAGGTGTTGGCGAGGAGAAGACGGCGAAGGTCGTCTTTTACAGCGTGGGCGGCGACATCTTGATCGTCTGTATCCGCGGCGACTACGAGGTGAACGAAACAAAACTGCGCAACGCGCTCGGCGGCATCGAGCCGCGGCTTGCGAGCCCGGAAGAGGTCAAGGCGGCAGGACTCGTCTCAGGCTCAGCATCACCGGTCGGTCTCGACGACAAGTTCCGCGTCATCGCAGACGACTCGCTGACGATGGGAGCGAACCTGCTGGCAGGGGCGAACAAGGAAGACGTGCACCTGCGCAACGTCAACTTCGAACGAGACTTCAAGGCCAACCTGATGACCGACATCGCCGAGGCGCAAGAAGGCTTCGGCTGCCCCGGCTGCGAAGGCACGCTTGTATCTCGCCGTGGCGTTGAGGTCGGACACGTCTTCAAGCTCGGTAGCATCTACACCGAAGCGCTCGGCGCCATGTTCTCGGACGAAAACGGAGCGTCCTGGCCTGCGCTTATGGGCTGCTACGGCATCGGCGTTGGTCGCCTGCTGGCAGCGGCGGTTGAGGCGAACAGCGACGAGAACGGTATCGCGCTGCCTCGTGCGATCGCTCCTTACGAGGTGGTGCTTGTCGGCCTCAACCTGGAAGACAGCGAGATCAGTCAGCAGGCCGAGAAGCTGTATGCCGACCTCAAGGACGCGGGCCTCGACGTTCTGTTCGACGACCGCGATGAGAAGCCCGGGGTGAAGTTCAAGGACGCCGACCTCATCGGCATG
Source organism: Dehalococcoidia bacterium (assembly GCA_028285005.1). Taxonomy (GTDB): domain Bacteria; phylum Chloroflexota; class Dehalococcoidia; order Lucifugimonadales; family Lucifugimonadaceae; genus JAJCYX01. Next base: position 26,908 of record JANQQP010000030.1, on the reverse strand, counting down.
CCGCTCCGTGTCGTCATCTCAAAGCGCAGCCTGCAAAACGGTGGCCTGGAAGTGAAAGCTCGCCGTGAGAAAGATGCACAAACGGTGCCGGTCGCAGACGGCGTGAAGACCGTGCAGCGCCTGCTCGAAGGGCTGTAGTTGGCCAGACATAACCCGCTCTAAAACGGCGACCGAGTTACTGGATTCAACTTGCTGATGCAACGATTCACGATAGCTACGCGGCCAACTGGCAATCCACAACTACCTGCCAACCGGCACGCAGCGTTTCGCAAAAGTCGAACCTGGTAGCGACCCCGTAAGTAAGCGGTGACTGAGTTCACTCGAAAGCAAGGCGACCGCCCCAAAACCGCACCGTCACCAGGTAATAACGACGCTGCGCCATTCCTCCTCGAAACGATCTTAAAACGGGTGTCGCTCCGCACGCATGCGCCAACTTGAAATTCTGGTCTCGGTGTGCGGCTCTCACCCACCTTGCTCAATCCGCGCTAAGCCACGGTGGAGGAGTTAGGGCGTTCAACTCCTTACGTGATCCTGATAGCGCGGGTTACATGGTTGACGCCATCCGGGCCCGGCTACCCAAAGCAGCCGGGCCCGTTCGTGCAACCCATCAACGCAGAGTCAGGCACAGCTTGGAAGCACCAACGGAGATCATCACATTCGGTTCGGATACGTTCGCCAATTGGGTGAGCTCGCATCTAGAAAAGTCAGGTCAATACACCTTCCACGGCAACTGCGGCGAATCGTCTGAACTGCCAGATGTTACCGCCCGTGTGAAGCCGCGGGTGGTCATGATTGAGATGGGCCTCAGTCCCATGTCGGACCTCGTCACACTGGGAGTGGCAGCCCAACTCGCGTTCAAATGGGTCTCGCTGACCTACGTCTTCCAGGACATCGATGACGAGCTCGTGCTCATCTCGAACTCCATCCGCCAACGCAAGTGGTCGCTCGTCGGCCGCGGCCTGATCGACACCATAGGCATCGACCGCGTCCTTGCCGGCATCCTCACTGAAGAAGGTCTTCTCGACCTGAATCTGGTCGCCTACCAGACTGAGATGCACGAGAAGTCGCTTGAGTCTGCCGCCGAGTCCAGCGATGAAGATGAAGAAGACGAGGATGACCTGGACGAAGTTGACTTTGCCGGTGAGGACAGCGCTGAGGACGGTGAAGACGAAGCCGACGACAGCGAGGACGAAGCTGACGAAGAAGAAGCGGCCTAGCGCTCTTCCTCGGCGCTGACCTTGCACAGTCAACACCGTCCGACTTCCGCCGTAGCGCCTCACCTCTCCCGTTGAACTCCCTGACCCACAGGCTCTCACTTACCCGAATGGCCGGTAATCGCAACGGAGCCCATCTGCGATCAGGGTCACGTCGTGGTAGAATTAATGAGCCGAGCCCAAGCAAAACGGGCTGGAGGCACGGAAGTGGGCTTGGCCCACTTTTTTGTTGTGGTTTGTTTGGACTTCGGAATGAGGCCCGCTCCGAAGTTGGTCTTGCAAGGGGGGCAGCATGGCAAAAAGCGATCTCTTGCTCGCGGTGACACAACTCGCCGCTGAGCGGAATCTGCCACATTCGGTCGTCGTATCGGCGATCGAAGCTGCGCTCGCGTCCGCTTACAAGCGTGACCCCGCCGCTGAAGGCCAGGATGTTCTCGTTCAGATCGACCCCGAAGACGGCGACGTCACAGTCAACACCGTCCGCCACGTGGTCGACGAAGAGGAGATCGAGGACGAGTTCGCCCAGGTATCCGTCGAGGCTGCGCAGGATCTTCAGAAGGGCGCGCAGGCCGGCGACTACATCGTCACGGGCGAGCTCGAATACAACCCCGGCCGTATCGCAGCCCAGACCGCCAAGCAGGTCGTGATGCAGCGTCTGCGCGAAGCTGAGCGCGACATCGTATTTGACGAGTTCATCGACCGGGCAGGCGAAGTGCTGACCGCCACAATCCAGCGCATCGAGGCTCGACACATCATCGTTGACCTCGGCCGCGCCGAAGCCATCCTGCCGCCGTCCGAGCAGTCGCAGTACGAGCGCTACCGCCCGGGGCAGCAGCTCAAGTTCTACGTCCTGCGCGTGGAGCGGACCGCACGCGGCCCTGAGATCGTCGTTTCCCGCACGCACCCGGACCTTCTCCGACGTCTGTTCGAAGTGGAAGTTCCTGAGATTTACAACGGCGTGATCGAGATCAAGGCGATCGCCCGCGAAGCCGGTTCCCGCAGCAAGGTCGCAGTCGTTTCCCACCAGGTTGGGGTCGACGCCGTCGGCGCATGTGTTGGCCTGCGCGGTATTCGCATCCAGAACGTCGTCAACGAGCTGCTCGGCGAAAAGATAGATGTGATCGAGTGGGACGATGACCCGAAACGGTTCATCGCCAACTCACTCAGCCCTTCCAGCGTAGAGCGTGTCGAGCTGAACGAAGACGGCGAGACAGCGCTGGTGCTCGTCCCGGACAGGCAGCTTTCGCTGGCAATCGGTCGGGAAGGCCAGAACGCCAGGCTCGCCGCTAAGCTCACCAACTGGAAGATCGATATCCAGGGCGAGCAGCAGTGGGCCGAAGCGCAGGCGCCGCCTGAGCCGGAACCTGTCGAGGAGCCGGCAGAAGCTGAGGCAGTTGCCGAAGCCGAAGTGGCTGAAGAGGCCCCGGCTGAAGAGGCTGCAGTTGTCGCCGAGGCGGAGGCTGTGGCGGCCGAGGCTGAAGCTGCCACCGCAGCCGAGGAGGAAGCTCCAGCCGCAGAAGCAGAGACTCCTGCGGAAGAGCCCGAACCCGAGCTGCCTCAGATAGATGAAGAGGCCGAACTCCTGAAGCTCGAGGAAGAGCTGGCTGCACTCGAACGCGAAGAGGAAGAGCGCAGAGAGGCCGAGCAGGAGGCGACGATTGACGTCGCTTCAGACGACCTGTGGCAGGTTGGCAGCACAGCATCTGAAGAGACCGAAGAGGCCGGTGTACTGCGTTTCGCAGAGGATATCGCTGGCTTCAGGGAGCAGGGTGAAGGACGGCGCAGGCGTGGCGGCGGCGGTGCGCGACGGCGCGGTGGCCGGAGATAACCTCTTCACCTCTTCGGTCCCGGCGGTCCTGAATGTTGCGAACTTCGCAATTCGCGGAGCCAAAAGGGGCGACCATGAAGCCCAGGCATATCCCTATGCGGACCTGCGTGGTCTGCAGAGACAAGAAGCCGAAGCAGGAGCTTCTGAGGATTGTCAGGACGCCAGAGGGCGAAGTCAGGGTCGACTCGGGAGGAAGGTTAAGCGGGCGCGGCGGATATGTGTGTAGCACCGAAGACTGGGGTGACAGGCAGATTCGCGCTAAACTTGGCCATGCGCTGAAAACTGAACTTACGCAGGCAGATATTGAACGCCTGAGCAACGAAGCGGGCGAAGACTGAGCACAGATCAGCTGCCAACGTGACCAAGGCAGCACTTAAAAGGGCAATACATGGCGAGGCGACGCAATCCAGGCGGAAGACCGCGAGGACGCCGAAGGCAGAGGCCATCGGACTCGGAACAACGCGGCCCGGCTACAGTCGCCGTTGAAGAGGCTCCAGCAGGCCCGGTAGAGCTGCCGGCAACCCTCACCGTCGGTGAGCTAGCCGAAATCCTCAAGAAGTCGAACGTCGACACCATCAAGGCGTTGATGCGCAACGGCGTGATGGCAACCGTCAACGAATCTATCGAGTTCGATATCGCAGCCCGCGTCGCAGCGCTGTTCGAAATTCCTGTCCTCAAGCCCCGCGATCGTGAAGAGAGCGCGGCCGCCCAGCGCGTAGGTGTGGACGATGACGCGACCGAAGAGAACACCGAGCCTCGTGCGCCCATCATCACCGTGCTCGGCCACGTAGACCACGGCAAGACGACACTACTCGACGCCATTCGGGGCGCCAGCGTCGTCGACACCGAAGCCGGTGGAATCACGCAGAGCATCGGCGCCTACCAGGTCGACCGGGACGGTCAGCGCATCACATTTATCGACACTCCCGGGCACGAAGCCTTCACGGCCATGCGCGCCAGCGGCGCACAGGTGACTGACATCGCAGTGCTCGTCGTCGCAGCTGACGACGGCGTGATGCCGCAGACACAGGAAGCCATCGACCACGCCCAGGCCGCCGGCGTGCCAATGGTCGTCGCCATCAACAAGATGGACTCTCCCGGCGCAGACCCTGACCGGGTCAAGGGTGAGCTGGCCGAGCATGAAGTGATCGTGGAGGACTACGGCGGAGAGGTCGTTGCAGTGCCAGTCTCAGCCCTCAAAGGCGACGGCATCAGCGATCTGCTCGAATCTCTTCTGCTTGTTGCTGAAGTGCAGGAGCTTAAGGCGAATCCTGACAGGTCAGGTATCGGTGTTGTGATCGAGGCTCACACGGACCGCGTGCGAGGCAGCATCGCAACCGTCCTCATCCGCTCTGGCAAGGTCAAGGTTGGCGACAACGTCGTCGCAGGCACGCAGCGCGGTCGCGTGCGCTCAATGCTCGATGGCTTTGGCAAAGACGTGAAAGAGGCCGGACCGTCAACGCCTGTCCAGATCATGGGCCTCAGCGGCCTGCCGGCAGTCGGCGACCAGTTCGATGTTGTTGACGACGAGAAGGCGGCACGCACTCTCGTCGAGACACGCGAACGCCTTGACGCCAGGCGCGCCGAACACTCGGCCACCACCATGGCAGATGTCATGCGGCGTGTGCACGGAGGCGAGGCCAAAGAGCTGAATGTGATCATCAAGGCCGGCACGCAAGGCAGTGTTGACGCCGTGCGCCGAGCCGTTGAGCAGCTCTCAACCGAAGAGGTGCAGGTCAAGGTGATCCACGCCTCGGCCGGCCAGATCGGTGAAGCAGATGTGCTTCTGGCCACTGCGTCAGACGGCCTGATCGTCGGCTTCGAGACAACCATCGAATCGACCGCTCAGAGCCAGGCGTCCATGAAGGGCGTCGTCATCAAGAACTACGACATCATCTACAACCTTGTCGATGACGTGAGAGCGGCAGTTGAAGGCCTCATCGAGCCCGAGGAGCGCCGTGTCGTCATCGGCCACGCCAACGTGCTCGAAGTCTTCCCGCGAGGACGGCGCGAGAAGATTGCAGGTGTTCGTGTCACAGACGGCGCTATGAGGCGCAGTGGCCGCATACGTGTGCTACGCCGAGGTGAAGAGATCTTCGACGGAGCCATCGCCTCCATGCGCCACCTGCAGGAAACGGTGCGTGAGATCGCCAACAACTTCGAGGGCGGAATCATCCTCGACGGGTTCCACGACTACGAAGTCGACGATGTGCTGGAGTGCTACGAGATCACAACCTCGTAGCCCAGTTCGTGAACACGATGACACACCGAGTCGCCCGGGCAGGCGTGACCATCCAGCGAGAGCTGGGCCCGCTAATTCTCACGCACCTGAAAGACCCGCGTCTGCCGAGCATCGTCTCGGTAACACATGTTGACCTCGCGCCCGACCTGTCGACCGCCCGCGTCTACATCTCGACGCCGGGCGATAGCGCGGTACGGGAGCAGGCAGTCGAAGCGCTCCAGTCAGCATCCGGCCGGCTCGGCAAAGAGTTGCAATCACGCATCAGGATACGCCGCATGCCCAAACTACTCTTCGCATCGGACGATACTCTTGAGCGGGGCGAAGATATGAGCGCAAAGATAGACGAAGCGCTGGAAGCCGACCGAAAGCTCCGCACCAGCCGCCGGCCAAATTAACTCCGAATCAGCAGTCTCCGGGAGCCAGAATTGGTTCTTCTGAAAGGTCCGTCGCCAAACGCGTTTCGCGGCGGATACCTGAACGTGAACAAGCCCGCCGAATGGACCTCGACAGATGTCGTGCGCAAGCTCAAGGGCATGACCAAGGTCAAGAAGATCGGCCACGGCGGAACGCTGGACCCGATCGCCACCGGCGTGCTGCCCATCTGCCTCGACAACGGCACTCGATTCGCAGAGATGATCTTGCTCGGCACCAAGAAGTACAGGATCACGGTGCAGCTTGGCGTCGCCACCAACACCTACGACTCCGAAGGTGACGTCACTGCGGAAGCCAACTTCTCACAGGTAACGCACGAACAGGCAGAGGAAGCACTTTCCGACTTCCGGGGCAAGTTCCAGCAGACGCCGCCGATGTTCAGCGCCGTCAAGCACAATGGCAAGCGGCTGTACGAGCTTGCTCGCCAGGGAATCGAGGTGGAGCGCAAGTCACGCGAGGTGGAAGTGAAGCAACTCGACCTCACGCGCTGGGAGCCGCCGGTCGCCGAGCTGGAAGTGGAGTGCTCACACGGCTTCTACGCCCGCAGCCTTGCGCACGAGTTTGGACAGAAGCTGAGCTGTGGCGCGCACCTGACGGGTCTTGTCAGGACCAGCTCGGGCCCCTTCCAGATCGAAGGCTCACACACGCTAGAGGAGATCCAGGAGCACGTCGACGCCGGGACCTGGCACGACCTTGTCGACCCAATCGACTTCACTCTCCAGCACCTGCCGTCGGTAAAGCTCGACCCTGTGACTGCCGAAGCCGTGCAACACGGACAGCCGCTTTCGGTCTCCCAGTTCGGCCCACCCACCGGCGCCAAGCCCGGCCAGCAGGTACGCGCCTACGACGCTGAGTCCCAACTGATAGCAATCCTGGTCTTCGAACCAGAACGCCTGGGCTGGCGACCAGACAAGGTGCTAGCAGCGAAGTAGCGTGCGAGGGCCACCCTTTGACAGGCTCAGGATGGCGGGAAGATTCTCCCTCCCTGGCAGGGAGGGAGTTAGAGGGTGGGTTGTCGCTCAGGTAACAAGCTGCCAGCTAGATGGATGACCCTCACCCTAACCCTCTCCCAAGCTGGGAGGGGGGATTGAGCCTTCGGCAAGGCACCATCCTGAGCCCGTCGAAGGGTCGTAACTCTGTCATTCAGAACTTGATTCAGAATCTCTCGTTTGACCAGGGATCAACGGTCAGATCCCTCGGCTACGGTCGGGATGACAGATCGAAGGAACGAGGTGTCTTTTCCCCTCTCCCTCGATGGGAGAGGGATCAAGGGAGAGGGTGAAGTCGGCCAGAGGCCGACGACCGAACACCTCCCTCTGTCACTCGCCTCCCCACTCTCCCACCGCTCAACTAGAATGTAGCCCTGTGCCCCCGTAGCTCAGTGGATAGAGCGCTGGCCTCCGAAGCCAGATGCGTGAGTTCGAGTCTCACCGGGGGTACCACCCCTGACTCAGGCCCGGCGTTCGCACCGGCCGAGGGCGACGGCAAGTGACACAGCTCCCTCTCACCGGATCATCCATCGCATCTCCTACAGATGCCGAAGGTGAGCGAGCGAAGACCTTCACAGACCTGCTGCGTGGCGCGATCAACTCCGCCCAGTCTGGCAATCCGCTGCAGCGCGTCACGGTCATCACACCCTCGTACTTCTCCAGTTTCTACCTTCGGCGCTGGCTCGCACCCTCCGGCTTCATCAATGTCGAGTTCATGCGCATCGAAGACCTCGCCGACCTGCTCGTGCGTGACAGCATCGAAACCCACGGCGGCCGCGCTCTCACCCGACTCCAGGGTGCAGAGCTGGTGCGCGAAGCGGTATCGCAGTGCGTGGCTTCAGGCGATATCACTGGCAGGCTGGCGACACTCGCCGGTCAACCCTCGTTCCTCAGCGCGCTCCACAACACGCTGCGCCAGATCGAAGCCGACAACAACAACCGCCGCATCCGCTTCGACCAACTGCAGGATGCTGACGCCGTCACCCGGGCCGTCGGCAAGACATGGCACGCCTACCTGCGACTCAAGCGGGAGCAGAAGCTTGTAGATCGGACCGAAGTCGCAGCGTGGGCAGTAGAGGCGCTTGAGCCAGGCGCGCTTGAGACGCCCGCAATGCAGCTCTCGGTCGGCAAGGTGATCGTTCTGGCCGCGCTGTTGCCTGCTCCGCAGTACAGTGCGCTCTGGCGCACGCTCGTCGCCTTGCCGGAGGTCGAAGTCATTCCTCTGACCATCGGCGACACCAGGAGCGACACTCTGCTGGCTGAAGCGCTGGACATCGAGGTCTCCGCGACTAGCACCGCGGAGCCTCCGATACCACAGGCCGTCAGCACCGCCGACACGAGGTCAGAGGTCGCTGAAGCGGTGCGCCGAATCCTCGCAGCGGCTGAAAATGGCGCACGCTTCAACCAGATGGCTGTGTTCTACGGCGACCCTTCCTACGCCGCACGAATCCGCTCTGCACTGGCGCTCGCGAACATCTCGGTTTCTGGACCGCCGCATGAACCGTTCATATCGTCACCAGCAGGCCGCTTCATCACCGGACTCCTCAAGATCGCAGAGTCGGATCTCGAGCGCGGCGAAGTTGGCGACTGGCTCGCAACCTGCCCTGTCCAGGACCCGGCAGATCAGACTCCAGTCAGCGGCGTCGAGTGGGACCGGATAAGCAGGTCGGCACGGGTGCACGGCGGCCTCGATAGCTGGCAGCGACAGCTTGCGCGGCACGCAAAGTCACGAAGGTTCCGCGCCGAACAGTCCGATCACTTCGATGGGAGCGATGGCGATGCCAGTCCGACCACACAGACGGACACCTATCTAAAAGAAGCCAACTCAGCGGAGGCGCTGTCTGACTTCACCGAAACGCTCGCAGAAGACCTGCAACTGCCAGCCGACGACGCGTCCTGGTCAGACTGGACAGAATGGCTCCAGAGCCTGATCGACCGCTACCTCTATGCGCCGGAAGACTCCGCAACAGCAGAGTCCGCCGAGCGGGTCGGCACCGTTCTCGAACGCATCAGCGATCTTGACCAGCTCGGCCTGTCGAAACCGGACCTGCCACGCTTCATCGCCATCGTCCTGCGAGAGCTGGCCGAAACACGCTCAGGTGCCAGTAACCTTGGCAAAGGTGTCTTCGTGGCCGACGTCCGCGACGCGGCCGCCACGCGCTTCCGACACATCCACATCGTCGGCATGGCGGACGGCACGTTTCCATCTCCGGACAGCGCCGATCCCCTGCTACCAGACTCAGTGCGACAACAGATCAACGACCGCTTCGGCACCAGTCTGCAGCTCTCTGGCGTGAGGAAGAACGAGCGCAGACGCCAGTTCCTGGCGGCACTGATGAGTGGAGACGAAGCAACGCTCTCCTGGTCGCGCTCCAGTGGCCCCGGCTCAGGCGAGGCGGGTCCGGCGCAGTGGCTGATCGAACAGGTACGAAGACATCCCGGCAACGAATCGCTCCACGCCGGCGACATGCTTGCCCGCCCTCATCTCGTCGCTGGTCTGAGCCTCACAGAATACGGTCAACAGGACACGTTCTCCGACGGTCACGAGTACGAGTTGGCCAGCGTCCGACGGCACGTCGAGCAGCAACATCGCAACACCAAACACTGGCTGCAGTCGGACTCATCAAACGGCATCGCCGCAGCGCTAACACTTGAATCCGGCCGCCACGGAAACTCGCTCACCGAGTGGTCCGGCGACCTGTCGGCCGCATCCGCGTTAGTGCCCGCATTCGGTGGCGAACCACTGTCCGCCAGCCGCGTCGAAACCTTCGCAACATGCCCGCTCCGCTACTACTTCGCCTACATCCTGAAGGTCGAATCCGGACCCCGTGAGACCGACTCATTCCACATGGCCGCCGACCTCCGAGGCAACTTCATCCACGCCATCCTCGAAAGCTACCTGACCCTGCGCATCGCGGACAGCAAGCCACGCGGTCAGGCGACGCTGGACGAGGCGATGGATGTGGTGACCGACGACTGGCAGCGCAACGAGCCGACCGCTCGCGGCCGCATCTGGCAGCTCGAAACCGGCGAGATAAGACGGCAGCTGAAGCGCTGGCTTGAAGCCGAACAGGCACTTGAGGAAAACGGCTTCGCGCCAACAGACGCCGAACTCTCGTTCGGTCGCAAGCGCGCAACAAAGCTTGAACAGCTATTGCCGCCGCTCAAGATCACTCTTGAGGACTCGACCGTCCTGCAGTTCGCGGGCGTCATTGACCGCGTAGATCGCCACGCCGATGGCAGCTACTACGTCCTCGACTACAAGACCGGCGGCACCAGCCGCTACACGAAGCTTGACGACGACCCGGTTAACCGAGGCCGTAACCTGCAGCTGGCGCTCTATTCACAGGCCGTGCAGCAGTTCAGGTCCCCAGACTTGCAGCCCGTGGCTGGATACTGGTTCGTGAGCGATCGAAAGCAGCGCATCCTGCCCGCCGAGCACGAGTTCGACCCGGTTCGGGCAGAGCGACGCCTGCACGAGGTGCTCGAATCTCTGCAACAGACGAGCAAGGACGGGCACTTCCCGCCGAACCCGGGCATACGGCGCAACGACAACTTCGAGAACTGCGCGTTCTGCGATTTCGAGCGTGTCTGCCCTGCCTCGTCACGCCGCGCCAGCATGCTTAAGGCGCACTCCAACGACCCGCGACTTCAGCCCTACTTCGATCTTGCGCAGCCGGACGGCGGAGGCGCGCAATGACCTCGCACTCCAACGGTCACCGGCCAGACGACCTGACGCGCCAGCAGGTCAGAGACCGCCTCAACGAAAACCTTTATCTGGAAGCGGGAGCAGGCACCGGTAAGACCAACGCGCTCGTCACGCGACTGAGCGAACTGCTGATCTCTGGCACTGCCGAGCCGGCGCAGGTTGCTGCAATTACGTTCACTCGCGCCGCCGCATTCGAGATGCGTTACAGGCTCCGATCCGCCCTCGAGGAGCGAGTCTCAGCTGAGCAAGATCTAGCCAAGCGCGACCGGATCGCAACGGTCATCGACGGCCTCGATGCCGTGACCATCCAGACCATCCACTCGTTCGCGTTGTCGCTGCTGCGGGAGCAGCCGCTGGCTATCGGCCTGCCGCCAGTGATCGAGCCGGTGGACGACATCCAGGCAACGGTCGAGTTCGACGGCATCTGGTCCGAGTGGTTCACCGAGCAGATCGAAGCGGACCCGGACCTCGCGCCGGCGCTGGGAGTCGCTGCACGCCTTGGAATTCGCAACCCGTCCGATCACCTTAAACAACTCGCCCGCAAGCTTGGAGAAGTGCACCAGCTTCTGCAGCCGGATACGTTCGCGTACCGAGGCTCGCCGCCCGCGGCCATTCCGACGGCCCGCCTGAAAGATGTCCTCGATGAATCTCAAAGACTTCTGGCATTCGCTCCGGACCCCACGGACACCATGCGCCGCTTTGTGAACGAGCAGGTCGTGCCAGAGATCGCAGCTCTGCTCGCACTGGCAGGCGATTCCTCGGAAGTCCCGGCGTCGGACTTTGCCGAGTGGCCAGAACTCAAACTCCGCGGGAAGGGCAACAAAGCCAACTGGCGCAAGGTCGACGGCGGCGAGGAAGCGCTGGAACGATTGCGAGAACTTTTAGGCCAGTTGCAACAAGAGATCGACGAATCGCTGGCACCGCTCAGGCAGCAGACTTTATCGACGCTGCTGACCAGCGTCACCGATTTCGTACTCACCTATGCCGAGAGTCGTCGGGATCAGGGCCGCCTGACCTTCCACGACCAACTGGTACTCGCGAACCGCCTGCTGAACGGGAACGCCGAGGCAAGAGACCGCCTGCCCAACCGCTTCAGGTTCATCCTCGTCGACGAGTTCCAGGACACGGACCCGCTGCAGATCGAGCTGCTCCGGCAGCTCGCCGGCACCGAGAGCGGTCGCCTGCGGCCTGGCAGTCTCTTCATCGTCGGCGACCCCAAGCAGTCGATCTATCGCTTTCGTGGAGCGGACCCTGCATCGTCGTCTGGCTTCTCGGCCGAGGTCGCCGAGTCCGGTGCCGAACTTCCTCTCAGCGAAAACCACCGCTCAATGCCCGGCATCTTGCGATGGGTGAACACCGTCTTCTCAGGCTGGATGAAGGAAGGCGAGTCGGGCGGGCAGGCTCCGCACCGTAACCTCGGCTGGGACGACAGCCTGCAAGAGGCCGAAGCACAGGCCGAAGGCGTGCCCGTCAGGTGGTTCGGCGGCGAAGTGGCGGCCAGCGCGCCCGACGCTCGCAGGCTGGAGTTCGAGCAGATCTCAGAGATCGCCAACGCCGCAGGTGAAGGCACATTCAAAGTCCGTGGAGAAGATGGCGAGTTGCGCGCATCAACCTTCGCCGATGTCGCAATCCTCGTCCGCCGCCGCACCGGCATCGACGCCCTCGAAGACGCTCTCATCGAGAAGAGCATCCCGTACGTCCTCGACACGCAGGCGCCGCTCTTCAAGTCGCAGGACATCCGAGACCTGCACGCCTGCCTGACAGCGATCGATGACCCGTCCGATCAGGTTGCCATCCTAGCGGCCGTCCGCTCGCCCGCATTCTCGTGTCCTGACACCGACCTGCTGCGCTGGAAGCGCTCCGGCGGCAGGTTTGCCCACCTCGATGAAAACCAACCCGGCGAGCCAGAGTCGGTTGCAGCAGCGCTCACCGAACTCCACAGATATCACGCTCTAAGCCGGGAAATGGACACCGCGGCGCTGGTCGAAACCTTCATCCGTGAACGCCGACTACGAGAGAAGTCCCTACTCACTCACATAGGCCCGGAGCGAGCGCGCAGGCTCGACCTCGTGGTGGAGCTGGCAAATGCGCTGAGCGACCCGGACTCCGGCAGCGCCATCACACTTCGACACTTCACGCGCTGGATCGCTCTCCAGGCGGACGAGAACGCGCAGATGCCAGAACGCCTTTCGCAGGGCGCTGTCAACGATGCGGTCCGGATCATGACCGTCCACGGCGCCAAAGGGCTGGAGTTCCCGATAGTAGTCATGGCGTCAGCGCAGGGCGGGCAGAACAACACCGACTCCGTGCAACTCCGCATTCGCCGCGCAGAAGCGGCCGACTCTGCTGAAACGCAACACCTTGAGGTCCAGTTGGGCAGCAGGGATATCGGCCTGAAAACCTCCGGAGCCGATGACGCACTCGCACAGGAAGCTGAAGAAGGCGACCTCGAGGACGTGCGGCTGCTCTACGTAGCGGCAACGCGAGCACGAGACCACCTGTTCGTCAGCCGCTATCGGGGGAAGTCGGCGAAAAGAGCGCTCGTCGGCAAAATCGAGCAGCACCTCGAAGGCAACGAGCAACTGTGGCAGGAGTGGAGCTATCCGGGCAGAACGCAGCCCGCTCCTTCAACAGGCAGGACCAGTCCTGACAAGCAGGCGCAGCGTGACAGATGGGCAGTCGATCAGGCCAAACTAATCGAGAGAGCGTCCCGACGGGGCTACACAACTCCGACAGCCCTCAAGCCGGAAAGCGCATCGGCTCTCCAGTTTCAGCCCAAGGAACCTTCATCCACCGTCGAAGACGATCCCGCAAAGCCCGGCCGCGCGGCAACCGATCTTGGCCGAGCTGTCCATGCCGTGTTGCAACACATCGACCTCACAGTCTGGAGCGACGAAGAGCTATCCGCACTGGCCGAGCAGATGGCCGCCGAGCACAACCTCGCTGACAGCGGCGAAGTCGAATCCTTGTCCCGTGCCGCCCTAGAAACCGAAACCATGGCCAGTGCCTCCGCAGCCGCCCGGAGAGGACAGGCATGGCGAGAGGTGAGAGTCGCCGCGCCGTTTCCCATGAACGCGGGTGATCTCGAGGGCCAGATCGACCTCATGTTCCTTGAAGACGACGGCTCGCTCACGCTGGTCGACCACAAGACCGACACAGATCGCGGTGACAGCATCTCGCAGGCTGCAGAACCGTACCTGCCGCAGATGGGCGCATACGCTTGGTGCGCCGAAAAGGTATCTGGCCTCACCGTCTCCCGAGCCACACTCATCTTCGCCAGCCGCGCGCTCGCAGGCGGTGAGTCCGAGCACGAAGTACCGGACCTGGAACAGGAAAAAGAGCGAGCAGCCAAGCAGGCCGCAGAGCAGCTTTCATCGTCCGCCAACGCCAGCTAACATTGCGCGTCGGCAAGACCACGGACCTTATCTGTGCCACGCCGCGTCCTTAGCGAACCACCTCAAAATCTGATCGACCGGAGACTCCAACATGGGACTGCTAGACGGAAAGCGAGCGCTCATCACAGGCGCACGCAAAGGCATCGGCCGCGGCATCGCTCTCACCCTCGCAAAGGAAGGCGCTAACGTCGGCCTCAATGACCTGGTCGACGACGAGGTCACTCAGGAGTCCGCCGAGGTCTGCAGGCGCAGCGGCGTCAACGCATCGGTACACCAGGGAGACGTGAGCAGCGTCGATGGCGTGAACGCGGTGATCGACGCCTTTGAGAAGGAGCACGGCGGTATCGACATTCTCGTCAACAACGCCATCTTTCCCGACCAGAGCCGTCCCTTTTTCGAGACCGACGAGGCTTACTGGGACCGCATGATGAACCTGTCGCTCAAGGGATACTTCTTCGCCTCGCAGCGGGCGGCGAAGTCGATGATAGCCCAGGAGACCGGCGGCTCGATCATCTGCCTCTCAAGCGTCCACTCCTATGTGGCGATGAAGGACTGGACTGCATACGGCGTTGCCAAGATGGGGCTCCGACGCATGGTGAAGGGAATGGCTGTGGACCTGGCAGGCACCAACATCACCGCCAACTGCATAGCGCCGGGCGCCATTTCGAACCGCCTGCCTGCGCAGGGCGACGACATCGACGGTCCGCCTCACGACGTGGTCGCCAACCCGAGACTCAAAGAGCGCATTCCGGCTCAGCGCGGCGGCCTGCCGTCCGACATCGCCAACGCAGTCCTGTACCTGTCATCACCCCTCGGGGAATACGTCAACGGCGAGACCATCCTCGTAGACGGCGGCATGATCGCTTCCTCCACGCTGTAGCCGGCGCCAGTGGCGTCCCCTCTCCCGATTCGGGAGAGGGTTAGGGTGAGGGTTCGTGTCTTCCCCTCTCCCTTCCCAACCGTCCCCTACACTCATCGCATGCCCATCAAGCGCATCGCCGAAAAGCTAGTCTTCGAAAACCGCTGGGTCCGGCTGTACGAAGACGAGATCGAGCACCCAAATGGCAACCCCGGCACCTACTCCTGGGTTGAACGCAACGGAGGTCGCGGCGGCGCCACGATCATCCCGCGCCTGCCTGACGGCCGCCTCCTCATGATCAAGGTCCATCGCTACGTGCCCGACCGCTGGTCATGGGAATTCCCCGGTGGCGGTACGGAGCCTGGAGAAACGCCCGAGCAGTGCGCGCTTCGCGAGCTTTCCGAAGAGGTCGGACTCATCGGCTCCAACCCGCGCAACATCGGCACCTTCTCGTCAGACGCAGGCTTCTTTCGCATCACCCACAACGTCATCGTCGCCGACCTGCCCGAAGACGCAGAGACAAGTGTCAAACCTGACGCGAACGAATCGATCGCCGAGGCGCGCTTCGTCACCGAGCAGGAAGCGTGGGAGCTGGTGGCGAGCGGCGACATGATCAGTGGCACCAACATCACCGCTCTTGCCATCTACAGGGTCGCGCCGCCCTCCAAAGACCTCGCTCCATCAGGCCCGTATCCACGCCGGCTGCGATCAAAGCTGATCTACGACAGCCCTTGGTGGAAGCTCTACGAAGACGACACCCTGAGACATGACGACACGGTCGGACACTACGTCCGCCTGAGCACATCGACCGCCGAGGGGGCGATCCTCGTCATCCCGCGGTCGCCATCTGGCCAGCACCTGCTCATCAAGATCTACCGTTATCCAGTCGATGACGAGCTCTGGGAGTTTCCGGCCGGACTGGTCGAATCCGGCGAAGACCCGGTCGAAACCGCTACCCGTGAGCTACAGGAAGAAACAGGGCTGATCGCGAGGTCGGCGAAGCTCATCGGCATGCAGTATCCGGTCGCAGGCGTAATCAGCGACACCTTCTACACTGTCCTGGCCGAAGTCGATGAGCCGGATAGCACTTCAGTCACGCTCCAGGCCGACGAAGGGATCATCGACTCAAAGTGGGTCAGGCTTGATGACCTGCGCGGCATGGTCCAGAGAAACGAGATTATGGACGGCGTTACGCTCGGCGCTGTAGCGCGGCTGCTTGCGGCAGACGACGGCTAGTCTCAGCTTGCCTTGATCCAGCCGTCCGTAAGCGCCTTCGCCACTGCCTGTGTACGGGAACGGGCCTGTGTCTTCGTCAAGATGGTTGTCACCTTGTTCTTCACCGTCTGGAGCTGAAAGCCCATCTCATCGGCGATCTCGCGGCTGGTCCAGCCCTCAGAGATTCGCTGCAGTATCTCGGTCTCACGCTCCGATAGCGGATTGTCTCGACGCTCACCAGAACGCTGACGCCTCGCAGCGCCGCGGGCCTGCAACACCTCGAAAAACGCGCCAACCTCGCCGCGGTCACCTGCGAGATCGGACAACAACGGTGAAGAACCGGCGCGCACTCTGTCGACGCAATCTCTCAACCGGCGTTCGATCTCTCGCTCTGACGATGTGAGCACCGCCCAGACGCCTTCGTTCAGCAGGTCGAGCATCTCGGAGGCGGTGTTCGGACGTTCGTGTCGGATCGACACTTTACGCGGCGGGTCCGATTCGACGTGCCCGTTGCCGTTGCTGCCGTTCGATTCGCTGGTGATCACGACGCGCACACCCGACCTGCGGCCAATGAGCCGCCGGGCAAGACGGGAGATGTGCTCATCAGGCACTTCGACAATAACGGCCATGGGTGTCGGAGGGGTGAGGAACCTGGGCGGCGAGTACAGGCACGGAGCGCCGCCATTCTCCACTTCTCTCAATGCTAGTAACTGCCCATAAACAGGTAAAGATGAAGGGCCAGGGCGAGCAGATATGTCATCCCGACCATCGGGGAGGGATCCGGCCGTGGATGAGAGGGATCCGGGAGATTCTGAATCAAGTTCAGAATGACACACTTCCTCCTCCCTGACAGGGAGGGGGTTCAGGGGGTGGGTTGCTCCCTGATTCAGTCAGTTACCGAGTACGCCAGCGATCGGCCTTTGGTCGATTTCACCCTCACCGCAACCCCCTCCCATCGAGGAAGGGGGGGGGAAGACACCCCACCCTCTAACTCCCTCGCAAGCTGGGGGGAGAATAAGCCGCCATCCTGAACCCGTCGAAGGGTGGCAGAGACTCTCTAACCTCACCTCCTCTCAAATCTCAACGAAATGTCGAGAACCACGCTCTTCCTCACTGCATCGAAGTCACATGCCGCTAAAAAGCACTCCCTCAGCGGGTGCCAGCCGTATACAACGGTTGGGTGGCCGAGGCTAGACTTACTTAAGAGCACCGTAAGGACAGCGTTCATGGAGCAGCAAGCCACAATCCAGGGCGATCAAGCCCCCGCTTTTGAGCTGGGGAAGTTCTGGCTGCCAGGCACGGTCGCCCTGACAGTGATCGTCGGCGCCCTCATCGCCGGGTTCACCATTGGCCCCGGTGGCAACAGCATCATCGGCCAGTTCCTGACCGTTTCCGGCAGATCGACAAGTGAACTCAGCGATGTCGGTGTCTGGCTGCCCTTCGGCTTCGCATTCGGAGCCGGAATGGTTGCGACCGTCAATCCATGTGGCTTCGTGATGCTGCCCGCATATCTGGGCATGTACGTCGGCGATGGGCAGGGAGTTACCGATGGCAGTTCGAGCAGAGGCACCTTCCAGATCAGCCGTCAGTTGATCAAAGCGCTCTATGTCAGCGCCGCGCTCGGCCTCGGCTTCGTCGTCCTCTTTGGCACAGTCGGACTCACCGTCTCGGCCGGCGCAAGGTCCGTAGCAAGCATCTTCCCCTGGGTCAGCTTCATCCTCGGCTTCCTGATGGCCATGCTCGGCGCCTACCTCTTCGCAGGCGGCAAGCTCTACACTGGAGCGGCGCAGTCGGCCGCAAGCCGCATTGGCGACCCACGAGACCAGAGCCTGCGAGGCTACTTCCTGTTCGGTATCAGCTACGCCACCGCGTCGCTGTCATGCACGCTGCCCATCTTCCTGGGAATCATCACTGCGTCTCTGGCAGGCAGGAGCGGAATCGACGGAGTTCTCAACGCCTCGACACAGTTCCTGGCGTACGCGCTCGGTATGGCCTTCGTCATCACGGTCATCACCGTCTCGATCGCTATCTTCAAGGGCGCTCTGGTGAACCAGATCAGGAAGGTTATGCCCTACCTGAACTCCATCTCTGCCGGCATCCTGATCATCGTCGGTGGCTACCTCATCTTCTACTGGCTGACCGAAGGTGAGCTGGCCCGCAACTTCGGCGTCGGCTAAGGCAACGACATAAGGACGACAAGAGGCCGGACAGGAAATCCTGTCCGGCCTCTTCATTTGCAATCGGTTTCAGACTCGAGCCGACTAGACCTTCACCTCGACCTCCGGCTCGCTCTCATCCTTCAGCAGCGCCGGAGCAGGGTCGCCTGCATGAATCGAGTTTTCGCCGACCGGCTCTGCATCGTGCCTGATAACACCGTGCTTGCGGGGCACGATGAGGTCCACCATGCGGCTCTTTCCGTCCTCCGTGAACTTCACATCCATGACCTCCAGGTAGTCGCCGCTGTACTCCCGGAAGACGCCGACATATTCGATCACTTCGCCCTCAGGTGACGTGATCTCTACGACGATGCGACGGCCGATGTGCGTCTCCAGAATGGGGTCGTAAGCGTTGCCGAACCACTCCACCAGCTCCTTGCCACTGCCGATCGCCGACTTCTGCTGACCCGCAACGGCCGTCGGAGCAGTCTTGGTCGCTGCCGTGATGATCGACGTGAAGGCCTGGCTCACGGCGTCGCGAATCATGTTGAACCAGTTGCGGATCTTCCTCCTCGCCCTGCGGAAGATGTTCGGCTTGTACGAACGGTCCAGCGTCTTCTGCCGCCGCTCAGCATTGTGCTCAGTCAGCTCGTCCAGGAAGCGGATGATCAGGTAGATGTTCGGGTACTCGGCAGCGAAGATGATGTAGCTCGACTCGACATGCCCTTGCACATCCGGGTGATCTGCGCGGTACCTCATCTCGATGCCGGTCGGCTCGGTAGTCAGCTCTCCCCAGATCTGCTTGCCGCTCTTGAGCCGCGTGTAGACCATGTAGCCCGAAAAGCTCTTCAGGCAGATATCACGCCTGCGCGCCCGCAGCACGGCGCCAAAGATCGCCAGACCAAGGATGATCAGGATCGTAAATGCCAGAACGTTGTCGAAAAACGCCATGTGCTGTCCAGTCTGAAACATGACGCCCTGGTCGCTGACCGATTTCCTGCCCACGACCTGGCGCGTCGATTTCCTCGGAGCACATTACCCGCGAACGGCGCGCGCGTGAAGCGGTGACAGGGTGGCTGTCATCGCGAGCGAGGGGCACTCGCTTGCGGGTCTCAGGGATCTGACCGTGGAAAGACGGTTAGAGGGAGATTCTGAATCAAGTTCAGAATGACAGAACAATCCCCTCTCCCAGCTTGGGAGAGGGTTAGGGTGAGGGTCGTCGTTCTGGCTGGTAGCCGAGATACGGTAGGGGCGCTGCTTGCTGCGCCCGGTCTGGGCAAAGCCCAGACATCAACCCACCCTCTAACTCCCTCTCTGTCAGGGAGGGAGAACACCAGCCCTAAGCGCTCTCTACCGGGTTGTGCAGCACGCCTATCTTGTCGATCTCCACGGTCACATCACCGCCGGGGTTGATCGGCGGAGTCGTGCCGGACGTGCCGGTCCAGAGCATGTCACCGACCTCGAGTGTCGTGTACTTGCTGAGGAACGAGATCGCCTGTGCGGTCGTGAAGATCATCTCCGACGAGTGGCACTTCTGGCCCTCGACGCCGTTCACAAGCCCTCGAATGTTGCAGTCCTGCGGGTCGATATCAGTCACGATGAACGGCCCGGTCGGACCAAAGGTGTCAGCAGACTTTGCACGCCACCACTGCTTGTCAGCGCCCGGTCCTGACTGCCACTCGCGCGCGCTCACGTCATTTCCAGCCGTGTAGCCGAACACATAGTCGAGAGCCTCGTCCTCAGACACATTGCTAGCACGCTTGCCGATGATTGCGACCAGTTCCGACTCACAGACAACAAGACCAGCGTCTGCCGGCAGCTTGATCGGGTCGCCAGGACCGATGATGGCGTTGCGGTTCTTGTAGAAAGGCTCCGGCCGGGTTGGAGCGTCGGCGCCAAGCAGGTGCGAGCCATAGTTCAGCGCAAGGCACAGCATTTTGGTCGGCTCAGGGTTCGGTGCAAGGATCTTGATGTCGTCTAGGCTCGTCGTCTCGCCGGTCTCTGAATAGTCCTGCCCTATCGGCGAGTTGGAGATCTCCTTGACAGTGTCGCCGTCAACAATGCCGTAAGCCGCCCCGTCGCCCTTGGCGTATCGAACGAATTTCATTTGTCTTCCTTTTCCTGCGCTGTCATCTCACTCGCGAAGAGGCTGCAGATTGCTCACTGCAGTCCTTTTCGCCACCGGCAAATACCAGCGGACAGTCTACGGGCGAGAGATGATGCGCGCCAGCGACGACTGCGGGTCTAAACTGTCGCCACGTTCGTCCTACACGCACCACGGAGCAAGCATTCATGCTCGATGTCCTGATCAAGAACGGCAACCTCATCGACGGCACCGGCACGCCGGCCGCTCCGGCTGACATCGGTATCCAGGGCGACACCGTCGTGCAGATCGCGGCGCCGGGCCAGATCGAAGCCGAGGCCGAAAGCACCATCGACGCCGCAGGCTACGTCGTCACTCCCGGCTTCATCGGCCTCCATACGCACTCAGACGCTTCGTTCCTTGTCGACCCGCTCGCAGACTCCAAGTTGACGCAAGGCGTCACGCTGGAGCTTTTCGGCAACTGCGGCATGAGCTTCTGTGCGCCGCTCATAGGAATGGCGAAGGACCAGTTCAACGACCGCCTCTCCCGCTCTGGCGATTCTCTCGAAGCCACGTGGACAGACTTCGACGGTTACCTGACAGCGCTTGAAAACTCCGGCTCAACCATCAACGTCGCAACACAGGTCGGCCACGGAACGGTGCGCGCCGCAGTGCTCGGCATGGACCCGCGTGCGCCTACGCCTGAAGAGCTGGACCGCATCCAGCAGCTCACAGCTGAAAGCCTCGATGCCGGGGCGCTGGGCGTTTCGACCGGCCTCTGGTACGCGCCCGGCTCCTACTCGCTCACCGACGAAGTGATCGCCTACACACAGCCCGCCGCCGACCGCGGCAAGCTCTACTCGTCGCATATCCGTTCTGAGGCCGACGACCTCTGCGGCCTGTTCCCTGCCCACGCCGAGGCGATCGAGATCGGCCGCCGCACGGGAGCGCGCATCCAGATCTCGCACGTCAAAGCGGTCGGCCCAAAGTTCTGGGGTCGCGGGCACGAGCTGCTCGAAGGCATGCACCGCGCCCGCCAGGAAGGCATCGACGTCGCAGGCGACCAGTATCCGTATGCCTGGTCCAGTACCGGCTTCTCAGGCGCCATGTTCGGTCGCTGGGCGCTCGTTGGCGGTCGGGAGGCCACGCTCGACCGACTCGCAGACTCCGACATCCGGGCGCGCATCAGGCTCGATGTCGACTACTACATCAACCGCAATCACGATGCCCACGGCTGCGTCATCGCCAACTTCCCGCCGGATCAGTCGGTCGAGGGCCGCAGCCTGCAGGACGTTGCCGACGAGTGGGGAGTTGAGCCGCAGGAAGCGGCGCTGCGACTCTACGAGCAGTCGGAGGGCTCGTACGTCCTGCACTCGATGGAAGACAAGGATGTTTACGACATTGCCGCTGACCCGTTCGTGACGGTGGCCTCCGATGGCAGCTCGCTTCGTGACGAAGGTCCGCTTTCGTCGGGTAAGCCCCACCCGCGCAGCTACGGCACAAACACCCGTTTCATCGAGCACATGGTACGAGAGAAGAATCTCGTGTCGCTGGAAGAAGCTGTCCGCAAGATGACCTCGCTCTCTGCAGAGCGCCTCGGGCTCACGCGCCGGGGTCGCATCGCCGTCGGCCAGATCGCAGACATCTGCGTGTTCAAGCCGGAAGAGCTCCATGAGAACGCCACCTACGCCAACCCGCACCAGTACTCAACCGGCATGGAGCACGTCCTTGTGAACGGAAAGCAGGCAATAGCCAACGGCAAAGTGACCGGAAGTTTGCACGGAAAGGTCCTGCGAAAGCTGACGGGATAACGGAAGACGGTCAAGTCTTACACATCTCTTCGATCTCAGCCTGAAAAAGAATCTGTGCGCCGATCAATTGCTATAGGGTGTCCCCGAGCCGCCCGTGAGGATACCGATGACCGGTAGACAAAACAGCCGACAATTCAAGCTAAGAGACGGTCGGCAGCTTGGTTATGCCGAGTTCGGAGCGCCAGGCGGAAAGCCCATCTTCTACTTTCATGGCTTTCCGAGTTCACGACTCGATTGGCGGGTTTGCGTGCCCGACGAAACCGCCAAATCCCTGAACATCCGCATCATCGCAATCGACCGACCGGGTCTAGGCCTCTCAGACTTCAAGAGTGGTCGCAAGCTTCTAGATTGGCCCGACGACGTCGTAGAGTTAGCGGACGAACTCGAGCTAGATCGTTTCTCAGTCCTGGGTATGTCTGGCGGCGGACCCTATGCGTCTGCCTGTGCATTCAAGATCCCTGAGCGATTGAACACAGTCGGCATCGTTTCGGGAATGGGGCCTGCGAACGCACCGGGCGCTAGGCAGGGCGCCTCCTGGGTGATTCCGCGGAAGAACCGGCTCGTACGAAGGCTGTTCTTGTACCTAATGGCTTTCGGAGTGCGGAAACAACCGGACAAGGTCATATCGAGCAGCCTGGACCTGCTTCCGGAGCCTGACAGGATGCTCCTCAACGAGCCCGGGACAGCGAAAATCTACATCGAATCCATTCTTGAGTCTTTTCGGGCAGGAACCGGAGGTGTCAACCATGAGGCCGGGCTATACACGCGTCCCTGGGAATTTGAGCTCGGTGATATCACTGCTGAGGTTCACCTGTGGCACGGAGAGTTGGACCAAAATGTGCCCGTTTCAGTGGGACGTTTCTATGCTGAAAACATTCCCAACTGTAACGCCAACTTTTTCGACGACGAAGGGCACCTGTCCATACTCCGGAATCGAGCCGACTCTATCCTCCGCACGCTGGCCGGATGATTGAAGGTCTGACTGTGTAACGTGCGCCCAAGTTCCAGAGGAGGGCAATCATGGGACTCTATATGACGCAGGCTCAGTCCTAGGCCTGCACTCGCGCCATCTCGTGCCCGGCTAATCGTCATACTCAAACTCGAACACGATCGGCAGAGCGAACGAGAACTGCAGCGCGTAGGGAATGTTGCTATCCGCGGTGACGAGCAGTCGCTCCAATCGTTCCGTCTCGGCGTCGATCTCAAAGCGCAGCATCTCACCGCGTCCGAAAGTCCACCTGTCGACGCCGTAACGATGCCCGTAGAACCCCGGTTCCCTGCGGGCCTCGAAGATTACAACCGAATCATCGGCGCTCGGGATCACCTGCAGGTCGAAGAAACTGCTCTGCTCAAAGGTACTGCCAGGTGCGAATCTCTCATCGAACACGTTGTTCCCTGCGAAGTCTGCGTCCGGCATCTGCATAGCCAGCAGCCACTCGATGATCTCCGCCGGAGAGCCTGTCTCTAACTCGACATCGGCTGGACGCCAGGGCGCTCCACTGACCAGGTCGAAGTTTCCGGTGCTGATCGCGACTCGGTGCTCGACCTCACCGTCAGAAACTCGCCAGAGATCGACTATGCCCTGGTAGACCGTCGACCTGTTTATGGAGAAAACACTGCTGCTACGGTCATCAACCCGCATAGTCGCCTCGCCCGTCGGCGAATACGTCGCCTCAGTCACTCTGTAGACCGGCATGCTGTATGACTCACCCACATTGACGCCATCGGCCCGTGCATACAGCTGGCAGATCGTCTTGGAGCCGACCTCTGGGATGTCAATCGGACTGGTGACGCAGTCATCCTCTCGCACCAGCTGCAGATAGTTCAGATTCACGCCGTTCCAGTAGGAATCCATCCTCTGATTGAAGATGTGGGTCTCTTCGTAGTTCCTCCCGGCCTGCACGGACCGTACCGTGAAAGCGCTGAAGGCAAGGTTCGCCAGCGCGCGGTCGAACACCTGAGTGTCGACCGTGTGGAACTCCAACGGCAGCTCCAGCAACCGCTCGCCCGAAGACATAGCCGCGGGGTCGCTCTGGTCGGCAAGCGGCGCTGCACGATTCGGCGCCAGTCCATCGACGGGAACCTCTCCAACCGTCACGAGGTTGTCGCCCACCTCAATCAACGGCCGAGTCTCCGAACCGAAAGTCGCGGTGCGCACAGTTTCCGGCTCACCTTCGCTCTCCTGTGTCCAGTTCCAGATCCCGTAGGCAACGGCAAACAGGACAGCGACTCCGGCTAGCTGAACGGGGATCGATCTGCCAATAGTCCATAGCAGCCCGACTGTAGACCGGAATTCGGGGTCGATACTCGCCTCGATCCTCGTCCACACACGTGGTGAAGGCTCAACGCCCTCCAGTCCGTGCCGAAGAGCCTCTGCGATCTCGCTATCTCGTATTCGCTCTGACGAAAACATACGAATCACCTCTCGGGCTGCGACTGAGCGTCCGCTCGAACAACAGCAAGACGCCTGCTGACATCCATGTGCATCCTGATGTTGCCGAGTGACCTGTGAAGCTGCGACTTGACCGTTCCTTCGGGGCAACCAAGCGTCTTCGCGATCTCCGGCACGGAGAGTTCGCAGTAGAACCTGAGCACCACCACGCTGCGGTGCCGCGTGCTGAGCTTCTGCAAGGCTGCGAGTAATCGCGCCGTCTCAACCGAGTCTGACACTCGGTCTTCGTAGGAAGGCTCAGGTCCCGGTGTGTCCAACGGCACAAAGCTGAGCTTCGCTGCCCGCCTCGCGATGCGCCTGCGCCAGGACCTGATCCTGTTAAGGAGAATCGTGACCAGCCAAGGGCCGATGCCGGTCTCTTCCCGGTAGGACCCGATCGCCTTCCATGCGTTCGTGAAGGCGTCCTGAAGCAGGTCCTCAGCCTCTTCCCTGCTTCCGGTCATAAGAAGCGCGACCCGGAACAGCGAAGAGCTATGAGCTTCATATAGCTCTCGAAACGCAGCGCGGTCGCCACGCTGGCACCTGGCTACGACGGCTGCCGTATCGATGTCCGTACGTCTTGCGCCTGACTGTAGATCGCTGCCCATATACCTGAGAACGCCACGACCGAAGGAACCGTTCCGTGTGCTTTTCTGGCGATCAAGAGCTCAACGCCGCCCGTCTGTCCGCCGCTTTCGGCGGTTCGTGCTCGCCGCCGCGTGCCTTAGTCCGTCCACCTCGGCGCCAGTCAGATCTCGCCAGTAACCCTGCTTAACACCAGCAAGCGTGAGCGCGCCGAGCTGCACGCGCTCCAGTGTGACCACCGGCGAACCGACCACCTTCAGCATCCTCCGCACGATCCGTTTTTTACCCTCGTGCACCGTGATCTGCACACGCCGACGGTCCTTGGTCAGCACTTCGATCCTCGCTGGTCGCGTCTTGCCGTCATCCAGCTCAACACCAGACTCCAATCGCCGCTTGCCGTCTACGCTCAGTGGCTCGGCCACGTCCGCCACGTACACCTTGTCGATCTCGAACCTCGGGTGAGCGACACGGTGCGACAGTAGACCGTCGTTCGTCAGCAGTAACAGGCCCGATGTGTCTGCATCGAGCCTGCCCACCGGATAGACGCGCTCGTCTACATCCACCAGGTCAATCACAGTCGGCCTGCCCTGTGGGTCTGACAGAGTTGTCACATATCCAGTCGGCTTGTTCAGCAGCAAATAGCGCTTTCGCTCAGAAACGAGCGGCTCACCATCCAGTGTGATCTTGTCCACTGACGGATCCGCAGAATCGCCGATTGACGCTGTCTGGCCGTTGACCTGCACGCGCCCGGCCGCGATCAGCTCTTCACTCTTGCGGCGTGACGCCACGCCAGCCTCTGCCAGCAGCTTTTGCAGTCTCTGTTTCATCGCCGAGAATTGTCGCGCCGATATCCGTCATGCAGACTTCGCCAATCGCCGCGCCGGGCGCTCGGGATTCGTCTATCCTCTCGCACAGCGCAGGAGCGCGGAGGGACAACGACTTGGCACGACATCGAATCGACGAGCTGCTCAGGATCATGGACCGCTGTTTCGAGACCAGCGAGCACTCGCTTCTCGAAAACCTGAAGAACGTGACACAGGGCGAATGGGAGACGCTGCCGCAGGGTGCGGAGCGGTCGGTCCGGGACATCGTGCAGCACGTCGGGATGTTCAAGTTCATGTACGCGAACCACGGCTTTCACGACGCGTCCATGGACTATGGCGACGACCCGGCAACGCCGCCAGCCGACCGCCTTGCCACGAAGGAAGCAGCCATCGAGTGGCTGCAAGAGGGCCAGACCTACCTGCGCTCAGCGATCGACACGCTGCCTGACGATTCGGAGCTTGACGCTGACCGCAAGGCGCACTGGGGCGGCATGGTCCCGACGATCCTGCTGATAGACATCATGCACGAGCACGACGCCTATCACGCGGGCGAGATCAACCGCACTCGCGGCATACTGCAGGGCTCAGACGGCTGGTTCGTCCCGCCTGAGGAGTGAGCACACAAGCGCCGAGCAACCCGCCGTCCAAGGCGTTTTACCTTGACGAGCAAAACCTGACCAACAGGAACACGACATGACCTACGACATCGTGATCAAGAACGGAACGGTCATCGACCCCTCGCAGGGGCTGCATGCAAAGCGTGACATCGCAGTTGCAGGCGGCAAGATCGCCGCGATCCAGCAGTCCATACCAGACAAAGACACTCACGATGTCATCGAGGCCGACGGCCTACTCGTCACGCCCGGCCTCGTCGATCTTCACGTCCACGTCTGGTGGGGAGTAGCGCACCTCGCCGTCGAAGCCGACCCCGCATGCGTCTACCGGGGCGTCACAACCGCCATCGACGCCGGGTCGTCCGGGGCCAACACGGTCGCCGGCTTCAGCCGCTATGTGATGGAAGAGGCGCACACGCGCATCATGGCCTTCCTGCACATCTCCGGCATGGGCCAGCTCGACAACGACATCGGCGAGCTGCAGGACATCCGCTGGGCACGCGTGGACAAGGCAGTTGAGG
>JANQQP010000040.1 GCA_028285005.1 Dehalococcoidia bacterium | reverse complement strand
CCAGACCGGGCGCGGCAAGCAGCGCCCCTACCGGATCTGCGGCTGCCAGTCAGAGGGATGACCCTCACCCTAACCCTCTCCCAAGCTGGGAGAGGGGATAGCGGCCAACACCCTTCGACAGGCTCAGGATGGCAGTCCCTGCTGTTTCGACCGTCGCAACCTGTCATTCTGAACTTGATTCAGAATCTCTCGGTGGCTTTGCATCAGCGGTCAGTTCCCTGAGACCCGCCAGCGGGCACCCCTCGGTCGGGATGACAAACAAGTCAGGTGAGGGTTCGTGCCTTCTCCTCTCCCTTGATGGGAGAGGGATTAAGGGAGAGGGTGATGTCGGCCACAGGCCGACCACTCGCCACCCATCGACAAGCCCAGACGGCACCCTACGCCAGTTGCGCCTGCCTCAGCAGCCTTGCCCGCTTCTCATGCGAACGCAGCATCTTCTCTAGTTGCGCAAGCCCCTTGCGGGTGTCACTGGCAACACGAGCAGGGTCTAGCCGGTCCATTCGACGCTTGAACAACCAGTACGTGAACTCATCACCCTGGCCAAGCGAATGCCCCAGCGGGTTCAGATCGGAACCGCTCGTTTCCGAAAGGCCCGACTCTGAGCAGAACTCGTCCCACAGGCCGGCGCGATCGTTGCCATATAGCCGGTGGTAAACCTCATCGCATCGGTCGTCAGAAGGAGCGCGCCCGCTTGCCACACGACGCTTCACAATCTCTTCCCGCGCCGCAACTATCAGTCCCTGCTCAACCGTTACGCCATAGAAGAAGCTCAGGCTGGCGCGTGACTTGTCGACGCCGAGGATGCGCATGAAATCGGGTTCGCTGAAACCGCCGAACAGGTCCGGCGTGTCGAGCCACTGCTGCCATTCGTCTTGCGGCGGTCCGTTCTCTACACTGCCCAGAACTCGCCGAGCCAGCAGCCGCCAATCGAATGCCTCGCCGCCGATCAGATACTGATGAGTCTGGTCTCCGATGACCTCAGAAGCCTCGGGCCACTGCCCGACCGTCTCCAGCACCAGTTGCTGCCACTCGTCCGGTCGGGCGATGAGGTTCATTTCCAGCTCGACGAGCAGCTCCGTGGCCGGCCGGGAGGCCCGAGTGATGTCAACAGGACCGTCTGACTGCACTTCGGCAGCCAGCGCCTCGTCGATGTTCTCAGGACTTGTGGTCATAGCTCTCCATAAAAGCATACCGCTCAGGCTTTGGCGTGGAGAGGAACTTTAGGAAAGCTGCGTGGGGAAGCGTATTGACAACCCGGTCTGGAGTGCACCAGCCACGGCGAGCCATACCGATTCCATAGCGCAGATCAACGAACTGATGGATGCGGTGCGAGTCTGTCCCGAGCGAGAACATGACTCCAAGGTCCATCGCACGTCGGATATGCGTGTCTTTCAGGTCGAGTCGCTGCGTCGAGGTGTTGATCTCTAGTAGCGTGCCGGTCTCGACAGCCACCCTGCATATCGCGTCGAAATCTAGATCAACCGGAGCGCGCCTGCCGATACGGCGCGTCGTCAGATGAGCAACGATATCGAGGTTTTCGTTCTCCATCGCTGAGATGATGCGCGCCGTCATCGTCTTCTCATCCTGGTCCATCTGTGAGTGGATAGAGCCAAGCACAACGTCAAGCTCAGCCAGCGCATCGTCCGGATAGTCCATCGAGCCGTCAGCGAGAATGTCCATCTCGGTGCCGGTGAGCAGGCGGATGCCGCTCAGCTTTTTGTCGAGCTCCCGAACAGCTTCGTTGTGCTCCGCCAGCTTTTCCACAGATAGCCCACCAGCAACGGTCGCCGATTTCGAGTGGTCTGTGACCACCAGGTATTCGAACCCCGCTTCCTTCGCCGCCTCGGCCATCTCCTCCATCGAGAAACGGCCGTCGGTCCAGTCTGTATGGGAATGCAGGTCACCGCGCACGTCTTCTGCTGTGATCAGGCGCGGCAATTCACCTTGCTCTGCTAGATCGATTTCCCCGGTGTCCTCGCGGATCTCCGGTGGGATGTACGGCAGATCGAGACGCTCATAGATCGCCTCCTCGCTTGCGAACTCCTCCAGCTCATCTGTCTCAATGTTCTTGGCGCCGTACTCGTTGAGCGAAAGTCCTCGCTTGTTGGCGCGGTCCCGCAGGCGGATGCCGTGCTCCTTGCTGCCGGTGAAGTACAGGAGAGTTGCTGCGAAGGCCTCGTCAGGGATCACGCGCAGGTCGAACTGCAGTCCTGAGTCCATCACGACCATCGACTTCGTAGCACCCTTGCTCATCACATCACGCACCATCGGCAATGTGGTGAAGGCTTCCATCACGGCCTCGGGGTCATCGGCCGAACACAGCATGTCGATATCGCCGATCGTCTCACGATGCCTGCGGAGCGAGCCTGCGCAGGTCAGGTTGCGGATGCCATTAACCGCATCCTGCAAGGCCGACATCACTCTCTCGGCCTCGGGCAGCGCCTGCCCGATCGGGACTCTCTGGCCCTGGCTGATGCGGCTCTTCAGGTGGCGCAGGATGTTCTGAGCAACTTTGTTGCTTATGCGGGGAAGCGACTCGAACTCGCCTGACTCAATCGACGCTTGCAGCGCTTCTCTTGAATCGATTCCAAGCTCCTGCGCCGCCCGCATTGCCGTCTTCGGACCGACGCCCGGCACCTGCGTGATCTCCAGGATTCCCGCCGGCATCTCGGCCTTCAGCTTCTCGAAGAACTGAAGCTCACCAGTCTCTGCAAGCTCCTGCACCTTCGTGACGATCGCATCGCCGAAGCCTGGAAGTTTGCGCAGCTCCTCTTCGCTCGCAGTCGCAAGGTCGAACTGCAGATTGCCGATCGCGTCAGCGGCGCGTGAGTAGGCTCGTGTCTTGAACACCGAGTCACCGCGTGCCTGCAGCAACGTTGCGATGTCTTCGAAGACGCGGGCGAAGTCCTGGTTCTGGAGTTTGCGTTTTGTGGTCATGGAGCTATGACGACCGAAGTTAACAGCACCACAGCGGAGAAGCACAGCAACGTTCGTTCAGCGGATTCGCCGAAAACACCTGACCAGCAAGCCGGCAGCTTCCCTACCGCTGGCTCTTGGCCCGCTTCTGCGCCGCACGCTCTAGCTTACGACGCTCCTGCCGCGAAAGCTTGCGGCCGTCAGGCGCGTGGGTCGGGATGTCGATCTTCTCGGCGCCGTGCCCAGAGTCGACACTGGCCATCACCGACTTGCGGTTGATCACCGATGCTGCACGTCGCTGCCTGTTCTCGTCGGCAGTGCCTGCGCCGTTCGCCGAGGCAACGCCAGCCGCCTGTGGCTTCGCTGCAGTGACCTGCCTCTGCCGCTGTGGCGGTGGCTGCTGAGAAAGCGCAACGTTGAATATCTGGCGGGAGATGTTCGACTCGATGCGAGTCACGAGGTCCTGGAACATCTGGAAGCCCTGGATCTTGTACTGCACCAACGGGTCTCGCTGTCCCGCCGCCTGTAGACCGATGCCCTGCCGCATGCCGTCCATAGTCGTCAGGTGCTCGACCCACAGCTCGTCGACTGCCCGGAGCATGATGGCGCGTTCCAGCTTGCGCATCATCAACTCACCGCTCTGCGGGTCCTCGCCGAACTCGCCCTCTCGCCGGTCGTAGAGCTTCTCGGCGTAATCGATGAGCCGCTCGGTGACCTCTTCAGGCTCATAGTCGTAGACCTCATCTTCATCCTCGAAGATCTCGGGTATCGGGAAGACCCTGCTCAGTTCGCGCTGGAAGCCCGGAACATCCCAGTTCTCCTGGTCACCGGACAGGAACTGGTTCACGATCTCAGTCAGCTCACGCTCGATGTAGCCGGAGATCGTCTCTCGAAGTCCCTCGCCCTCCAACACCTGTCTGCGCAGCTTGTAGATCACATCGCGCTGCGTGTTCAGCACATCGTCGTAGTCGACCAGCGACTTTCTGACCTCGAAGTGCTGGCCCTCGACCTTGCTCTGCGCGCTCTCGACAGTGCGGGAGATGACGCGGTTCTCGATCGCCTCATCCTCGTCCCATTTGAAGGTCTTCATGATCCCGCGGATCCGGTCGCCACCGAACCAGCGGATGATGTCGTCCTCAGTCGAAAGATAGAACTGCGTCGCGCCCGGGTCGCCCTGCCTTCCGGCTCGACCTCGCAACTGGTTGTCGATGCGACGGGATTCGTGCCGCTCAGTGCCCAGCACAAACAGGCCGCCCGCGTCGATCACCCTCTTGTGGTCCTCTTCCCACTGCTCGGTTGTCAGATCCAGCGCTTCAGGATTTCCGCCGAGGATGATGTCCGTGCCACGACCCGCCATGTTGGTGGAGACCGTGACAGCGCCCGGCCTTCCAGCCTGCGCAATCACTTCAGCCTCACGCTCGTGCTGCTTGGCGTTCAGCACGTTGAACTCCAGACGACGCTGCCGCAGAAGCTCGGCAAGCTGCTCAGACTTCTCGATGGAAGTGGTGCCGACGAGTACGGGACGTCCAGAGCGCGATAGCTCCTCGATCCGATCCGCAACGTTCCGCCACTTCGCATCCTCGTTCATGTAGATCTGGTCGCGCATGTCGTCACGCTGCACCTCGCGGTTCGTCGGCACAGACAGGACCTCAAGCTTGTAGATCTTGAAGAACTCTTCGGCCTCAGTGACGGCCGTACCCGTCATGCCGGCCAGCTTTTCGTACATGCGGAAGAAGTTCTGCAGCGTGATGGTGGCGTAGGTGATCGATTCTCGTTGGACCTCGACGCCCTCTTTCGCTTCGATCGCCTGGTGCAGTCCGTCCGAGTAGCGCCGCCCTTCCATGAGGCGGCCGGTGTGTTCATCAACGATCACGATCTCGTTGCCGCGCACCACGTACTGCACGTCTCGCTGGTACATGAACTCGGCACGGATCGAGTTCTCAACAAAGTGCGAAAGCGCCTGGTTCTCCTCGGAGTAGAGGTTCGTGACCTTCAGCGCCTTTTCGACGCGTTCGATGCCGCCCTCAGTCATCGCAATCGTCTTCTTGGCGTCGTCTATCTCAAAGTCGCGGTCTCTGCGAAGCTGTCGAGCGATCTGCGAAAAGCGCCTGTATTCCTGGCCGGACTCACGCGCCGGTCCTGAGATGATGAGCGGCGTCCTAGCCTCGTCGATCAGGATGTTGTCGACTTCGTCGACGATGGCGAACGCCAGATCGCGCTGCACCATGCGCTCTTTGGTGTCGACCATGTTGTCGCGCAGGTAGTCGAAGCCAAGCTCGTTGTTCGTGGCGTAGAGGATGTCGGCCTTGTATGCCTCACGCTTTGACGTCTCGTACATGTGCTGGCCAGCCACGTCGGCGAACGCGAACGCGCCGTCGTCTTCGTGCTCCTCATTGGGAGTCTCAGCCGACGTCTCTCCAGCAGCTTCCGCCTCAGCCTCCGCCCGCTGCTTGCGCTGCTCTTCCGCGCGGTCAGGGTCGTATACGAACGATGTGCCGGTCTCAAGACAGCCGACCTGCAGGCCCAGCGCAAAATAGATCGCGCCCATCCATGACGCGTCACGCTTGGCCAGGTAGTCGTTGACGGTGACGACGTGGACGCCGTCGCCTGCGAGTGCATTCAGGTAGGCGGGCAGCGTCGCAACCAGTGTCTTGCCCTCACCGGTGCGCATCTCGGCGATCTTGCCCTGGTGCAGCGCCATTCCGCCGATCATCTGCACATCAAAGTGACGCATGCCTAGCACGCGCCTTGACGCCTCTCGCACAGCAGCAAACGCTTCAGGAAGCAGGTCGTCGAGTGTCTCGCCGGCCTCGTGACGCGACTTGAACTCGGCGGTCAGGGCACGCAGTTCGTCATCAGAGAGGCTCTCCATCTCCGGTTCGAGGGAGTTGATCTCCTCGACGACAGGACGTATAGCTTTGACGGCTTTTTCGTTGGAGTCACCAACGATTTTGTTGAGCAGGCCGAACATATTCGGGAATGCCTCTTGTCAGTATCTGGGAGAGCCGGGAGTGCGCTTGGCGAAGAGGTGAATAGTTCGATCAGCCTTCGCCGCGGACTATCTGAACAGCGCGCCTACTGAGCGGCCCTCGTGAATGCGCTTGATCGCCTCGCCAACCAGCGGAGCGATAGACACCACTTTTACCTTCGGGTGCTTCTTCCTCTCCTCGAGCGGCATCGTGTCCGTGATAACCAGTTCATTAAGGTTAGAGACTGCGGTCAGCTTTTGCGCTGCGTCACCCGGCAGAACTGCGTGGGTGGCACACGCATAAACGCCCTTCGAACCGTGGTCGGCGAGGATATTCGCCGCAGCAATCATGGTGCTGCCGGTGTTTATCTCATCATCGAAAAGCAGTGCGTACTTGTTCTCTACATTACCAATTACGTTCAGAGTCTCTACGCGGTCGTTGTTGCCGAGTCGCCGTTTCTCAATAATCGCCAGCGGAGCCTCCAGGCGAGATGCGAACACCCTGGAACGCCTTGAAGAGCCGATGTCAGGCGCCACCACCACGAGGTCCTCTTCGGGAATGTCCTTGTTGAGGAAGTAATCGGCCAGCATCGGCAGTGCCGTCAGCTCATCCACAACCGTCGAGAAGAAGCCCTGCACCTGCGCTGCGTGGAGGTCCATGAGGATCACTCGGTCGGCGCCAGCCGTCGCCACGAGATCGGCGATCAGGCGCCCGGTGATCGGCACCCGCGGCTGGTCCTTCTTGTCTGTGCGCGCGTACGAAAAGTACGGCATCACAGCGGTGATTCTTCCCGCAGACGCCCGCCGAGCAGCATCGATGAAGATCAGCATCTCCATGATGTTGTCGTTCACCGGGTAAGACGTCGGCTGGATGATGAACACATCGCGGTGACGCACGTTGTCCATGATTCGGACAAACGTGTTGTCGTTGTTGAACTTCGAGAACTCGGCGTTGCCAAGGTCACACTCGAGGTATTCGCAGATGTCCTCCGCAAGCTGGGAGTGCGCCCGGCCCGTGAAGATCATCGGTCCGCCGTTAAAAAGCAACTCAAACTCCTCGATAGTCAGGCGCCCGCTTTTCACGGGCCGCGGCCATGCCTTCCGCGTGGTCTGCCGATGATAGCGTGATTGCCTCGGCCGCGGCGGAAAATTGGAGGGCTGATGCGAGGTCTACGCCAAGGCTTTTATGCATCATCGTCTTCGCCAGTCGAGTCGCAATCGGCGGTCCCGCAGCGATGCGCGCTGCCAGTTTCTGCGCCTCTGACAGGAGCTGGTCGGCAGGCACGATTCGATTGAGGAATCCGGCCTCCAACGCGTCATCCGCACTCAGGAAGTCGCCCGTGAGCATCATCTCTGCCGCCTTCGCCATGCCGAAAAGCCGCGGATAGAACCAGACACCGCCGTATCCGGGGAAAAGGCCGACCTTTATGTAGGCAGCGGAAAAACGGGCGTCCGGTGAGGCAAGCCGAAGGTCACATGCGCAGGCGAGGTCAAGTCCAGCACCAACGGCGGGGCCACGAATTGCGGCAATCACTGGCTTCTCGATATCGAAGATGCTGAGGACGATGCGGTGCGACTGCTGGAAGCCTCGTCGCAGTGCTTCGGGGCCGCCGGGTCCAGGGGAATGTGGACCGGGCTGCGAGCCGCCCGCGAGCTCGTCGGTGTCGACCCCGGAGCAGAACGATTCGCCCGCTCCCGTAAGCACGATTGCCCTGATCGAGTCGTTCGCCGCGATGCCGGAGATCGCCTCTTCGAGCGCAGGAATCATCTCGTGGTCGAGGGCGTTCCGGCGAGCGGGCCTGTTGAGTGTGATCGTACCGACGCCTGCGCTCTCATCGAGGCTTGTCAGGACGGTCGGTTCAGGCTTTCCGTTTGCGCTGCCGGGCATGCCGCAGATATTAACAGCGGGAGCGCAGTTTTAGAGTTATCTGCCGGGTAGTTAAGCGGCTTCGAGCTGATCGTCTTCAGGAACGTCTGCAGCTATGACTTCAGGTCCGAACAGCGAGCCGCTGCCTGATGACGGCACAACGTCTCGTCGAGTCTGGAAGTCACGGTTGAACCCGCACTGCAGGCACTTGGCGTATACGCCGTAGTTGTCACGGTCCAACTTCACATCACCGCTGCAACGCGGGCACGCCTTGTTGTAGAGCATCTGATCGCCTCTGGGTCGGCTGACCGACTGGTTTGTGGACACATCCGCCGAAAACGGGGGCAGGTTATTTGCCCTGTTTTCGACGCACCTTGCGGAAATCACCAGTCGGGCATGAGTGCAGGCACGCAGACGACTGAATGTCTACTTCAGGCGCTTCGCGTACTCCTCGGCATCGAAGCCAAATAGCACCTGTTTGCCTGTGATCAGAATCGGCCGACGGATCAGTCGCGGCTCTTCGAGCATCAGATCGATCAGACGGTCGTCCGAAAGTTCGCCGCGCTGAGCCCTGAAAGGCTTCGCGCTCGGGCTGCGCCATGAGAACATCTCATCAACAGATGACATCTTCGCGATACGCTCTATCTCGTCTCGAGAAAGACGGTCCCTGAAGAAGTCGCGTTCGTCCGCGTCATCTGTAGCTTGCGAGAGGACCCCTCTCGCTTTGCGGCAGGTGTCTCAACTGGTGTAGTGGTAAAAAAGCGGTCTTGAAGTCACCCGTCAGGCTCCAGTAATTGTGTGTGATGTACGCTAGTCGAAGAGTGTATGGCAGCCCCGCTGATGATGGCAGACCGGGGCGTTCGGAAGCGATGCAATGCCAACCAGCCGGAATGAATCCATAACGGCATCCGCCGAACAGGCGTCAGAGCCATCCCGCGACATCGCGCGCCCGAGCCGTAATCCACTCGCAGCAATTAGATCCACACATCGCCGCGGCGCTGGCAGTCTCGTCAATTTGAGCCTCTATGCAGCGGGCTTCTCAGGCCTCTGGACCGCTTTCGGCTCGGCCATCCTGCCGATCAAGATCGATGAGATCGTGGCCGGTGGCGGCTCAACAATCCTTGGCATCACATTCGATAGCGACGACAAGAACGGCGCTATCGGCATTGTGTCGCTGCTCGGACTCGCAATCGCCGCTTTGACTCAGCCGATCGCTGGAGTGCTGAGCGACCGAAGGACAGGACCCGGCAAGCGAATGCCGTTCCTGCTCATTGGCGCTATTGGAATGGCAGCTTCGGCGATGTTCCTCGGCATTGCCGGTACGCTGATCGCTCTGATCGTCCTGAATCTGCTCATCCAAGGAATGGGAAACTTCGGACAGGGAGCGGCCAACGGCCTGATCGCAGATCACGTGAAGAGCGGTAGTAAAGGTGCAGCAGCTGGTGCACTGAACCTATCGCGAATCGTGGGCGCGGGCGTGATGGCCGCAATAGTTCTACTAATGATGGGTCAGTACGACGCGGACACTGCGCCAGGCTGGATGATTGCGGCGCTCGTGCTTCTGGCGACCGTGACGATGCTGACCAACCTCTGGACCGTTACCTCCGTCTGGCGAAATCGCGAAGCAGCTGACGCGGAGCCTACGCCTGAGCCGCAGCAAGAAGAGATAGTGCCGGATGCCAGCCCGGTGCCGCACGACAATTACCTCAGATTCCTCATCGCTCTAACCGTGGTGATAACCGGCTTCTCGGCGCTCCAGCTCTACGCCTTCTTCTATCTGGAAGATGTGATCGGCCTGGAAAACCCTGCGCAGGGAGGAGTCTTCATCCTGGGTTCGATCTCGCTCGCGACCGCAATAACCGTCCTACCTGCCGGTCATCTGACAGATCGAATAGGTCGCGACTCGATGCTTGTTACGGGCGGCGTGCTTGGCGTCATCGCCTCGACCATCCTGATCTTCGCCACGTCGCTTTTGGTCGTGGTACTCGTCGGCTTCCTGATCGGCGCCGCCATCGGCATTTTCCTCACCGTCAGCTGGGCGCTTGCGAACGACCTGGTCTCACGTAAGCACGCAGCTCGCGACCTTGGCTACGCCAGCGTCGCCGTCCTCATAGGCTCTGCCATATCGAGAATCGCAGGTATCGGAGTCGACCGGCTCAACCAGGTGCAGGACGCGCTCGGCTACCAGACAGTGCTCGGCACCGTAGCGGTCTGCTTCATCGTCACGGTCGCTCTGATGACCCGTCTTGGCGCCGAAAGCCCGGCCGGCGCGTCCGAGGGCCTCCCGGAGCAGGCCGCCCGAGAATGACGCTGTCGGCTGGCCAATCCCTGCACAGTCCCTCGATCTTGGGTCTATATAATCGGAGGCAATCGACAGGGAAGGGCCGCGCGAAGCAGCAATGACCACCGTTCGAAAGAAGTCTGAAGAGACAGCCGCCAGGACGCTGGACGTTTACCTGGCCAGCCCGCGAGGGTTCTGCGCTGGCGTAGTCCTTGCCGTGGACATTGTTGAGCTGGCTATCGAAAAGTACGGCACTCCCGTCTATGTGAAACACCAAATTGTCCACAACCCGATTGTCGTCGCCGAGACCGAACGCAAAGGCGCCATCACCGTTGAGCAAGTAAGCGAAGTTCCGGAAGGCGCAGTAGTCGTCTTTTCTGCCCACGGTTCGCCACCCTCAGATTACGAAGAGGCGAAGCGCCGCAACCTGACCGTGCTGGACGCCACCTGCCCCCTGGTCACGCGGGTCCACAATGAAGCTAAGAAGTACGCGCGCGAGGGCAAGAAGATCATCCTGGTCGGGCACCGCGGACACCAGGAAGTGATTGGATCGACAGGCCAGACCGATATGACCCTGATTGATGAACGAGAGGGGATTGATGTCCCTGAGTTCGAGGACGACCAGGAGGTGGCGGTGCTGACACAGACGACGCTGTCAGTCCGCGATACCGCCGCCGCAATTGATGAAATCACTGAAAAGTACCCGAACGCCCTCGTGCGTAACGATATCTGCTACGCCACCACAAACCGCCAACAGGCAGCAAGCCAACTGGCTGAAGTCGTTGAATTGGTACTTGTTATCGGTGCCCAGAACAGTTCGAACTGCAACCGGCTCAAAGAGGTGGCAGAAAGCTACGGTGTGAAGTCTCACCTCATCAACGGCCCGGACGAAATGGACATGTCCTGGTTTGAGGGAGTCAACCGAGTCGGCATCACATCCGGAGCATCCACACCTGAGTCCAGTGTCGCTGCCGTGATCGAAGCCATCGATCCGAAGAACGTCATTCACATCGGCCAGGGCGATGAGAACATCACCTTCCGCCTGCCGGCAGAGCTGAAGTCGGTCGAGAAGAGTCCCGGTGTCCGCACCGGCGTCCGAAGATAGTCCTCTGCCAGGAAACCCATCCCCTTGAAGATCACCTCTGTTGAGTGCCTCGTCCTGGACGGCGAGTATCCCTACGCCGTCATTCATACCGATGCCGGAATCACCGGATTCGGTGAATGCTTCCGTCGCGGACCGTATGTCTCGAAGGCGGCAATCGAAACCATCTTCACTCCGCTGCTCATCGGCAAAGACCCTTTCGACACGCCGGCGATATGGGACTCGATGTTTCGTGCTGGTGGCGTCGCGGGCCCTCCCGGATCGCTTCTGACCGCGGCGGCCGGCGTCGACATCGCGCTCTGGGATATCAAGGGCAAGGCGCTGGACGTCCCTCTTTACAAGTTACTTGGCGGCAAGAACCGAGACCGGATCCGCGTCTACGCCTCATCGCTGCAGCGAGACCTGACGCCGGATGAAGAGGCTCGCCGCGTCGCCGAGTTCCGTGACAAAGGCTTCTCCGCCTACAAGATGCACTCCGCGGTTCCGGGCCGCATCGACGACCCTGCGGACACGACGGTCGAGAACGTCAAAGCGATGCGGAAGCTAGTCGGCGACGACATGGAGATTCTTGTCGACGTGAACGGTGCCTACTCGGTCCACCATGCGATAGAGATCGGCAAAGCGCTACAGGACCTCGACGTCTTCCACTTCGAGGAACCCGTGCACGTGCGCGACCTTGATGGCCTGGCAGAACTCGCGGACGCTCTCGATATGCCGATCGCTGCCGGCGAAAACGCATACACGCGCTGGGACTTCGAAGAGCTTGTCACGCGTGGTCGGCCAGACATCGTTCAGCCGGACGTTGTGAAGGCCGGTGGCATTAGCGAGTTCCAGCAGATCACGTCGGTGGTCAGCACACACGGCTTGCCGATGACGATCCACAACACCCAGCCGTATGGCTCAACGGCTGCTCACGTCCACCTGATCGCTGGGCGCACCGATTTCCCGTACGCGCAGGAGTACAACATCGAACATGTTGGGATCCGCGACGCGGGTTCGATACTCAAGGAGCCGTTCGAGGTCGAAGACGGACACATCCGCGTGCCGGAAGGCCCCGGCCTCGGGCTCGAATATGACCTTGATGTGATGCGGTCCCGTGATCGCCAGCCGTAAGCTCACACTGATCGCCGCAGCCATACTGGCGGCGGTCGTCATATCCTGTGGCTCGGAACAGGCGCCCGGCGCTTCCAGCACCGAATCGCCAGCGACTGCCACATCGACATCGGCTCCGGCAGCCTTTTCTCCAACACCAACGCTCACCCCAACAGAGCCGCCAGCCACTCAAGCAGCGTCATCGCCAAGCGCGGTGCCATCGCCCACCTCTTCACCCGAATTCCAGCCGGAGTTTGTCGACAACGCCGACTGCCAGAACGTCAGTCGCGATCCGCTCCCACTCGCAGACCTGCTCATCAGCGACGGGGAACGCTGGGTCGCCTTCGCGGCGGAGACAGCCGTGACGCAGGCCGAGCAGTCGCAAGGGCTCATGTGCAGGGCGACGGTGCCCGACGGCACAGGCATGCTGTTCACATTCGACCAGGAGCGCGGTGGCGGCTTCTGGATGTTCAACACATACGTCCCGCTCGACATCATCTTCTTCGGAGCGGCAGACGGCAGCATCGCTTCGGTGCAGATGGAACCGTGCCCGCGCAGAGACGGTGAGGCCGACAGCGTATGGAGTCAGCGCTGTGGTGAGGAGTCGGCCGACTACCGGCACGGCATCACCTATACCTACGCGTTGGAGCTGCGTCAGGGATGGCTCGAATCCCAGGGCTTCAACACCGCAGACCCGTGGTCGCTAGACATCACAGTGACGCCGCGGGACTAGCGAACTCTCCGGTCTCACATCATTCTCGTCCAACACGATGACACCTCTAACCACTTCAGGCTAAAGTGAACTGACCATGGGTTATCAACTGATACTGCTCCGGCACGGCGAGAGCGAATGGAATCTGGAGAACCGCTTCTCCGGCTGGAAAGACGTCGACCTCACGCCGACTGGCGTTGCCGAGGCGAAGAAAGCCGCTGGCCTGCTCGCCGCTGAAGGTCTAGTCCCCGAGTTTGCCTTCACATCTGTGCTGAAACGGGCCATCCGCACGCTGTGGCTCGTGCTCGACGAGATGGACCGCATGTGGATCCCCGTCGAACGCTCGTGGAAGCTGAACGAACGCAGCTACGGCGCTTTACAGGGCCTGAACAAGGCGGAAACGGCCGCCAAACACGGCGACGAACAGGTCCTGATTTGGCGCAGAAGCTACGACATTCAACCGCCTGCGCTTGAACCCGACGATGAGCGCAACCCGCGCCACGACCCTCGCTATGCCGATCTCTCAGACGAGGAAGTTCCGCTCACAGAGTGCCTGAAGGACACCGTCGCACGGGTACTTCCGTACTGGAACGAACGCATAGTGCCGCAGATCAGAACCGGCCAGCAGGTCATCATCGCTGCACACGGCAACAGTCTTCGCGCACTTGTGAAGCACCTCGATGGCATCTCAGATGAGGAGATCGTCGGACTGAACATACCGACCGGTGTGCCACTCATCTACGAACTGAACGACGATATGACTCCAGCAGGTCATCACTACCTGGGCGATCAGGACGAGATCAAGGCGGCGATGGAAGCCGTCGCCAGCCAGGGTCGTTCTCAGGCCAACTGAAAAACGTACGTTTCCAGTTCGTTTCCGTGTAGCTGCGTTCAGGCCGTCCCGTTCGTTTGAGTGCAGTCCCCCATACTCGCCGGTGTTCGAGCGCGCTAACTTTGTCACAGCACAGGGGGGCCGATGCCCACAGTGCAACTGGGCCGCAGCCCACAGCAAGCATGTGGTTGGTGCCAAGCGGCAATCACAAACACAGCCTGCGTGCAGGCGCCTCAATCACAGTCCCGAGAGGCTGGGCAATCTTCGGACAAAGCTGGGAAACAGCGCGATACCCGAATCGATAACCGCTAAGACCCACTCGAAGAAATCGTGTATTGATTTACTCCGGCCATCGTGAGAATCGCCCACAAGGCCCCACAGAACGCGAGCACTCAAGGTCTGAATGACACTAAGCACTGAACAGATTCACCAGGAAAAGTTCGAACTGATCGGCCGTATCTCAGCTGGTCTTGCACACGAACTCAACGGTCCAATCGGAATCGCTCTCGGCTTCACCGAGCTTGCTAAAGAGACCCTCCAGGGTGCGAACGGCAGCGTAGACGGTCAGTCGACTGCCAAGGTCACCGAATATCTGAATCTCATCGAAAGCTCCACAAAACGGGCACGTGAACTGGCGCGCAGCGTGTGGAACTTCGCCAAGTCCGAACCTGGGACAGTCCAGGAGCACGACCTCAGCGCTCTCGTCACCGAAGCCGCGGCGCTGTCCGGCCCTGCGGTCAAAGGCACTCTCGAGATCATCCCACGTGGCGAATCAGTCGACGTGCAGGTGATGGCAGACCGTGCGCTCACTATCCAGGCTCTTGTCCAGGCGATGCTCTCGTCTGTAGAAGCGTTGCCCAAGGGCGGCACCGTCTACTGGGAAGTGCGTTCTTCTGAGAACGGCGATGCTGGCGAATTCGTCCTCACTGCAGAGCCGTGGGGCGAGGTTTCTTCAAATGAGTGGCCTGTCGACGATCAGGTCCGGTCGGTATTGGAGTCGCAGGGAGGTTCACTCAACCCTGTGACCGGAGTAAGCATGAAGGGCGGCAGTTCCTCCGCACTTGCATGGATAGTTTCTGGAACATTGCCGGCAGCTCCCGGCGCGGTAAATCAGGCCAGCTGAACTGGCAATAGCTTCGGAAAACGTTTGCTCCAGTTGAGTCCCAGCTGGAATTGGAGGCAGTCTTGACTACGGATTCAGTCGCAGTGAAGTCCATCAGGGTCCTGATGGTCGATGATCACGAACTGATGCGACAGGCATACGGCATGTTGCTCAACACAGACCCGGATATCCAGATCGTCGGGTTCGCTGGTGACGGCCAGGAAGCGCTCGGCATGGTCGACCGCCTCAACCCCAACGTCGTCATCATGGACGGCCGCATGCCACGCCTCGACGGCGTAAGTGCATCTCGCATCATTCGAGAAAAGCACCCTGACATGGCGATCGTCCTGCTCTCGGCTTTCGATGACGACGAGTTCGTCCGAGAGTTCCTCAAGGGCGATGTCAAAGGCAAGGCATATCTGCTCAAGCAGTCGCTCGAAAGCCTCGCAGACCTTGTGCAGGCAGTAAAAGACGTCGCCGAAGGCAAGACTTACCTCGCCAGCGAGATCGTCGCCAAACTCGCCGGAACGCAGAACAAGGTCGAAAGCCAGTTCCTGTCAGAGCTGACAGAGCGAGAGCGAGAAGTGCTGGACTGCATGGCACGCGGACACTCGAACGCAGCCATTGCAGAGGATCTGTTCATCCAGCCCCGCACGGTTGAGCGCCACATCGGCTCCATCTTCGGCAAGATGCGCCTGCAGCCCCAGCCCAAGGCACACGCCAGGGTCCAGGCAGTGCTCGCGTTCCTGCACGACACCGGCAGGCTCAAGGAAGGTCAGCGGACCACAGCAGCCAAGCCGCAGGAAGAGCAGGCCGCGCCCGCAGCGGCTGCGGACGACCAGCAGCCGGCATACCTGCGCCACGTGAAGCAAATGACCCAGAGCGCCTAGCGCGACGGTTCCATAGAGAAATCGAAGACGCCCCGCAGTTGCTGCGGGGCGTCTTCTTGTCTCACGAGATTCGGTCTCTACCAGGCGATCTCGCCGCCATCGATCACCAGCTCGGTGCCTGTCACCCAGGCAGCCTCGTCGGAAGCCAGGTACAGCACGCCGTAGGCGATGTCGTCCGGCTTGCCGAGCCTTCCAAGCGGCGTCATGTCGACCCTGTACTTGTGAATTGCCGGGTCAGAGTGGATATCGGTCGTCATCGGCGTGTCTGTGAAGCCGGGATGCACCGAGTTCACCCTGATGTTGTACTTCGCGAGCTGCACCCCGGCAGCCTTCGAAAAGGTGCGCGC
Source organism: Dehalococcoidia bacterium (assembly GCA_028285005.1). Lineage (GTDB taxonomy): Bacteria > Chloroflexota > Dehalococcoidia > Lucifugimonadales > Lucifugimonadaceae > JAJCYX01. Next base: position 782 of record JANQQP010000040.1, on the reverse strand, counting down.
GGCTCCCTTGGAGGCGTGATAGGCGGCACCGGCCGGGCTACCCACAATGCCAAAAATCGAGGAGATGTTGACGACCGAGCCGCCGCCGTTCTTGCGCATCGCAGGCACAGCTACCTTCGTGCCGAGCATCACGCCGGTGGAGTTCACCGCAAAGACAGTGTCCCAGTTCTCAACGATCGTATCCTCGACCGGCGGCCGTCCCTTGGCTCCCGACATTCCGGCGTTGTTCACAACAACATCGAGCCGGCCCCACTTCGACATCACATCGTCCACGACCTCGTTCCAGTTCGACTCGCTGGTTGCGTCGAGCCGCTTGAACATCGAGGCGTCGCCCAACTCCTTCTCCAGCGCCGGCCCCTTCGCCTCATCGATGTCCCCGATGACGACCTTCGCGCCGTGCTCGACGAACAGCCGGCAACAGGCCTCGCCAATGCCGGACGCGCCGCCGGTGACAATCGCCGTCTTTCCTTCAAGTCGTGGTCCCACTGCCATAGTTCAGTTCTTTCATTCAGGTTGAGTGGCCGCAGCGCCATACCGCCGCCGACGGCATCCAGACTGTCGGCGCATTTTGCACGAAAACGGGACGCGTTGGGGTCGATCTCACGGTTCCGCGAGCGGAAGATGGCCGGGCAGACGGTAGCATCTTCTCCCTCCCTGCCAGGGACGGAGTTAGAGGGTGGGTTGATGTCTGGGCTTTGCCCAGACCGGGCGCGGCAAGCAGCGCCCCTACCGGATCTGCGGCTACCAGTCAGAGAGACGACCCTCACCCTAACCCGCTCCCA
>JANQQP010000039.1 GCA_028285005.1 Dehalococcoidia bacterium | reverse complement strand
CCTCCCTGTCAGGGAGGGAGCTAGAGGGTGGGTTGACGTCTGGGCTTTGCCCAGACCGGGCGCGGCAAGCAGCGCCCCTACCGGATCTCGGCTGCCAGTAAGCGGGACGGCCCTCACCCTAACCCTCTCTCAAGCTGGGACAGGGAATAGCCAGCCTTCCAGGCCTCCAAACGCGAACAGGGCGTGCCGTTTGGCACGCCCTCTTCAACTCAAGTCTCTGACCTAAGCCGCCTGGCTCCAGGAGCTCGACTGGTCCGAAGTAGCGGACTCAGCAGCATCCTCGTCCTCACGACGGTAGATGCTCCAGGCGCTCCAGCCTGCGAAAACTGCGCCAAGCGCAACAACCGCAACGCTGATCCAGCCCAGCATCCTCAGATCGGCAGCACCGCTGTTGAGACGGGCTGTAAGTCGCTCATCGCCAACTACGCCAACCTGGGCAAGACCTTTTACGGCAGGCTCGACATTGCTGTAAAGCACTACGGTGCCGTCCATGTGGTTGCTGGTGGCAGCAGCGATGTCACCCGATGCAGCGAGGGCCATCGTGCCTTCGAATGCTGCATTCATCATCACAAGAGCCTGGTCCGAACCTGCAATCGCAAGATTGATGGGCTCCCTGTCCGCAGCCTGAAGCACGGCCTTGCTCTGGTTGTAGAGAGCGAGACCGCCATCGTAGAAGCCCTGGGCCTCTGCTGGCGCTTCACCTGTGGCGGCAAGAGCGTCAGCGCCCATCATCTGGAACCACGCCAGTTCGAAGTCGGCTGCAGCCTTTGAGATTGCGCCGATCTGCACCCCGCCATCTGCAGCATCGTTAATGTCGCCTGCAGCCGCGAAGGAGGCGTATACCGTGACCGCCAGCATCACCGAGATGGCGAAGATGACGATCGGGTTGCGCCATTTGTTCAATATAGCCATGTTGCACCTTTGATCCAGCTCTGCACTCATTAGTTAGTGTGGGAGCGCGGTGACACCTGAAGAGTGTTTCACCTTTTAAGTAGACCTTATGCACACCTTTCTCCAATAGAGCGGTTTCGCGAGGTGAGGTCGGGGTTATGCGCAATATGCATGAACCCTTTGGGTCGGCCCTGAATGAGCCACTTGGCTCATCGCAACTGAACGAGAAAGGAACGAACGTGCTGAGGCAGGTCTGATTAACCGCGCAAAATGCGGTCGTCGCCACGCCTGATCGTCACGCCCTGCCGGTCGAGCTCCTCTAAGAAAGCCAGCACGTACTTGCGGCTCGACCCGAACAGCTCACGCACATCGTTGATGTTGATCGAGCCGCCGCTGTTCGCATGTTCAGCCAGGCGCTCCCGCATCTCCTCGAAAGCATCGACGGCGAAGACCACTTCACCTGCGCGTACAACCTTGCCCTGCCCTTCCAGGCCTGCCAGCAGTTCAGGGTCGACAGGCGAGTCGGTAGGCGGTGAATACGGGTCTGATTCGAGCCTTTGCATGTAGGCGTCCACGTCAGCCTGCTGTTGCGAACTCAGTTCGACGGTATGAGATGGCGACCACACCAGCGCGCCGTCGGTCTTGAGCAGGTCCTGTTCCGTGAGCGCGGCGATAACCCGCAGGAATGGCGCAGCCTTCAGCTTCAAACGGTTCCTCAACTCCTCACGAGGCATTCCTGGCCTGAGCGGGTACAGCCTGTGAAATCCGGCGACCGCGCCCTCGATCTCAGAGCGCAGAGCGGTCCAGCCTGCAAGGGAATAGAGCAGCGCGGCGCCCGACTCGCCGATGTCCACCGCTTCCTTCGCTTCGATCAGTTGTTCGGCCAGCTCTCGAGCTTCGGCCTCGGACAGGTTGGCGCTGCTGCCAAGCTGCGCTACGGTCGCAGGTTCGATGGCGCGCAATGTCTGCAGAGCGGCGGTCTCGCCTGAACCACTCGCCAGAGTCTCCAGTTCAGCTACGACGTCAGCATCGTTTCTGCGGTGTCTGGCCGCATCGGGCACCAGCACCACGCCACCAGCCATCGTGTCCTGCGTATCGCGGAGAATGAAGCGGTCGCCTCTCAGCATTGGCACGGCCTCGGTCGTCCGTAGCTGGACCCAGCCAGATTCTCCTGGCGTGATCTCATCGCCTTGGAGCACTCTCACGGTCACTGGCACTTCCCGGCTGCCGGAGAACATCTGCAGGCGATGGTTATGACGAACTGCGCGGGGAGCGTCTGCGATCACCCGCAGCGATGCGTCGAACGCCTTTGACGAAGCGAGCCAGCCCGGAACGGTTAGCAGATCACCACGTTCGATCTCGCTATGCTCAATTCCACTGAGGTTCACCGCAACCCGCGTGCCCGGCACCGCTTCTTCGAGAGTGGTCTGGTGCGACTGCAACCCGCGAATTCGGGCCCGCCTGCCTCCGGGAAGTAGCTCCACTTCCTGTCCGGCACGAAGCCTGCCTCCCGAGAGCGTGCCAGTGACGACTGCGCCAAACCCGGACATGGTGAACGAGCGGTCCACCGGCAGTCGCGGTCGTCCCAGGTCGACATGCTCGTCCAGCTGATCCAACTGCGAGTCGACCTCAGCGAGCAGCTCCGGAACCCCAGCACCCGTTTCCGCCGAGACTGCCATCACAGGTGAGCCGTCCAGCGTCGTTGTCGTAAGCGACTCCTCGACATCGGCCTTAATTAGCTCAAGCCACTCCTCATCGACCAGGTCTGACTTCGTGATCACGGTGATGCCGCGGTCCACGTTGAGGAGATCAAGAATGGCAAGGTGCTCGCGGGTCTGCGGCATCACGCCTTCATCCGCAGCAATGATCAGGAGTGCCAGGTCAACTCCGCCAACTCCCATCAGCATGTTGCGGACAAACCGCTCGTGGCCCGGCACATCGACGATGCTGACATCTCGGCCGGACGGCAGCGTCACCCACGCAAAGCCAAGCTCGATCGTCATACCGCGGCTCTTCTCTTCCTTGAGCCGGTCAGGATCGATGCCGCTCAGGGCGTGGATGAGGGTCGATTTGCCGTGGTCGACGTGTCCTGCGGTTGTGATGACGAACATAGCTACGAAGTTTGCCAGATGAAAAGCTGGCCGGGGCCGAAGTCGGGCGCCGCGTCAGCTAACGCTCTGTGCCGTCTCAACGAACCTGCCGAATACCTCGTTGCCGAGCAGCCGCCCTCTGTCAGACAACCTGATGCCCACACTGTCCTCGACTAGCAGTCCCTGAGACACCAGTTCGCCGATCTCGTGTCCGAATACGTCCCGCAACGTGCGGCCAAATCGGGATTCGAAATCTGCTTTGCTGATCCCCACATCCAGCCGCAGTCCCATCATCATGGTCTCCGCCAGCTCAAGCTGCGGAGTAGTCTCTTCTACGAAGTCGACGGGGCCGTGGCCTGACATCCGCCTCAGCACCTCAGGCGTTGAGTCAGGTAGCGGCTCCCATCTTGGCGTAGCTGCCGACAAGGCGGGGAACTCTCGGGCAGTGTCCGGCTCAAGTCCAAGAGACCGCATGTACCAGCGTGGCGACCGGGTGTTGGCGAATCGATACCCGAACAAGGACGAGTGCGCGCCGGGTCCAAGACCCAGATATGGCCCGTTCCGCCAGTAAACCAGGTTGTGCCGACTCTCCCGGTCCGGCAGCGCCCAGTTCGAGATCTCGTAGTGACGGAATCCGGCCTTCGCAAATGTCGCCTCCGCCCCAAGGTACATCTCTGCAGCAAGGTCGTCGTCCGGCCGTGCAGTTCTGCCGAGCCTCACGCTCGCTTCCAGCGGAGTTCCCGCCTCCAGTTGCAGGCCGTACAGCGAAACATGGTCTGGCTCAAGCGCCAGCGCCTGCTCCATAGAATCCGTCCACTGCTTAAGCGACTGTCCCGGCAGGCCAAACATCAGGTCCAGCGAACGGTTCTTGAAGCCAGCCTCACGCAGCAGTTCGAACGACCTGACCGCTTCCTCGGCGTCATGCCTACGTCCCAGGGTCTCCAGCAGGCCATCATCGAAGCTCTGGACGCCCATCGAAACCCGGTTGAAGCCCGCATCGAGCCAGCTCGCAGCCTTCTCGAGCGTCACGTCGCCGGGGTTCGCTTCCAGCGTCACTTCGGCGCCGGCTTCCGGCGGCAAAACGGCTCGCAACGCACTCATGATTCGACCGATGTCGGCCCCGGAAAGGTAAGAGGGAGTGCCGCCGCCAAAGAAGACGGTACGTGCGGAACTGTCAGTCAGCGCATCGCCCCAGCGAGATATCTCCTGGCACAGAGCGTCGACATACGGCGGGATCAGGTTCTCAATCCCTGCGTAAGTGTTGAAGTCGCAGTAAGGACACTTCGACTCGCAGAACGGGATGTGAACGTACACCCCGATCGCAGAGGAATCAGCGACTTTGTCGTTTGGCGGGCGATTCATGACTCACCCGACGCGCTCATCTGCTTCCCGGCGTCCACAGGCCGCTGGACGAGCCGCTCGACTCCTCAGGTGGTGGTGGAGCGGCCTCGGCCTGCGCAGCTCCAGGCGCCTGCCCGCGGGCCGCAGCCTCTTCGGCCGCTCGACGCGCCGCCTCGTTCACCTGCCTGATCCACCGCTCCAGCGCATCCAGCTCAGGCGGCGAAACCAGGAACTTCTCGACACCGTCAGGCAGCTTGATATCGGTCGAGCCACTCAGAATCAGCACGGATTCGCCGGGCTCGATAGCCTGCTCCAGCCGCTCGTCGAGATGGCGTTGACGCCTCAGAGCGGCATCCTGATACGAGGCAGAGACTGCGCCAGCAACGCCCTGGCTGATGAAGCCGACCTGCATGCAGCGGCCCCAGTCGATCACCTCGGCAAACGCCTCCTGGTCTTCGTATTCATCTAAGCGAGCGCCAGCATCAACACGAGCCTTCACGAGGTGCCACGCCTGACGGTTCGTCTGCTCGAGCATCAGCAGCGCGTCGTCGCCCTTGCCAAGGACTCCTTCTGCGAAGACACGGTTCACAACGCCGGACCTCGCCTCAAGCCCTGAAACCTGCTGGTCTGCCGCCTGCCAGTAGGCATTGAACAGCTCGGTGAAGCCCTCGGGAGCCTGCGGAGACGGCTGTATGAAGGGCACGATGTATGCCCTGCGCTGCGCCAGAATGTCGCCGTTGTCAGATTCAGCCAAAATCGATATTCCTTGCTTGATTCGTCACTCTGAACTGGAACTAGAGTCCCCCCTGCCGATCCTCAGCCAACTCTAAACAGAGAAAAGAAAATTCACTATGTCTCCGTCTTGCACAACGTAGTCTCGACCTTCCTGCCTCAGCGCGCCGTTCGTCCGCGCCTTCGCCAGGCTGCCAGCCTCGATGAAGTCATCGTAACTCACCGTCTCGGCGCGAATGAACCCGCGCTCGATGTCTGAGTGAACCGCGCCTGCCGCCTGTGGCGCAGGAGTCTCGCGGGCGATCGTCCACGCACGCACTTCGTCTTCACCAACAGTCAGGAACGAGATCAGTCCCAGCACGTCATATGAAAGTCGGATCATGCGCTCCAGTCCGGACTCGCCCGCTTCGAGCCCCGACCGCATCTCGGCCTCTTCTTCGGGGCTCATCTGCGCCAACTCCTCTTCCAACCGTCCACACAGCACAGCACAGCCAGATTTCCGCCCGGAAACAAGCTCTGCAAGCTCGGATTCCAGCTCGCCTGCCCGCCCCAGGTCGTCTTCGCCAACATTAAGCGCAACCAGCAGCGGCAGCCTGCTCAGCAGGAAGGTGTCGGAGATCGCCGTCACTTCGTCCTCTGTGAAGTCCCTGTCACGGGCCGCAGTTCCATCCTCCATTTCAGCCTGCAGCGACTGCAGCACGCCGATGTTCTTCTCGGCCTGCACGCGCTCCTGTGACTTCATCCCCTTCATGCCGTCTTTGATCCGCTCAATACGACGCTCCAGCAGTGAGATGTCGGCGAACAGCACATCGAAGTTGACCTTCTCGATATCTCGCCTGTAGTCGATAGTGCCGAGCGCGTGCGGCACCGAGGGGTCGTCGAACGCCCTCACAACGTGCAGCAGAGCATCGACGCGTTGCAGATGTCCCAGCGCCTCGCCTGAGAACAGGTCGGCGCTATCCGCCGAATGCGCGCCTGGAAGATCAACATATGTCACCTCGGCGGGAACCGTGCGCTTCGGGTTGAAGATGCCGGTCAGTCTGTCGAGCCGCTCATCTGGAACGTGAGCGACACCAATATTCGCAGACCTGTTCCCGCCAAAGCTCCCGGACTCGGCTGTGCCCCGCGTCAGAGCATTGAAAACGGTCGTCTTGCCGCTGCCGGGAAGGCCTATGATCCCAATCCGCATTTTCGTTCCATTGAGAGTTTCGACGGCTCACGAATTCCGCGAGGAGACTGAGAAGTCCCAAACGAAAAGGATATGACAGTGAGCGAAGTTGGGCTACCGCCGACTGCGCAGCTGTCAAACAAGGCGCGCAACGACTCGCAAAACACCGGGAAATGCGGATGGCCGCGCTAGTCCTCGTCTACGTAACGGAACTTACCGTTGATCGGCTCTGGCTTGTCATTGTCATCGCTGCGACCATGTATGTGCTCGGTCACAATCTTGCGAGGCGAAAGCACAACGAACAGAGTAAGCAGCACGCCGGCCACAAGTACATCGTCAAGCTGGCCTATCCCAAGCTTGAAGTCCCTCAGCAGATCGATCGGAGAGAGGAAGTAGATGACCGCCGCCAGTGGCAGGATCTTCAACAGTGGGAAGACGCGGCCATCCCAGAACAGCAGCCACGAAACCCGTAGCAACTGCCCCACGAATGGGATAGACAACAGCAATCTCAACAGCATGTCGCTGTACTCCCGAATCGCCAGACACCGCTCGCCCGGTCAGATTCGACCTTGCTATCCTCGCGCCAGCCATTCACCACAGTATCCACGGTAGCACCACTTGATAAGAGTCTTTCACGGCGACGATGGATTCTCAATCAGCGAAGCTGTTCGCCGGGCCAGGACATCCGTCGGGCCTGAAGAGGTGCGCGACTCCAACATAACCAGCCTCGAAGGCAACGGGTTCAAGCCGTTCGACATCATCGCTGCCGCCAGTACTCTGCCATTCCTCGCAGACAGACGGCTTGTACTGGTCTACGGCCTGCTGCAGTCGATGGATGGCCGTGGCAACAGCCGCGGCTCAGAGTGGGATGAGCTGCCGAAGATGCTGGCCGACCTGCCCGGCACCAGCGAAATTCTGTTCGTGGAATCAACTACGCTGAGAGCCAACGCCCGCGGCGTCAAAGCGGCCGGTCCCGGCGCCGAAGTGCGCGAGTTCCGGTCGCCGAGAGGCGCAGCGCTTGAAGCCTGGGCCCGCGACCGCTTCACTCGTTACGACTCATCTGCAAGCAGAGACGCAATCTCACGCATTGTGTGGCTGGCCGGTGGCGACCTCCGGCTGCTCGACAGCGAGATCAACAAGCTCGCACTCTACGCAGGCGAACGAGAGATCACGCAGGTTGATGTCGATGAGATGGTCGGTGAGGCCCGGGAAGCGAGCATCTTCGCCGCCATCGATGCGGTGCTGGAGCGCAGGCCGGGCGTGGCGATGAGGCTGATGTACGACCTACTCGATGGCGGCACATCGGTCGGCTCCATCATCTCGATGCTCGCCCGCCAGGTTCGACTTGTTCTGCTCGCAGGCACTTTGCGCGCTGGTGGCGTCGAGCAGACAGAGATCGGAAACCGCATCGGCCTTCGCAACCGTTACGCGCTGGAGAAGACGCTGCGGCAGGCATCTCGCTTTGGTAAGGCGTACCTGGCTCAGACCCACCGCAGACTGCTCGACGCCGACCTAGACATCAAGACGGGCAGGCTAGACGAACGGCTGGCTCTGGAGATCCTTGTTGGCAGGTTGTCGGGGGCGTGATGCGGTCGAGAACTCGTCTGTCTCTGTGAGCCGCGGCCTGCCTGGAGTTCCCTCTCAGCCCGGCGAGTGGACAGGTTTGAGATCTCTCGGCGGGAGCGTTCTACGATACCTCGCCCTGCTCATCAGAGGCTGACACGACCTGTAGCCCGTCAGCGATCAGAATGCAATACTTGCGTGGTGTCAGCTAATTAGTGGATTCGCATCAGGTCAGATTACGGAGCCACTTTCCAATTGACGATCCACTCTCTTTTCCAGCGGTCGAACTTGATTCGCTCGACTTGAGAGTGCTGCAAGCAATCTCCTCATGTAATCGTCGGCTTTCGATGTGTAGATTCCTGGAGGGAGTGATGATGCCAATTGAAGCGGCAGAGCGGTTGACCCCAAGAGAGCGTGAAGTTGTTGAACTGGTCGCCTACGGGATGACGAACATTCAGATAGGCCTCCGGCTTGGTATTTCGGAGAACACGATTAAGCGGCACATGTCCAACATCATGACAAAGTTAAACGCGGCTAATAGGACAGACGTCGTACGGATACTGAACTTCAAATACGACGAGTCTGTGACCCAGCGTCCGGTCAGTACGGGGCGACATTGGCTCTAGTCCGTGATTAGCCAGCCGTCGGGTATTCCCACCGCGCCACAACCAAAACGCGCTCGCCCCTTCTGGCATGCAACTTTAGTGTTACATCCTTCGGGTGATGTGGACCTCGTTTAAGTAGCGCAGAATTCGAGAACGACGGCGAGTCAGACACGCTGAGTTCTATGCCCCATGCATGCAGCGGTGGATGGCCAGCCTGCGGTCGATATTCAAGCCTGGGAAACGGAGGTAGAGGGAGGGAGGTAACTCAAGAAACCTTGGCGGCCCACACACATAATAGAAATGAGAAGTATCGTGCTTGAGAAATACTATATTAATGCGCCGCTTCGAGTAGCCCTACTGACATTGGCGACTATCGGCAGTCTCATTCTGCTCAATGTTCTACTGGCGAATGGGTCGAATGTTGCCGAGGCGTATGTGCTGAAGGGTTGCCACGAGGCAGATCACGATGCCAATTATGTTGACGTTCACTTCGCCTGGGGTACTAACCTTCAGACGCCGGGGTCGGCATGGCGGACCGCATGGTCCACTGGCATGCAGGACTGGGAAGATGCAAACACGGACCACGTGATTCTCTTCTGGCCTGACAGCACCTCAGCCCATAAGATCAACAGCATATGGGATCAATACAACCCATCTCCTGGGACTTTCAGTCACAACTATTTCTGCCAGCCCCACTACAGCAGTTGGTCTCTTAAGAACAACACCTGGGCAACGACGGGCTGGAGCGCTAACGAACGCCGGAGCACAGCAGGGCACGAAATTGGTCACCTGCTGGGACTGCTCCACACAACGAATAACTCGCTCATGGACGTTGACCGAGATCGATCGGTGGTCTATGTGCCTAAGACGGATGACATAAACGGAGTCAATGCATCTTTTGATGACTAGAGCGAATCCGGAAGGTCAATGATGATTCACTTTTCCAAAACATACGTGGCCGCAGCGCTAATACTGGCGGTTGTCGCAGCAGTGTCTGTCACCGTGATAAGCGTGGCCGGCAGTTCAAACACAGACGAGGCAGCGCCCGCGCTTGCTTCACATTCTGATCCTCACCCTCATCCTCACTCGCACCCTCACGCCGTCGGATCAGCAGACGGTCCGGGAGTGGATGGGGATACGATGGTGGCCCTCAACTTTGACGGTACGTTTGCCAGGTCTATTGGAGAGTTGACGGACACGGCGGATGTGATCGTAAAAGGCAGGGTTGCGCGCGTCGCGGGCGTTATCAACACCGCGATGAACCCCGATGACCCGAGTCAACCACATGCTGAAGTGTTTGGCCTCGGCCGTATCTATGAAATCGAAGTGGACGAGCGATTCAAAGGGGAAGTGCCTGGCAGGCTGACTCTAGTACAAAACGAGGGTTACTTCGATATCGGCGAGTTGAGCGAAAAACAGTTAGAAAACCCGTCCAGCATCGAGTCTGTCGGCAACGTTGACACGGTCAAACCCGGGGTCGACTACGTCTTCTTTCTGAGAAGTGTGGATTCGGAGCTTGCGAGGTACGCGGCGCCGTCCTATCCGTATAGATTCGCACTTGTGGAAGGTAAGGCGGAGCCTGAGGGTAACCTCAAGGAGGAGTGGTCCGCCTTTGCCGGCGCCGATGCAGAGAGCTTGCTAGGGCAACTAAGGACTCTCAGCAACTAGCACAACGTTCGATTGCAATAGAGGGCGAGAGGTCATGAAGTCGGACCTCTCGCCCTTTCTATTCGTTAGGATGGCTTCTTTGCTCCTCAACCAAACCCACTCGCCATGCGCGCCGTAAGGAATCACAGAGGGCGTCGGGGTCGGAATAACCTGCCTTGCCGCGCATGTCCGGGGACGCAGGACCGCGGGACAACCTGAACGCATGAAACCGATTGTTCCAATACTGGCCGTGACCCTGGGCCTGCTGGCTATAGCGTGCAGCGGTGGAGATTCGGGCGAGCCCACGCCCGAGGGCAACCCAACCGCACCTGCCCCGACCGCTACGAGTGAACCGCAGTCAACTCCCACCCCGGCGCCCACTGCGACTCGGATACCGCTCGCAACTCCTACCCCTGAAGACGAGCCAGTCTCGGACAGCGAGAGCGTCAACGAGTACACCCGCGCTTACGGACTGCTGGCCCAGGGCGAATACACGGACGCCGAGCGCCAGTTCAACACTGTCGTGCAGCTTGAACCAGGATTCGCGCATGGTTGGGACGGCATCGGCCAGGCACTGATGTTCCAGGGCGAGTTCGAAGAGTCGATGTACTACTTCGACAAGGCGATTGAGCTGAGGCCGACCCTCGCCTCCGCCTACTCCCACCGAGCCCTTGCCCGTGTGAATTTGAACGACCTCGATGGGGCGCTGCGTGACGCAAAGCAGGCGAACCGCCTCGATGACGAAGAGGTCGATCCCTACATCGTGATCGGCCGTGTGCTGGCAATCCGGGGAGAATCGGCCGAGGCCCTCCAAAACTTCGACAAGGCCATCGAGCTAGCGCCGGATGACGGCGGCACGTACTGGTGGCGTGGCAGGTTCTGGCGCGACGTGGTGCAGGATTTCGGAGCAGCGCTGGCCGACTTCGACAAGGCCATTGAGCTCGACCCCGCGATCGCATCGATCTACCTCGACCGCGCAATACTGCTTATCCAGGGAAGGGCGGCCTTCGATCTGATCAGAGCGGACCTCGAAGAGGCGATCTCGCTATCGCAGGATCCGCGCCTACCAGCCATCATCGAGCGCGCAGAAGAGTTGCTGCAGTTGATCGATGATATCGAGGCGCAAGGTGCAGCCGGAGCAGGCGGCTAGCTCGCCGCCGCAGGGCCGCCAATCGGCCCCGTCACTTCATCGGTGGCGTTGCGGATCTCGGTGTCGGGCTGGAACACGGCCCATGCGAACCAGAAGTGGTTCTGGTGAATGACTGGCTCTAACTTCTCGCCCTCAAGCTCACCGTCGATCGCGACACCCAACACGTTCCACAGGCTGCCCGTCTCCACGTCCCTGATGCCGTCCTCCGCCACTTCGAAGGTGAGAATCCTGCGAGCAACATCGCGCCTGAACATCGTGGTCGAGCCGGAAGTGAGCTGGTTGTCGAGCACGTCGAAGAACGCGGACAGCGTGCCGTTGTCGAAGAACACCGCAACGTCCATCCCGCCAACGTTGTCGTTTAGGACTATGGCCTCTTCCAGAAACGGGAACGGATACGCGACGACATCATCGCCAATTTCAACCGTCAGTACTCGCAGGTTTGCGGGCAGTCGGCCATCCACTTCGCCGTCAAATGCGAACGGAGAGGCGTCGACAGAGTCGTACCCTGCGTACGGTGCCAGGTCATAGGTCTCTATCGGGAAGCCGAACTCATCGAAGATCCGCTCCATCACCAGACCATCCGGATACTGATCGGCGAAGGTCTCCCACGCGATGATCGGCGAGCTGATGACTTCCAGTTCAGTGCCAAGCCCGGCGTAGTGGCCGACAATCGCCTCGCCGGTGATCTGCTGCCACCAGCTCTCTGTCTGGCGGTCCCACATCACAAGGTCGCTGTTGCGCACCTTGCCGGTCGTCCCGAATGTCAGCTCCACGTCGTCGACAACGCGGTCGAATGTCAGCGCCGTGTTGCAGAGCGGGCAGAAAGTCACTGTGACCGGTATCTCTCCGACAACGTCGTTGACGATCTCGTGCCACATCATCATGGCCAGTGGATACGCACGCGCATCGCCATCAATCTCGACTGCGATCACAGGCTCACGTGGCTTCATGTAAGAAGGCGCGTCCGATACTGGAGCGAAGATTGGCGCATCTATCGGCAGAATGCCGTCCCGGTTCAGGATGGATGTGAATTCGTCCAGTCCGACCAGCTTCTGATCGAAATCGGTCTGCCAGCCTTCGATCTCCCGGAAGCGCAAGGCCCTGCGCTCGTCGTTTGGCTGGAAGGTCAGATCGAGAGTTGGCGTTGGCTGCGGCGGCTCAGAAGTCGGTGTTGGCGTGGCATCGAAAACCAGCGGTGTTGCGGTCGCCGTCGGTGAGGGGACTGGCTGCGGAGTATCGACTGCTGCGGGTTCAGCAGTCGGCTCACTGCTCGAAGTGCATGCGACGGCCGCCATCGCGACAAGACCCACAGTCAGCGCAATGCCGCGTGCCCTGCTGATGCGTCTCAATGCCATATCCAGTCCCTGCAACCGATCGGACCCGGTTCTTCCTGTACCGCTATCACTACGGAGCCGTCGAGATTGGGCCAGTCACGTCCGCCTCGGTACCGCGTATCTCCGTGTCTGGCTCAAACACAGCCCAGGCGAACCAGAAGTGGTTCTGGTGGATCACAGGCTCAAGCTCCGTACCCTCCATAGACCCGGAGATCGCCTTGCCTACGATGTTCCAGACAGATCCGGTCTGATCGTCGACTATCCCATCGTCTCCCAGCGAGAAGGTCAGAGTCTCGCCATCCACTTCACGGTTGAACATCGTCGTGGAGCCCGATGTCTGCGGCCTCGAACGGGCGTCGAAGAATGCGGACAGCGTGCCATTGTCGAAGAAAGCAACCACTTCATGGTCACCGATGGTGTCGTTGATGACGAGCGCCTCTTCGAGGAATGTGAACGGGTAGGCGACCGTCTCATCGTCCAGATTCACCGTCAGCACACGCAGGTTCGCAGGCAATCGATTGTCAACCGGACCGTCAAAGGCGAACGGATTAGTGTCTACCGAGTCGTAGCCAGCATAAGGCGGATCATCGTACGGCCTGATCTCCTGGCCGAGAGCATCGACCTCACGCAGCAGCAGCTTTCCGTCCGGGTACTGCTCCTGGAACGTTTCCCAGGCGATGATCGGCGAAGGCACTTGATCCAATACCTTGCCGGAGAGCTGGCCAACGATCGCCTCTCCGGTGATCTGCTGCCACCAGCTTTCGGTCTGCCGGTCCCACATCACAAGGTCGCTATTTCGCAGGTTCCCGCTCGTGCCAAATGTCAGCTCATTTCCCTCTAGAACCCGCTCGAACGCTATCGCCGTGTTGCAGAGCGGGCAGAACGTCACTGTGACGGGAACATCTCCCACAACATCGTTCACTATCTCCTGCCACATCAGTATGGCCAGCGGGTAGGCGCGAGCGTCGCCATCGATCTCGATAGCGATTACAGGCTCGCGGTCACGCATGTAGGACGGCGGGTCTGACGCCACAGCGAACTGCGGATTGTCAACCGGCTTGATGCGGTCTCTGGGCAGCAGGTTGTCGATCTCATTGAGGGAGACGATCCGGGTGTTGAAGTCGGTGAACCAGTTGAACGAAAGCTGCCAGCGCCGTGCCGCGCTCAGCTCCAGTCCTTCAAGGTTCGTCAGCTCCGCGAAGCCGGTCGGGCTCACAAACAACGGGTCTGTAACTCCATCACTTCCATCCTGCCCTGGTGTGCTCGTCGCCGCCGGAGTCGCCGTCGGGTCTGCCTGTGCGGCTGCCGGCGTCTCGGTCCGTGGCGGCGGCGTGGTTGACGTCGGTTCGGCCGTCGGCTCATCGCTGCTGCCACAGGCGACCGCGATCGCTAGACCCGCCGCCACAGACATCAATGTCAGCCTTCGATAACCCGGAATGGCGGTCCGGCGAAAGGGCTGGCTAAGGGAAATTCGCATGGGCCTGGCGCTCCAGCACGTGCACTGTTGAGAGTTACTGTCGACATTAAGATGCTCGACCTCGTAACCAGACGCGCGGAGCCCTTAAAGGTTCATTGACGATCTCAGACGACGGGAATGCGATCGAACGAAACGCCGCAGCTAAAGGTCCGACAGACTGCGGTAGGTGTTCACCATCTCGACCGCAGCATCGGCGTAGCTCTCGGCGTGCGGAATGCGGGCCACGGCCTGATCAGTCGTGTAGGTCGTCAGAACACCGAAGATCACCGGCTTTCCGGTCTCCTCGGCAACTCTGGCCGTACCGTCCGCAGCTATCGAAGCCACGTGCTCGAAATGCGCTGTCTGACCATTGATGACCGCTCCGATCACGATGACGGCGTCGACGGCGTCGCGCTCCGCAAGTTTCTTCGCTGCCAGTGGAAGCTCGACCGAACCCGGAGTGTGAACAATGGTGACCGAGCTAGCATCCACGCCAAGAGCAGAGAGCCGCTCGGTGCAGAGTTCGAGCATCCGGTGAGTGACATAGCTGTTGAAGCGGGCAACCGCGATGCCGACGCGGACGCTTGAGCCATCAGTTGATGGAACGATCTCGCGCGCCACTAATCGTCGTCCCCAACGATGTCCAACAGGTGTCCCATTTTGGTGCGCTTCGTGTTCAGATAGCGCCTGTTCTCGCTGTTCGGCTCAATTACCAGCGGGACCTGCTCGACCATCTCGAGACCGAACCCTTCGAGCCCAACGATCTTCTTCGGGTTGTTTGTCAGGAAGCGGAACTTGCGCACGCCGAGGTCACGCAGAATCTGGGCGCCAACTCCGTAGCGACGCAGGTCCATCGGGAATCCCAGTCGCTCATTCGCTTCAACGGTGTCGAGGCCTTCGTCTTGCAGGCTGTAGGCCCGCAGCTTGTTGATGAGGCCGATGCCGCGGCCTTCTTGCCGCATATAGACGAACACGCCTTCGCCCTCGGCCTCTATCTGCTGAAGCGCATGCGCCGCCTGCTCTCCGCAGTCGCAGCGCATCGAGCCGAACACATCGCCCGTCAGACACTCGGAGTGAACACGCACCAGCACCGGCTTGGAGCCATCGATATCACCCTTCACAAGCGCAACGTGCTCATCGGGGTCGACTAGGCTCTTGTATGCGACCGCCTTAAAGTCGCCCCAGCGCGTCGGCAGCCTCGTCTCAACAAGCCGCTCGATCAGCTTCTCGTGCGACATCCTGTACGCGATCACGTCTGCGATCGAAACGACAGGAATGTCGTGCTTGCTCGAGAGCTCCTCAAGCTGCGGACGCCGAGCCATCGTCCCGTCGGGGTTCATAATTTCGCAGATCACAGCGACCGGACTCTTGCCGGCCAGCCGGGCAAGGTCCACGGAGCCCTCGGTCTGGCCCGCCCTCACCAACACTCCGCCTTCCTGGTAGCGCAACGGAAAGATGTGGCCGGGCTGCGCAAGGTTTGGAGCGCCTGCCTCGGCGCTCGCGAGTAGTCGAATGGTGTGCGCCCTGTCCGCAGCGGAGATGCCCGTGGTGATGCCGTCCGCTGCATCCACCGAGACTGTGAACGCCGTCCCATGGGCGGATGTGTTGTTCTGCACCATCATCGGCAGCTTGAACCGCGCCAGGTCATCACCGGTCATAGGGACGCAGATCAGTCCGCGGCCTTCGGTCGCCATGAAGTTCACCGCTTCGGGAGTGATGTCCTCGGCGGCCATGGCAAAGTCGCCTTCGTTCTCCCGGTCCTCGTCGTCGACCAGGATCACCATGCGGCCGGCCTTGTAGGCGGCGATTGCGGCCTCAACCGAACGGAACGCCGCGTCTCCGCGAGGCCCGTCGCCTGCAGCCGGTGCGCTGCCGTTATTTATGCCCTGCTCGTCCTGCAATTAGGTTCATCCTGTGTGACCGGTCCAGCGGTGTCA
This sequence comes from Dehalococcoidia bacterium, assembly GCA_028285005.1. Taxonomy (GTDB): domain Bacteria; phylum Chloroflexota; class Dehalococcoidia; order Lucifugimonadales; family Lucifugimonadaceae; genus JAJCYX01. Next base: position 8,889 of record JANQQP010000039.1, on the reverse strand, counting down.
CTTGCGACCGGCGCTACTTTACTCCCGCTTCGGCGGTTGCCGCAGACATATACGGTGAGACCAACTTCTCGACGTACTTCGCCGTCACGTCAACCTCGATGTTCACCGTGTCGCCTATCGCCCGCTCATTAAGGGTCGTGTGCTCAAAGGTGAAGGGAATGATCGACACCTCAAAGCCGTCCGGGTGGACCGCAGTTATCGTCAGGCTCGTCCCGTCCACGGTGATGAAGCCCTTCTCAACCACATACCGCAACAACTCCTGCTCACAGGTGAAGCGGATACGCACCGAGTTGCCGTCCTCCTCAGCGCTCGCAACCTCTGCCCTGCCGTCGACGTGGCCCTGCACCATATGGCCGCCGATGCGATCGCCAAGTGCCAGTGCACGTTCGAGGTTCACGCCTCGGCCGACCTTGAGCGTGCCGAAGTTCGACCTATCGACAGTCTCCGGCACGGTCTCGACGGTGAAAGCCCCACTGCCGAGTTCCACTACGGTCAGGCAGACACCGGCAACTGAGATGCTGTCTGACACCTTGAGGTCCTGAAGCACGGTCGATGCTTCGACTGTCATCCTGGTCAGGTCATATGACTTGACGAGGCCAACCTCTTCGACTATTCCGCTGAACATCGGTCTCAATCTCCCGTTCGAGCCGAGTTCGGGCGCTTCGAACATGAGATGCGCCCGGCTCCGGCATCTGGCAGCATATCCATCATAAGCCCGTATTCCACCCGTTTCCGGGCCATGCGCCGGTTTCAGGTGCATAAAACTGCTCATTACGGCTCTATTTGCGCCCCAGAACAGGTTTCAGCGCCCAATATGCTCCAGATCGACATCATCACTCTCTTCCCGGAGATGTTCAGCGGCCCGTTCTCGAACAGCATCATCGGGCGCGCTGTCCAGTCTGGTCTTGTCAGCATCGAGCTGCACCAGCTGAGGGATTTCGCCCACGACAGGCACCGCACCGTCGATGACGAGCCATTTGGTGGTGGCCCAGGCATGGTGCTCAAGTCAGAACCGCTACTTGAGGCCGTTCAGCACGTCACAAAGCTGCGAGGCTCGAAGCCTCACACTGTCTTGCTGTCACCACAGGGAACTCCGCTAACGCACAGCAGGATCGCATCTCTCGGCGAGTTGGACAGTCTCCTGCTCGTGTGCGGCCACTACGAGGGAGTTGATCAGCGCTTTATCAACGAAGCGGTCGACGAGGAGATAAGCATCGGCGACTACGTGCTCACGGGCGGTGAGCTGCCCGCGATGGTGCTGATGGATGCCGTAACGAGGCTCCGGCCAGGCGTTCTTGGCGATGAGCAGTCGGCCGAGCTGGACACCTTTGCGCCGGGACTCGATGGTCTGCTGCAGGGACCTGTGTACACCCGGCCCTCAGACCTGGATGGCCAGAAAGTGCCTGGTGTGCTGCTTTCCGGCGACCACGCACAGATAGAGCGCTGGCGGCGAGAACAGGCCGTCAAACGCACGCAGGAACGACGGCCGGAATTGCTGGAAGACTGGCCTCGGTAGCGAGTCGGCCTAACTGTGCGAAATCCGTCTTGCCGCACGACCGGGCGCGTCGCTACAATTAAAAGGTTGGTCTCCACAGATATCCAGTCCCACGACGCCGTTTGGCGTCCAACCGCATGGCCGGCCAGTTCGGCTCAAAGCACAGCACAGGTTACGGCCCGTCATGATCGATCTGAACACACTCAACGGCGAAGCGCCGAAAGCGGACATCGAAGAGTTCGGTCCAGGTGACACGGTCACCGTCAACCTGAAGATCATCGAGGGTGACAGGGAGCGCGTCCAGGCCTTCCAGGGCAACGTCATCTCCGGCCGCTACAACCCGGACCACATCCCTGCTCCGACCGACACCTTCACGGTGCGTAGGCTCTCTTACGGAGTCGGCGTAGAGCGAATCATCCCCTACTGGTCGCCTAACCTGGAGTCGGTGAAGGTAACCCGGCAGGGCGCAGTCCGCCGCTCCCGCCTCTACTACCTCCGCGGCCGCACTGGCAAGAGCGCTCGAATCAAGGAGCGCCGACGCCCCGCTGCCAGCAGCTAGTCGGACCGGTACATAGATCGCAACAAGGAGACTGCTCAATCGGGCAGTCTCTTCAGTTTTTAGACCTTTCACACCGCTGCGTTATGATCCTGCGACAACGCCGTAGGAGAAGCTGACCGCATGCCGTCCGACACTACAAAGTTCATGATCCTTGCCGATCCTCAGTTCGGCATCGCCGCTTTCCTGCTCGATAAGCACAACGGCCGCACAACGCCCGAACGGGTCGGCGAGAGCATCGCTCCGCCCGGCACACCGCCGACCGGTTGGCCATACGAGCAGGAGCGGCTCGACAGGGCGATCGCAATAGCCAACGACCTGAAGCCGGACTTCGTGATCGTCCTGGGCGATATGACAATGCACTGGGATGTCGCTGAACAGCGAGCGGACCTTCTCAAGTCGTTCGAGCGGCTCTCGCCCTCAATCCCGGTCCGCTGGGTGCCCGGAAACCATGACGTTGGTCACGACTTCTTCGCACCGACAGACGAAACGCTCGCCTCATACCGCGATAGTTTCGGACCGGACCGCTATTCGTTCGCTGCGGGCCCGGCACGGTTCATCGTCCTCAACACGTCGTTATTTGACAGGTCAGACAGTGCTCCCGAAGAGCGGAAAAAGCAGATGCAATGGCTTGAGGCGGAACTAGTGAAATCGACGGCACCAGGAATCAAGCACACCGTCGTATGCACTCACCACCCGCCGTTCCTGCGAGACATCGACGAAGAGCACGGCGACTTCAATCTGCCCGGTCCGGGGCGTGAGAAGCTTGTCGATCTACTCACCTCTCACGGCGTCGAGTACCTCTTTGCTGGCCACACCCACGCCAACATCCTGACCCGGCACAAAGGCCTGAAGATCGTCGCCACATCGGCTGTCGGAGTCTCAAGGTACGGCCATGCCGGCGGCTACCGGATGGTCAAGGTGACGCCGGACTCGATCTCCCACTCGTTTCACGCCCTGAACTAGTCTCTCTGTGGCCTCATCTTAAGAGGCCGCGATCGATCATTCGATCGCGATCCCTTCGGACCACGCCATTGACACCCGCGCGCTGCCGTTCGAGAAGGCACTCTGTGTAAACAGTTCATACCGGCGGACCATCTCCCACACTCTGCGGTTAGTTGAATAGTGGGATGCGCCGGAGCCAGCCCGCCGATTCCCCTTGCCGGCGGGCTGGTCGCGTTTGCGGACCAGCTCGTCACCAAACCGGTTGCGCTCAACTGGCAGGAACATCGCAACTGCGGTGATGGTGAGCACACAGAAGCCTCCCAGTCGCCAAACTCGCCTTCTGTTAGCTTGGAACTTGGAACTCGCCACTCGTACTGGAGAGCCGAACTGGCCTGGCCATTTTCCAAGCGCGAAGTAGATCCCTTCGAACGAGAGAAAGCGATAGCCGTTTACCGCCGGCTATTCACACAGCCCCGCAAGCTCGCGACGCTACGGGCCGAATTCGACGCGGCGGTTCACGAAGGCAGCGAAAACGGCACCACTCCCGAACTTCTGGAAGTTCTGCAGGGCCACGCCTCCAAGATCACGACGCTGATGAACGAGAACTGGGGACCTGTGGTCGACGAAACACAGGAATGGCCTCGCTTCAAGACTCGCAAGACGAGCGAACTGGCCGACGGCCTCTGCACCATGTTCGCCATATACGTCGAGAAGACTCTCCGATGGCTCGACTACTTCGTGATCGACCCGAGCTGGTTGAACCTCACAGCCGTCAACTACGCTGCGAACGCGGCCAGGGAAGCTGCCAGCGAGGTTCGAGAGATCAGGATCAAGTTCGAGCAGGAGTTCGAACTGACTCGGGACGATCTTGCGGCAGGTCACCTTGAGCGGGCACCTGAGGCCTCTGAGTCTGGCGACGAAGAAGACGCTGGCGAACCGGCAGAAGACGACAGCTCTGCGGCCTGAACCTGCCTTTTTCCCTTGCTGACCATCACACCAGATCGAGCGTCGCGTTAGCATGTCCTTTGCTGAAATCTTCCAATCCCTCGAGTCCCCACAGCTCATGTCCCGACAGCGCAGAAGACGAGAGCGCAGACGCCACATCGCAACTCGCAATGAACCGGTGCTCGTTGATGAACGGCCGTGGTACTTCCGCTACGGCTATCACGTCGGCGTCTGGAGCGGGGCGGCGCTCGGCGTCATCTGGTACGCCATCTTCCGAGACCTCGTCGGACTCATCATCGGCATCGTCGTCGGCCAGGTCGCTGGAATCGTCCTCAACCGCATGGGACGCCAGACCTGACCCGCGGAATGTGACATTCCACCGGTTGTAATGGCAAACGGTGGGCAGTAGCCTTCAAGCTCAAGCACCCGATCTGTCGTATCCATATTTAGACCGATATTTAAGACCAGCAAGGACGTCGAAAGGCAGATAGCCATGCTCATACGTCCACTCAGACAGGCCGACTCCGAAGCGGTTCGCAAACTGGACAAGGAGATTCTCGGGCCAGACCGCTCTGCGACCTGGGACTCGTATCTCGACCGTTTCCTCGCGATCGTCGAGATGGACTCTCTGCCCTTCCCGCCGTGGGGCTGCTTCGTTGCCGAGGACAACGGCTCCCTGATCGGCTTCCTGTTCGCCGAGCGGCAGTCAACTGTCTACGGCCTTCCGCCCGGAGCACGCATCGTCGCCATAGCCGTGCACCCTGACCACCGCCACCAGGACGTTGGCAGCGCGATGGTCAACGCGCTCATCGCCCAGTGTGAAAACGAGGGGATTGAGCAGATATTCGCTGCGCTGCTGGCATCGGACCGTCGAGACGCAAACTTCCTGCGCTCGCTTGGCTTCGATGGCGCCGCCATTCGCGTATTCGTCAAACAGCTCGGCGAGGCCAGTGAAAACGGCACTGGCGGTGAGACCGGCGAAAAACGCGCCTACGACGCGGTAGTGGAACGTGTATCCGAGCAACTTCGACGCACTCAGGACCGAAGCAGCGATGCTCTCGACTCGGCGCTGCAACGTGCGTCCGAGCTGACCAGCGCGGCCGGTGAGTTCACCTCCGAGCAGATTGAACGGGTCTCGGGCTATGTACGACGAGACCTATTCAGCGTCACCGAAAACCGCGAACGTGTGCGTGAACTAGCTCGCGAGCGGCTCAGGCCTTCAAGAGTCCGCACAGGCTTCCTGGCGCTGGCGTCCGATGTGCTGGAACGCGCAAGCTCGGGTCTGGCAAGGCTTAGCGACCGACTGGAGTCGCCGATCAAGTTCCAGACCGGCGAGGTCACAGGCCCGGGAACGCTCACCTGCATCTCATGCGGATCACAGATGCGCTTCCGGGAGTCCGGCCGCATTCCGCCCTGCCCGCGCTGCCACGACACCGTGTTCAGGAAGGGCTACTGACCCTAAGCTTCGGGCAAGACGATGTCGATCTGGGACATTCCGCCGGCCATTCTCTGCCGGTCACACCTACTGGGCGAGCACCGGGAGCTTCACGGCGTCTGGTCTGCGTTGACCACCGGGAACCGCGACCCCGCCAGCAGCCCGGAGGCGCGCCGTTGGCAGGGCAAACTCGCAGCTCTCTACGACCGGCACGAGCGGCTTGTCGACGAGTTGACGGCCCGAGGTTTCAACCACAACAGCCCGCTCGATAAGCGCAAAGCGACCGGCGTGAAAGTCCAGACCGAGTTCGTATTCCAACCTCGGCAGCAACTACAACTTCTCAGCGCCAAAGGCTGCGACTGCCAGGTGTCAGAGGGTCTGTAGACTCCTACTTCAGCGCCTTTGCTATCTGCTCGCAGGCCTGCATGTAGATCGTGGCGTCGACGTTGATCGACAGGTACTGCACGCCAAGGTCGATGAGCCACTTGCCCATCTCGACGTCCTTGGCATAGGAGCCGACGGCTCTGCCCTGCGCTCGTGCCTTGCCGGCCGCTTCCTTGAGCGCAGCCTCAACCTTCGGGTTGCGCACATCGCCCGGCAGCCCGAGCGACTGGGAGATGTCATACGGGCCGAGGAACAGCACATCGATGCCGTCGACAGTCATGATCTCGTCGAGGTTGTTCAGCCCGCGCTGCCCTTCGATGTGCACGACGATCATCGTCTCGTCGTTCTGCTGGTCAGTGTGCCCTGCGCCCTCGTTCACGTAGTAGTCGCCGGCCCGGGTGAAGACAGACATCCCGCGCTGCCCTAGCGGCGAATACTTGGCGGCGTGAATCACCTTATTTGCATCGTCGATGTTGTTGATCTGCGGCACCTGCACGCCGTCCGCGCCGATGTCCAGCACTCGCAGGATCAGCCGCTCATCGTTGTCGCCAACCCGGATGATCGGCGCGACGCCTGTGCCCTGCGCCGCGATCACGAGATCAGTCGCCGACTCCTGCGAGATCGGGCCGTGCTCGGTGTCGATGATGCAGAAGTCCATGCCGGAGTAACCAAGCGTGTCGACCAGCGGTACAGACGGAATGATCACGAAGGGCCCAACGACCGTCTCTCCCGCCTGCAATCGCTTCTTCAAGTTTCCGAGCTGTGGCATGTCTTTCTCCTGGTGCGCGCAGACGCAGCGCTAAGCGGTTCGGTCGAAGTGTCAGATGTTCAGCGCCAGAGTTTATACGCGGAACAGGCCAGTCGTGGCCGGAAACGCAGGCCGCAGCTCAAGCCAGCAGCACCGGCACCATCATCTCGTCAACCGTCAACCCGCCGTGCGTCGATCGATGCAATGAGCTCTGCAGCCTGGATTTCGAGAGCATCTCCGCCCCGGCGCGGCTGATCGCCGTGTAGTCGCCTAACCGGCTCGTGACAATGTCGTTGGGCGGGACTGGACCAAACAGCTGTAAGTCCACGACCTCGCCGGTCGAGAAGAGATAGAAATCCTCTTGGAACTCATCCCTGAATCCCTTCAGAAAGCGCTCCTGCATGCCGTCGCGAACATGAAAATGGTTGACCCTGCCATCGCCCGATTGGGTGCACTTCAAGATTTTGGCGAGCGGATGATCGGGCGTGAACTCAACGTGTCTCGGGACGTCGAGATGGCCGTGGTCGGCCGTGACCAACAACCGCGCTTGACCCGAAATAGACCCGGCCAGCAGTGTCAGAGCAGCGTCCAATCCGTTCACAGATTCGGCGGTCTCGGGCGCATCGACTCCATACACATGCGCTGACACGTCAACGAGGCCCCAGTAGAGCAGTGTCAGCGAACGTTCCTTCACCTGCTTCAGCCGGTTCGCAACCTTCTCGACACCGTCTGCAATGTCCTCGAACCCCTCAACGGGCGCTCCACCGGCCTCGGAGTACAGCGTAGGCAAACTGCTTTCGAGCGCGCTCGGCATGAACAGCCGACAGTCGATCTTCGACTTGCCCGGATATGGCTCGGCCAGAAACACGTCGCTTGGCGTAACGCCAAGCGAGCCGAGGTCTGCTCGGTCAGACGTTCTTACCCACTCGTAGACGGTCGCGCGCTCACCGATCTGTGGCAGGTAGACCCACCATCCCACGAACCCATGCACCGCCGGATACTCGCCGCTGTATAACGAGGTCAGGTTAGGTCCGGTGCTTGAAGGGAACGCTGCGGGTTGCTCCCACGCCAGGTGAGTCCTGGCGAACGATTCCTGAGGCAGCGCGTTCACGAAGTTCATGCCGAAGCCGTCGGCAATCACTACCACCAGGTGATCGGCATCTCCGAGTCGCTTGCCGATCTGCGAAACGACCGCGTCTTCGGGCCAGGGGCAATGTCCGCCAAACGCGCTGATAGCTCGCGCCAGGGCGATCGGATTCGGCTTCGTCCAGTCTGGACGGACGAACCGTCCAGTCTTGAATTCGGCCAGTAGCCCGTCGACATCGCTGCGCATGCGAAAAGTCTATCTGCGCCCCCGCAGTCCGATATCCTCAACAGATGGCATCTGCACGCTTCGTCTTCCTCGGCACAGGCACCTCAGAGCGTGTGCCTCGCGTCACCTGCCTCTCGAAGCAGCCTCCAACCTGCGCCGTATGCCTCGACTCCCAGCGTCCGGGCTCGAAGAACTATCGACGCAACACATCGCTGCTGGTCCAGACCGAAGGCCACTACGGCAAGCCGGTCAACATCGTCGTCGATGCCGGAAAGTCGTTCTACGAGGCGTGCATGCAGTGGTTCCCGAAGTTCGGAGTCTCAACGCTTGATGCGGTGGTGCTGACGCATGCGCACGCCGATGCCTCGGCCGGCCTTGATGACCTGCGAGACTGGACGATGTCGACCCGTACCAGCATGCCGCTATTCGTCCGCAGCGAAGACCTGCCAATACTGTCGAAGACGCACTTCTACCTGCTCGACCCTTCGATCAAGATGAGCGGCGGCGGCGTGGCGAGCGTGGAGGTCGTTGAAACCGATAACGAGCCGTTCGATGTGCATGGCGTGCGGTTTGTGCCGTTGCCCGTCGAGCACGGCCACGGCTTCACCACTAATGGCTACCGGATTGGCGATGTCTGCTACATCCCGGATGTGTCGGCAATCCCGGAGTCGACGCAAGAGTTGATGGCCGGCTGCCAGGTGCTGGTGCTGGACGCGCTGCGTCGGGGCCGCACGCACGGTTCGCACTTTACGCTTGAAGAGGCGGTCGATTTCGCACGCCAGTTACGACCGCCGCGCACGCTGCTGACCGACATGGCACACGACCTGGACCACGAGCAGACCAACGCCGAACTGGCGCGCCTCAAGGATTCAGAAGGCTTGGACATCCAGCTAGCCCACGACGGCCTGTCCTTCGAGTGCGAGGTGTGAAGTTCTCCCTCCCTGCCAGGGAGGGAGTCAGAGGGTGGGTCGATGTCTGGGCTTTGCCCAGACCGGGCGCGGCAAGCAGCGCCCCTACCGGATCTGCGGCTACCAGTCAGAGAGACGACCCTCACCCTAACCCGCTCCCA
>JANQQP010000028.1 GCA_028285005.1 Dehalococcoidia bacterium | reverse complement strand
CTTGATTCAGAATCTCTCGGTTGACCTCTCATCAACGGTCAGATCCCTCCGCGTTGGTCGGGATGACATATCGAAGGGTCGAGACATACTTCTCCCTCCCTGACAGGGAGGGAATTAGAGGGTGGGTCGTCGGCTACTTCAACGTCTGCCAGTCAACAGGATGACCCTCACCCTAGCCCTCTCCCAAGCTGGGAGAGGGGATGGCCGTCACCCTCCAACCTCCGCGCCCCACCTGATACCGTGGCGCCAACTAGTTTGCCCACCAAACCACCGACCCGCCGCCAAATCTCCAGCAGGAAACTTTCCGCCATGACCTCCTCTCCCCAGTTCACCATCCTCCGTGCCGACCGCCTGCTTGACGGTTCCGGTGGTCCGGCTCAGCAGTCCGCCGCTATCCTGCTCGAAGGCTCAACCGTCCGCGCCGTCGGTTCGCAGTCCGACATCAAGGCACCAGACGGCGCGGCGGCGACTGAGATCGACTACGGCGATGCCACTATCCTGCCCGGCCTTGTCGATGCCCACACGCACATGATGGCGCCCGGCGACGGCACGCTTGGCGACGACGTTGCGAAGGACGACAATGACATGCTGTTGCTCCGAGCGGCGAAAAACGCCCGGCACGCCCTCCACTCAGGCGTGACCACCGCCCGAGAAAACGGAGCCAAGCACCGCGTCGCCTTCTCGCTCAAGGAAGGCATCAGGCACGGCCTCGCAGTCGGCCCCGAGATGGTCATCTCCGGGCGACCAGTCACCATGACCGGAGGCCACATGTGGTACTGCGGCTCGGAGGCCGACGGTGAGGATGAGGTGCGTAAAGAGGTCCGCTCGCTCATCAAGGAAGGCGCGGACTTCATCAAGATCATGGCCACCGGCGGCAGCACCCGCAGCTCGTTCGACAACCTGCCGTCTTACACCGTCGCTGAACTGCGCACGGCGCATGAGGAAGCACATCGGTTCGGCAAACTTACCGCCGCCCACTGCTCCAACGCCGCGGGAGTCGCCAACGCCCTTGAGGCGGGCATCGACATGATCATTCATTGTGTGTTCGAGGACGAGTTCGGCCGCTACGAGTGGCGACAGGACCTGGCCGATCAGCTCGCTGCCGCAAATGCGTGGGTGAACCCGACCCTGCACGTGGTCCGGGCCGGGATCGAATCGGCCGAGCGAGACATTAGTGAGAACGGCTCAACGCCGCAGAAGCGGGCCGCGCTTGATGCGACGAAGCGCAGTCTCGACAACCGGATGGAGGCGACGGGACGACTGGCGAAGATGGGCGTTCACGTGACCGCCGGTTCCGACTCGCCATGGAGCCACTACCTGCCGGGTCTCTTCGTGCACGAGATCGAGATTCTTGCTGAGTCCGGACTGACCAACAGCGAGGCTGTCGTCAGCGCAACGTCCGGCGCGGCAACCTCGGTCGGCGCAGGCGAACGCGCTGGCACGCTGTCAGAAGGAAGACCGGCTGATGTGATCGTCGTCGACGGAGATCCGCTTCAAGACCTGTCGCAGCTATGGCAGGTACGCGATGTCTTTAAGTCAGGCGAGCGAATAGAACGAGGAGTGCTGTAGCGCTTTAGCTCACGCCGCCTGCTCGTGCTCGGCGTCTTCGGATGCTGGAATCAGCACTGTCACCGAAGTGCCGGAGCCTGGCTGCGACCTGACGCTGATGCGCCCGTCGTGCGCGTCCACGATCGCCTTGACGATGGCCAGTCCAAGACCAAGGCCAGACTGCCCACGAGCGAACTCGCTGTTGCCACGAAAGAACGGGTCGAATAGACGCTTCTGGTCCTCTTCCGAGACACCTTCGCCCTGGTCGGTCACGCTCAACTTCACAAGATCGCCGGAACTCTCCAGATCGACGGTTACGGTCGTGTTTGCAGGCGAGTAGGCCGAGGCGTTGCTGATCAGGTTCATCATCAACTGCGTCACTCGCATGCGGTCGGCAAACAGCGGCGTTTCGACATCGGGCGAACTCATTCGCAGGCGCTGGCCCTTCGTGTTCAGGATCGACTCGGCGGGTGCCTTGATCTGCTCAGCCAGGCCACGCAGTCCGAAGCTCTCCTTATCGATCTGGAACTCCGCAGAGTTGATCTCCGCCACTTCCAACATCTCAGCGATCAGCGAGTTCAGGTGATCTCCATTGCGCCTCATCAGCGCCAGGTGGTCCAGGTTGGCATCCCGGTTTTCACCACCCTGCCGCTTCTTCAGGACCTCTGTGAACGCAAGCATCGTCGTCAACGGAGTCCGAAGCTCGTGCGAGACCATCGACAGGAAGCGGTCGTGCTCCCGGTTCCATTCCTCGAGCTGGTGGTTGCGCATCTCCAGCCGCTCGGCCTCGACGCGGCTCTCGGCTATCGCCTCATCCTGCGCCAGAGCGCGCCGCCTGGAGCGATTGATGACGGTGTCAGCAGCGAACGCAATCCCGGTGAGCACGACGAACGACGAACCGAACGTGCCCAGCAGCGTCCACATCATCGAGCTGCGAGTGTTCGCAATCCGGGTGTCCAGGACAGACGAAACCTCGCGAGCGACCTCAAGCACCTGCGTCGTGCTCTCGGTCGAGTGATCCACGAGCGGAATATAGGTTGATGTCACCGATCCCTGTGTCGGCTCACCTTCGGGCGATACATAGTCGACGGACCTGCTCAGTCCGGTCGCAACCTCGCCGCTCAGCGCCTCTGTGAATGTGTCGCTTCCGGGGTCGATCGACGCAGGGCCGTTCTCGACAGACGACCAGAGCAACGCGCCGTTGGTATCGAAGAGCGAAAGCCGCACTATGTCCGAGCTCTGCACCAGCGTGCTCATCACGAGGTTTGCAAAATCGACCGATGCAGCGGAATCGACCGGCGCACCTATCAGGTTCCCGCCATCGTCAGCGCCCGTGTACGTGGTTAAGACACCGGAGATCAGGTCTGCGTTCTGAGAAGACTGACTGCTGATATCGGCAACGAGGTTCGCTTCCTCGTTGCTCCTGGCCGACCTGGTGATGATCAGCGCGCCAACGGCCAGCACAATAGCGCCGACAGCAAGCAGGATGAACGTGAACCGGAATCTAAAGCTCATCTGGATACCATTTGATTCAAGCCGAACGACGCACTTTGTGCGTCGCGGCAGTTTTCAGCGTCGGGCAGGCTCGGACAGCCCGTCAGCGATTTACGAGCCATCCTCTTTATCGACGATAGACGGCTCTTGAACTGCTTCAGTAGGCGATTTCACGGGATTTACCAATTCATGAGCGACCGTTAGTCAGCCACCTCGGTCACCGCTGGGTGTCAACTCCGTCACCTTTCGTGCCGGGGTTCGCATAGCATTGCCGGCGGCATGACCACCGCATCGCCTTCCTCACCAGAAACCGCCGCCCTGCCCGAATACCGTCGGCTCATGTCGGAAGTGTTCGGCTTTGACGAGCTCCGGCCTGCGCAGGAAGCTGTGCTAACGGCGCTCGAAACTTCCGATGTCTTCACAGTTGCCCCAACCGGCAGCGGCAAGAGCATGTCTTACGTCCTGCCCGCGCTCAGGTCTGGCAAGGTGCTGGTGGTCTCGCCACACATCGCCCTTATGCAGGACCAGGTTGAGGGCCTGCGCGCTAACGGCGTTAACGCTGCGTTCATCAACTCCACGCTCACCGCAAGCCAGAAACGCCAGACCTACATCGACTTCCGCTCAGGCGCCGTCAGCCTGCTCTACACATCGCCTGAGTCTCTCGCCAACCGCCGTTTTGTCAGCGGCCTGGCAAGCCTCGGCCTCAACCTGCTGGCAATCGACGAGGCGCACTGCGTGTCCGAGTGGGGCCACACTTTCCGCCCCGACTATCTCCGGCTGCATGAAGTCCGAGAAGCCCTCGGCTCGCCTCGCACAGTTGCCCTCACCGCAACCGCAGCGCCGCTTGCCCGAGAAGACATCGTGCGTCGGCTCGGTCTTGGAGATGCCCAACAGATCGTCAACTCCGTCGCCAGGGACAACCTGAAGTTCTCGGTCCAGAAAGCCAACTCCAACCAGCAGAAGCAGGAGATGCTTGTCCAGTTCGTGAAAGCCCGCAAAGGCAAGAGCGGCATCGTCTATGTCGGCTCTCGCAAGCGCGCCGAGGAGCTTGCCGCACTGCTCTCCGATAGCGGCGTTAAAGCGCAGTGCTATCACGCCGGTCTCGACTCCGAGACCCGCAGGAACACGCAGCGCGCCTTCATGGTTGATGCCGTGGATGTCGTTGTTGCGACCAACGCCTTCGGCCTCGGTGTCGACAAACCGGACGTGCGATTCGTTGTGCATTTCGATATGCCGGGTCGCCTCGAGGCCTACTACCAGGAAGCGGGACGCGCCGGCCGTGACGGTGAGCCAGCCGAGTGCGAGCTGATCTACACGCGTTGGTCCCGCAACGCGCCGGAGTACTTCATCAGTCAGGACCATCCCGATGACTCGACCGTGCGGCAGTTCTGGCACGAGCTGCTGCGCCGCCCGCATCTAGACCCCGAACTCGGGTTCGAGCAGACGGATTCGTCGCGTGACGGGCAGGTGATGGCGCTACGGGCGCTACAGGACTCAAAGCTCGTGGCGGCAGACGGCACAACGCTGCTATCTGACAATCCACAGGCGCCGATCAACACAGCCGTCATCACCCGTCACATGAACTACGAGCTGGACATGCTGACGAACATGGTGGAGTTTGCCACGACCGGCGACTGCAGGCTGAACGTGGTGCTGAAGTACTTTGGTGAGCACGCCGTTGAGCCGTGCGGAACCTGCGATAACTGCGCCGAAGCGGCATGGCAGCGCACTCATGGGCGTCGCAACGGCAAACGCCGTGGCACATTCTCTGACGGAACTCCGGCGTCAAAGCGCATCCACATCGGCGACCCCGAATGGCCGCTCTTCGACGCCCTCAGGGAGTGGCGCAAGGAACGAGCCGAGGAGGACGGTGTGCCGGCGTTCGTCATCTTCCACGACCGCGTACTCACCGAACTGGCACGCAAGCGACCTCTCAACGAATCGGAACTGCTCGCCATCTCAGGCGTCGGCTCAGTAAAACGCAACCGCTACGGCAGCGACCTCGTAAGGGTGATCAGGGAGTTTGACTAAGACCGGATTGCAGCATTTGCGCTGCCGGACTCCATTTGGTCTACTGATCGTCGGAGGTCCATGATTTGAAGTTACTCGCCATCCTGCTGGCCGTACTGACAGCTGCCGCAGTGTCAGCATGCGGCACAGACGACGGCTCGCCCGCGGCCGGCGGAGGCTCTAACGACGACATCGCCCCGCCGACCACACAGTTCGCTATCGAAGACTTCACTGCGGTCGGCTTCAAGGTGGCGGATGAATACGACGTCACTGGCCTCACCTCGGCCGAGTCGGTCGCCTTCGGCTTCTGGCGTCCCGGCGGTTCGGCGGCCAAGGAGTTCGAGATCCGCTTCTACCCATCGAACGAGATCGCGGTCGCAGACGGCACATCCTTCGCCGACGAGGTCACCGGCGAAGACGCAATCCTCGACGAAGAGGAGTCTTCCTGGGCTGAGGGCATCAGGGACCGCCGCTACTTCTTCGCAGGCCCGGTCGGCTCGCACGGCAGCGGGTCGGTGCAGGCCAAGTACGGCGGCTACGTCATCGCCGGCAACGCCATACTGCTCTGCGAAGGCCAGGACCCCGGCCAGTCACAGGACCTGTGCGAAGACCTGATCGAAGCGGCCCAGGACGCCCGCGGCTAGCCGACGGCTCATTAGCCCTTCTGCACAGCTTCGATCATCGCCTGGATGTAGCCGAAAGCGAACGCCCGCCCGCGGTGGCCCCACTCTGTATCGCCATGCGTATGCGGCACATGGTCGTCGATGAAGAAGCTGTCGTATCCCGCCTCCTGATACGTCTTCATCGCCCTGTACATGTCCAGATGGCCGGTGTTGATGAACTCCTCGTGGAATCGCTCAGGGTTTGGTTCGTTCACATTCCGGAAATGCACGTACAGCACCCGGTCGCGCTCCACCATCTCTCGGATGAAGCCATAAATCCCGTCATCGGCCGAGTCCTTCATCTCCGAGATCGTCCCCTGGCAGAACTCGATCGCATTGCTCGGCGAGTCAACGATGTCGAGGTAGCGTCGATAGTTGTCGTATGAACTGAACAGCTGCGGAATCCCGGCGAGTGACTTCTCGGGCGGGTCACATGGATGAATCCCGAGCCGAATCCCCTCCTCTTCCGCCACCGGAGTGATGATCTTGATCCAGTACTCCAGGTTCTCCCACATCTCTTCTTCGGTGTAGACGCGGCCATGCGTCAGCGGCTGGCTGCTCGCCCATTCGTAGTCGAACGCAGTCGCCACTGAGCCACCGCGGATCAGCACCTCCGGCGTTCGCCAGACGAAAGATGGCATCCAGTGGTAGCCAAAGATCGGGATTCCGGCCCGGGCGATGGTGCGCACATTGGCGATCATCTTCTCAATCTGCTCGTCACGCCGCGGGCCGTTCAGCATGATGTGGTCATAGAACGTGATCGGCACGTTCTCCAGCGCGGTCAGCTTCATGCCGTAACTCTCGACCGTCAGCCTCAGCTTCACCAGGTCCTGCAAATCCCACAGGCCATCGCGTGACGGGATGTGCGCCGTACTCGGGACTATGTCGGTCGCGCCGAACTGCTGCGCATACCGCAGATCGTCCGGCGTCGGAAGAATATTGCTGCCAAAACCCGCTCGCATGACCGTCGACGCTCCTTACCGCATCCAACTTTCTGTTCGCGGGCAGTATGATGCCTCAAACCGACGGAAAGCGGCGCGGGTTCTTTCTCACTTGGCGGGAGGGTGGGTAACAAGTCTGTCATTCTGAACTTGATTCAGAATCTCTCCCTCACCCTGCTTCAACGGTCAGACCCCTGAGACCCGCAAGCGGGTGCCCCTCGGTCGGGATGACAAACCGAATCCCCTCTCCTGATTCGGGAGAGGGTGAGGGTGCGGGTGCGGGTTCATGCCTTCCCCTCTCCCTTGATGGGAGAGGGATTAAGGGAGAGGGTGATGTCGGCCGTAAGGCCGACCGCCATGACACAGTCGAAAAGGAGCACATCATGAGTCCAAGTACCTGGCGGAGGATCCTTCTTTCGGCGCTATCCATCGCGGCCCTGGCGGTCGTGGCATGTGGCAGCGGAGGCGACAGCGCAGCGAGCCTCGAAGAAGAGATCAAGGTGCGCGCCTTCGCTCGCAACCTCACGATCGCTGACTTCGAAGCGGTCGACCTGAAAGCCAACAAGCAGTACGACGTCGAGGGGCTGCCGGAAGGCATCGACGCATGGCGCGGCTTCTGGGGTCCCAATCCTTCTAGCCGAAACGACTACGAGATCAGGTTCTACGCATCTCACGATGTCGCTGCCGGGACCGGTGCGACTCTGGCCGAAGAGGCGACCGGTGATGAGTTCGCTGCCAGTCGAGATTCGCAGACCTGGACCGAGGGCGTAAAGGACCGCTGGCAGGCCCGCGGCGTGACCGACGTTTCCAGCGCCGGCAGCAGGCAGGCGCCCGGCCCGACCTACGCCGACTGGGTGATCTTCGGCAACACGGCGATCCTCTGCACTGGACTCGATTCAGCGCAGGCCCTCGAACGCTGCCGTGACCTCGGCGATGCGGTGATCGCTGGCGGATAAGCGCCTCAGACGTCCAGTCGGTACGCCCTGACAGCCGTCCCGCGGAACAGGTCGGCACGCTCGTCTTTGGAGAAGCCCTCGCTCATGCGCTTGAACGCGTTCCAGAGCACGGCGTACGAGGTCGAGACCTTGTCCACCGGAAAGTTGCTCTCAAACATGCAGCGGCCGGGGCCGAACTTCTCGATGCAGTACAGGTACCACGGGGCCATCACATCAGCGATCTCCTGCGACCTGGGTGGCGCATCCCGCTCATGCCAGTCGCGGCCACCAAGCGGCATCCCCAGCCCGCCGAGCTTCACCACGACGTTGGGCTGAGTCGCAAGATGTGCGATGCCGTTCTTCCAGGTCTCGAACACCTCGTCCTGCCGGTCGGCATACGGCCCGATCCCAATCGGACCGCCGATGTGGTTCAGGATGATCGTGACGTCCGGGTTCGCACGTGCAAGCTCGACTAGCTCCGGAATCTGGTGGTGATACAGCCACGCCTCGAAGCTCATGCCCAGGCGACCCAGCACCTTGAAGCCTTGCCTGAACTTCGCGTCTGCCAGCAGACCCTTAGGCGGGTTCTTGTAGCGAGTTAGGGTCGGGCTTTCGTCCCAGACCGCAGCGTGCCTGATGCCTCGGAACCGCTGCGGACTGGCCGCGCGGTGTGCCTCCAGGATCTCCTCGACCGCATCACCCAGCGTCAGGTCGGCGAAGCCTACGATACCGGCGGCAACTTTCGTGTCGCCGTACTCGCCGCTCGCACTCATCGCCGCGATCCCCTGCACAAACTCGGTCTCGCCGACCGGCCGCAGCGACTCCGGCCCGTCCGCCCGATACATAGAACTGCACTCTATGAACACTGTCTCGGTGATGTTGTGCCCGCTACCTGTGTCGGCTAGCAGCTCGTCCAACAGATAACGGCCACGCGGTCGCAGCTCGGTGCGGTCCCAGAAGTGGTGGTGCGGATCGCAGATCGGTATCTCAGGCTCGATCGCCTCCTCCACCGTCTTCGAAAGATACTGCTCGAGTTCGCTGCTCATCGGGGCTCCTGTCCGTGGTTGAGTGGATGCGGGTGCAGGATAACCCGGACAGCTCAGTGCGCGAGCAGCCAGCGGATCCGGGCGGGCCACAGAGCGTAGTGAATCACCGCGCCGCCACCGAGGAGCACGGCAGCGATGTAGCTCTCGGCAGTAACCAGCCACGCTGTGACTGCGCCGAACAGGGCGAACTCGATCAGCAGTCGCACCCGACCGGGCGTAGCCACAACCGTCTTCCCGGACCTCGACGGGTCGTCGGGCACTGCGAAGACGCCCCAAATGGCAGCCGTCAACACGACGCCAACGGTTGACGCGATCCATGCGGTTGCGCCGTCATAGTTGCGGACCGATGCCAGCACGATGCATGCGAATAGGGCCGCTTCCAGCAGAAACCGGAAGCCAAGGTTTGCCCTGACCAGCGGGGATTGAGTGTCGACGCTAGAAGTCAACAGTGCCGCCTAGCCCGCAGACTTCGCCTGCTCCAGCGCCCGACGCTTCTTCGCCTTCGGGAGCTTCACCTTCGGCTTCTTAGCCTTGGGTGTCTCAGACTTCTTCTTCCGGGCCTCTCTCTTTGGCCTGTTCGCACCCTTCGCCATGAGTCTGCCCTCCAGTGAAATCTCGGTCTGCAACAACAATCACGCCGCAAAGATAACGCATCACCAGCCAGCCAAAGTGGCCATTTTGTGCGGGGAGGGTCTGGCCACCCTTCGACAAGCTCAGGATGACGATCGCTTCTCCCTCCCTGTCAGGGAGGGAGTTAGAGGGTGGGTCGGATATCTGTCATTCTGAACTCGACTCAGAATCTCTCGCTCGACCAGGGATCCACGGTCAGATCCCTCCGCTTCGGTCGGGATGACACATCGAAGGGTCGAAGTGCCGCCATTCGACGAGCTCAGGATGGCGGTTGTTTCTCCCTCCCTGACAGGGAGGGAGTTAGAGGGTGGGTTGATGGCGAACTCTTCGGCTGCCAGTCAGGAGAACGACCCTCACCCTAACCCTCTCCCAAGCTGGGAGAGGGGATAAGGCGCACGCACACCGCCTAAATATCCGGCCTTGGCGTCCTTATCTCTCGCGGCCGTGCCGACTGCCAGATCGCACCGCGGATCATCTCGTTCAGCTCCGCAGAATCCAGCTGCTCCCGCGTGTAGCCGTGCGCCAGCCTCATGTGCCCATGCACCGCCTCGACCAACTCTCCGGTCGATTCCCCGCTCACAACCTGGTCACAGTCTGTGCCCATCTCCAGGCAGTTGACGTCCATGACATCGCCCTTCACCGTGCATCAACGTCCTAGCCGTCCCTCGATGCCATTGTGCCCCAGCCGCCAATCTCGCGCACGCGCCCTCGAATCACCCAGCATTTGCTTAATGCCATTTGTGATGTCATAATGACGTCATGAAGCTGTCACCGTACATCGAAGCACTCCAAAAAAACCTCAAAGCCTCCGCCGCACCGGCAGGCAAAGAGGTCGCAAGCGCTGCCGAGCTACTCGCATCAGCCGTCGAATCGTCAGTGAGGCTCAGCCTCATCGAAGCGATGTCGGACGCCACCGAGGAGATCACAGATGCGCTCGGTGGGCAGTCGGTCGAAGCACGACTGCGCGGCCGGGAGATCGAGTTCGTGGTGAGCGAAGTTGAGCATCCGCCGATGGCCGAGCCGCCCGACGATGACGAGTCCGAAAAGCCGACCGGAGAGGTCGCTCGGATCTCCTTGCGTTTGCCGGAGCAGCTTAAGGAGTCGGTTGAAAAAGCCGCGAGCGCGGCGAACGTCTCCGTCAACTCCTGGCTCGTCCAGGCAATCGCCGCAGCCGTCGGAGCCTCCACCGGATCCGCTGCCGAACACTTTGCCGGTCCGCCAAGAAGGGCGCGTTTTGGCCGGCGCTACACCGGGTACGCAAAGGCCTGACCGGCCACCGAAAGGAAACAAGAAATGCCAGAATTTCCGCACTCAGAGCCGATAGAAGCAGAAGTGGCCATCCCGGTTGGAAGCATTGAAGTCACCGCCGAAGAGCGGGACTCCGTTCACGTTGAGGTGACGCCTTTGGACGACTCGGAAGACAGTCGAGCCGCAGCCGAGGCCACGACTGTCGAGTTCTCCAAGGGCAAGCTCAAGGTTGAGTTCCCGCGCAACATGTTTCGGCACTCCCCTCCCGCCATCAGCGTCGAGGCGCATATACCGGCCAGCAGCAAGATCAAGCTACGGTCCGCCACTGCGAACATCGACTGCACCGGCACCTTCGGCAAGGCTGACATTAACTGCGCATCGGGCACAGTTAAGCTCGGCGATGTCACAGGCGACACGAAGATTAGGACCGCCAGTGGCGACATCCAGACCGGCGAGACGGGCGGCGACCTGAAGGTGCAGAGCGCGTCGGGCGACATCATCGCCAGGGCCGTGGGCGGCAAAGCGAAGACCCGCAGCGCCAGCGGAGACATCAAAGTTGGCCCAGTCGGAGGCGACTTCGAAGCGGAGTCTGCATCCGGCGACGTTATCGTCGAAAGCCTCAGGTCTGGCAAGACGGTTGCGCGGACAGTCTCAGGCGATGTCTCGCTCGGTGTGGTGGAAGGAACGGGCGTATGGCTCGACTTCAGTTCGCTGTCCGGCTCCATCAACAGTGGGCTCGAGCCCGTCGAATCCTCTTCAGACGGGCATGAACTGTCGATACACGCTCGCACCGTGAGCGGTGATATCGCGGTGAAGCGGGCTGGAAGTCCGGCCGCTCTGGCAGGCTACTCAGCAAGCGCCCAGTAGCGCACAGTGAAGGTGGCCGAACGCTCGGCGGTCTGGCACTCGGCTGCGAAGCACGATGCGATAAGCAGGTCGCCCGTGGGCGATGGGAAGTGGCCCTGGAACTCGACCGAGTCCGGCGCCA
Organism: Dehalococcoidia bacterium; assembly: GCA_028285005.1. Lineage (GTDB taxonomy): Bacteria > Chloroflexota > Dehalococcoidia > Lucifugimonadales > Lucifugimonadaceae > JAJCYX01. The sequence goes on along the minus strand of JANQQP010000028.1, from coordinate 25,590 downwards.
GCACCTCGATCTCGTCCCTGAACGAGCCGTCGCCATCGTTGTCGTGCACCGACCCGCTGAGCTTGATGTCGAACAACACGCCATCGGTTGATGCCGCAGTAATCTCCTCCGTGACCTGCGTCGGGCCCGGCGCAGTTTCAGGCACCGCGCCGTCACCCGAGTCACCGTCCGAGCCGGACGAGCTGCAGGCCGCTAGCAGCGCGAGTAGGCCAACGGCGACAATCGCAGGGAGACGTGTTTGCCCAGCTTTCATGAATCCCTTTCGAAGTCGATCTGTACGGATTACCTAATCGGTGCTAGTTCGGACTATATCGGACGAGACCCGGCTACGCGGATCCTCGAAGAGCGTCTTGAACTCTCGGATCAACACCGCAGCCTTCCAGGAACTTTTCGGGTAACGAGTAACCGGACTTACTGAAGGTTCCAGTGTCCAGATATGAAGGGCCCTCGTGCTCGATCTTTTCCACGTCTCTGGCAATCGACAGGTCTACGTTTGCTAGAAACGTCCGGTCGAATCTCGCCACTTTCAACCAGGTGCCACGGAGTGCACAGGTCTCGATCAGCACCTTATCGAAAAGGGCTCCCCGAAAATCCGCTCTGGAAAAATCACACTTCACGATCCGTGATTCGGTGAAGTGAGCACCAGCAGCAGTCGCCCGCTCGAAATTGGAATCAGTGAACTCCGAGTAGGCCAATAGAGCGCCCTCTAGATCGGCCCCGGAGAAGTCGGTTCTGTTGTAAGACCCGAACATTCCCTGCATGTTCGCGAGACCTGCGCCCTGAAGATTTACGTCGTCAACCGATGCATCGTTCAGGGTTGTCCAGTGCAAGTTGGCCGACCGCAAGTTCGCTTCGTTAAAGTCAGCGCCTTCAGCATCGGCATGGCTCAAATCAGCTTTGGCCATATCGCATTGCCGGAGCGTCGCATGCTTGAGAATGCTATTCGCCAGAACTGCTCCTCGGAGCACACTGTGGCTCAAATCTGCACGGGCTAGATTTGCGCCCCGAAGATCCGACCCAATCAGATCAAGCTCCTTAAGGTCGGCGGCAACCAGGTTCAGTCGCTTCCCGGGATTGGCCTGCTTCCAATCATCAATAGCTTCAGGTCCAGCCCGCACAACTTCGACATGGTCGGCTTTGGCCACGGCACACGCCCTAAACAGGCATCTGCCTGCCGCTCAACCTGCGACCGATCTGCGCCGACTCCTCACCACCGCCCGATATGATCCGTGCGCCCCAGTCGATCAGGAACTGCACATTCTCTTCCCGGCTCTTGTTCGGGTCGTTCCATGAGCTCAGGAAGAACAGGCCGTTGTCGTCACAGGCTTTCTTCACCACGTTGCGAGCATTCTCCATCTCCGGCGGGTACGGCGGGTCGTGCGCATCCTCGTAGCCGTAGGACATGCCCATGTCGCCCGGTCCCCATTCGGCGAACGCAAGCCCCGGCACTTTGGCGATAAAGTCGGCGTTTGCAACCGACTCCCGGCTTTCCAGCTTCAGGCCGATCAGGAGTTCGCCGTTCGGGTTCAGAGGCCACGGGTCTGCGATCTTCGTGTACTCGGGACCGGAAACACCCCAGATCTCGGCGGGGTATCCCTGGCCGCCGGCTCCGCGCTGACCCTGCACGAGACCGCGGTCGAGGCCGTCTTTCTGGAACGGGTAACGGCACTCTTCGATGAACGCCCGCACTGCGTCGGCCTGCCGTGCGTGGGTGTGGAGAATGCCGTGGACACCTGCTGATAGCACCTGCCTGATCTGCCACGCGTTAGCCCGCACTTCGTCTACCGTGCGGCAGTTCGATGGCAACGTCGAGATCACCGTCGGCGTACGGTGGCCGGCGTTTGTCGGGCCCCCGTCAACAAGCCCCTGCATGAACTCCCGGAGTCCCTGGGTGTTGAACGGGTAGTGCTCAAAATCGGTGATCAGGAAGTCAGCCCAGGTCTTGGCCTGCTCCTTCCCGTTCTCATACGTCAGCGGCCCAGTGCCCGTGTAGTAAAGGTTCTCACCGGCCTCAAGCAGTTCGATACAGCGGTTAATTCGTTTCGGCATTCTTCTTCTCGCGCCAGCGGCGCGCTTTCACTCGATGGATGGTTGTTGGTACGGTCTTGGCCTTAGACAGGCATCGTCCTTCCTGTGATCTTGCGTCCGATGTCTGCCGTCTCCCGCGTCGGTGCGCCGATCAGCTTCGAGCCTAGTTCCTTGATGATGAACTCAACCCGCTGCTCGTCCGACATTTCTGGGTCGTTCCAGCCGCTGTAGAAGGCCACGTTGTTCTTGTCCAGCGCCGCCTTCACGGTATTGCGGGCGTCGTTCATCACCTCCGGGTACGGCGGGTCGTGCGAGTCACCGAAGCCGAACGACATTCCCATGTCGCCGGGCCCCCACTCAGCAAACCCGATGCCCGGCACAGCGGCCGTGCGGTCGACGTTCGGCAAGCAATGCCTATCCTCGATCTTCAGCCCCAGCAGGATCTCGCCCTTCGGGTTCAGAGGCCACGGGTCCGCAACCTTCACATACTCGCCCTGCTCAAGTCCCCATACCTCTGCTGGCTGTTTCTGCCCTCCACCGCCTCGCAAACCCTCGGGAAGCTCGTCACGGCCAAGCTCCTGGAACGGGTATCGACACGACGCCACGAACCACTTGACGGCTTCGGGGTCACGAGCGTGCGTGTGCAGAACTCCATGCGCGCCCGTCGACAGCACATGCCGGGCCTGCCATGCGTTAGCGCGCATCTCTTCGACAGATATGCAGTTCGACGGCAGCGTCGTCAGCACCGTCGGAGTGCGATGGCCGCTTGGCGTCGGGCCACCGTCTGCAAGGCCCTTCATGAACTGGGTCAGGCCACCAATGTCGAAGAAGTGGTGCTCGAAGTCCATGTGGATGAGGTCCGCCCACGTCTGCGACATCTCCCTGCCACAGTCGTACGTCAGCTCCTCGGGGTGGGTCATGTAAACCGGCTCACCCATCTCCAGCAGCTCAATCGCTTTGTTGATTCGCTTCGCCATGCTTTTCTCCTGCCTTTGTCATCCCGAGCGCTAGCCGAGGGATCTGACCTTTGAAATGCCTGCCACTGTCCTGATCTCGGGCTGCAACTGGAACCGATCGATCGATTCGCGTCTGATGTCAGATCCCTCCGCTTCGGTCGGGATGACACGAGCGTCCGCTCCACGCCCTACTCCTTCGTCAGCCTCCATTCGATATCCAACTCGCCGCACGTCGCACGGAACCAGTCGATCACTTCGGGGTGGTAGGGAATCCCGTGCTCACTGCGCTCGATGTCCTCTTCGTGCTCAGGGAGACCTGCGTACACGACCCGGTCGTGCCCCGGCGCCGGTGGGTTGTCCTTAATCTCACGCACATAGTCGTCCATCATCTCCTTGAAGGAGTTGACGTCTGTGAACGCCTCGATGTTGTAGGCAAGGAAGTGGTGAGCAGCGCCCTGCGACCGGTTGCTGCCGGCGCCCGTTCCGCCGAGCAATCCGCACAGAATCTCGACCATCATTGCCATTGAGAAGCCCTTGTGCGCGCCGAGCTCTCGCGTCGCACCTGAAGGCAGCATCGCCCACTTCTCGGGGACCTCGCTCTCGTCCATGATCGGAGTGCCATCGCCGTCCGCGATCCAGCCGCCCATCACTGGCACGCCGAGCCGCTTCGCCAGCACGATCTTGTTTCCGGCAACCGACGACATCGATGCGTCGAAGATGAATGGCGGCTCATCCTTCGTCGGAGCTGCCACACCGATCGGGTTCAGCCCGACCACGGGCTTTGAGCCATGCACCGGCAGGACGTTCAGTCCGCCGGTCGTCATCGCCAGCCCGATCATGTTGTGCTCAAGCGCCATCGATGCGTGGTACGCGCAGGCTCCGAAGTGCCGGCCGTTCATCGCCGTGACGGTGCCGATGCCGTAGTCCTTCGCCCGGTCGATGGCCATCTGCATAGCCTGCGGTCCTACCACCAGTCCGTGTCCGCCGTCGCAATCGATCGTCGCCGCAGCCGCCATCTCACGCACCACACGAACGTTCGGTATCGGGTTGATGCCGCCCTGCTTGAACGACTCCACGTAGTTGCGCAGCATGTTGCTGACACCGTGCGACTCGATGCCGCGGACATCGGCGTAGACCAGCACATCAGACGCCTGCTTTGCGTCCTCGTGCGACATGCCCATCTTCACGAAGATGTCAGTCACAGTGGCGTCCATGTCATCAGGCATGACGTGGACTGCGATGTCAGCGGGTACGTGAAAACGTTCGAGCATGTGTGTCCTTTCGGCGCGCGTGCGCCCTCTTCAGATTCGGCCCAGGTTCATCAGGGGAAACGGGTGGGAGTATAGCTCCGAAATCAGAGTGGGGGCGCGGCGGGACGCGACGAACCGCCCGACCAGTCGGTTTTGGTCAGAGCTGGCTGCTGCAAGCCGCTGGCATCACGCCGCCGCTGACGGCTGCTTGTCCTCGATGATCGACTTCAGCGTGCGGAAGTTCTTGCGCATCTCACGGGCGATCATCCAGTTGATGAGCGGTGACATCAGGTTGGAGAAAAAGCCCAGCTCGCCCTGCATCTTGAAGGTTGCCTTCACACCGCCCTCGACCTCTTCAAGCGTCATCGAGCCATCCATGATCACGCTGCCCTCAACCGTGTGCCACGCAAGCTTCCTGTTCGGCTCGTACTCCACGATCTCCTCGATGCTCTCGACCGTTGAGCCCATGCCTCGCCGCTTTTCGCGCATGCGGGTCCCGACGCCGAACTCGCCCTCGGTCAGCACTTCCATCTCCACCAGCCCTCTGTCCCAGTCCCTCGCGTTCTCGGGTCGGGCCACGTAGCTGAACACCTCTTCAACCGGCCCGTCGATAACTGCGGATACGTCGACTTTGATCACTTGCTCGTCCCCTGTGTTGTGGGCGGATGCGTCGTTGGGCGCAGCTTACTGCACCTTGCAAGCGCATCCGGCGGCAGGGACTATTCGAACTGCTTCAACCAGGGCAGCACGATCGGCAGCAGCAGCTCCGAGTGCTCGCGGTTGATGTTGTGTCCCGCTCCCTCGACCTTCACGACCTCGAAGTCGTCACGCTCTGGCACCATGCCTGCCAGGTATTCGTCAGGCAGTATCCCACCCGCCGCCGGGTCCGCCTGCAGCAATAACACCGGACAGTCGATCCTCGCCAGCATGTCTGCAGGGTCGTCCGCACCCAGCGGCCTGCCCTCCACCACATTTCTCAGGATGCCGCTGTCCATCTGCAGCAAGCACTCAGCCTTCCACCGGGCGAAATAGTCGGGCTGACTGGGGTTCAGCTCCTGGAGCCTCGCCGACATCTCCTCAACCGAAAGACCCTCGTCGATCAGATTGAGATGAACCTCGAAGGTTCTCACCACAGGGCTGTTGCCTCTCGAAACCGGTCGCCGACGCCGACCGCCGAACAGCGCCGGATCCTCCAGCACCAGCGCCCGCAGCAACTCATGGCCCTTGCTCGCCATCGCGACCGCATTGCCGCCACCCATCGAGTGACCCCAGACAACCGTCGGCTCTTTGCAGACCTCGTTAAGCACATGCGCAATGTCGCGAGCATGATCGTTGCGGTCGTACTTGCCCGGCACGTGACCGGAGTAGCCGTGGCCGCGCTGGTCCATCGTCACAACACGGAACTTCTCGGCGAACCTGTCGATCACGTGCAGGAAGCCGTCTCGGCGACTCGTCACACCGTGCAAGAGCAGCATCGGCGGGCCGTTCTCCGGACCCAACGAGTAGCCAATCTCCACCTCGCCCGTGTCGATAGCATGGTCAGTGAATCCGTTCAGCAGCAGCCCCATCACGCGTTCTCCGTGTCGGCATCGGTGTTCTCGCCCCGCAGCAGCCTCGCTCGGATGTCGTACTTGCCCGGGTAGCGCACCGGCAGCTGTCCCGAATCGATCATCAGATCCAGTGGCGAGACCATCGTCTTCAGCGGCATCTGCACCTGCGTGTGAGTCCTCGCCGACTCGTAGACGCCATGCACCATCTCGAGCGCCTTGTAACCGTTCTCGCCGTTGTTGCGGTGGTCGTCGCGCTCGCCCGAAACCCACTCAGCCAGTTCACGAGCCTGGGCTGCTCCAGCCTCAACCCACTCGAACCGGTCTGTGCCGTACTTGAAGAATTCGCCGTCGGGCCGGTGCACCTGCCAGCCGCCCGATTTCGCGTTCATGATCTTCAGGTCGTCCACGGTGATCTCGATCATGCCGTCCGAGCCGTAGATTCGAGCACCCTGCCAGTGCTCAGGAGTCAGGTCAGACAGGATCATCGCCTGTGCGCCGTTCTCGAAACCGAACACCGCCAGCGCCCGGTCCTCGATGCGAGTCGCCCGCTCCCACTGGTCCGTCTCACGCTCCACATTGCCCATCACCCACTCGCAGTCGGCGTCGCTCAGCAGGTAGCGAAACATGTCGGTCTGATGCGATGCATAGTTCGGCAGGCCGTCGCCTGCAACGCTTGCAATCAGCCGCACATCACCGATCTCGCCGTCAGCGATCATCTGCTTCGCCAGCGTGTAGGCAGGCAGGAACCGACGCTGGTGGCCAATAGCCAGTTTGGTTCCGTTGCGGCCGCAGACCATCAGCATCTCGGCGGCAGCGCCCACCGTGTCGGCCATCGGCTTTTCGCACAGCACAGCCTTCGCGCCAGAGGCGGCGGCAGCGATGGTCATCGGCGCATGACCCTTGTGCCAGACGCCGACCGAGACAACGTCAGGCTTGGCCTTTTCGAGCATCTCCCGAGCGTCCGTGAAGTGATCTGCCTTGTAGTCGGAGTACTCGGCGAAGTGATCATCGAAGTCCTTCATCGCGCTCTCGCTCAGATCGGCGAGCGCCACCACCTCGTACCGGCTTGAGTTCAGGTATCCGAAGGTGTGGTTGCGGGACATCCCGCCACAGCCGATGACTCCAACACGCAGCTTGTCAGGCATCTTTTCTCTTTCTCTGTTGATGAATATTCGTGGCGCAGGCAAATGCTGCCCGGACCGTGATCCTCAATGCGGCCTGCATAGTAGCCGAGACAGAAACAGCACGCAGACCACTGCCTGCCGCTTGCGGCTTGTCGCTTCCGGCAGTAGATTCACCGGCGACGCCAGTCCTCTCTCTACTTGTGGGAGGGAGCTTGAGAGAGAAAGTCGGCCGCAGGCCGACCGCTCAGCCGGCGTCCCAGAGCCTACAGAACGGTTGCCACCGCACACTCGTTCAAATAACCCGCCTCAACCCCCACAAAGGACAACAAATGCCAACGGGCAAAGTATCCGTCTTCAAGCAAGCAGGAGTGCCGTTCGAGATCCGGGAATACCCGACGCCCGAAGTCGAGCCCGGCGGCATTCTCATCAAGAACACCGGAGCCATGATCTGCGGGTCTGAGCTGCACGGCTGGCGTGGCGAAGGACGGCTGCAACACGATCCGAACGCAATACCCAAAGTCCTAGGCCACGAATTCACGGGCGTCGTTCACTCGCTCGGCAAAGGCATCGACACAGACTCCCTGCGCAGGCCGATCAAAGAGGGCGACCGGCTCGCGTTCCCTTTCTTCTTCCCCTGCAACCACTGCTACTGGTGCCAGAAAGGCGAGCACCACGCCTGTCCGCACCGCTTCCGACGCAACATGGTTGGCGTCGACGAATACCCGTACTGCGATGGCGGTATGGCTGAGTACTTCTACCTGCAGCCCGGCCATTATTCATACATCGTGCCTGACGAGCTTACGGACGAAGCGATTCCGCCTCTCAACTGCGCACTGGCCCAGGTGCTCTGGGGCATGGAGCGGGTGCGAGTCCACTTTGGCGACAAGGTCGTGATCCAGGGAGCGGGCGGCCTCGGCATATACGCAACCGCCGTCGCGCACGATATGGGCGCATCGCAGGTGATAGTCATCGACGGCCAGCCCAGCAGGCTCGAGATGGCGAAAAAGTGCGGCGCATCCGACGTGATATCGATGCTCGAATATCCGACCGCTGAGTCCCGCATTGAGCGAGTCATGGAGCTGACCGGCGGCATTGGCGGAGACGTTGTTGTCGAGGTGGTCGGCGTGGCCGCAGCAGCGCTTGAAGGCATCGAGATGTGCCGGCTCAACGGTAAGTACGTTGACATTGGAAACGTCGTCCCCGGTGAGATCACGATGCCGGCTTCGAAGGTGATTTCGAAGCAGCTGAAGTGGTTCGGCACCGTCCACTACAACCCGTGGGTCATCGAGTCCGCGCTGCAGTTCCTACGCCGCACCCGCGACACCTATCCGCTGGCAAACGTCGCATCCCACAGCTTCCCGCTCGAAGAGATCAACGAAGCGTTCGAGTTCGCGGACTGGCACGGCAAAGAGGGCGGCACAGAAGCGCAAAGAGTGATGCTGAAGACGTAAGCCCTATCCCCTCTCCCTTGATGGGAGAGGGTCGGGGTGAGGGATTGAGGGAGAGGGTGATATCGGCCAACGGCCGACCACCCACCAGGACAAGCAATCATGCACGGACTAGAAACACTCAAGCAGCGGATCCAGTCAGGCGAGAAGGTCGTTGGCTGTTCCGTGCGCACGTGGAGCACGGCCAGCGACATCGAAGAAGCCCTCGCCCGAGGCGATTACAGCTTCATCGCGGTTGATGCCCAGCACAGCCCCTTCGACGAACACCAGCTCGTCAAGGTCTGCCAGATCGCAAACGGAATGGGCGTGCCGGTCCAGCTGCGCATAAAACACACACGTCTCACCTACCTCATCGGCAACATGCTCGACCTCGGCCCGTCGATGATCGAGGTGCCGCAGACAGAAAAGCTCGAAACGGTGCAGGAGGCGGTCGACTACTTCAACTACCCGCCACGCGGCCGCCGTAGCTGGGGCCCTTCTTGCGGTGCCGAAATAAACAAGCGCCCAGACAGGCTCGAATACGCGCAGTGGTGGAACGACCACGCCGTGCTCTGGATGCAGCTCGAAACGCTGCTCGGCGTTACCCGCGCCGCGCAGATGGCCGCCATCGGCGCAGACGTGCTTTCGTGGGGCCCGAACGACCTCGCCTTCGACCGCGAGGCCAACCCCGACCACAAGCTCAAGACAGATGACGACTGCATCCATCACGTCCTGCAACAGCTACAGGGCACGAAAACGAAGCTGTGCCTCCGCACCTACTCACAGGAGCAGATGGACCGTTACTCAGAGATGGGCGCCTCGATGTTCCTCGACGAGCAACACCTGTTCGCCGCGCCAAGCTAATCCGCCAGCCCAACATCCGGCACTGACGCGGTCCCAGGCGCGACCTCGCCGACTTCGCGCCGCGCCTTCACCTCTTCCCAGCGCGGGATCAGCAGCCTCCTCGTCGGCTCAAGCAGGACAATCGAAGCGGCGCCGGCAAGGCTGAAGATCGCGGACAGCCAGATCGCCCAGGTGTACGAACCCGTGATATCGAACACCATCCCCGGCAGCACGCCGCCAAGCGCCATTCCGAGCCCTGCGCCGAGCAGCTGCCAGCCGTAGGTCGGGCCCATCGGCACGTGGCCGTAGTACTTGCGGTTGATCACAGGGAACACCGTGCCCTCGCCGCCGTACGGAATCGCCCATATGACGGCGAAGATGTAGAACTCCACCGCCGAATCGGCGAACAGCAGCATCAGCACCAGCGCGCCCTGACCGAAGAACGACCAGAACATCGTGCCCTTGGCGCCGATCTTCTCGCCAAGAATCGGAGTGATGAAGCGAGAGGCGATGCTCACCACGGCAATCGTCGTCAGCACGCCCGCTGCGACCGGGAACGAAACGCCCCGATGCACGGCCATCGGCACGATTCCAACCAGGATCACGGCGTGCCCGACGCAGCCGAGGAAGTGGATATTGATCAGGTTCCAGAAGCCGTTCGTGCGGTAGATCGCGCCCTGGTACTTGCGGGAGTTGTTTTTGTACGCCGCCCCTGACGTCACCAGGTCCGCATCGCCCCTGCGCCAGCCGTATGCCTTCCGTCCCGCCTGCTCGGGCGTGTTCTTGAAGAAGACCAGCAGCGTGCCGAGCAGCACCGTGCCGCCAACCCCGATGATGATCATCGTGCGGCTCCAGCCGAAGCCTTCAAGCAGCAGAGCGGTCACCTGCACCATGAGCGCAGGGCCGAGCGACCACGAGACCATCGCAACGCCCATCGCCATACCGAGGTGCCGCCTGAACCAGGATGCTATGGCCGGGACTGCGGGCACCAGGAACAGCGCCTGCGCGGTGCCGAAGATCAGGCCGTATGCAAGGTGGAACTGCCATAGTTCCGTCACCTGTGATGTCCACATCATGCCGGCGAAGAACAGGGCAACGCCAAAGAACATGGTGTTACGAGCGCCATATCGGGTCGCCATCCAGCCTGCGACAGGTGATAGCAGCGCTGTGGCTATCGACATGTACGCGTAGGCGAGGCCAATCGCGCCGGGACTCCAGCCGAAGCTCTCCTCAAGCGGATTGACGAGCACGCCAAATGCCATGCGAATGGCGGCGCCAAGCATCTGCCCTGCCGACGCGATAAACACGATGAGCCAGGCGTAGTGCCGCAGCGTGTGTCCTTCAGGCATGCGCAGGCTAATCACGGGCCGCACCTACCGGTAAAACGGTCGCGCTGACCATCGCGGAGGGATCTGACCGTTGATCCACGGTTTAGCGAGAGATTCTGAATCAAGTTCAGAATGACAGAATTCCGCCATCCTGAGCTTGTCGAAGGAAGGCGCTTTGTTTCCCTCCCTGTCAGGGAGGGAGAACCAACTGTGCGATCAACTAGTGAATAGGACATACGGCTATCAGCCCGTCCTCCCACCAGTCGCCCTCTGCGGAGTGACCGATAGCGTCGGACCGCGCCTCGATACGGTCGTCTGCGAACCATGCGCCGAAGAAGATCAGCACCGCTACAGTGAAGACCACGCTCCCGGCCAGCAAGCCAATGCCAAGCGTCGGACGCCGGCGCGCCGCCTCTGACCACGGCGTGGCTTCAGGCGTGTCGTTGATTACGGCCTGCGACTTCATGGCGCCAGTTTAGCTCTTCATCTCTGCGAAAGCGCACTGACTCGCTGCCAGATGACTCGCAACTCACACCAGGTTGAACACCAGCAAGCCAGCGAATACCAGCATAAGCAGCGCCATCGCACCGTCCAACTTTCCCGCCGCCGCTCTGATCCTGGCTGCACGGTTCCCGGCAGTCATGAACAGCGCCACCGATGCATACCAGCCCATGTCGATCGCCATTCCCATCAACGCGATCGCCAGCAACACCGGCAGTGCCAGGTCCGATTCGATCACCGGGGAATAGATCGCCAGCAGCCAAGCCAGGATCTTCGGATTCAGAAACGAGATCAGGAAGCCCTGGATAAAACCTGTCCTGCCCGAGCCGGCCATCTCGTCTTCGGCAGCGTGAGCTTGCTGAGGCGCAAATGCCCGCCTGCCATACGAATATGCGAGGTACAACAGCAGCCCGATGCCGCCCCAGCGCAACACGGTCTCGGTCGTCTCGCTGGCGGAAATCGCAGCCGCAAGGCCAACCGCGGCAAGAAACGCGTAGATCCCGAATCCAATGCCGTGCCCGATAGCGGTCTGAACGCCCTGCGAACGCCCACCGACCACGCTGTTCCGCAACACTACGGCCAGCGATGGCCCTGGACTCATCGCCCCCAGCACGAACACGGGCACAAGTGGAATAAGCGCGTCCATTCAGTCAGTCAATCCGGGGAACGCAGAAGGCGAAACAGCCAGAAGCTCCACGGTCACTTGCCAACCGGACCGCCATCGGCGAACGGTGCGAGCGCTCCGGCGATGGCGCTGTTCACAGGTGTCGCAACTCCCAGGTCACGACCAAGCGCTACAACCTTGCCGTTAAGCGACTCGAGCTCCAGCCTGCGACCGGCGTCGAGGTCATACGCCATTGACCCTCGCACTCCCGGCTCAAGGCCCCCGAACATCTGCATCGCGCCATCGGCGTTGGCGCTGCTGAGCGGAATGCCGGACGCCTTCGCCACTTCAGCCACCTCTAGCATCGAGTCCAGCAACAGCTGCTTCGACTCCGCGTTCGCCAGAATTTCGCCGATGGATAGCCGCGTCAGCGAGGTCATCCCGCTCAGCCCACAGATGAACATGAACTTCTGCCAGAGAGCGGCTCGAATGTTGTCGTTCGCATCAGCCTTCACGCCCGCACGTTGTAGCGCAGAGACCAGTCCCTCAAGCCGATCGCTCGTACCGCCCGCCATCTCGCCCAGCGACAATGTTCCCGGCCCGCCGCGCTGATCCACAACGCCCGGCTCGGCGATGATCGAGGAGACCGTCGCCGTTGCGCCAAGCACGTGCTCAGCGCCAACTGCACCTGCGATCAGCTCTTCGCCGTCGATGCCATTCTGCGTTGACGCGACGAGCGTTTCCGGACCGATAAGCGGCTTGATCTGCTCGGCCGCCTGCGCCGTGTCGTACATCTTCACCGAAAACAGCACGAAGTCGACCGGGCCGATGCTCGCCGGGTCGTCGGTAGCAGGCGCATCGACAGTGAAGTCGCCTTCAAGCAGCGACCGAACCCGAAGGCCGTCCTTCTGTATCGCCTCTAGATGAGCGCCGCGTGCGACGAAAGTCACGTTCTCGCCGCCGCGTGCCAGCACTCCTCCGAAGAAGCCGCCGGTCCCACCCGCTCCCATCACCGCAGTTCGCAATGTGCTCTCCTAATCGCCCGTGCTCTAAACCTCGGCGGTGCCGAATTCCTCACGCAGTTCAGCGAATATCTTCTGCAACCCCACAGTCCCGAACACCATTGGGCTCGCCACGTTCATCACCGTGTAGCCCTCGGCGATCCAGCGGCGAGCATCCTCCGGGTCGGCGAAGGTCGTTCCCAGCGCCTTGTTGGTTTTCTTCACCTTGGCAGCGAGGTCAACCATGATGTTCTCAACCTTGCTGAAGTGAACATCGCCCTCACCGCCGTAGGAAGCCGAAAGGTCAGCCGGTCCGAGGATCAGCAGCTCAAAGCCATCTAGTGCCAGCGTGTCGTCGATCTTCTCCCATGCCTCCGCGCTCTCCATCTGCAGAGCCAGCACAGTCTCGTCATTCGCCTGGGTCACAACATCATGACCCGAAATGCCCAGATATCCGGCGAAGAACGGCGCTATGCCGCGCGATCCCATCGGCGGATACTTCGCAGCGTCGATCGCAGCCGCAGCCTCTTCCGGATTGTCGATCTGCGGAATCATCACCCCGACCGTCCCGGCGTCATAAGCCTTCTTGATCATGCCCGGGTCGTTCCACGGAATGCGAAGAATGGGCGCAACGCCGGCCATCCTGCCCTGTAGCAAGATCGGATAGACGGTCTCCAGACCCCACGGCGAGTGCTCGATGTCGATCCACGACCAGTCGCAGCCGGTTGCATAGGTCGCAGCGGCGATGTGTGTCATCGGCGCGGGCATGCCGGTGCCAAGAACGGCCTTTCCGGTCGCCATCTTCTGGCGGAAGTTACTCGGGTAGACGCTGGTCATCGGGTCCGGCCTTTCGGAAGTTGTGTCGCTGTGAGTCCGGCCGCGCCCTGTTGACGATCGGCGCGACGGACGGGGCGCATAGTACTTCCGCATTGCGGACCGGGGCAATCGGAGGGTCGCGATCGCCGGAGAGAGTTAAGCGGCCTTCTTCAGTGCGACCGGCAGCGTGACGGTGAAGGTCGAGCCTTTGCCCCTTTCGCTCGCAACCTCAATGGTGCCACCAAGCGCGTTGGCGAGCCGCCTGGTGATAGCCAGTCCGAGGCCTGTGCCTTCGTTGGACTTAGTTACCTCGTTGTCCAGGCGGCTGAACTCATCGAACAGCGTTGCCAGGTCGTCCTCATCAATGCCATCACCGTGGTCAACAACCGCGATCTTCACGTTGTCGCCATCGAGCGTCACCCGCACATGGATCTCGTCGTCTTGCACCGAGTACTTGCTGGCGTTCGAGACGAGGTTCGAGACGATCTGTTCGACACGGCTACGGTCTGTGGTCACATTGATCTCAGGGTCCGAGAACTCGGTCACCAGCCGCTGGCCCTTCGCATCCAGAAGCGGCTTAATCGAATCAGCGAGCTGCCCGATCGTTTCTTGCATCGAAAACTGCGACCTGACTACGCCAATCTCACCCGCCTCGATCTCGGACATAGCCAGCAGGTCTTCGATCAGCAGCCTCAGCCTGCTTCCGTTCCTCTTGACTGCCGCGATCTGTGCGAGTTCGCGCTTGCTCAGGTTTTTGTCGCGGTTCCTGCCCAGCAGATCTGTGAAGGCGATGATGCTGGTGAGCGGAGTCCGCAGCTCATGCGACACCATCGAGATGAACCACACCTTGGCCCTGTTCATCTCCTCTAGCTTCCGGTTCTCCATCTCGAGGCCTACACGGGAATGCATCTCATCCGCCAGCCGGACGGACCTTGAGTACAGCTCAGCGGCCACAACCGCTGCACCAATCCGAGTCGCAATGCGCTCGAATAGCAGCCGATCGGCCTCGGAGAAGGCGTTCTCCTCCAGTGCTCGGACGCTGATGGTCCCTATCGCCCTGTCACCAGCAATGATTGGAGCGAACATCGCAGACTTCAGTCCGGTCTGCTCACTCATCACATAACCCATCAGATCGATGTGGGCAGCATCGTTCTGTTCCTTGGTGAGCACTTCGGCACGCATCGTGCGAATTACCCCGTGGGCCGGCACCTTGATCCTTGGGCGCTCAGGGTTCTCGTCCCAGTTTTCGATCCTGAGCCCGTAGACAAACCTGTCCACTATCGTCTCGCCATCCTCATCGATCACTGCGAGGACCATCCTGTCGAAGTGAATCAGGCCGTTGACCGCGGCCACGAACTCGTCCCAGACTTCGCCAAAATCGATGGTGGAACCGGTCAATCGCTCGATGTCAGCCAGCACCGTTCGCTCGTGTGCCTCACGGCGGCTCATAGACCACTGCTCCGAGTTCACTAGCTCAGGAGCCAGTCGCTTAGCTATCGCCTCGAGTGTTTGAACAGCGCGGTCGGGATAGGCTCTGGCTTTAGTCGACCTGAGGTTGATCGTCCCGGCTACACGTCCTTCGTGCAGGAGCGGCACGCAGACAAGTGAAGGTAGTCGCCTCGCGTTGACCCGCAGGTCCGGAAACCGGTCCAACACCTCGGGTTCGGAGCAGTCGTTCAATACCAGCGGTTCGCCGGTCTCCACCACGGCGCCGCTTGCAGAACCGGTGAGCGTGTGTGTGCCGCTATCACCCCAGAGGTGCACCTGGTGACCCACGACATAGGTGTCGGTATACGTCGACGATTCGGAGTCGACGAAGCGGATGGCGAGCCGGTCGAAGTCCAGTAGCTCAGACAGCAACGCGTTCACATTCGCATAGAACGCATCCGGAGAATCTGTCTCTTTCGCCCGGCGCGAGAATTCGTCCAGCAGGTTTACGAGGCGTCTTCGACGCAGCGCCGGCACGAAATCGGAAATATAGCCCAGGTATTTCCGCACTCAGCTTGGTCCATTCGTACGAACGATCTGACCAGCTGAAGTCAGGTCGATATCGCCCGCAATAGCAGTCCTATGGTGTCCCGCCCATCGCAAGGCGCCATCGGTGCTGTTCTCAAAATCCATTGCGCTACAGCACCAAAGAGTGGCGCCTAACCGCCTGTAACAATGCGTAACGCGCATGCCGGAATCATATAGTGCCGAGAGTGACGCGGATAATACTCCTGTTGCAGGCCGGAGCTACTCACCGGCGAAACGAAAGATGCCCGGCGAGTAGGTCAACACATACACCTCGCCGTCCAGAGTCTGACCAAACGCCGGCAGCACATGAGTCCCTGAGTACAACTCGAACGGCTCAGCGAACTCGGCGCCATCTCGCTGCAGCGCCCAGATCTTACCTGCACAGAAGTCGCCAAAGATATATGCGCCCCGGAGCGATGGGAATCTCGACCCGTCATAAACATAGCCACCCGTTATGCTGCAGCCGACCCGATGCGTATAGCTGGCAACGGGGCTGATCAGGTCGTCCGGCGCTACCTCTTCGCAACCGGAGGAGGGCTGGTAGCAGATGTCGCCTTCCCGGATATTCCAGCCGTAGTTGCCGCCCTTCACGATCAGGTCCACCTCTTCGATATCGTTCTGACCGACATCGGCAGCCCAGAGCTCGCCGGTCTCACGGTCAAACGCCATGCGCCACGGGTTTCGCAGTCCGTAGGCCCAGATCTCGCCTCGTGCAGCCTCGCCATTCGCCGCCAGTTCTCCAACAAACGGATTGTCTTGCGGCACCGCATACGGCACGTCCTCCGCGTCTACATCGATCCGCAGTATCGACCCGAGCAGGGTGGACAGGTTCTGGCCGTTACCTCGAGTGTCCCCTGCACCACCGCCGTCGCCGAGCGCTATGTACAGGTAACCATCTTGATCGAACGCCAGCATGCCGCCGTTGTGGTTCCCGTAAGGCTGCCCGACCTCTATCACGATGCGCTCAGACCCCTCGTCAACCGAGCCGTCTGAGGCGAAGGTGAACTCCGAGATCACTGAACGCCGCGGATTGGCGGTCGAGTAGTAGATGAAGATCTTCGAGTTCTGCTCGAAGTTGGGGTGAAATGCAAACCCCAGCAGCCCTTCTTCTTGTATGCGACGCAGCACCCTCTCCGAGATATCCAGCACAACACGCGTCGAGCCTGTCGCGTCATCCGGACCACCGATGATCTCCACGAGTCGGCCGTCCTGCTCCGCCACCAGGATTCGGCCGTCTGGCGACTGCTCTAGATGGGTCGGTAGGTCCGGTGCGTACCAGCTGAACACCCGCTCCAGGTCCAGCTTCCGCAACGGCTCCGCGGTCGGCGCAGGCTGAGTCGGCGTTTCAGAGCTACCACCCGGAGTGGAATCTGGTGCAGCGGTAGGCGTCGACCTTGCAACGGCGGTCTGTGGGGCCTCCACCGTCGCTTCCTGATCGGGAGTCAGGGTCGCCTCGACCCCAGAACCGCTCGACGATGGGCCCTCAGGCTCGCTCGCGCATGCAGCGGCCACCACCAGGACAGACATGGCGACAGTAGTCATCAGCAGAGGCGAGCGCGTTGAGCGAAGGATCTTGAGGGAACTAAACATCGGGAGTCCATTGTGACTTACGAAGCCCTCGCCATCCACGATGTCCCAACGCCAGTGAACCGCTTTCTCTACGCCGCTCTTAAGCCCTACGAAAACGGCTCGCAGACCTGAGCACTCAACGCATCCGGTTGTCGGAGTTCACGTCCACGACTTAGGTGGCTTCCTTCGACCACGCATAAACGGACGAAGCAACGGCGATTCGACAATATCTCGTCTAACCTCCGGCACCTCGCTTGCCCTGAATCTCCGCCTGATTTCAGTGAACACCTTTTTCGTGTCGACAATGGTCCCCGCGCTACTACCGAATCCGGCGAGTAGCTTTGGTGGCGCGTCTGCGGGAGACGGCGAAAGCCTTGTCCAAGTCTGAGCAAGATATTCGAACAGTTCTTCCCAGCCCATGAACCAGCAGGCCATTGCGTAAATCTGGGCCGACAGGTCACCCCATGTCCACCACCACTCGCGCATCAACAGCCTGAGATCAGCCCACTCTCTCAGCCAGTCGATCGTGTAGTCGCGTATGACGGTGGCGATGCCTTCGACCATGGGACGAGCGTGCTGCTCGGTGGGCATTTTCCATGTGAGCCTGGTTCGGTCGTCAACGTTGCATGTCCTATTGATCGTTTCATGATGAGCAGGCGTCAGTTTCGAAGACACCGGCCGACCTAGAATCTCGGCAACCTCCAGATTCAACCGGAGGTGGTAGATTCCAGCGTCGGGCGCCAGACCGAACGGAACGGCGCCAAAGCCCGGCTGGTCTCCTGGCCTTATGCACCCGTAGATGCCTGGGGCATACTCCTGAATAAACCTGCCGTCTCCCCACCACTCGAAACCGAGCTTCGCCATCTCCTCCAAGAAGATCGGCCGCCAGACTCTCCTCATCTCTGGCGCAAGCGGGTACATGTGAAACTCGTCCACCTACCGCATCCGGTTATCCGAACTCCACATGTCTGCGTTGCCCGCGAGATAGGTCTTCACAGGCTCCGAAACTGCGCTCAGCCGATCAATCACATCGTCGTCAAGAGTCAGTTCGGCAGCAGGCAGGTTGCGCTCAAGCTCGGCTGTATTGCGAGCGCCAACCAGCAACGTCGCGACGCCCTTCTGCTGTCGCACCCAGGCCAGCGCTACATTCGCCATCGGCTCGCCAATTTCCTCAGAAACCTTTTTCACCTCGGCCACAGTTGCGAACACTTCGTCCTCAGCTCCCGCGTCCGTGTGCTGAGACAACGGCGAACGGTCGTGCTTGAACAGCCGCGACCGCGAAAGACCATCCGGCACCTCATCCGGGCCGTTGTACCTCCCGGTCATCAACCCCTGCGCGAGCGGGCTGTAGCAGACAATGCCGATACCTTCGTCATTGCACTGCGGCAGGATCGCGTTCTCGATCGCCCGCCAGACAAGGTTGTAAGGCAGCTGGTTTGTGACGATCGGGCCCACCTCCAGCAGGTCGGTTAGATCCCGCGTTGCGAAGTTGCAGACGCCCAGCGCCCTGACCTTGCCCTTCTGCACCAGGTTCTCCAGAGCCCTATACGTCTCTTCGATCGGCACATCATGGTTCGGCCAGTGGATCTGGTACAGGTCGATGCGGTCCGTGTCCAGCCTCTGTAGCGAGGCGTCGCACGCCGCCTCAACTTCGCTCCCGGCGAGGTGCGAGCCACTCACCTTCGTGGCGATCACGGCTTCGTCCCGACGCCCCTTCAGCGCATCGCCAAGCACCTGCTCCGAGTGCTGGTCGTCGTTGTAGCCCTCGGCCGTGTCGAAGGTTGTGATCCCGGCGTCCAGCGCCGCATGCACCGTCGCCACCGAGTCCGACAACTCCTGGTGTCCCCACACCGAACCGCCAGCGAAGGGCCAGCAGCCAAGCGAAAACTCAGATACCTCAACACCAGTCTCACCAAGCTTCGTGTACTTCATATGTCTTTTTATCTCCGGCCGATCGGGCGCTGGTCAATGTGTGGTCACTGCGAGCAACAGCATACTGTGTGACCGAGGCGCCGGGCGGTGATTCGAGCGATTCAATCTGATTTGCTTCAGCCGTTCGTACCTGAAACCTGAGCCATATGAGTTCGAATTGGCCAACGCTTTGTTTGTTTAATATGCGTCGAGACTGAAGTTGGCCCACCTGTCTGGAATAGCCCATGCAGCTCGCAAAGCTGGCACCAATCCTTCTGCTCCTCGCAGTAGTCGTTGCTTGCCGTCCCGGAAACTCGGAACCGACACCTTCCCCTACGCCTGGCGCAGTTGAGTCGGAACAGGGCGGGCAAGACCCGGATGCAGGCGAGGCGTCGTCAGCAGAATCGATCGACACGCCCACAGCGCCGCCGCCGACTCCCTCAAGCACTATGACCGATGTGGGCGACAGGATCATTCGCGGTTCTTGCACGACCGCAGACGAAACGGTACTCGCACAGCTACGACGTGCGCTCAGCCTGGAAGAATTGCCCATCGAGGTGACATTCCTGGAGCAAGATCCACGGTCAGGTGCGTGGCTGATTTCCACTGTCGTTGACTCCGAAGGAGACGCATCGTCCGTCGTAGCGATCTGGGCATCCCTTGCGGCCGAACTCACCCAACTGACCCCCGGAAACAGCTGGCCGGCGAATGAAACGGCGGTTGGACTCTACACGGGCGGAGGCACCACGGATCCGCTTGGTGAGTCGCTAACCAATTCAGATAGCTACGTCTCCGTCGCCCGGTGTGCCGAAGAGTGGATAAGGGCGAACAACGCGCCTCCATTGGTCGTGGAGTTGCCACCATCTACAGACCTTGACCTCGGGTCCTGCCAGCGGCCACCAATTGAGCACTTGCGGTCCATCTTGTTGGCGCTGAACGATGAGGTGGTATCAATTGACTCGGCGCGGCGGGTCGAATCAGCTCGCTCTGGCGAAACATTCCTGGCCGCAGTGATCAATCTTGCAGGGCAAAACGCCGAACCGGCAGACCGCCTGGCCGTATGGGTGGTTGTGGATGGTTTCGCAGCGACCAACCTGAGCACGACTTCCAGTGTCTGGTCTGCCACAGACCTGGCCGCCGATCACAGTCAGGCCCCCATGCTGTCCACACTGTTCGGCTCGGACGACCAGCTCGAGCACGCCGCCACGGCCCTGGAGTGCGCTCGGGTCGCGGCCGAAACCGATCCGAGGCCTGTTTACCCGAACCCGGACGTGCTCGAATTGACGACCGTTGTGTCGAGCCGTTGTATCAGCCCGACGGCACCTGACATTGCAGCCATCACTGGAGGACTGCTCGACGGCGCAGAGCCGGCGTCAGGTTTCGTATCGGCACGACCTGAGGCGTTCGGCTCGAAAGACGTGGAGTGGTACATGGCAGTGGATGTACACGTGGACGAATCCATCGTACCGCCAGTTGCGATTTGGGTCCTGACCGTGAGTCCGGACGGCAGTTCGACTGTCAGGTCGGCGAACGACGTGGCCATGAGAGTCAGCAGCCTGCCACCTGCCGATGTCGTCGAACTACAGGGACTTGACCAGGCGGCGCTCTGTGTTCAGGATTTGCCGCCCCTTCGTCCGCCAGCACCGCTCATAACGTACTCCGGCTGCCAGCCGGCCGATTCGGATCTCCTTACGGTCGTGCTGAGCCGGCTGCGAAGTGATGACTACTCGCTGAAGTCGGTACGGGCGGTTCAGCAAGTGACACAGTATGCCAACGGGGAGGTCGAGGAAGGCGACCTCGTGATCGTATCCGCCGACATTGACGGCCCTGGTCTGCCGGACCTGGGTCCGTTCGGGGCATGGCTGCTGATTAGGGACGGATCTGGCTTCACCACCGTGGCTGTGAGTCAATCATTGAACGATGCGGCCGCTATCTTCAGTCGCATTCCAGACCTGCCGGTTCCCCTTGACGTCGACCAGGTTGATCAATCGGTGACCGACCAAGCCGTAAGTTGCGCCCAAAGAGAGTTTGCCACGGGCGCGCGAGTCGCGATCGATGCCATCCCCAGGGACACTGACCTCGGCCGGTGTGTCACACCCGACAACGCGTTACTGGATGAGATCCGAAACGCGTTGCCCGGAAGTGACATCTCGATAGAGGCATCAAGCATGGTGAGGTCGACCGTCTTCGATGACATCTCGGAGTTGATTGGCAACCCGGACATCTGGTTCCTGGCTGCGCGGTTGTCCGGGCCGGGAATCAGGGCACCGCACAACATCGGGATCTGGGGGGTCGTGATCGTCGACGGCGACATTTCGGCTGCTGAGGTCTCCCCAATCAGTCCATTTGCTGCCGGCATCACCGACCAACAACCTGACGAGTTCACCGCCGTGATCGTCAACTGGGATGGCTATCTGGAAGCGGAAGACTGCGTCCTGAGTGTGCCAAGTGCCGATGCCGAGTACGAGTTTCAGCAGGCGTCCTGTGTACCGGCCGGAGCCGAATGGGCGGCATTCATCGGATCTGGACTCACGAGAGAAGATATCGAACTTCGCAACCCACATATTGCCTGGTCCATCGAGGAGGGTTCGAACAGCGGTAGCCGCTTTTTCCTAGCGGCGACGATCGGTGGGGCCGAGTTCGAAGGCGCGAATGAGCTGGCGATCTTCGCAGGGTCTGCGCAGCAGGGCTCACAGGTGGTCTGGATCACCGGCGCAGACAGAAGGAGTTCACGTCTGTTTGATCCGGTGAACTTCGCTGCACTGGAGAACAATCGTTCCTACTCAGAGTTCGATGCTGGCTATCTCGAGGCTATGGAGTGCGCGCACCTGGCGTCCGAAGGCGAGTTGGCATCAGCAACATATGCGCTCGATCAGTATGTCTGGCCACCTCTGCTAGGTGCAGATGAAGAAAGGTGGTGCTCCCCTGGTGGTGACCAGTGGACCGAGTTCCTGGACGAGCGCATGCCCCGGTTCCCTTCGGTGTTCAACTCGTCAAGCTACGGTGTGCCGGCCTCCGAACTCAACTCAGACGATTTTTTCTACTGGATGCATGCCGTCGAGATCGAAGGTGCTGAGTTCGAAGGCTTCGGCAACATCGCTATCCTCCTCCAGGAGATACCGTTCGCCTTCGACGGCGAGATCTTATTAGCGCCGGTGAATCAGTTGGCGCTCGATCTTTTCGACTTCGGAGACGAAACGCTCGACCTGGCGGCTCGCGAGATCACCCTGACCGACGAGACCATCGGTGTTCAGCGCGCCAACGAGTGCGGCGAACTGATGACGGCCATCGCCGAGCGGCGTTCAGCAATGATGGCGGGAACAGGCGTTGGAGGCGGCTGAGGGCGGTAGGCGTATCGGCAATTGGGCGCGTGGCCGGGCTCTCGCTACCCGAGACTTGCGCACGCCGTCGCACATCTGCCGAAAAACTCGCTCGACACGCAATTCGTTAGTACACTAATTAAATGGCACACGTTCTCATACTCGGCAGGCATCCCAGCCTCTCACGGCAGATCCTCGACATTCTTGCTGAGGCCGGCCACACCAGGAACAGTAGCAACACCGTTGAGGGCGCCATTGAGCTCGCATCCAAAGAAAAGTTCGATGTGATGCTGCTTGGAGGCGCCGTCACGCTCGAAGAGGAGCGCCGGGCGGTCCCCGGCATCCGCGAACACCTGCCTGACATCCGGGTCAAGCGCAGAGACTTCACTCGCGAAGTCGGCCCGGTGGAGATGGTAGAAGAAGCGATGGACGGTGTCGGCCTGCGCTGAGCAGCGGTCGAATCTGCCACCACTTTCGCGTTTATTCACGAAACCGTAATCATCCTCGCCTGTGACTGCTGTTGCTTTCGCGTGCAATCGATAAGTACGCTAATCAAATGGGCGAGCAAGGCGACCGAAACCTCCGAGCTGAACTGCAAGAAACGACAAGCTTTCGAGTGGCAACAGTCGCCAGAGCTCACCGGCGGCTCGCAGATTCGCTGCTGAACGAGATCGGTCTACATGTCGGCCAGGAGATGCTCCTCAGCGCTCTCTGGAACGGCGAATCGATGAGTCAGACCGAACTCGCCGAATGGCTCGCAGTCACACCGGCAACACTCACAGTCTCACTCCGGCCGCTCGAAAAAGCGGGCCTAGTCCAGCGCAGACGTGACCCGGACGACCAACGCGTTGTGCGGGTCAGCGCCACCAGGGCCGGGCTGGAGATGCGTAAGCAGATCCTGGCCAAGTGGAGAGAGCTGGACAGGCGCACGGTGAAAGGGCTCACCGCCAAAGAACAGGCCATGCTAGATGAGCTGCTGGTGAGGGTGGCGGGGAACATTTCCGAAGACAGATAGCAGGGATCTACTGTTGGGCACACAGCAAACATACGAAGGGACCGTTTATGGGCGGGAAGAGGGTACTTGTCACTGGAGCGACCGGACAGCAAGGAGGTGCGGTGGCACGAAGCCTGGTCTCAGCAGGCCACAGTGTGACGGCACTGGTTCGCGATTCAGGCTCCGAAAAGGCGGCGGCCCTTAAGTCGCTTGGCGTCTCTCTCGCCGTCGGCGACTTCGACGATCCTTCCTCGCTCACCATCGCACTCAACGATCAGGAAGCCCTGTTCGCTGTGGCGACCCCTTTCACCGATGGAGTCGAATCCGAGGTCAGGAACGGCAAAGCCCTAGTGGATGCCGCCATCCAGATGAGCACGGAGCACGTCGTCTACTCGTCTGTGGCAGGAGCTGACATCGGGGCAGGTGTTCCTATATTCGAAAGCAAATCCGAGATTGAAGAGCATCTTTCGAGCTCCGGCCTGAACTGGACCATCACCGCCCCTGTCTACTTCATGGACAACATGTTCCTGCCCTGGAAGCTGGAAGAACTGCGACACGGCATGTACAGGCAGCCGCTGGGTCCGCAGAGCCATATGCAGCAGATCGCTGTTGAAGACATCGGGAAGATAAACGCTGCGGTCATCGAAGGTGGCGAGAGCTTCTACGGACGTCGCATCGAGATCGCCGGCGACGACATAACTGGAATCGCCTCAGCCGCCATCCTTACCGAGGCAGTCGGTCACCACGTTCAGTACGTCGAGCAGCCGATATCCGAAATCAAGGCGGTATCCGAGGACATCGCTCTCATGTACGAGTGGATCGACGGCTTCGGCTACCAGGTCGACATCGGGGCCCTGAAGGCTGAATTTCCCGACCTCAAGCTCAAGAGTTTTTACGATTGGACCCACTCGGCCGACTGGGATTCGGCGCTCGAAATCGGCCCTGAAATCTCGATGCAGGCCATTCCACCCGGCCTGGCCATCCTCGACGCTACTTAGGGTGTCCGCGCAGATCGAGGCACCGGCATGAGGATGTTGGCGTGAGCTTCGTCGCCGCGGATGACGATTACGCCGCGAGTCCCTGGGCGGTGACTGATCGCTCTAGGACCTGCCTGAGCCCCCCTCTTACTCAGCGACTGACAAACCTGGCGGGAGTGCAAGGGAGTCGAACCCTCCTTCCGACAGGAAGCTGCCAGGCCGTACCAGCGTCAGAGTCTTCAAGTGGACCTGCTTATCATTGGAAAAAGCCATTGTTTCGAAACAGCAGGACTGGAATGTTAGAGATGACTCGAAACCCAGCATTCAATCCCATGTGACTCAGGACCCTTGCACTTCGAAAGTACACACGCCGCCCAGCGAGAATTCGAACGACTGCCAACAACCATGTTGAGATGTGTTGTCTGCTGGCAGCTTGCTGGATCACGACAACTAACAATCGAACACGTGCCGTCAAGGGTCATGGCGAGAATGTCGCGCGAGCGCCCGATCCGGCTACTGACGTGTAAGAGCTGTAACAGCGAGTACGGCAAGTATGAGGGTCATCTTGCAGAATACATGCGCCGCTTGGGAGGCGATTTCAAGCGTTCAGAGGTGACCATAGGAGATGTGACCACACGTGCTGAGCTCACTCTGACGAATTCGAACATCGCTATTGCCAATATCGCGAGAGAATCGGCCAACGACCCCAAGGATCTGATTCGTAGTGCGCAGTATGCGCAGTCGATGACGCACGGAGATGAAATCAGACTTGAGTTTTCGATCAGGATCAATCCAGAGATAAGCAAGGCGATACTTCGCGCAGCGTATCTGTGGCTGGTCGCGTTTACGGGCTACGAATACGCCTACACCCGAGCTGGGCGGTCGATTCGAGCCCTAATGCGTTCGTCGGAAGTCCTCTACCCAGGAAACTATTGTCTGCGCTTGGTCGAGGCTCCGGATGTGGTCAACAATGGGCCGTGGCACGTGACTCTCGATTCTCCGTCCGATCTCTCGGCGTTCTGGGTCAAAATCGGAGGCCACTTAGTGGTCATGCCAAAGGCTGAGTCGGATTCATCCATATTCGAGCGTTACTGGAGTGCTCAGGCCCATCTTGACGTCCCCATAGGTCGGCACCTGAACATCGGAATCAAGACTCTAGAAATCTCGGCGACAAATATGAGGTTTGGGCAGCTACGCACCGTACTCAGCCAGTTGCCTATGAAGTCGCGAGCAGAGTCGGGCAGAAAGTAACATCAAAGCCCACTAACGTTTAGCTTGGCGGGAGTGCAAGGGAGTCGAACCCTCCTTCCGACAGGAAGCTGCCGGAACAACGGATTTGAAGTCCGAGGAGCCCACCGGGACCCATCCACTCCCC
>JANQQP010000020.1 GCA_028285005.1 Dehalococcoidia bacterium | reverse complement strand
GCCTGCCAGCTCAATCTCCGACTTTTACCGAGCCAACAGCAAGACGGAAGCTGAAGGGTCGAACGTCGTCAACACGATCCTCGTTGACTTCCGTGCGCTCGACACACTCGGAGAGATCGCAGTGTTGGCCGCCGCGGCAGTCGGAGTCATCGCGCTCCTCAGGTTCAGGCCGCGCAGGGGAGGGGACCAGTGAACTCTGTGCTGCTGATGACAACGGCGCGACTGCTGATCTCGATCTTGCTGCTGTTCGCCATCTTCCTACTTGTCCGGGGTCACAACGCACCCGGCGGCGGCTTCATTGCCGGGCTGGTGGTGGCGTCGGCGGTTGGGCTCTACGCGCTTTCCTTCGATATCCGCTCTGCGAGATCGTTGCTGCGACTGCACCCGAGCACTTACATCGGAGGCGGATTATTCATCGCCGTGCTCAGCGCTGTGCCAGCCATGTTCTCGGGCGATCCCTTCATGACAGGCATCTGGGTTGACTTCACTGTCGCTGGAGAAGTGGTGAAGATCGGCACGCCGCTCCTGTTCGACCTCGGAGTGTTCTTCGTGGTCGTCGGCATGGTGACGATCGCACTCCTGTGGCTGGCTGAGGAGGAGGGTTGAGATGGAGATAGTTCTCATCTTCCTCGTAGGCGGAATGTTCTCCGCAGGAATTTACCTGCTGCTGCAGCGTCGACTGGCCCAGCTGATTGTTGGACTCGGGCTGCTCACGAACGCAACGAACCTGCTCGTATTCACGGTGGCCCGCTTGTCGCGTGAAGGCGCTCCGCTGATCGAGTCCGGCGCTAATCAGCTGGAGGAAACCGCTTCTGACCCCACACCGCAGGCTCTCGTGCTAACAGCGATCGTGATCGGGTTCGGTGTGCTCGCCTTCTTTATCACTTTGGCCTACCGCGCCTACAGGCAGGTCGGCTCGGACGACCTTGAACAGATGGTTTCGACCGATCTGCTGGATGCGGATGACGATCCGGATAGCGATTCGCAGGATGGGCTGCTCGAGGGGGCCGCAGATTGAATCTGCTCCTCGTCACGCCGATCATCGTACCGATGCTGGCAGCCATTGCGGCGCTTGCGTTCCGTGAGCAGCCGTCTGTCAGGCGGATCATCAGCCTCGCTGGGC
This sequence comes from Dehalococcoidia bacterium, assembly GCA_028285005.1. Lineage (GTDB taxonomy): Bacteria > Chloroflexota > Dehalococcoidia > Lucifugimonadales > Lucifugimonadaceae > JAJCYX01. The sequence goes on along the minus strand of JANQQP010000020.1, from coordinate 9,151 downwards.
CACTGTCAATGCTCGCAGCTGGATTCGCTCTCCTTGTGATCGTAGACCGGGACGGTATCCAGTCAACGAACCTTGGCGATTGGCCGGCGCCGTTCGGCATCGTCCTTGTTGCCGACCTGTTCAGTTCGTTCATGCTGCTGATGGCCGGCATCGTGTCCCTCGCTGCGCTGGTCTTCTCCTTTGGAACGCTTCGAAGCAGGAACATCAGGTTCGGGCACTACTCCGTCGTCAACCTGATGCTTGTCGGAGTGAGCGGCGCGTTCCTCACAGGCGACATGTTCAACCTTTTCGTCTGGTTCGAGCTGATGCTGATCTCGTCCTTTGTTCTGCTGGCGCTGGGCGGCGGTCGCCGGAGAATCGAAGGTTCCGTCAAGTACGTCGCGATCAACCTTCTCTCTTCCGCGTTTTTCCTTGCCGGCGCGGGTCTGTTGTACGCAACGACCGGCACGTTGAACATGGCGGACCTGTCGGTGAAGATCGCCGAGGTCGATAACCAGGGACTGGTGACGACCATCGCAATGTTCTTCGTCATTTCATTCGGGCTGAAGTCGGCAGCATTCCCGCTATTCTTCTGGCTGCCGGCGTCCTACCACACGCCGTCGATAGACGTGACCGCTCTTTTCTCAGGGCTGCTGACAAAGGTGGGCGTCTACGCGCTGATTCGTACCTTCACACTGATCTTCGCGAATGACGTCGATTTCACACACACGCTCATCATGGTGCTGGCCGGATTCACCATGGTCGTCGGCGTCGTTGGCGCCGTGGCTCAGTACGACTATCGACGCCTGCTCTCGTTCCATATCGTCAGCCAGATCGGATACATGCTGATGGGCCTCAGCATATTCACACCGGCGGCGCTCGCCGGCGCGATCCTGTTCATTGCGCACAACATACTTGTCAAGACATCACTCTTTTTAGTCGGAGGACTGCTCGCCCGGTTCTCGGGCACTGAGTCGCTCAACCGGATGGGTGACATGTATCGCCGCAAGCCGGTCATCGCAGGACTGTTCGCGGTAGCGGCGCTTTCGCTCGCCGGAATACCGCCATCGTCCGGGTTCATAAGCAAGCTGGCGTTGGTGCGGGCGGGCATTGAGGACGAGGCGTACGTGATCACCGGAATCTCGCTGTTCGTCAGCTTGCTGACGCTGTATTCCATGACCAAGATCTGGAACTCGGTGTTCTGGAGACCGATGCCGGAAACCGCGCCGGGGGCCGTTGCCGAATTGCCGCCGGTACGCAGGCTCAATTTGCTGCTGATGCTCAGCCCGATACTGTTTCTCGTTGGGCTCAGCGCCATCTTCGGGTTCGTCGCTCAGCCTGTTTTCGAGATTGCCACAGATGCCGCCGAGTCGCTTATTGACCCATCGGCGTATGTACAGGCGGTACTTGGAGAGACGCCATGAACGGTCTGCTTGTAAACCTGGTTTTAACCCTGGCATGGGTCATGGTCACCGGCGTGTTCACGTTTCTGAACATCGTGATTGGACTGCTGCTTGGCTACGGTGTGCTGGCAATTACACAGCAGGTGACCGGCAGGCCCGGTTATGCTCGGAAACTCATGCAGACAGTTTCGCTGATCGCCTTCTTCATATACGAACTGACGGTCGCGAACATCAGACTATCGCTCGATGTCATCAGGCCCAACGCGAGAATTCGCCCTGCCATTGTCGCTGTGCCCCTCAGCGCCCGCACAGACCTCGAAATCACCGCGCTTGCCAACCTCATCACCCTGACGCCGGGCTCAACCTCGATTGAGCTTTCAGACGACCGCAGGACTCTCTACGTCCACCTCGTGAACATCGGCGACGCAAGCCTGGAAGATGTCAGAAATGAGATCAAACGAGGGTTCGAACGCAGGCTACTGGATGTGATGAGATGACCATCGATTCGAACTTCCTTGAGATTGCAGTGACGACATCTTTCACCCTGCTTTCTCTGGCGGCCGTCGCAACACTGATGCGACTTGTGCGTGGCCCGACGCTGCACGACAGGATTGTTGCCCTGGACGTGCTGACTGCGATCGTCGTTGGCATCGTTGGAACGGTAGCCGTTGAGCGCCGAGAGAACACACTCGTCGACGTGAGTCTTGTTGTCGCGCTGGTGGCGTTCCTAGGGACCGTGGCTTTCTCGATATTCCTGGAGGTTCAGGACAGATATGAGTGACGAAATCGCCGGCGTGTTCTTGCTGTTTGGAGCGCTGTTCCTGTTTCTAGCCGGACTCAGCCTCCTGCGCCTGCCCGACCTCTTCACCAGGCTTTCCGCATCAACGAAAGCGGTGGCCTTCGGGGCGGGGCTGGTGTTCGTTGCCGTCGCCATATTCTTCCAGGACGTTGCGACCGATGCCCGCGCCATCGCCGGCATCCTGTTCTTCGCTATTACCGCGCCAATCGCCGGGACCGTCATCGGCAGAAGCGCTCGCAGGACCGGTGTTCCGATCTGGCCAGGAACCCTGATCGACGGCGAGGACCCGAAACCGCCCGAACCTGCCGCGGAGGCTGCGGAAGAACAGACGCAGAGCAGTACTGCGCAGACCGACTGAGACATGGCTAGTTAGCTCGCAGCTACTCAATGGCGTCGCTGCGTTCTACTTGACCTGCCTGATCTTCTATTGGCGAGGCTGGCTAAAGCGTCTACTGTTACGACCAATGAACGAACTAGCCCGGAGACCGTTACTTGACTGATGACGTGCTAAGCAATGCCAGGATTTTCATGTTCCAGCAGCGTGGCTGGGCGATAACGATCGGTCACGACATGGCAAAGGCTCTACAGGCGCGTGGTGCGAAGCTTGCGGCGATGACATTCAAAAGGTCCACTGACATCTTCGTAAGAAATCAGTCCGAAGTAGCTTATGAGTCGATCTGGTCCGATGAGGAGATAGAAGAATCACCGACCTCTTTCCTCAAGCACCGCTCGCCGACTCTGTCTGAAGTGTGTAACGGACTGGGACTGAAAACTATCTGGGAGATAGTTCAGTCAAGGCGCACACAGGTCCGGAGCTACGGTGAAGGCTTTTACTACAAGAACCGACAGAACGTTGGCGACGAGCACATTGAGAACTATGTGAAAGCCATGTTCGTCGTATTCGAGCAAATGCTGGACGAATTCGAGCCTGATGCGATCGTAGTGCCGATATTCGGCGGACTACCCCACATCATCTTGAATCGCCTCTCTCGGAGGCGTGGGATCCCGATGATCGGCATCACCGACACCAAGGTGTACGGGATCCTCACCTTCACCTATTCGTACTTCAATGAAATCTGTCCGTTTGTCCAACGCGTCGATCAGCTAAACGATTCGAATGAGATTAGCGAGCAGATCGAGCTTGCTCGCGATTACATCGCGAAAGCCGGAGCTGAGGTGCGGACCACTCGAGAGATGGAGCATTTCATTGCCACACGCAAGAAGTCACTCTACCGAACCCTTCGCGGATTGGCAGGGGAACTCAAGGAGAGCCGCAACAGTCCCAACTACGTCAAGGGACTTGGGCCCAGCGTCGATGCGAGGCCATACAGGATCGTCATTCGAGATTTCGTGAGACGTTGGCAGTACGAACGTGCAGCGGACGGGCTGAGTATGCCTGATATCAATCCCGAAAAGGAGTTCGCGTTCTTTCCGCTCCAGGCCGAGCCAGAAGTCTCAATTGATGTCTACGCTCCACGATTTAACAACCAGTTGGAGTTGGCACGGCAACTGGCGATGTCTCTTCCGGGAGACATGAAGCTCATTGCTAAGGATCATCCCGTCATGAGGGGTTATCGCTCGGGCAAGTACCTGGACAAACTGGACCGCACGCCGAATGTGTTGCTTGTGAACAGTGACTTTCCTTCTTCCGAGTTGATCCGCAAATCGAAGGTAGTGATCACCACTGCTGGCACGGTTGCAATGGAGGCAGCCCTGCTGAAGACGCCAGTGATACAGCTTGGTGATATCGCAACCACGCTTCGCCTTCCGAACACGACTCACCACAGCGATCTGTCGACGATGTCTGACGTGATCGCTCAAGTTGTTAAGTCGGACTTCGAGATACCGGAGTACGAGCGACGACTTCTGAACTACGTGGCTGCAGCCTACGAGATTGGATTCGGAGAGGATCATCGACTGGCCTGGGAAGACAGAGACCAGGACGAAACCAACGCAATCATCAATCGATACCTTGGTGAGCTCGAAAGCTGTCTGGCGTAGCCGACGACTTCAGAGAATCGATCGATCTAACCTGCTTCGGACCTGCTTAAGGCCAGTCTGATCATCTTCCTCCACATACGCAGATGGTTAATCGGAGACATTGAAAAGAAGTACTTTCGATAGAAGCGGATCACGCCCGGCAGCAAACGACGATCGCTGTTGGACCATTGTGAGCTGTGTACGTGCCAGTTCACCAGGCGCTCCTGGTTAGCTCCGTACTTAAGCCCCGATTTCACCACCTGCATTACCAGGTCCTTATCGGCACTGCCGTGAACTCCGACGTCGTAACCACCGACTTGCGCAAATGCTGATGCGGAAATCACGACGTTAGAGCAAAGCACTCCCGGGTTGGTTAGGTAGAAATCGCTCTCCACCCAGTTTTTTGGTGGAGTCTTACCGTCGGTTGAGTTCCCCGATTCGTCGACGTTCAGCAATGCGGTGACGAGAACGTCCAGTTGCCGGTCTGCAATCAAGTCGACGGAGTGCGCGAGATAGTTGGTGTCCCATGTGTCATCGTCATCCAGAAACGCCAGGAACTGCCCCACAGTTTTGCTTGCGCCGAGGTTTCTCGATGGCACCGCTCCTGTCGGCCCGAGATTCTCAACGTACTTCACGGGCAGTGGCAGTTCTTCGTGGAGTGCCTTGCATACTGATCGAGTGTTAGCGCTGGGCACGTCATCCACTACGATGATCTCCACCGGACGAAGTGACTGGTCCGCTGCCGATCGGATAGCCCGCTCAAGCAAATCGTCGCGTTGATGGGTCGGGATTATGACGGAGATCTGTTGAGGTGGAGCCTGCGTCATGAAATTGATGAGGGGTCTGGCTAACGGCTAGGCCATGGGTGATCGAGCCGTTCTGACTCAGCAAGCACTGTGCGAATCACGTAGTCAATCTCTTCGTCGGTCAGCTTCGGATACATAGGGATAGTTATCGTTGAGTCACCGAACGTTTCTGCCTCCGGGAACATGCCTCGCGTGTACCCTAACTCCTGTCTGTAGTAATCAAGCAGATGCACCGCTCGGAAGTTGACTGCGACCCCTATCTCGGCGTCCTGCAGCGCGTCCAGCATCTCGTCACGGATTGCCGGATGTACACGGATGGTGAAGATGTGTCGCGCATGCACTGAGTCCGGAAGCGATCGAGTCGCCTGAACGTAGTGACTTTCTTCGAATGCGTCCTCATAGCGACGACAGATCTGCTCTTTGCGGCTAAGGGTGTCATCTATTCGTGCAAGCTGACTTACAAGCAGTGCGGCCTGGATGTCAGACATGTTGGCCTTATAACCGAGTAGTTCCATGTCCCAGTGCTTGTACTTGGAGTGGTACCTGTCTGCGGCTCCTGCTGACATGCCATGCAGGCGAAACTTAGTCAGTCTTTCTGCGAGTTCGTCGTCGTTGGTGACAACTGCGCCACCTTCGCCGGATGTGATGTTCTTGGTGGCATAGAAGCTGAACGCTGCTGCTGTGCTCAGGCTACCTGCTCGGTGGCCGCCGCGCGAACCTTCTATACAGTGAGCGCTGTCTTCCAGCACCTGCAGTCCGTGCTCGGCGGCAATTTCGGAGATGGCTTTCATATCCGCCATCTGCCCGTAGAGGTGTATGGGAAGGATCGCTTTGGTGCGGTCGGTAATGGCGTCTTCAATACGGCTGTGATCGATAATTCCTGTCTCGGGATCCACGTCAACGAAGACTGGCTTCGCTCCGCAGTGAAGCACCACATTGGCTGACGCGATGAACGTCAAGGGGGAGGTGATCACTTCGTCGCCCGGTTGAACTCCCATGGCCTTCAGAGCGATGAACGCTCCGTTAGTCCAACTGTTGACGCCGATAGCATGCCGTACGCCGAGATACCCTTGAAGCTGGGATTCGAATTGTCGGGTCCTGGGACCTGTTGTGAGGAAAGTGGAGTTAAGTGTCTCTACGACACTCGCGATCTCTTCTGGACCGACATTGTGCTTGTAGAACTCGACTCTCACGTATTACCTGAATTCTGCGGGAGACTCAGAACAATTTCCCGTCTATCTTCAGCTCTGAGAGCAGACGGTCTGCCTCGAACAGGTACTGGTAGAACCGGACTGTCGATCCCCGGGGGTCTGACTGGTCGATGTGACCGCCCTCCAGGGCGTCTCTAACTTCAGTTATCCCATCTTCTACAGACTGAGTCGTGCTGTAGCCAAGGACATCGCTGATCTTGTCACAATTCACCCTGTAACTGCGTTGATCAGGATCGTCGGGAGTGATCTCCAGGTCGGTACCTGCAACAGCCCGGGCAACCATCTTGGCGACTTGGATCACCTGGTAGTTCTGGTCGGTTGATCCGACGTTGAAAATCTGACCGGCGGTGTCAGGTGGATCCGAGTCCATTACGGAGATGAAGGCTCTGGCAACGTCAGAGATGTGAACCAATGGACGCCACTGTTTGCCTCCGCCGAGTACGAAGATCTTTCCGCTGTTCACCGCATAAGCGGTCATTATGTTGACGATCAGGTCGAAGCGCATTCTTGGCGATACGCCAAAGATCGTGCCGTTCCTCAGGACGGTCACGGCCATTTTCGAGTCCGACTTGGACAGGCAGTACTCTTCGCTGCGCACCTTCGCCCGGGCATAAAGTGAAACCGGTAAGAGTTCCGATTCCTCCGTCAGAAGTGCCTGGCCGCCTGCGCCATAGACGCTGCAGGACGATGAGTAGACGAGATGTTTAACTCCGGCGGCGCGAGCCGTTTCCATCACGTGAGTGCCGCCGCCGATGTTGATATCCGTTGTCAGTGTTTCGTCGAGGTCGCATGCAGGGTCGTTGGAGATACCTGCGAGGTCCATGACGACGTCGATGCCTTCGAAATCTGAGGCATGGAGCGCCCTGATATCGTTCCGCACCATTGAGAAATCGGGGTTACTGGTCAGGCGCGCCACGGAGTCGGCTCCGAAATAGAATCGGTCAATACACAGCACCTTGTGACCCACGTCCAAGAGTTGCTCACACAGCACGGAGCCGATGTAACCGCCTCCGCCAGTCACCATGACCGTCGCCATACTTTTCGTTCCTCCGCATAAACGGAATCAGTGGGGCCGAACTCTCGGGCACCTACCGCCGGATGGCATGGACTGCGATTCGTCCTGCCACCTAAACCGCGACTGGTAACTGCCATGAACAGCCGGTGTGTGATCTCAATTCTAGCCGCAGAGAGGCTCTGTGCTGAGAGCCGTCTGCCCCCGGATTTCGAGAGGAAGTGCTGTGGGACTGAATCGCCATCGGCGGTTCATGCTGGCGCATCGCAGATAACTTTGTCCGGTGTGTTGAGTTGATACACCCGTGCAGACTGCCATGTCAGCAGTCCGAGAACAGTCAGATCACGTCTCCAGACACAGCGCGGACACGATCATCCAGGCGCGTGTTCGTGTCGCTTGATGGCAACTATCCACATGACAAGGATTCGGCTGGCCGACATTAGCAATGACAGTGCGGACCCGGCTCCAACTCATTGCCGGGCCCGCACCGTCTGTGTCAGCCGAATTCCCAGTTCTACGGCTTTGACACCAAGATCGTCGAACCGTCACTGTCGCCATCAGGGTCGGTGTTCAGGTCCGACTTGTACGGCATCGCCGGATGTTCGACGCTGCTCACAGTCCACCGAATGGCGCTCACGGTCATCGCGACCGGGTCTCCGGATACCAGGCATGTGCCTGCCACGTTGGTGGTGCAGGTTTCGGTCCCAGAGGTTCCTGACCATGTGCCTGTGACGAGAACTCCAGGGACAGGGTTGCCTTGCGTGTCCATGACCGTCACCAGGATGTGGGCCGTCCAATCGCCTCTTACCTCCTGGTTCATGGCGTCGATGTCACCGACACGGATCACCGGCACAACCGGCGTTGGAGTCGGCGTTGCGACCGGCACAGGTGTTGCGGTTGGTACCACTGTCGGGGTGGCAGTAGGAGCCGGAATCGGCGTCGCTGTTGGCACCGGGATCGGAGTGGCGGTCGGCTGTGGAACTGGTGTCGCTGTCGGCAGCGGCACTGGAGTTGCAGTCGGCTCCGGTATAGCCGTAGCGGTAGGTACGGGTGACGGTGTTGGTGGCGGAACCGGCGTCGAAGTCGGCTCCGGCGGGGCAACAGCTCCTGGGCCGGCCTCGAAGTTCACCTTCACTTCGTCGGCTGTGAGGGCACGGTTGAACAGAGCAACCAGGTGCAGCTCGCCCAACCACGGCCGATCTCCCGACATCTCATTGCCAAACGCAAGTGAGTAGTCGTCTGCCCAGTTGGACAGGTCGCCACCAGCGTTGCCGGATCCAACCCTCACACCGTCGACGAAGATGGATGTCTTTCCATCTGACGAACGTGTGAACACGACGTGCTGGAGGTCATCTTCGACCCGATCGCCTCTTGTGGCCGTGGAACGTGTGCCGTTCAGGCTCGTGTTGGTTGTGCGAAGTCGCACGTCAAAGTCACGGCTTTGCTGGCCGAGCGTGAAGTTGCGGTTCCAGGGGTTCGACGAGAGTGTGACGATCCTGGCGGGACCGTCGAGATCGATGTCGCTGGACTTCAACCAGGCTTCGATGGTCAATTCTCCCGTTGCGGTCACGGCATCACCGATCTTGGTGCCCGGGCCAGTCGATCGAACGATCGAATTGCTGTCGATGCGCAACGCGCCCGGCAGCCATGTTGTAGCGCCGGGACTTTCCACTACCAGGTTCAGCGGGGAGCCATGACCGGAAGTGTCGGCAACTGTGGTGCCGCCGCCCTCATTGAATTCGTAGAGCGCGATCGGCCCGTCGCTGACGCGATCACCTTGAGACGGCACTGTCGTCGCGCTTGGCTGCGGCGTGGGAGGCTCGGGCGGCGCCTGGAAGACAGGCAGCGGTTCTGTAGTTGGTGTTGGTGGTATTACGGGAGTTGGTGTTGGTATTACTCCTGGCGCTGTTGGGACCGCTTCTGAGAAGTGGGGGTTCTTGTAGCGCAGGATTGGTGTGTAG
>JANQQP010000019.1 GCA_028285005.1 Dehalococcoidia bacterium | reverse complement strand
CAGGTGCCGAGGGTGGGGCCGTTGACTGGGACGAAGTCGTAACAAGGTAGCTGTACCGGAAGGTGCGGCTGGATCACCTCCTTTCTAAGGAGTTCTCTTCACGGGTAGATTTTCGAAGACATGCCAATGGGGCGCTCGGTGAGCAATCCAGGCATGAACGACGAAGATCTCTAGAAAGCCCGTTTGAGACTACCCAGGTCGTTCGGTGACCGGTTTCACTATCAGATCTACTTGAGCGAGATTCCCGAACTTGCTTCCTGGCAACAGGACGCAAAGGAGTGGAAGGGGCTCGTAGATCGAAGTAGTAGAGCCCGTTAGATCATGGTCATCGTTACTGGAAATCGGTTCGCAGGACCGTAAAACCTGCAAAACTCACACTTCGTGAAACTCGACGAGCTTTTCCATCCACTATTCAGCCGTTAAGCACGGACCCGGCAGTCGCCGGGTCTTTTTCGTTGTTGCTACTGTCAGAGCCGCGCTGGGCGCCGAACTGAAACCCGTGGCACTCGACCTGCAACCGCGATTTCATGCAGCTGGCGGCTGCATCTTTGCTTCCCGCCCGAGCCGTATAATCGCTCATCGTTGGGGTCGCTTCGGGAAGCTCTCCAAACCGCACACGAACGTGTTTCGTCCCGGACCCCTAAATTCATAGGAGCGTTGAGACTTGGCCTCGATGGCGCAGACCCGTGATCGGATAAAAACGATCGATTGGTCATTTGCCGGCAGGATAGAGTTCTGGTTTGAGGCTATGTGGCTGGGAGCGCTCGGCATGGTTCCGCTCCTGTTCTCCTACAGCAACTCGCTGGTGACCTTTGAAGAGACGAAGAGTTATGCGGTTCACTTCTTCGGACTTGCCACTTTTGTACTGCTAGTCGCGGACATAACTAATAACTATGTGATCGCCAGGAGACGTGGTGATAATCCGGGCAGCATAGATGTTGGCGCCTGGCTGCGCGCAGACCGATCAAACCTGCTTCTTGGAGCGATCGGGCTGTTCGTGTTCGTGTACATCATCTCCACCGCGCTATCCCAGCTGCCTTTCTACAGCCTCTGGAGTGTCACACCCGGCATCAGCGGGTACAGCCTGTACACGTTCCTATCGATGATGGTCATCTTGCTGGCCATCGTTACGAAAGTCAGAACCGCCGCTCAGGTCTGGCGGATTCTCGGCCTGATCGTATTCGTAGGTACTCTCGCTTCGATCTACGGAACTTCGCAGCACTTCGACTTCGACCCGATCGCCGTGGTCGAGCAACCAGACCGTGTACTGGCGACATTTGGTAACCCTATCTATTTCGGTGCCTACCTATCGATCAGCATCCCGATCACGCTGGCGATGGCGAGTCACGAACGAGCCCGCAAAAACTGGAGAGTTCTCCTGCTATTGGCCGTTGCTACAGGACTCCAGCTAGCTGCTATGTGGTTCACTGGCTCTCGAGGTCCACTGGTGGGCTTGGTCGGTGGTATTTCCGCAATGGGCTTCGCCACCTTGTTGTTGATGAGTCGACGACAGATAGCTTCTGTTGCCGGTGTTTTAGCGGCAGGGATCACCATCGCGATTGTCGTAATACTGATCCCCAGTGGCACTGGGCAAGGCGCAAGGGCGGTTCAGTTCAGCGGTGAACTGAGCGCGTTGGCAGAGCAGAATGCGGGCGCGGGTATCCAGGGAGGTCTCCGAGGACGCAGTGAGATCTGGGGTGATGTGCTTGAGATTTCGACTAACTGGGAGACGTTCCAGGAGGACGAGGGAATAGCCCGTGCGCTTCGGCCTCTTTTTGGTCTAGGGCCCGACATGTTGCGCTACGCCAGCTCACTGGTCGCTCGCCCCAGGTCCACGCTGGAAATCGTGGATCATGCCCACAACCGGATCCTCCACGTTTTAGCGGAGCAAGGATGGATTGGGCTCATAACATTCCTCACGATCATTGGCCTGGCTGCCTGGCTGTTGTTCCTGACCGGGAAGATGCTGTTTAGAGCCCGCTCTGCTGAGAACCGTGCGGTCCTCGTGCTATTCATCGCGGTCACTGGCGCCTTGGCTGGAACGGCCGCGGAGCAGTTGAGCGGAGTCGGCCGCGTATCAGATCTATTGACCTCGTGGGTGCTAATTGGCCTGCTGGTTGTGTTGTACAGGCACGTTGTTGGCCACAGGAAGCTTATTACCGATGGTGTAGAACCAGAAGGTCGTATCAAAAACCAACCTAGAGCTAATAGCAGTCAGTTGGGTATCTCTCCAACACTCAGTGCAATACCATTTTTCTTTGGCCTAGTGGCACTGATTGTGGCCATATTGATATTCACTCTGAGCGATGTACAGATACTCCGTGCTAGCCGGACTGTGTTCGCACCGAAACTGGTCGAAACCAGAACCGAGCTTTTCGATACGTATGTTGATGCTCGAGATACAGCGCCGCAAGTCGAACACTTCACGATATTCCCCGTTCAGCTACTGGTCGAGGATGCACGATCACTAAGTGGGTCAGGTGATATCGAGCAGGCTCTACCACTGGCCGAGCGAGCCTACACGCTGCTTCTGGATTTCCATGAACGTAATCCCCTCGCCTTTAGAACAAGAATCCTTATGGCCGAGACTGCGGCACTGCTCTTCGAACTCGGCCTTGAAGGTTTTGGAGATGAGATGATTCTCCGATACGAGGACCTGGCAAAGCAGTTTCCAAACGAGGCACGCGTGATTTCCGTGGTTGCGAATGCCTACGCCTCAGCCCGCCAGTTTGAGCAGAGTCTCGCGATAGCCGATAGGGCGATTGAACTCGAAGCTCAAACGGAACCTCTGCCGTCTCCATATTGGGTCAGAGGCGTCGCTCTTGCACGGCTCGACAGGCAGACAGAGGCGATCGCGGCTCATGAAACCGCAATTGACAAATCGCCAGAATCTATCTTCGCGCGACTGGCGCATGAAGATCTTGTCAAGATATACGAAGATATGGGCGACGACGAAAATGCTGAGTTTCATCGCGAAGCAGCCATCGAATTAGGATCGACTAGCGTTTAGTTTCGGCTTTAGTAGTCTGAACGAGATGTAACTGGAACATATTTATGCTTGTAGATTTGGTGAGCGCGAGCGAACAATGAGCAATCTGACTTGCAAAGTTATACCCGGTGATCAGACCGAAGTTGAGATCAACTCCGGCGCAATGACTCGGCTAGCCGGCGTTTCGGAAGCCCTCACCGGCTCCACTGGAATTCACCTGGCGATCGCAACGGTGCCGCCCGGCCGATGCTCCACTACTCACTACCACACGAACTGTGAGTCAGCGATCTACGTGGTTAGTGGAGAAGGGCAGTTTCTGTCGGGACCAGATCTTGAGCAGCAGGACGCCATAACGGCTGGTGACTTCATCTATGTGCCGCCGAACTCCACACATCAGCCGGTGAACACGTCTGCGGACGAGAACCTTGTTCTTGTGGTGGCGAGAAACACCCCGGTTGAACTCGTTGTAGAATTACCTGACCTTGGACGCAGGGACTGCGTCTGAGAGTCACCCCGATTGGCGATCCACATGATCGAGCGCTCGCGTCCAAACGCTTGGCATCTCGACATTTCCAGGGGCCCGTAGCTCAGCCGGTTAGAGCGCTACTCTGATAAAGTAGAGGTCGGAAGTTCGAGTCTTCCCGGGCCCACCAACTCTCCCCATTTTCGCTCACGCGACAGGCCCAAACGCCCGTGACATTCGTCACGTTTTCCGCCTTCAGCCGTACTGCGAACAGCTAGATCGTTGCGGCAAAAGTTCGCACGTCATCCAGCAGCTCTTTATCGACCGCTTTCAGCTTTCCGGCGACCTCAGTTAACGGCGTCAGTGTGATTCGGCCGCCACGCACGGCCACCATGTTCCCGTGCTTGCCATCGAGCATTGCGTCGACGGCTCTCAACCCGAACCGACTCGCAAGAATGCGGTCCGTCGAAGTTGGTGGTCCGCCCCGCTGCAGGTGCCCTATGACGGTAACGGTTAGCTTCCACCTGAGAGGCTCGATCTGCTCCAACCGGTCGGCTAGCTCTTTGCCGACCCCGCTGAGATGCATGTACCGGTCGCCCGGCGGCCGCTCGCCGTACTGCTTATCCTCGCCTTTGAACTTTGCCCCTTCGCCTATCACGATGATGGCGAACTCAAAGCCTTTCTCCTGCCTGGACTTCACCGATTTCGCGACATCCGCCACATCTACCGGCTCCTCAGGAGTGAGGACAAAATCCGCGCCACCAGCGATTCCGGCCGCCACCGCGATCCACCCGAAGTCCCTGCCCATCGTCTCGATGATCATGACGCGGTCGTGAGATTCGGCGGTCGTGCGAAGCCTGTCTATCGCCTCAGTAGCCGTCTGCACGGCTGTGTCGAACCCGATCGTGATATCGGTGCCCTCGACATCGTTGTCGATCGTCTTAGGCACGCCAACTATCGGTATCCCTCGCTCCTCTGCCCGCAGCGCAGTACTCATTGAGCTATTGCCGCCGACAACGATCACGCCATCGAGATCGTGCTTCTTGAAAGTATCGACGGCAGCGTCAGCCGCGGCCTGATCGTCTCTGAAAGGGTTCTCGCCTGAGCAACCAAGAATTGAGCCGCCTCTGCCCAATATGTCCCAGGTGTTGCCTCTCGTCAGCTCTATGGTTCTGTCCTGGGCGAGCCCTTCGAAGCCGTCGAGGATCCCGACGACCGATGTCCCTCGCTCGGAAGCTCTAAAGACTGCGCCTCGGATTGCGGCGTTTAGCCCCGGGCAGTCGCCTCCGCAGGTCATGATCCCGATAGATCCCATATCTGTCTCCGCGTTTAGTCGTGGGCAGGGTTGGCGAAACTCTGCATGATTGTCTGCTTATCCGATCCGGACGGGTAGGTCTCGCCGAGGAACTCGTCCACCATACGATTGAACAGGTCAGCACGTTCGAAGTACACCGAGTGACCGGCCCGCGGTACCGCGACCAGCTTCGAATCCCCTAGCGTTTCGCTCAAAGCAGCGATCCGCTCGGGCGGGCAGACCGGGTCCTCGTCACCGGAGATCAACATTACTGAGCACTCCAGTTGATCTAGCTCAGACGGCTTGATCTGTCCCCAGCCCCGATACGAGACAGAGTCGTTTTGCTCGCCGATCTGCACATACATCTCATGCAAGTCCGGCTGTTCCTGCAACATTCGTTCGCCGGCTGCGGGATGGAAACTACCCGGCAGTCGAGCTTGCCACGCAGCACGAATTTCGACCAGGTTACGTTCCTGGGCTGAGTAACTCGCCCTGTCCGGCAAGTACAGGCCGCCATCGCTTGCCGCCATCACCAGCGAGGCTACACGGTCAGGATTATCGATTGCGAAGCGGAGGCAGGTCCAACCTCCCATCGACTGGGCGACCAGGCCCACTTGCTCAAGCTCGAGATGGTCGAGCAGCTCTTTAAGGACATCTCCATAGATCGCATTGGGACTCCCGTCTGCCACGTCCCACTTCGAGTGGCGAAATCCTGGATGATCGAAGGTGATGCACCGATAGCGTGCGCCAAAGAACGCAGTCTGTTGCCACCAGGAGAGCGCGTTTCCGCCAGCCCCGTGTGCGAATAGCAACGGCGGCCCGTGACCGGCAGATTCGTAATACACGTTCGCCAGGCTCAGATTCGCAGTTGGCATAGGCCGACCATATCAATCGCCCGTGGCGCCTGTGAACTCGACCGACCGAGACCGATGGCTCACTAGATCGAGGTATCTGATCGAACTTGATGGCCCCTCAACCGGCGTATAATTGCACCGAATGCCGAGGTCGCTTTGACTTCGGTAGAGCCGTGGGGCGGGTTCGGTGTCGCCGCCACGGTCACTACGGATTCTGCGTTTGAGAAGGCTCGATAAGGGCCAGGAATCCGGCTCGTACCGATCGGTGCGGGATAGTGGTTACTTCAGAAAAGCCGAAAGGACATGACGATGGATTCGACAGGTACTACGGGTGCTCAGGCGGTCAACGGTAGCCACGCCAAGACGTGGAAAGAAGGCTCAAAGCCAGAAGTAGGCAACTGGCGCGAGAAATCCGGTCTCGCACAGATGCTGAAGGGCGGCGTGATCATGGACGTCGTCACTCCCGATCAAGCCAAGGTCGCAGAAGACGCCGGTGCCGTTTCCGTAATGGCGCTCGAGCGTGTCCCCTCAGACATTCGCCGTGACGGCGGCGTGGCCCGCATGTCCGATCCCGACCTGATCGACGGGATCATCAACGCGGTAAGCATTCCTGTGATGGCTAAGGCCAGGATCGGTCACTTCGTTGAGGCACAGCTGCTGGAGGCTCTTGGGGTCGACTACTGCGACGAATCCGAAGTGTTGACGCCGGCTGACAACTCATTCCACATCAACAAGTGGGAGTTCAAGATGCCGTTCGTCTGCGGTGCTACCAACCTCGGAGAGGCACTCCGGAGAATTGGTGAGGGCGCAGCGATGATCCGCACTAAGGGAGAAGCAGGCACCGGCGACATCGTCAACGCCGTTACTCACGCTCGTGAGGTCCTCGGTGAGATTCGTAAGATCCAGCACATGGACGAAGAAGAGCTGATGACCGAGGCCAAGAACCTAGGCGCTCCATTTGATCTCGTTCTTGAGGTTCACCGGACCGGCAAGCTTCCTGTAGTCAACTTCGCCGCCGGCGGCATCGCTACACCCGCCGATGCCGCGCTCATGATGCAGATCGGCGTCGAAGGCGTGTTCGTCGGATCAGGCATATTCAAGTCTGAGAACCCGCCAAAGATGGCAGACGCAATCGTCAGGGCGACAACGCACTACAACGATCCTGACATGCTTGCCCAGATCTCTCGTGGACTCGGCGACGCCATGGCCGGACTGGAAGCGAACAAGCTGCCTGACGATCAACGGCTGGAAACCCGCGGTTGGTAGAGACACCTTCGGTCAAGCGCGAAAGCGGCGAAGCCGATGGAGTTACTCAGCCTAAGATAGGAGTTCTCGCCCTCCAGGGAGATTTCATCGAGCATATCCAGATGTTCGAGAGATTAGGCATCGAGGCCGTTGAGGTCCGCAAGCCGTCCCAGCTTGCGGAACTAGACGGCCTGGTTATTCCCGGGGGCGAGAGCACTACGATCGTGAGGCTGATCAATCTCTTCGGTTTCGCCGACGAGTTGCGGTCGTTCGTCGACCGGGGCGCCGCTCTGTGGGGCACATGCGCCGGGATGATAGTGATCGCTCGGGAATTGACCGATTCCTACCCCGAGCCGCTGGGCCTGATCGACATATGTGTGTCACGCAACTGGTTCGGCAGGCAAGTGGACAGCTTCGAAGAGCCGCTTCAGTTCGACGGCATCGAAGGCGGTCCGTTTCTGGCTGTCTTCATCCGCGCCCCGATCGTTGAAAGTATCGGGGACGAGGTGGAAGTGTTGGCACGAGTCGGTGATGGAATACCAGTAGCCGTGAGGTCAGGAAACCTGCTGTCCACTGCGTTCCACCCGGAACTGACCGAAGACAGCCGAGTACACGAGTACTTCGTCGAAATGGCAAGAGAACGGATTTCCGCTCGGCCCCAAAAGTGAAGTCAAATCGGGCTTTTCAACTAGCCAGGACGAGAGCGTGTACGGAGCCTAGATGATCAGACATCTTCATCCGACCGACTCGCCGGCGCTTCTGCGTTTCAAGCAGAAGGCCGGACCGGATGAAGTGCGGTCCCTATCTAGAGCCGTTGCCGGTGGCGGGAAAGGCTTCCCGCTCGTCAAGTACACGACTATCGCCCTCTCTCCGCGGGCGTGGCAAAGCTGCTGGGTCAAGACTCGACGTGCCTCAGTACAAGCCGTTCTGCGGGCAGGCCAACGGTCAGGGCCGCTGGCCTGGGAACTGAGCGAGCTCTACGTGACCAGGACAGATGACGGCGTCTTGCTCGAAGTCCTGGATCAACTGGCCTTCCCCGCAGGAACTTCCGGCGCACGTCGAATATTCCTTCGCCTGCCGTCAGAAAGCCACATTTTCAACGCCGCGCGTTCAGCTGGATACGAGCCAGTCTGCACAGAAACTCTTTACAGCCTGGAACCAGCGCTGAACTCACGTCTCCATTCAAGCGAAGGGGCAGCCGATGGCGGGATGAAACTGTTGGATGAGGCCGATGAGCACGCGCTGTACAGGCTGTTTTGTGCAGCCGTGCCAATTGGAGTCCGCACGAAGATCGGCCAGACGTTCGATGAGTGGAGGTCCGCAAGCGAAAAGCCCGGGCGAAAAAGGCGGGACTGGGGCCTTGAGGATGGAAAATCGACCGGCCTGCAGGCTCATGTCTCTGCGGCAGGTGTGTCGGGCGGGACTCTCATATCGATGATGTCCCGCGACCTGAACGAATCTGCCCTCAAGGAATTGGTTGCAGCTGCCGTTGGTGTCGTAGTAGGAGATCGACTCTTCACAATGGTCCCGTCCTATCAGCAGAACATGGGACCTGCACTCACGGATATCGGGTTTACGCAGCACGAAACTTACGATGTAATGGTGAAGACACTGGTGGTGCCGGTGGGAGAAACGGTTCCCGGAATGGTTGCGATTGAGCGCTAGCCCTGCCGCAACACCCGAATCGCAGACTTGAACGAGGAGTGTCAGCAGAACTGGTAGAGCCGAACGAACAGATAGTCGACGACCTGGATGCTTTCATCGCCGTCCTGCCGGAGCGGGTGGCTGAAGGCCTGCGAACCAACCCGCGTGTGTCGTCCCTGATCGAGGTAGTTCTCGATCTAGGCCGCTCGCCCGAAGCCCGCTTTCCTGACGGCTTCATCAGACTCTCAGATGACGAAGTCACGCTCGCAGAGATCAATCGCGTGGTCGAGAGTGTCGGGCATTTTGGCGACGACAATCGCGCCGGTATTGAGCGAACCCTTCACCGGATCTCAGTAATACGAAACCGCGCCGGTGAGCCTATCGGACTTACCTGCCGAGTCGGCCGCGCGGTGTTCGGTAGCGTCAGGTTGATCCAAGACCTGGTCGAGACGGGCCACAGCGTGTTGCTGCTGGGTCGGCCCGGTGTTGGCAAGACGACCATGCTTCGCGAAGTCGCTCGGGTGCTGGCAGACGACTACGACAAGCGCGTGGTGATTGTCGACACATCGAACGAGATCGCTGGAGACGGCGACGTTCCTCACCCGGCTATCGGCCATGCTCGAAGACTCCAGGTATCCAACACGTCTTTGCAGCATAAGGTGATGATCGAAGCGGTTGAGAACCACACTCCTGAAGTCATCGTCATCGACGAGATGGGAACGGAACTGGAGGCGCTCGCGGCCAGGACAATTGCCGAGCGTGGGGTCCAACTGGTAGCGACCGCCCACGGAAACACGCTCGCTAATCTCATCAGCAACCCGACTCTCTCTGACCTTGCTGGAGGGACTCAGACGGTCACCCTGGGCGACATAGAGGCGCGTCGGCGCCG
This sequence comes from Dehalococcoidia bacterium, assembly GCA_028285005.1. Classification (GTDB taxonomy): domain Bacteria; phylum Chloroflexota; class Dehalococcoidia; order Lucifugimonadales; family Lucifugimonadaceae; genus JAJCYX01. Next base: position 206,514 of record JANQQP010000019.1, on the reverse strand, counting down.
TACTCAGAAGACGGTTATGGAGCGCAGCCATGACCCGACATTTGATGTCGTCGTTGAGATCAGGGAGCGAAATCAGGTCGGCGTCATCCACGATGTTGGCAAAGGTGTCGACCGAATGTTGCGTGGAATCGGACTGCCGATCGAAGTTCGCACGTTGCGACCGGACGGCTCGGTCGAGTCCGTCATCGAGGAGAACCAGGAAGTCGAGGACGAATTCCGTACCGCTGAGTTCGATGTTGAGGATGTGCGGCGAAGTCGCGGGGCGCTGAGGCGCACAGGAGCGGGCGGACGCAGAGCGTCCCGTACAAGCTCCGGCCCAGCGGACAACGTCGCTCCGCCACCGACACCGGCGGCGCCCGTGAGAATTCATCCGTTCGGAGTGCCTCGGACGATGATCGCATCTCTCATCGCCGAGACCAATTCTCCGGTACAGGTCGTCGACAACGCGTCCGACGCTGACATCTTCGTGACGACTAAATCTCACTACAGCCGAAGGCCCACGGTGATTCGCAAGGCGGAACGAGACGGACTGCCTGTGTACGTGCTGCGCCGGGCCACGGCTGAGCAGGTGACGCAGTTTTTGAGCCGGTTCGGGTCAAATGAACGCCAGAACGGAATCAGCTCTAACAACGGCTCAGCCGATAACGGGCGATCGAACGGCAGGCGGTTTGGTGAGGGTGCCGAGAACGTCCAGATCGCCCTGGATGAGGCGCAACAGGCTGTTGAGCAGGTCATCTCCGGAATCCGGAAGATCGAACTCTCGCCGCAGTCGTCCTACGTGCGCCGATTGCAGCATGGTCTAGCCGCAAAGAACAACCTGGGATCATCCAGCACGGGCCGTGAGCCATCTCGCAGAGTTGTGATCCGCCGACGCTCGCGCTAGAGAGTCCGTGACTGGCGCCAACGCGACGACGGCGGTAGCCTGTGGCTACATTCGACACTGAGTTCCAACGGTCAGAACTATCTGATCGGCTGCGGATGATCCAATGATCCCTAATGACGCCAATCAATCCTCGACCCCCGTTCAGCCGGACCTGATGTCCAATGGAACAGCGCAAGCCGGAGCGGCCCCACACCAGTCCTTCAAATTGACCAAAGGTCTGTTCATAACCTTCGAGGGCGGTGAAGGAGCCGGCAAGACCACACAGGCGAGCCGGCTCGCCAATCGACTTAAGGAGCTTGGTCTCGATGCCCAGTTGGCTCGGGAACCGGGCGGCACCGCACTCGGGGAACAGATTCGGTCGATAGTGAAACGCGATACGCGCATCGGCACCGCGGCCGAAACTCTGCTTTTCGTGGCTGCGCGCGCCCAACTCGTAAGTGAGTTGGTGAAGCCTCGACTACGCCGGAAGTCCATCGTCATCGTCGACCGTTTTGTCGACTCTACGATTGCGTACCAGGGCTACGGCCGTGGGATGAAGATGGAGCACATCGCCACTCTCAACCAGATTGCAACAGGCGGCCTTACGCCCGATCTCACCGTTCTGCTGGACGCCGACCCCAACGTCACATTGAGCCGAGTCGAAACGACACCAACTCTCATCGATGATTCTACGATCAAAGGCGAACGGTCAGGCGACAGGGCGGATGAACGGAAATTTGAACGCGAGCCGCTTTCTTTCCACGAGAAAGTGCGCCAGGGATACCAGGAGCTAGCCAGAGACGGCAAGCGATGGTGCGTGATTCGAGCAGACCAGGCTCAGCACCGCGTCGCCGACGCAATCTGGAAACGCGTCCGCCCACTTCTGATCGAGCGAGGAGCGGACGCCGAGCCGTTGACTCGGAAGCAGGGCGTCAGCTCCGAATGAGCGACGGGCGGGACGCTTCGGAGAACTCGCGGATTCGCCAGGCCACCGCCGCGGACGCCAGCACAATCGTTCATTTCGTTCGCGAGCTAGCGAAGTTCGAACGGGAACCTCTGTCGTCCGTGAAGCTCGACGAACAGACTGTTCTCGAACAGGCGTTTGGCGACACACAGCGATTCGAAGTACTGATTGCCGAAGCGGGCGGACAACCGGTCGGAATGGCGCTGTTCTTTGAGAACTACTCAACCTGGGCGGCTCGGCCGGGGATCTGGATAGAGGAACTCTTCGTCGAAGAAGATTTCCGAGGCCAGGGTCTCGGTCGTCAGCTCGTCGAGGCCGTTGTGGATATTGCGAGGAGTCGCGGGTGCGGGCGTGTCGAGCTTGCTGTCCTTGATTGGAACCCGGCGACCGATTTCTATCGACACCACGGCTTCGAGGAACTCGATGAGTGGCGTACCTACCGTTTACCGCTCAAGCCGTAGCAGTCATCGAGAGTTCAGTTGAGTCTCAAGTCCTCGTAGATCGCTGTAGCAATTTTCTTCAGACGCCGATCGTGCGCCGGTTCTCCCGGCATGCCGTTGAAGACCAGGGCGACAACGAGATTGTGCTCGGGGTCAGCGAACGCGGTCGAAGACTGCCTACCCCCGTGGCCGAACGTTCTCTGTGAAGCATGGGCACCGTAGCCATACGGCGCGGCCGGACCATGGATCTTATTGTCGAACATGATCCCGAGACCCCAGTCCATCACGAATCCGAACGTCTCGTCGACCATTCCTACACGCTGTGGAGAGACTATCTCTGCAGCGTCGTTCGGTTCGAGCAGCTTTGTGCCCTCTAGCTCGCCCATCTCCAACAGCATCCGGTACAGCAGTACCATCTCAGAGGCCGTGCTGCGGAGGCCGCCACCGGGGCGGACGAAGCCCGACATGTATTCCGGCGTTGATTGAGGGTGGAGTTTGAATCCCTGGCTGGTACTCGCGTATGTCGGCGACAACCCGTCACCCAGTTCCTGAGCCAGTGCCGGGGACATTCGGAAGGTTGACGACTTCATGCCAAGCGGCGCGAATACGCGTTCTTTCACGAACTCATCGTATGGCGAACTACTGGTGCGCCGGACCAGCTCACCCAGAACCTGCCATCCGCTCAAAGGGTGATACGCGGCTCGTTTTCCGGGTACCCAGTCCGGTTCGATGGAGCACTTCTCCAGCACGGATAGGACCTCGCTCAGATCAAGGCTGGTGAATGTGGATTCGGCTGAGAGGATCCCTGCGGTATGCGTCAAGATGTGTCGGGTGGTGATCGTTTCCTTACCGTTGGCGGCAAACTCGGGCCAGTAATCGGCGACCGGAGCGTCCAGGTCAAGCAGCCCATCGTGCTCAAGTAGTTTTGCCGCCACAGCGCCGACCGGTTTGCCAGCCGACATCCAGAGGAGCAACGTGTCCGAGCCCATCGGAACGGTCCCATCGGTCGTTCCGACTCCACCGTTCACAATCAGGTCGCCATCGTGCCAGATGCAAAGCTGCGCACCCAGGTGGAGTTGCTTCTCGATCCCGCTCTCCAGAGCCGCGAAAGTGGCGGGTAGTGCCTCGGCTATCTCTTCGATCGGTCTATGTCCTCCGCTGTTTGCTGTGCGACCTCAGAAGTCTACTTCTCGAATCATTCAGCCGGAGCCGATTCAGTGGCTTTGACGCAGTGTTCCGATACCAATACGCTTGCGGCCCATCGACCAGGTCAGATCTACAGGAACGGATGGCTCAACGCCCATGAAGAAAAACACTCTCAAACAGAAGCTAGATGCAGGTCAGGCGACGCTCGGCCCGTTCGTCGGTTTCCCTAGCCCTGCAATAGTCGAGACCATGGGATGGCTTGGGTTCGATTTCGTAATCATCGACTGTGAGCATGGTCCGATCGATTACGAAACCGCAGAGAACATGATTCGGGCTGCGGAGCTTTCTGGAACCACAGCGATTGTCCGAATAGGCCTCAACGAACAGCAGCACATACAGCGGTACATGGATGCGGGCGCTCACGGCGTGCTGATCCCGCTGGTGAACAACGGCTCAGACGCTCAGAAGGTCGTCGACTCGGTGAAATACCCGCCGATTGGCAAGAGAGGAGCGTTCTCAGGTCGCGGCGCTCAGTTTGGTGTCGGCGCTGGTCCAGACTACTTTGAAAAAGCCAACGAAGAAACCTTCGTAGCTATACAGATCGAAACGCCCGAAGCGATTGAGAATGCCGATGAGATCGTGGCGACTCCCAATGTCGATGCCGTCTTTCTTGGTCCCGGTGACCTGTCGCTCAACTTCGGAATCCCAGGTCAGATGGAGCACGAACGCGTTGTCGAAGCAATCGAATCAATTGCTGCGAAGATCATAGCCGCCGGTAAGCACGTTGGAACCCTTGGTAATCACCCCGCCCACGCGAAATTCTGGCACGACCGCGGCGTCAACTGGTTGGTTAGCTCTGCAACGCGCCATATGATCGCCGGCAGCACGGAATACCTGAAAGGCACGAAGCAGGCGCTCGACAGCTAGCGGGCGAGAGAACGTGAGATAGACATGGCACAGTCCGAAAAGGTCGGTTTTGTTGGGCTCGGCATCATGGGCCAGCCGATGTCCGCGCATCTGCTCGCGGCCGGGTACGAGGTGGCGGTTTACGACCTCAGACGTGAGGCGATGGAAGTTGCTGCCGAACATGGTGCAACCCCGTGCGCAAGTCCAGCCGAGGTGGCGAGTCTTTCGGACGTGACCATCACTATGGTTCCCGACTCTCACGACGTGGTCGCCGCGATATCGGGAGAAGGCGGAGTTCTCAGTGGAATCCAGCGCGGCTCGGTTGTGATCGACATGAGCACGATCGATCCCGCAACCGGACAAGAGATGGCAGAGCAGCTGCGCCAGAAGGGTGCCGAGATGCTGGACGCGCCGGTGACCGGCGGCTCTGTCGGGGCCGAAAACGCCTCGCTATCCATATTTGTTGGCGGCGATGGGAACGTATTTCAGAGATGTCTCCCGATCCTCGAAGTGATGGGTGGTTCTGTGATGTACATGGGACAGGGCGGCATGGGACACACGGCCAAGCTGGCCAATCAGATACTCGGAGTCACGTCGATGATTGGCGTGGCCGAGGCATTCGTGCTGGCGAAGAAGGCTGGGCTCGACCTGAACGCGTTCTGCGAGGCTGCTACCCAGGGTGCCGGTGATTCGTGGCACCTGAGGACTCTAGGACCGAAGATCATTGCGGGCGATTTTGAGCCGGGATTCATGGCGAAGCACATGCGCAAGGACATGCGGCTGGCATCTCAGACTGCGATCTCGCTCGACTCGCCTGCGCCGGTCACCGCGCTTATTGGTCAGCTGTATGGAGCGCTCATGGCCGCCGGAGTCGGTGACGAAGGGCACCACGCAATAATCAAGGTGATCGAACAGATGGCGAAGGCGGACGCCAGGTCCTAGCTAGACAGTCGACTTGGTCTCAATCCAGTCCTTCACGATCAGGTCATCGTGGTCGAACGCCATCTCGGGCATGTTTGCCGGATCGAATACCCGGGCATCGAGAGCTTCATCAGCAGCCGCCAATGACCCTCCGACGATTTTCGCCTCGTAGACCGCGAGTACTACGGGTCGACCGCTGGCGGAATAGAGTCCTATCAGGCGGCCAGTTTCGACCACAAGTTCCGTCTCTTCAAGAATCTCACGCTCGAGTGCGCGCTCCACGACTTCGCCACGATTCACATAGCCCGACGGGAAGCTCCACATCCCCAATGCTGGCTCGATTCCTCGCCTAATCAGAACGATGCCGTCTTCAAGCGGGATGATCCCAGCCACCGCCAACTTCGGATCGCTGTAGATCACGCGCTCGCAGTTCAAGCAACGCTGGTGACCATCACTGGTCGGAACCAGTTCAGGTAGCTCATGCTGATGGCGCTCAGGCTGGGTCGAGGGCATAGCTCACGATTTTACTGGCAGCACTGACTCGCCACCGGTCAACGACCGACAGCTCCGGTCTCGGCCTGGCTATCGACTGCGCGGGTTGAACACGTCAGTGAGTGCGTCTCCGAGGATGTTCCAGGCGAATATCAGCAGCCAGACGACCGCTATCGGAGCAAGCAGCTGTTCGGGATGTTGGGTGAGCGTTGACACCGCTGTACTGCCACGCCCGGTAGCGTCAGCAATCAGCACTCCGAGACTAGGCCTGGGCGGCTGAACGCCGAGTCCCAAGAAACCGAGAATGATCTCCGCGCCAGCGACAGCCCCAAGGCCAATCGAGGCCGTGACGATCACGGGTGAGATGATGTTGGGCAGGATGTGGCGAAAGAGGATCCGAGGGGTCGATGTGCCCATCGCCCTCGCAGCCTCTACATAGTCAGACTCCCGGATCTGCAACACCTGGCCGCGCACAAGCCTCATGGTGCCGAACCAGCTGAGCGGCAGCAGCGCGATGCCAAGGACCAGGAAATCAGCGAAGCCGGTAGAGATTAGCCCTGAAACTCCAGTCGAGTCTTCGATCGATCTGAACCAATCCAGCACTCGCGGACGCAACGTCGCGGCCAACAGGATGATTAGAAGGATGTCAGGGAACGCCGACACAAGTTCACCCAAACGAGAAATCAAAGTGTCTGGTGTGCCGCGAAAATAGCCTGCGATCAGCCCGAGCGTTACGCCGAGCACTATTGATCCTGTCAGGACAGTGGTCAGCGTGACGATGGCCGTAGTCTGGATCCCCCAGACCAGCCTGGAGTATGTGTCTCTACCAAGCCGGTCAGTGCCGAGGATATTTTGCGTATCCGGGCCTTCTTGAGTTCGCAGCAGGTTGGTGTCGGTGTATCCGTGAGTGTCGATGACCGGAGCGAAGGCACCGATCAGGTAGATGAGCGCCAGCGTTGTCAGCGCGATCATCCCAAGCTTTTTTCGTCGTAGCCTGGAGAAAGCGATGGCGAACTGGCTTCTACCCTTGATGTTTCGAGGCGCATCAAGTGACGGCGTAGGCTTGAGGTCGGCTGAAGTCATCGATCTACTGAAGCCTGATTCGTGGGTCGACGACGGTGTAGATGAAGTCGATCAGCAGATTGCCGACTACCAGCATGGTTGCACCGATCAGCACGAAGGCAGTCACGATCGGGAAGTCACGCGCCAGGATCGAGTCGAGGGCTATCCGGGCGACACCGGGGATGCCGTAGATGAGTTCGGTGATGAGCGCTCCGCCGAACAGTCCGGCGAATGTGAATCCCATGATGGTCATGATCGGGATGAGAGCGTTCCGCGCGATGTGCCGATAGTTGACGACAGTCTCCGCGAGTCCCTTTGATCGAGCTGTCCTGATGTATTCCTGGCCAAGCACATCCAGCGTCGAAGCGCGCATAAGCCGCGTGAAGACAGCGATTCCCGGAACCCCGATGGTTACGGCTGGCATGATGATTCTTCTGTCGAAGAAGCCGCCCCATCCAGACACAGGCACCCAGTCGAGCTGGAGTGCGAATAGCCAGATAAAGAACGGGGCCACGATGAACACAGGCAATGCCATCAGTGCCAGTGTCACAAGAACTATCGAGGGGTCGAGCCACGTTCCCTGCCGCTTGGCTGTGTAGAAGCCCAGTGGCAGACCGAATCCGACGGTGATCAGAAATGCGGCGATGTTGAGTTGCGCCGACACCCACAACCTCGGGCCGAGAACTTCTCCCACGGTGCGACCCTGGAATACAAAGCTCTCGCCGAAATCAAGTTGGATTGCGCTCCAGACGTAACGGCCCCACTGGACGGCGATCGGGTCGTTGAGTCCAAGTTGCTCCCTGAGACGTTCGGCAGCTTCTGGCGTGTAGTTCTGCCCGAGTCTGACCTCAACGGGATCGCCCGGGCCGTATGCACCGAGCACAAACACGACCATCGAGACGATTGCCAGCAGGACCGGCGTCCACAGGAGTCTCCTGATCATGTAGGCAAGCATCGGGAGACTCTCTGCTCTCTCAGTGGTCTATGTCAAGCGGATCAGTCGGTTGATGATGGTGCCGGACACTCGGGATGCATGGGAACTTGCTCGACGAGAACGATTCCCCGGCACCCGATCGGCCGCTACTGAGCGTCGGTAACCCACACGTCCTTGAACTTGGGGATCGCGATCTGCGTGAACCTGTAGTCCTGCACGCGCTGCTTGAGCAGAGCTTTACGGTCGGTGTCAAACCAGAGCGGTAGCCAGGCCGCTTCGTCAACGATGATTCGCTCGGCTTCTTGGTACAGCTCGACTCTCTTCGAAATGTCCTGCTCGGTGCGGGCCTGTTCTACAAGGCTGTCCACCGTCGAGTTCGAGTAGTTACCTCGATTCCCTTGAGTTTCCGAGTAAAACAGGATGTCTATGAAGTCCTGCGGGTCTGGGTAGTCCGCCTGCCATGCAACTCCGCCCCAGGCTTGCAGTCTCTTGCGGTTCAAGTCCTGCAGGTAAGTAGCCCACTCCACCTGCTGAATCTCGACAGTCACGCCAAGGTCGCGCCTCCACATGTCGGCGATCACCTCAACGTCAAGTCCGGGCGAACCACCCGAGCCCGGCACCGTGACGATGATCCGCGGCCGGCTGGATTCGTCCGCATACCTGGACTCTGAGAGCAGTTGCTTGGCGCGATCAAGGTCGTAACGCAGGCCTTCAAGGTCCGGGTTGAAGCCGGGGAAGTCGGGCGGAATGATCCCGTAGGCAGGTTCCAACAGGTCCGCGAACACCTGGCTCGAGATCAGTTCCTTATCAACCGCGAGGTTCAACGCCTGCCTGAACTTGACGTCGTCGAACGGCGGCTCCGCCACGTTGAATCCGATGTACTGGACACCGAACTGCGCGGGCGTATCAACCAGGTCCTTGTTCAGTTCCTCTGTAGGGTCGTTCACACGGTCCAGGTCAGCCAATCCGACGCCGGTGATATCGATCTCATCGTTCTCGTACATGGCCATCGATACGCCGCCGGACAGGTTGTAGAGAACCTCGTCCAGGTAGGCGGGACGGTCCCAGAAGTTTTCGTTCCGCACCAGCCGTATTCGCTGGCCAATTCGGTACTCAGCCAGAGTGAATGCGCCGGTTCCGACCGGGTCGTCAGTCCAACTGCGCCCACCGCTCTCGACGTTTTCGCGGTTCAGAACATAAGCGGTCGGATAGGTCAGCTTGGCGAGGAAGTACGCTTTGGGCGCGTCGATGGTGATTCTAAGCGTCCGCTCGTCGATCACCTGGATTCCGCTCGCGTCGCCAGCATCGCCGTTGATCAGCTCCTTCATCCCCACGATGTCACCGAGATACGTTTCGGCCACGGCAGACGCTGTCTCGGGCCGTGCGGCGCGTTCCATGGACCACTTGAAGTCTTGCGCCGTTATCGGGTCTCCGTTGCTGAACCTGATGTTCGGTCGGAGTTTGAACTCGTAGACTGTGCCGCCCTCTAGAACGTCGAACGACTCCGCCAGTTCAGGGACTATCTTCAGGCTTTCGTCCAGGCTGACGAGACCGGAGAAGAGTTCGACCACAATGCCGAACGATGTTCCGTCTACGACCAGGTGTGGATCGAGCGTCGGCGGGTCCGAGTAGACGAGCGTGAAGCGGCCACCTGAACGCGGACCAGTGTCCGAGCCATCAGTCGGCGTGCCGTTCTGCAGGTCTGGGGAGATTTGGGGTGCTGAAGCACGAGTAGGGACGGGTGTCGGTGTTGACTGCTCTGTTGGCTCCGAACTCCCATCCGATCCGCCACACGCAACCGCGACCACGGAAACGAGTGCTGCGGCCCAGAAAAACAGACTCTTTCGCATCGATATTCCAGTCCTGATCAAGCCCATCACAAAGTGGTATAGAAATTCGTCCGCGCATCGGGAGTTTGATGCAGACCATGAAGTGACGGTTTCATTCAGCCTTCGGAAGCTGTTACGCCAGATTACATTAACCGGTTTGACCGGACCGAATCTACGTTATTCAGATAGCGATGCTGCCTCGCCGACCTGGGAAGACAGATTTGCCTTCAGCAGATCTTCGATTTCGCCTTCAAGGACCGCCTCAGCGTCACCAGTCTGGAAGTCGCTCCTGTGGTCTTTCACCATCTGGTACGGATGGAGCACGTAGCTACGCACCTGCCTGCCAAACTCGGCCGAGACGTGCGCTCCCTTGAGCTTGCTTCGTTCCTCGGCTCTTCGTTGTATATCAAGGTCCACGAGCCTGGCGTGAAGGATCCGCATCGCGACTTCGCGATTCTGCAACTGGGACCGTTCGTTCTGGACGGCAACCACAATCTTCGTGGGAAGATGCGTGATTCTCACAGCGGTAGAGTTCTTCTGAACGTTCTGCCCACCATGGCCTCCGGCACGGAAAACATCGAGGCGAATGTCGTCCGGGTTGATCGTCACTTCTTCCTGTTCGTCTGGTTCAGGCAGAACCTCGATCAGGGCGAAACTGGTGTGACGACGGTGGTCTGAATCGAACGGGGACAGGCGTACAAGGCGATGGACGCCTCGTTCAGAGCGCAGGTAGCCGTAGGCGTATCTGCCATCCACTTTTGCAGCCGCGCTCTTGAATCCGGCTTCGTCACCCGGCGTTTCATCCAGGATTTCGACGCCGAATCCCTGCTTCTCAGCCCACCGGCAGTACATTCGAAACAGCATCTCAGCCCAGTCCTGGGCGTCGACGCCTCCCGCGCCTGACTTGACCGCGATGATCGCCGGACGTTCGTCATACTCGCCGGAGAGATGCAGGCTGAACTCGAGGTCTTCTACGTTCTTGAGGATCCTCTCGTACTCGAGCCGGATCTGATCGGACATGGAATCGTCCGATTCTTCAACAGCGAGAGAAGCGAGTTCATCGAGGTTCTCAGACGCGGCCTCAACTTCTGTCCAGGCCTCATGCTCGGCCTTCATAGAAGCCAAGGTCTGCATCTGCCGTTGCGCACGGCTGGAGTCGTTCCAGAATTCCGGCTCTGACGCCTCTTGCTCGGCCGTTGCTATGCGGCGTTCCAGGGAAGCGAGGTCAAAGACGCCCCACGATCTCCGCTATGCGAGTGCGGAGTACGGATATCTCGCCAGAGAGTTCACGCAACTTTGGAGTCCGGTCAGAGCAGCGAGCTTTAAGAGCCCGCTGATTGGATGGTGAGGAACGACAACTATATCAACTGGCAGTTGAGCTTCCCTATTCGGCAGCACACGAAAAAGGCTCGCTTCTGACCCGGGATGATTTCTTCAGGACCGAAGTGGCTACGGGCAGGTCGACTGGGTGATCTGACCGGTGTCGTCCCAGGTGTACGTGCATCGGGTGTTGGGCTCACGCATGTAACCCGGGTACAGCACGGGATTGGACGCTGAGAAGTCGTTCAGGGCGACTGCGTTGGGAGCAACGGCAGGAGGCGGCAGATTGTTCTCAGCGATGTACATGTCCATGGCTGCCTGGACCCGTACGAACTCATCGCTATCTGCCGTCGTTCGAGCTGGAGCCACGAAGCGGCCGACAGATGGAACAGCAATGGCCGCCAGCGTGGCGATTATGCCAATCACCACGAGTAGCTCCACCAACGTGAAACCTTTTTGCTGCCGTTTCGTCATATCCACCTGGCCCACAAGTTCGCAGGACTTCTAAAGGCCAGAATAGGAGTCTGGTCGAAAACAGATGGTTGCCCGCGGAGTGGCTCAAGTGTGGATGGTCACCTCGTTCAGTTGGCCTTCGCCTGTGCAGAATCCGACGCGTGCGACTGGAGTGGTATTCTGTGAAAGATGAGTTCGGGGCATGGCGCAGCTGGCAGCGCGTCCGGCTGGGGGCCGGGAGGTCGCAGGTTCGAATCCTGCTGCCCCGACCATTTCTTCTCCTGATTCCAGGATTTCGGCTCTGTCAATCGCCAGCGACAGGCTTACCCGAAGACTGATCGGCTTTCCAGGCTCTATTGCGATTGGCCTTCGCAGCCCGGTCATACAGGACGATGTTCACGGTCATGCCGAGGTTCAGTGACATCACCGTCGGGATCTTGACCTTCAGCTTGCACCGATCAAGCGTTTCCTGTGAGATCGAGCCGTTCTCCGGACCGAATATGTAGCACGCCCGCTCCGGGTGAACGAACACCGATAGATCGATCGCGTCGTCCGTGATCTCAACCGCCACCGGAGTGCATGCCTCCGGTATCCCCTGAAACAGATCGTCCGTGTGTACAACTGGCACGTGACGATAGGCTCTGCCCGGGTCTGTCTTTAGCCGCCGAACGTTTATGTCCTTGCTCGCGTTGCTGAGGATGACGAGGCCAGCCCGAAAACAGAGAGCCGCCCGAAGGGTATGCCCGACGTTCACCTCATCCGTCGGGCTTTCGAGAGCCACACACCCGTAGCCGCGCTCCGGCAAGGTTGAGGTGCGCGTCACGTAGCGATCGTAGCGGCGCCGCGGAGGCTTTTCGTTCGGACGCGTGTCAGCGCCGGGTTCAGAACTCATGGTCTAGACATTACAGCAAGGCTCTGTTGAGTCAGCACTAAACGCCGCGCTTGCCAGGCGTCCTAACTAATGCCTGACGGCGCTCTGCTGTGGAAGTCTGTGACTCTCTGAAACGCATCCCCAACGCCCAGGACCAGGGCGTCGTCGAACGACTTGCCAGAGATCATCATCCCAATCGGCATACTGTCCGAAGTGAAGCCACAGTTCAGTGACAACGACGGCTGACCAGTGGCGTTGAAAACCCCTGTGAAGTTGGGGAATTCTCCACCGGCGTTAGCGTAGGCGGCGCCTGGCGGCGGCGTAGTTTCGGCGATCGTTGGAGTCTGAATCGGCACCGTCGGAGTGATCAAGACATCGATTTCCTGCATCGCCGCGGCCATCATGTGTCCAAACTTGGCTCTAGCGCGCTGGGCGTGGATGTAGTCAACGGCAAGGACTTCGAGCCCCGACTTCAACCTGTGCAGCACCGCAGGTGAGTACATGTCCGCTCGTTCGCTCAGTCGATCTCGATGGACGGCGGCGGCTTCTGGCATGAGTACAGCGACATTGACCGAACGCCCGATCTCCACCCACGGCATTGAGACCTGTGTGACGGAGGCTCCCTCCGAGCGCAGCAGGTCGATCGCGGCTCGAACTGCGGATTCGATCTCAGGATCTACATCATCAAAGAAGTAATCGTCCGGCACTCCGACTCGAACGTCTCGCAATAATCGGCCGAGTTCCGCGGCGTAGTCGGTGTCAGGACGCATGGCGCTGGCCGGATCAAGCTCATCGTGACCGGCGAGCGCGTTCATCACCAGGGCACAATCGGCCGCAGTTCTGCACATAGGACCCACATGGTCCGAACTCCAGCTCAGGTCCATCACGCCGTGGCGTGAAACCAGCCCGTAAGTCGGCTTGAGCCCGGTAATTCCACAGGCGGCCGCAGGCATTCTTACCGAGCCGCCAGTGTCGGTGCCCAGTGCCATCGCAGCGGCACCGGCAGCAACCGCCGCCGCTGATCCGCTGCTCGAGCCTGCTGCAACGCGATCTAGGTTCCACGGGTTGTGAACATCGCCGGTGTGTGGGTTCACGCTGGAAAATCCGAAAGCGAACTCCACGAGATTCAGCTTGCCAGTGATGAGCGCTCCGGCCGATTTCAGTCGAGAAGTCACCGTTGCATCGCTGACAGCTTTGGTCGGATCGGTGGCTGCTGAGCCAGCGGTCGTAACGCGCTCCTTGACGTCGATCAGGTCCTTCAGACCGACGGGTATGCCGTGCAGCGGACCTCGAATCTTTCCGGCTGCGATCTCAACTTCTGCCGTCTTCGCCGCATCCGTCAGGTCCTCGGCGAAGACGTCGAGGTAGGCATTTAGGGTTGGCTGCGTTTCTTCGATTCGCTTTAGTGTTGCCTCAGCAAGCTCCACAGGCGAGAGTTGGCGCGCCGATATAAGTTCCGAAAGCTCGGTAACAGGTTTCAGCAGCAGGTCTGAGTCGTTCATTTGCTCTGGTCCGAGGTTCTGGCTTCGGAGGCTTCTTGCGGCCGGAACACCGCCGCCGGCTCCCAGCCTGAGACATCGATATCTTTGAGCGTCTCTACTGCCGGATAGCCGGGAGCAACAGGTTCGACGTGATCCTCGCCATGTTTGTCTTCAGACAAGATTCTTCCTCAAGGCTTCGCTTTGGTGTTCATCACCATTTTTGAGTTGCCGGAGTATAGCCATTGAGGTGCCCGGCGGTGCTAACCTGAGATGCTCAATGAGAACATCTGAATCGATATCCGACCTCGTTAAACAGGCGCTGCAGGCAGCGCAGAGTTCCGGCGACCTCCCGCAGGCCGGAGAGGTCGAAGTCGCGATCGAAAAACCGAAGCAGGCCGAGCACGGCGATTTCAGTTCATCCGTGGCGCTCTCACTTGCCCGCGTTATGAGAATGGCGCCGGTCACCATTGCCGAGCAGATCGCTTCCCATACTCCTTCCAGCACTCTGGTCAATAAGGTTTCGGCTGCTGCGCCCGGGTTCGTTAACTTCACGCTCTCGGACACCTGGCTGGTGGATCAGATCGAGCGAATTCTCAGCGAGGGAGAGGCATACGGAAACACCACCGACGGACAGGGAATCAAGGTTCAGGTCGAATTCGTTTCCGTGAACCCCACTGGCCCTCTGCATGTCGGCCATGCACGCGGCGCGGTGCTTGGCTCAGGCATCGCCAACGTGCTAGAAGCCGCCGGCTACGAAGTCCAACGTGAATACTACGTAAACGATGCCGGTGCGCAGATGCGGGTGTTCTACGACACGCTCTACGCTCGCTTCATGCAGGCCGCAGGAGCCGATGTCCCGCTACCTGATCCTGCATATCCCGGCGAATACCTCGCCGATCTCGCTGCGGAAATTCACGAAGAGAATCCTGACCTTGCCCAATCGAGCGAAGAAGAGATCAAGTCCAAGATCTCGCCTATCGCGCTCGAGCGGACGCTCACCGAGATTCGATCGGTTCTGAGTGCACTTCGGATTGAATATGACAACTGGTTTTACGAGTCCTCGCTGACCGCCGAAGGAACACTCGCCGAGACTCTGAAGCTCCTTGACGAGAACGGCTACATCGTCGAAAGAGACGGCGCTCGCTGGTTCAAGTCGACCGCTTTCGGCGAGGAAGAGGACGACGTCGTTGTACGAAGCGGCGATCACATCCCGACTTACTTCGGAACCGACCTCGCATACCACTACGACAAGTTCATCAAGCGTCGGTTTGATCGCGTGATCAACGTTTGGGGAGCAGACCATCACGGACACGTCAGCAGGCTCGAAGCCGCTGTGAAGGCGCTGGGTGGTGATCCGGACAATCTAACAATCATTCTCAACCAGATCGTCAGCTTCAAGAATGAAGGTGAAACCGTCCGCTTCAGCAAGCGCAAGGGCAACATCGTCACCGTTGACGAGCTTGTGGAAGAGGTCGGCGCCGATGCCTGCAGATTCATCTTCCTGAGCCGGACTGCGAACGCTCAGATGGAGTTCGACCTGGCGCTGGCGACCAGGCAGTCGTCGGAAAACCCCGTGTACTACGTTCAGTACGCGCATGCCCGGCTGGCGGCAATTCTCAGGAACGCATCTGAGCAGGGGATTAGTTCCGACGGAGCCGATGTCTCTCTACTGCAACATCACGCCGAGCTAGAGCTGTTGAGAAGGCTTACAGAGCTGCCGGACGTGATCCACCGCGCCGCCAGGAATCTCGAGCCGCACCACTTGCCTTACTACGCCATGGAGTTGGCAAAGACGCTTCAGCGGTTCTACGAGCAGTGTCGGGTCATCTCGGACGACCCGGCCGATATGCCGGTGACGAAGGCAAGGCTGAGGCTTGTCGAGGCTGCGAAGACGGTCTTTGCCAGGACCCTCGGGCTAATGGGAATGTCCGCGCCGGAACGAATGTAAGTCACCGGCACTGGTGTCCGAGGACCGGCTACTCGAACGTACCTTCGGCCCGGTAGCGCTCGATTCGCCGCACGTAGGACTCGGCCGCTCGGCGTTGAAGCTCCATGTGCCGCTCTTTGACCTCTCCGAGAGCCTTTCCCGGAACGCCCCTAATCAGCGAGCGTGGTGGGAATACCTTGTTCTCGGTGATCGTTGATCCCGCGGCCACCAGGCACTCTTCGCCGAGCTGCACTCCGTCGTTCAGCACGGCTCCGTTTCCAATCAGACTGCCATTGCCGATCTGCCTGGCATGACAGACCACTCCGTGTCCGATCGTGACGTCGTCACCAATCGAAGCATCGGCGTCGGCGTGCAGCACCGAGTTGTCCTGGATGTTCGTGCCGCTGCCGATCGCAATCTGTCCACTGTCGGCGCGTATGACGACTCCCGGCCAGACGCTGGAGCGCGGCCCGATCACGACGTCGCCGATGATGTAAGCCGCCTCACTGACAAAAGCCTCGGGATCTATGCGGGGGCTCTTCCCTCCAAGACTCTTCAGCATCACGGCAAGCTCGGGAAATTGAGGTCCAATTCGATCAGTTGTGGCTGAGAGACTCGGTCGTAGGTGTAGGTTTCATCGGCCTGGACAGTGGGGCCGTCCGGATGCCCGAGGTGGAAAGTGATCTCTTGCCCGATGGCATCTTCTACCGTTGGAGCTACAGACACGTTGATGTACTCGCCTGGTCTAATAGTCTCGTTGAAGAGACCTCGACCATCGGCGAGCCTCGCGAACATCGGTACTCCCTGCGGCCCGGGCTCTCCAGCCACCGTGAAATCCCCTGAGAAGATATACGGGAAGAAGACCGGTGTGCCGCCTGTCGGTGCCGCAGTTGGGGTTGGGTCATCGCTAGAGCATGCCACGGCGGCTACGGCGACCATTGCAATGAGCGCTACTATCAGGCGGAGTCGACCGATCATAGCGGTGGGTGACTCCTGTGCCAGTCTGTCGATTGCTCGTAGGCGTGAGCGACTTGAAGGATCGTCTGATCGCCGAACTGTGGCCCGATGAACTGCAGGCCTACTGGCAATCCTTCCGACATGCCGCAGGGCACTGAGATTCCGGGCAGGCCCGCGATGTTCGCTGGAATCGTGCAGATATCAGCCAGGTACATCTGGAGCGGATCGGACATCTTTGCGCCGCGTTCGAAGGCAACGGAAGGTGATGTCGGAGTGACGAGCGCATCAAACCTTTCGAATGCGTCGACGAACTCCCTCCGGATCAACGTGCGGACTTGCTGAGCCTTCTTGTAGTAGGCATCGTAGTAACCAGCCGAAAGCGCGTAGGTGCCGATCAAGATTCGACGCTTGACTTCGTCACCAAGCATCTCGCCCCTGGTGTGTTGGCTCACTTCCGCTGCCGAAATCCCTTCTGAAGATGCCTGGCCGTACTTCACGCCGTCATATCGAGACAGGTTTGCAGATGCCTCGGACGGAGCGATGACGTAGTAAACGGCTAGCGCCTCATCGGTCAGTGGCAGGGAAGTCTCCTCAACCGTCGCACCGAGCGACCTCAACTCCTCCAGGGCTTCCTCAAAGGCCGTACGTACGCCTGGCTCGATTCCTTCTACGAGATACTCCTTCGGGACCCCGAGCTTCATGCCATCGATGCTCTTGCCAAGATTGGCTCCAAAGTTATCGAACGGGGCTTTGACGGAGGTGGAGTCTTTGGGGTCGTGAGACGCAATGACGTTCAGCGTGTCAGCGCAGTCTCGGACGTCGCGTGTGATCGGGCCGATCTGGTCCAGTGAGCTGGCAAATGCGATCAGACCGTAGCGGCTAACGAGACCGTAGGTCGGCTTCATGCCAACCACGCCGCACAGCGCAGCCGGCTGACGGATTGAGCCCCCGGTGTCGGAGCCCAGGGCAATGGTGCACTCGCCCGCCGCGACTGCGGCCGCTGCTCCGCCTGAACTGCCGCCGGGAACGCGACTCGAATCCCAGGGGTTCTTGACGGCGCCGTACGCGGAATGTTCATTGGACGAACCCATTGCGAACTCATCCAGATTTCCCTTGCCGACTATGACGGCGCCTGATTCCTTCAGACGGTGGACCACCTCCGCGTCGTATGGAGGCACATATCCGCCGAGGACTTTTGATGCCGCAGTTGTTTCGATCCCGGCCGTCGACATGTTGTCCTTGATGAGGACCGGAATACCCGTCAATGGGCCTGCCTCAGGACCAGAGCCTCGCAGCCTGCGATCGGCCTCTTCCGCCGACTCGTGCGCAGTCTCTTGAGTGGTTCTAAGGACAGCGTTTACCTCGCCGTCTATCGAGGAGATCCGGTCAAGCGTTGTTGCCGTGAGCTCCGATGAGGAGATCTCCCTTGAGTCGAGTCTTTTACGGATCTCGTGAGCTGGGAGATAGTGGACTTCTGGCGATCGAGATGCTCTGTTGACCATTCTTAAGCTAGTCCAACACCGATCGGACGCGTATGAACTCGCCGCTGGTGACCGGAGCGTTTTTCAGTACGTCCTCACGATCGAGCGGAGTAGAGGGATCGTCATCGCGGAGCACTGTTGTTGAGTCGGTCGCGTGACCCGTCGGTTCGACTCCGTCGGTGTCTATCTGCTGAAGAGACTGAACGTGTCCAAGGATGCCCGTGAGCTGATGACGATACTTGTCGATCTCATCTTCTGATAAGGACAGGTTGGCCAGCCTGGCCACATGGCGTACTTCGTCTGATGTGAGTGGTTCCATAGTGCGTCGCGACGCGAGATTAGTCTTGAAGCGGGTAGGGTTGAGGATGAAGTCAACCAGAGTACACAAGCACCGTTGTGCGAACATCTGGCTAGCTTGAATCAGCGTGTTGCAGTCTAGCAAACAACGGTGCAGCCGATTCATGTTCCGCCCGCCCGAAACCGTCGGAGCCGATTCGAATTGACATCCAAGAAAAGCGGCACCTAGAATCAACCTGTCTCCTCTTACCCTGGTGACTACTCCAGTCGCGGTAAGTTGAGGCCTCTTCGAGGTTTGCCATTCATTCGTGTCCCGTTAGCGAACCAAGATCTGAACCTGGCCTGATCCGATCGGGCTCGGACGGGGCACCATCTCTCTCCACTCCCACCTTTCTCGACACACGTCTGGCAGGTAGCAGTTGACTCGATACATTTTCGTGACGGGCGGAGTCGTCAGTTCCCTTGGCAAAGGGATAGCTGCGGCATCGATAGGCAGGATGCTGAAGAGTCGTGGCTTCAGCGTGTCCGTCCTGAAGCTGGATCCGTATCTAAACGTCGACCCGGGAACAATGTCTCCTTACCAGCATGGGGAGGTGTTCGTCACTATCGACGGCTCTGAAACGGACCTGGATCTCGGACACTACGAACGGTTCATCGACGTTGAGCTGACTTCGCTGTCAAACGTCACTGCGGGCCAGATCTACACCGAGATCATTGGCAAGGAGAGGTCCGGCATCTACCTGGGCGGGACTATCCAGATCATCCCTCATGTCACCGACGCCATTAAAGGCCACATTAAGGCCCTGGCAGAGCAGTCTGGCGCCGATGTGATCCTGGTCGAAGTGGGGGGCACTGTCGGAGACATCGAAGGCCAGCCGTTCCTTGAAGCGATCAGGCAGGTGCGCAGCGATGTTGGCAGGGACAATACCTTCTACATTCATGTGACGCTGCTCCCGTTCCTTGGCTCGACTAAAGAGCTAAAGACCAAGCCGACCCAGCACAGCGTGCAAGCTCTTCGAAGTATGGGAATCCATCCCGATGCGATCATCGGCAGAGCAGATCACGAGGTCGAGCAGGATGTTAAGGACAAGATCGCGCGATTCTGCGATGTCCGCCCGGAGAACGTGTTTGGCCTTCCTACGCTGGATAGCGTCTACAAAGTGCCCCTCTATCTGGAGGAGCAGGGCGTTGGAGAGACGGTCTCGGAGGCGTTGCGTCTTCCAAAGAATGAGCCCAACCTCGCTTACTGGAAACACATCGCTGAAATCGAAGATGAGGACGAGGACCCGCTCCGCATTGCTGTCGTCGGGAAATACGTGGAGCTGCATGACTCCTACCTTTCGGTTGCAGAGGCGCTTCGCCACGCAGGTTTCCATCACGGCCGGAAAGTGGAGATCGAATGGATTTCGTCGGAGGAGATCCAGGAAAGCGGACCGGACCGTTTGCTCGCTAACGCCGCGGGGATCCTCGTTCCCGGCGGTTTCGGCCATCGTGGAGTCGAGGGGATGATCGCAGCTGCGACTTATGCACGTGAAAACAGGATTCCATACCTCGGCCTTTGCCTCGGGATGCAGGTGATGGTCATCGAGTACGCACGGAATGTGCTCGGGCTGCCCGAAGCCAATTCCCTGGAACTCGATGCCGATTCCCCGGATCCGGTGATCAACATCATGGAAGGGCAGGAAGGCCTCGTCGATACCGGCGGCACGATGAGGCTGGGGCAGTATCCATGTCTCTTAAGAGAGAGCACGCGTGCGCGAGAGGCGTATGGAGTAGAGCTTGTTCAGGAACGGCATCGCCATCGGTACGAATACAACAACGACTACCGAATCAGGTTGGAAGAAGCGGGCCTGGTTGCCAGTGGTGTAGCACCTGATGACTCACTGGTGGAGATTACCGAGGTCTTCGACCATCCTTTCATGCTCGGCAGTCAGTTCCACCCGGAGTTCGCCTCACGCCCTGAGAACGCGCATCCTTTATTTAGAGAATTTGTTCGAGCCGCCTGCGAGACTCCGCGCGAGGGCGAGCAGTACGAACTGCCAGCGAGCGAAAAGGCTGGCGAATCCGGCAGCAACGAATTCGGCTTGAGAAGTTTGGTTTCGGCGGAAGAGT
Source organism: Dehalococcoidia bacterium (assembly GCA_028285005.1). GTDB lineage: Bacteria > Chloroflexota > Dehalococcoidia > Lucifugimonadales > Lucifugimonadaceae > JAJCYX01. The sequence continues at coordinate 186,059 of JANQQP010000019.1, read as the reverse complement.
AGTAAGGAGCAACCACGGTAGCTAGCGTGTATTGTTCTCGCTGTCTGCTATTGATATAGTTGAACTAGATCAGATAGCGTTTCGCTTCGATCTTCCCCTCGGCGATCAATCGTTAATCGCCACTGTGACTCAGGTCTCTGAGGCCGCGCCCGTGGAAAATTAACTGCGCGTCGCGCTTCAGGTCCAGACAGAAACAGTCTGCTGTCCGAACCTTGTTCGCTGCGGTCAGCAGAGCCTAAGACAGGCACATCCCAGCATTTCCAACGAACTATTTATCAGAACTCAGTCTGAGGCCAGACGTGATCGCGAACTCGACACCTGATTGGGCCGAGAAGCAATCGATCACGTTTCGGGCCGGATAGTTGACCATTAAAGCCAGGAGGAATTCACCTGCCACCCTCAGCAACGCGCCAGTCAGACCGTTCAAACGGCGGACGCCGCCGGTCATCCGGGCGCAGACGCACGGGCCGTTCACAGCGGCCTCAGACCGGTATTAGCGATCGAGAGCTAGAAGCGCTCGAAGCGGAGCTGCCAGATCTAGGCGACCTGGGCGCAAAGACGCTTGACGAACTCCGCGAATTGGCGGTCGAAAAGAAGATCAAGCGGATTCCGCAGCGCCGCACCGAGATCATCATGGAGCTGCTCACGGTACTCGGTGAGGAGACCGGTCAACTACTCGGCGCGGGCGTGCTGGACATCTTGCACGACGGTTACGGTTTCCTTCGACCACCGGGCAAGAAGGGCACTCCCGACGACATATATGTCGCGCAGTCCATCATCCGACGAAACGGACTGCGCCAGGGAGACATGATTGCAGGGCAGTTGAGGCAGCCTAAGGAAGGCGAAAAGTATTACGGACTGCTCAAGGTAGAGGTGGTGAACGGGCACGACCCGGCATCTGCTCGCCAGCGGCCGAAGTTCGAGCACCTCACCTCCGTATATCCGGACGATCAGATGACGCTGGAGACAACGCCGCGCCTGCTCGGCACTAGGCTAATCGATATCGTCGCCCCTATCGGTCGAGGTCAAAGGTCGCTGCTGGTTGCTCCGCCAAAAGCAGGTAAGACCGTACTGCTGAAGCAGATCGCCAACGGCATTCGGGAAAACCACCCGGAGATCCACCTCATCGTCTCCCTTATAGGAGAGCGACCAGAAGAAGTGACGGACATGCAGCGTTCCGTCGATGGTGAGGTCTACAGCTCGACTTTTGATGAGCCCGTGGAGGACCACACCCGAACCGCCGAGGTTTCACTCGAGCGTGCGAAGCGGCTGGTGGAGAGCGGTGAGCATGTGGTGCTGTTGCTCGACAGCCTGACCCGTCTCGCCCGGGCGTACAACATCGCGGTTCCGAGCAGCGGAAAGACTCTTTCCGGCGGCATGGACCCTTACGCCCTCTATCCACCCAAGGCATTCTTCGGCGCAGCGCGAAATTGCGAAGAGGGTGGAAGCCTTACCATCATCGCTACTTGCTTGATCGATACCGGATCACGGCTCGACGACCTGATCTACGAAGAGTTCAAGGGAACTGGTAACCAGGAGCTTCACCTGGACAGGCAGCTGGCAGATCGCAGGCTTTGGCCGGCCATCGACATCGAACGCAGTGGCACGAGACGCGAGGAACTCCTGCAGGATGAGGCGACTCTAAAGCAGGTCTGGTTGCTTAGGCGAATGGTTGCGATCATCAGCCAGGACACACCGAACTCTACCGATGCCGCTGAGAGAGTCATCGAGCGAATGAACCGCACGAAGACTAACGATGAGTTCCTGCAGTCGATCACTCAGCCGGAGAAGCCGGGAGTCGCTTAGTACTGGCCGGTAACCCGGGTCTAGGATCCGCGGTCATACTTGAACGAGAGTAAAAACAGAGCCCGGGCGCTATCAGCGTCCGGGCTCTGTTTACGTAGTCATCCGGGATGGCCTGCGAAGCGGGCTTCAGTACAACTACTCAATCCCACAGGGACTCGCTGTTGGATTTGATGGGTGGAGACCGTCAGGCCGGTGAGTAGGTACTGTAATTCTCCCGTAACCAATCTGGCCTTTAATTGGTGTTGGTACTCGTTGACTCCCGGCGTGAGGTGTCCCTACAGTGTGTTTGAGCACTCGGTTCACCCTGCGTGGAACGGCCTTACCCGTATACGGATAGGTGGTTCCACCAAAAGCTGGGAGAAACGGGAAAAAGGGACGGTCCATTTGGGTTGACACTGCAATTTGGGCAGTGGTTAAATCGCATGGGCTCAGCCCGAGGTCCGATTGCGCGCGCGCCGATTCGCGTGCTCAGGATCGTTTAACAAAGGTATTGGAATCGGCACCCTGGCCGCCGCGTTGGCGCTAGGTACTAACAGCATCGGAGACCTCCGAGTTTTAGAACCACCCGGCACCGGCAGAAGAGTTCGAAGAGAACCTCCCTCTGCCTTTTCTGCTGATGTATGTGGGTAAGAAACGCGGATGCAAGGGGGACTGAAGCTGTGAAGCTTTCAGTGAAATGGCTAGCCGGACTGGCAGTGCTCGCACTCGCCGTCGTGGCAGTCGTTGGCTCTACCTCGGCCACTAAAGCTGCGACAGGATCTATCTTCGTCGCGAACGAGTGGTCGAAAGTCACCAACGAAAGTCCGGCACCAACGGGATTCACCTCCCGAAGTACAGTTTTCGCCACGTACGACAATCCAGGAAGCCGAATCATCAGAACCGATTCGGACTTCATTCGAGTGATTGTTGAGGACTCTGGTATTAACCAGGCCACAACTACGCTCGCGGATGGCACAGCAGAGGTGCTGGTCGCTGCCTCATTCCAGGGCATGACGGCAAACTCAATATCTGCCGCTGCGGGTTCCAGCGTTCTCATCACTCTTGTTGGTGCTGGAACGTCGGCTCCTATCGCAGGCACCCTGGCGGACGTTCAGGCCAACACCAAGATCACCGCCGCAGGCTCACCAGGTGAGCTCAACAACGATGAGCTTCAGATCACCAACTTCTTTGCAGGAAGCGCCGGTGGTCCACCTCTGATCACGGTCTTTGTCAATATTGGCATCGTCGATGAGGTGATCACTGTCGAATACGAGACTTCCACAATTGGTACTTTCGACACCGTGGTCACGAGTGAGCTCGACACCACCGGTGTATCGGTCTCAGTTGTGGAAACCGCTCTGGGATCAGGCCGGTTCTTAGGCTTTGTTCAGGTCGTATCAAACACGATCAGTTCGGCGCCTTCCACTGGTGCTCATGACAAAGCCGGAGCTGGAAAGATCAGCACCAATGTCGGCCCGATCACTTTGACCTGGGTAGACAGCGACAGCGTGTCCCGAGAAACGACTGTTTCCATTGACACCACCGCTCCGGTGCCGTCGATCACAGGACCGCTTGACAAGTCGGCAACTCAGAACCTGAACCCAACATTCAGCGGGACAGTTTCTGAAACCGGTTCCGGTCTGAAGATCGACGACCTCAAAGTGTTCTATGACGACACCGATACGTCGACCAATGGAACACCGGTTGTAAGTACTTCAACGGCGGCGTTAAAGACTGGCGCGATCGACCTCGCGGTTTCGACGACTGGCGCTCTTGACGGAGACACTGCATTCAGCTTCTCGAAAGCTCCTTCAGGCTCCGGAATTCCGTCAGTCGGTCTCCCGAACCCAGATCACATCGTTGACTGGGCGATCATCGCCGCTGACCTCGCTGGTAACGTCGGTATCTCTGATGCTGACACCTCAACGTCTGGAATCCAGTTGCCAACTGTGAAGGTTGACAAAGTTGTTCCAGCGTTCTCAACGGTGGCAGCCGACCACAGGACCGGTCTTGCGAACTCATCGACAGGTGAGGTTGTTGCCAGGAACTCGCTGCGTGTCGCCTTTAACGACGACGTAACGAACGTTCAGGCTTCCGACTTCACGGTCACGCTTGACAACGGCGCTGTGATTGTTCCGACAGCTGTGACGATTCAGAACGATTCCACAACGGGTCCGTTCCTGAAGACCGTTAGCAGCACGGCTCAGAGCCTCGTTTACCTTGAGTTTGCAAACGACCTTGTTTCCAACGAAACACCTCTGGTTAGTCTGCAAGACATCATCTCTGACCTGGCGGGTAACTTCATCAGCCAGGGCGACAGAGCCGTGGGAGACGGAATTGCTCCGAGTCTGACGGTGACGTTGAGTGGTGGTTCAGGCACTGGCCAGGCGCTCGCGACAGGCGAGGGCCCTGACAAGCTGACGAACGACAAGATCACTATCACGATCGTGTCCGACGAGCCTTTGTCTGGTTCTCCGACTGTGGCTGTGTTCCAGGATGACGGCACGTCCAGCCCACCGGCTGACACGCCTGCTCCTACAGCACTGGCACAGGGTTCCAACACTTGGATCGCGACATACTCGAAGCCTGCTTCGCCGACTGACGGCAAGCGAGCCATCGAGATCACGTCCGTGGACGTAGGTAGCAACACTGGTACGACCGGTGGTAAGGATGCTGACGTCTCAACGACGCCGAGCTTCACACTGGACACCAGTCTTGCTGACCCGAACCTCACCGTTGGTGGTGGTGCTGCGGCGACTGACCAGCGACGTCCGTCGATCATCATCGACTACAAGACAGTAGTGACCGGACCCCCTGCGAAGGGTGGCGAGGCTTCGACTGTCACGCTGACCAAGGTCACACTGGATGGCACTGACATCACAGCTGATGTCGTTGCTGCCAGCGATGGCAAGAGGTTCTTCTACATCCCGCCGTCAGACCTTTCACTCGGCGACCATGAGCTGGTGATTGCTGCCGGTGATGCAGAAGATGCCGCAGGTAACGACAACGCTACCGACACTGAACTGACGGTCACGATCGAAGAACGTGGAACGTTCAACCTCGATATCTTCGCAGGTTGGAACGCCCTCTCGTTCCCGTCTGACCCGGTTGACCCGAGCCTCAACAGCGTGTTCACGAACGCTGGGCACGACGCTGTGCTTGGATTCGACCCATCAGTGCCTGGTCAGTGGCGTGTTGCAGTCCGAGACACGGTTTCCGGACTGCTCGAGCCAGCGACTGAAGGCGGACTGACATCAGTTCGCTCGACACAGGCCTACTGGGTACACTCCAACAACTTCGAGCAGGTGACAGTCCTGCTGGTTGGTGAAGTGCTACCGGCCGCAGGCTCACCGCCTGGAATCATCACGATTCCAACGGTACTCGGCTTCAACGCTGTGCCTGTGGTTGACACAAGCCGCAAGTTGACTGAAGGGCCTTCTGTGCCGCTGACACGTCAGCCTGCGGGTGGTGGCTCACCAGTAGCCGTTACAGTTGCTGACTACCTCGGCGCTGTTGTTGAGGGCCGTGTCTACAGGTGGAACCCGGAGATCCTGAGCTTCGAGCTCTTGACCGGTGCTTCCGCTGTGAACACAGGTGACGTCCTCTTCGTCGAGGTCACCGGCACACCGGTACCGATCTTCCCGTAAGGGAAGTGACGGTCAGTCGTAAAAACTGACAATGAGCGCCCCCTTCCAGAAATGGGAGGGGGCGCTTCGCGTTCGGAATACTTGCAGCGCAAATTCGCACTATGTGATGTAATAGATCAGTCAATTAGCCGGGGTCATGCAAGGCTGGCATGTGAATAACTATCCACTAGAAGACTGCTGCTTGACTCGGTTCGTATCTAGTTTCGCGATCTTTATTGGTACGGCAGTGGTGCTCCGCCATCCTCTCGCTTGAGTTACGCCCAGGTAATCGTCTAGAAGTGAAAATCTACGGTATGAAAACTCGCGCTCTGCTCGTGGTACTCGTAGCCGCTCTCATAGCGGCCGTAACGGTTGGCGGACTCACTCTCCAGGATCGTGCTGAGGCTCAAGGTCTTCCTGAGCTTCGTACCGCGATCTACCAGGGCAATGTGACGATTGACGGCGAGCCTGCACCAAACGGATTCGAGCTGACCGCGAGGATCAGAAACTCGGCTGGTGACGTGATCTACACTTCGGCTCCAACGATCGTTGGGAATACCGTTGACAGCCGATACACCGCGTTGGTGGTCGGTCCGGCTCCAGAGGCCGAGGGTCGAGTGATCGAGTTCTGGTTGGATGATCAGGTCATATCAACCAACGTGTCTGTATTCGCGCCCATTCTTAATGGGCAGGTCTGCCTTGGCTGCTCATGGACTCTGCCGCTGCTCAGAACCCTGGATCTCGACTTCCCGACGGCACCGGTCGCTACACCTACACCGTCTCCGACGCCGACTCCTACAGCCGTGGTCCTGCTGCCATCTCTTTATTCAGGGCAGGTGCTTGCTGGTTCGTCAATTCCGCCGGATGGAACTCCCATATTCGCCCAGGTCGGCGACTACACATCACCTTTCGCATCAATCGAAGATGGGCGATATCAGGTTGTAGTGAATCCTGTTGGCGAAGAATATCTTGACGCCCCTGTAGTCTTCTTCATCGGTGAACTCCGGGCTGTTCAGAGCGTCCCTTTCAAAGGCAATGAGTTCCTGGACTCGCTCAACCTGATCTTCCCTAACTTGCCACCTCCGCCGACACCGACGCCTGAACCCACGGCGACACCTGAGCCGACGAGGACACCGACACCGGTGCCGACTCCTTCGCCGACAGCGACGCCGACTGTGACGCCCACGCCAATCGTCACGACTGAACCGACGGCGCAGGCGACCGCAACGCCCGATCCGGACGATTCTGGTGGTGGGTCCTGTAGCGCCAGGTCGGGAGGTCCAGCGTCTACAGGGATTCTCGCCCTGCTGGCACTGCCGTTCGGCTTGCTGCTCTCCAGGCGCATTCTCCGTGCTGCGAGAGTTCCTGAGCAGACAGACTGACCATCGGGCGCAACTGCCCTGTCAGAAATCTCAGGCGTTCACAGTGTTAGCCGCGCGCTACTAGGCTGATGGCGTCAGCAGGACTGTAGTCCGTGAATCGGGCAGGGAAGCCCTGGTGAAGCTAACTTTCGCCTGCGCCTCGAGATCCTTTACGCCTAACTCCGAGAGCAGCCCGGCGAGCAAGTTTCCCGGCTTGTCGGCGGCGGTATCGTAGCCAGAGGGCACCACTACATCAGGCTCAAAGTTGCGCATGGTTGCAGCCAGTTCATCTGCAGATAACGGCGACTGTTCAGGATCCAGGAGCAAGACGTTCACTTTGCCGAGCTGCTGCATAGCGGTCGTGTCAATGCTGCTGCCCAGCCCGCCTGTGGAACACACCAGCACGCCATCAGCATCGATCACATAAGCGGTGTTTATTTCCCGTGAAACGGACGGGTCATCTGCGGGCGTTGCGACCCCACGAATACTGATACTGCCGATCTCGTATTCCCCTGGCCCCTCGATCATCTTCACGGCACCTGAAGGGACAGATCGATTAGCCTGCCGCTTGCTGTAGGCGACTACGGTATTCGGGTCTGACAGTCGTCCTGAGGCGATGTTCTCCGGCGGATCGACGAGTACTGTGCCGACGGCAGACTTGACCTCAAATCCGGACCGTCCAATAGAACGAATTTCCATATCGCTTCCACTCGCGGGATTGATTGCGTGAAGCGGCCCGTAAGCTGCTGAGTGCAACTAGACCGCGAACTCAATGTTGCAACCTCCCTCAACGGTCGTCAATGCATTGACACTCTCGAAAACAGCGTGCTACTTTCCAGCCGCATACTATTGTTGAGATAGAACACGTCGACGAACCGGTTCGTACCAGATCTCAGACATGCTATCCGAACGAAAAAGCCAGATTCTCAGGATCATAGTCAACGACTATGTGAACACGGCCGTACCGGTCGCTTCGAGCGCCGTGGCTGGCGTCGAAGGGTTGGGTGTTAGCGCCGCCACAGTTCGCAATGAGATGGTCGCATTGGAAGAAGAGGGATACATCCACAGGCCGCATATCTCAGCAGGCGGAGTCCCTTCTGATAAAGGCTATCGCCAACTCGTCGATTGGCTTGGCTCAGTGACCGCAGTTGAAGAAGTAGACGCAGCGCGCGTGCGCTCCGGACTACAAGAGTCTCCCGAAGATATCGATGAATGGGCGAACACGGCAGCCAACGTACTGGCATCGCTTCTCGATACCGTCGCATTCGCCACGCCCCTGCAGGCCGCCTCTCCCTCAATCAAAGGCATCCAGCTACTCGAGCTGCAAGAGATGCTCATCATGCTTGTCGTTGTGATGAAAGAGGCCGTCGTCTACCGCCAACTGATCAACACGACCCGAAATATCGATCCATCGGAGTTGGAGATGACTCGAAACAGAGTCAACCATATGATCGGCGGCAAGTCACTTGCCACCCTGCGAGCCAGGCAAGAGGAGCCAAGCGAAGAACTTGACCGGCAGGTCGTGAAATCGGCGATAGATGTCGCCGAGCGCCACGAGTCTGAGCGCTTGAAGTCACGAAAGCTGCAAGGTCTGTCTCGTCTGTTCAGGCAGCCTGAATTCGATCAGGACGCCGAACGAACGCAGATGGCGATCACCGCCATCGAAAGTGACCACGTATTTGAAGATCTAGCTTCAATCGCTTCCACTGAAACGGGTGCGCTGACGTTCATTGGCGCTGAGAATCGCCACAACTCGCTGAAGAAGCTCAGCGTGATCGTCTGTGGTTACGGGGTGGAAGACGACGCAACCGGCGCCGTTGGAATACTTGCTCCAACTCGGCTCTCGTACGAAAGAGCTATACCCATCGTCACGCACACCGGTTCATCCCTGAAGTCGATCGTCAGCAGGGTCTACGGGCACAGCTAGCCAATCCGTCCTAGATCACAGTCGTCCCCGTCGCTAGAACCTGTGCTGTCACCTATTCGGCCAGTAACTCATTCCAGACTATAATTATTAGGTTGCGGCATTCGCTGACAAGAACGACCTCACTTGACGCGGCCTGATCTCCAATTCATGACCCAACAACGCGACTACTACGAAGTTCTCGGGGTCTCCCGGAACGCCTCTCCTGAAGAGCTTAAGAAGGCCTTCAGACAGCAGGCGCTTAAATATCACCCTGACCGGAACAAAGAACCGAACGCCTCAGAGCAGTTCAAAGAGGTCAACGCCGCCTACCAGGTACTGAGCGATCCTGAACGCAGGACCGCATACGACCGTTTCGGTCACGCAGGAGTTTCGGACGGAGCAGGCGGACGCGGCTTTGACGACTTCCAGAACTTTGGCGGCTTCGGAGACATATTCGATGCCTTCTTCGGAGGATCGAGCAGGCAAGGTCCTGCACGCGGGAATGATCTAGAGCTGGAAGTTGCAGTTTCGTTCATCGAAGCTGCCTTTGGCGCTGAAAAAGAGTTTGATCTCGAACGACTCGAGAGCTGTAGCCGCTGCGATGGCAATCGGGCTGAGCCGGGCACCGAGCCGGTTACGTGCGCCACGTGCGGAGGCTCAGGCGAAGTCAGGCGTGTGCAGCGGATGGTCTTTGGTCAGTTCCAGCAGGTGGCCCAGTGCTCAACCTGTGGCGGGACAGGCCAGACCGTGGAGACGCCCTGCACAAACTGCCGAGGTCGCGGAACCGAACGCAGGAGTCGGAGAATCGCCGTCGAGGTGCCGGCCGGCATCGAAGATGGATCCAGGATAGTGATGAGAGGGCAGGGCGAAAAAGGGGCGATGAACGGCCCTGCGGGTGACCTGTATGTATATGTCAGGGTCGAACGTCACGAACTGTTCGAGCGTCACGGCAACGACGTTCTAGCCGAGGTGAGCATCAACATAGCCCAGGCGGCACTTGGCACCGTGCTCACAGTTCCAACGATCGATGGAGAACAGGAACTGAAGGTGCCTGCTGGCACACAGACCGGTAAGGTCTTCAGACTTCGTAACGTTGGTATTCCGCACATGGGCCGCTCACAGCGACGCGGCGACCAGCTTGTAGCCGTCAAAGTTGTCACGCCCACCGAACTCGATGATCGGCAGCGAGAACTGTTCGAGGAGTTGGGTGAATCCCTCGGAACGCCGGAAATCGGCCTGGACGATGACGGCGGGATCTTCGGCCGAATCAAGGATGCGTTCAGCTAGCAGGCACAGCTGAAACCTGAATGTCCGTCGATCGGGAAAGACGAGCGGCCGAAATGTCCTGGACCGAACTCAGCATCACGGTTCCTGGTGAGTATGCAGAGCCCGTGAGTCACCTGTTCTCGAAGCATGGTGAGGGCGCAGCGGTCGTCGAGATGCCCGGCGGCTACAACCCCGATGAAGGCGAACACCCCAATCTGAACGCCGCTGTCGTCGTGAAGACCTACCTTCCCGAGGACGCGACGCTGTCTTCTCGACGGACGATGATCGATGTCGGACTCAAGCTGATCGCCTACCTGTGCCCCTTGCCTGATCTTGTGGTCAGGAGTGTGCCTGATGATGAGTGGAAGAATCAGAAATTCGAACCGGTTCGAATTGGCAGACACATCCTGATCTCACCGTCTGGATCAGAGCCAAACGCCAGGGCCAACGACATCGTGATCCCGCTTGAGCCGGGGCTAGCGTTCGGAACTGGTCATCATCCAACCACAGCGATGGTGCTGGCGGCCATGGAAGAGGCAGACTTGAGCGGTAAGGCCGTCTTGGACGCCGGCTGTGGCTCCGGAATCCTCTCGATCGCCGCGGCCAAGATGGGCGCATCTAGAGTTCTTGGGTTCGATGTTGAGAAGGATGCTGTTCGTTCAACAACTCAGAATGTTGAACGAGCAGGTGTCTCAGGGGTCGTTGATGTGTTTCATGGCAGCCTGCCCGATGAGCGCGTGAGCCATGGTGCTTTCGATGTCATACTCGCCAACATCTCAACAAATGTGCTCAAGCTACTGTCAGGCGAACTGATGGCGGCGTTGAGCCCGGAAGGCCAGATCATCGCATCTGGCGTGCTTGAAGAACGATACGAGGAAACCGAGCAGGCATTCAGCGACGTGGGAGCCAGCTTGCACGGCAAGCAGACCGTTGAGGACTGGACCTCGTTCAAAGTGCGGCATGCATGAGTTCGAATCGCTTCTACCTGCCGTCAATCTCACTTGAGCAAGGTTCCGAGGTTAAGCTGCCCGAGGCGGTCAGCCGCCAGGTTGCTCGAGTGCTCCGCAAGCGATCAGGCGATGAGATCGTGCTCTTCGACGGCAGCGGTGCTGAATGGCGCTCACGAATAGTCTCGATTGATGGCGACGCTGTGCGTGCTGCCGTCGGCGCATCATTCGCTCCGGACTCTGAGCCGCAACTGGATATGACTGTGTGTCAGGCGCTGGTCCCGGCAGAACGCATGGAGTTTGTGGTTCAGAAGAGTACAGAGCTGGGGGCATCACGAATCATCCCGCTTGTTACGGAGCGGGTCCAGGCGCGGGACAGAAACGTCAGCCGCAACAAAATCGACAGATGGCATCGCATTGCAGTTGAGGCGACTGAGCAGTCCGGTCGCACCCGTGTCCCTGAGATCCTTCCTGACCAAGATCTGGCGGATTGCGTTTCCGAAGCCGCCTCACGCGGCCCAGTCATTATGTTGTGGGAAGAGAAGCAGGGGACGAGCCTCGTTCAGGCGGTGCGTCAGAGCCTCGCCAGCAGGCCCAGAGGTGTCACAGTACTAATAGGCCCCGTCGGCGGCTTCTCCGAGGCTGAAGCTGAGATGTGCAAATCGGCAGGTGCGCTACTTGCGTGGGCAGGTCCCAGGATCCTACGGGCTGAGACTGCACCTATCGTGGCACTGACGGCGCTGATGTACGAGGCGGGAGAGCTGGGTCCAGGGCCGAGCACTGGTTCTCAGTAACGCACTTCTGGCTGCGGCTTCCTTGCCAGCAGCACCGCCGCCGCATCCTCAGCTCGGAGTCTTCCCTCCAGCACATCATTCGTCGCATGAGCTATCGGCATCTCGACTTGGTGTGTCTCCGCGAGCCTGACTGCCGCCTGGGTCGTCGGAACACCTTCGGCCGTGCCCCCCAGTCCTTCCAGAGCTGCTTCAAGAGACGCGCCCGATGCCAGCGATTGGCCGAGTCGGTAGTTCCTGCTCAGTTCGCTGTAGCAGGTGCCGATCAGGTCGCCCATGCCGGACAGGCCTGCGAAGGTCTCGGGCTTTGCGCCAAGCGAAACGCCCAGCCTCGTGATCTCGTGCAGACCCCGCGTGACGAATGCAGCTTTTACATTCGCCCCCATCTTCACGCCATCAATGAATCCCGCTCCAATTGCGATGATGTTCTTCAGTGCGCCACCCATCTCAACGCCGACGACATCCGTGCTCGTGTATATCCTGAACAGCTGGTCGTTCAGAGCTTCTTGAACTAACTGAGCGGTTTCTTCGCGTTCAAAGGCGACTGTGGCTGAGGCTGGCTTCCCGGCGGCGATCTCAGGCGCCAGGTTTGGGCCCGACAACATCCCGACTTGCTGTTCCTCTGCATTCAACTCTTCAACCACTAGCTGCGTCATTCGCTTGCCAGAAGAGACCTCCACGCCCTTCGTGGCACAGAGCACGGCAGTATTTGGCCCGATTGATGCCGCGACGACCTGGAGATTCTGCCTCATCGTCACTGATGGCACCGATACGACGACTATGTCGGAGTCGCCAAAACACTCGGCAGCATCTGAAGTGACGTTCAAACCGTCGGGGAAAGTAGCGCCTGGCAGGAGTCGTCGATTCTCACGAGCGGACTGCAATCGTTCTGCCTCAGGCGTAGAACGCGCCCAGAGAGTTGCCTCGTTCCCCGAGCGTATGGAGATGATGCCGAGCGTGGTCGCCCATCCCGTTGTCCCGACAATACCTATACGTGCCATGGCGGGCCAGTCTAACTGGACGCAAGAAACTTAGGTAGGTCGAGAGTCCGCTGGAGTATGGTCAGATGTCTATACATATATCGTTACATCTGAGGCACGCAGTGCAGGGTTACCGGTCTTCGATTACCGGCTCCGGCGGGGTCGGGCGGCGGCTTCAAGTTGCCGTTCATTGCCCTGCACCAGGCGCTCGATGTTTCCAGCGTGCTTTATTGGTATGAAGATACCGATGGCAACTGCGAAGACCAGCAGGCCTATTTCATGGTGACCCAGGATCACGAGTATGACCATGGTGCCCGTCGCGATGACCGTCCCGGTCAGGGATCCTGCGGATACATATCTCGTCATCGCTATAACTAGTAGTCCAACAGCCGCCGCCGCCGCCGCAATAGGTGAAAGGACCAACAGAGCGCCGTAAGCGGTGGCAACTCCCCGGCCACCCTCGAACCTCGTATATATCGGGTAGACATGCCCTATTACGGACGTGGAACCAGCGACAGCCCTGATTATCTCGAAGTCAGTGGCGAAACTGACAATAACGACCGGGACCGCGCCTTTCGCGATGTCCACGGCGAGTACGGTGACGGCCGCAGTCCTGCCCAACGTCCTCATCACGTTTGTGAAACCGGTCCCGCCGCTCCCGTACCGTCGAACATCAACACCGCGCCAGACCCGGCCGATCAGGTATCCGGTAGGAATTGCCCCAATCAGATACGCGACAGGAATGGCCAGTATCCAGGCAACGACGTCGGTCATTCATCCCTCGATATGAAATGCATCCGTATGGGCGAGCCAGTGAATCCAAACTCAGCCCGCAGCCTGTTTTCCAGGTAGCGACGATACGAGAAGTGTATTAGTTCCGGGTGTCTGGAGGAAAACTCGAAAGTAGGCGGTGAAGTCCGTGTCTGCTTGACCCTGAAGATCCGAGGCCTGATCGTTCCCTGAGTCGGTGGAGGGTTTGCGCCGACTGCGTCAAACACAGTCCTGCTCAGGTCCTCTTTCTTCAGGCGCTTGCTGAACTGGTCCCACACGTCTACGACTGCCTGTGGGAGTCGCTCAACGCCAGAGCCGGTCAGCGCCGACGTGAACAGTACCGGAACGTCTGGTATGAACTTGAAGCGAAATCTGACCTTTGCAGTTACCTCATTTCGATCAAGCTCAGCTTCCCTGGCCAGATCCCACTTGTTGACAACAATGATCTCTCCGCGGGATGCGTCATCGATGAAGCCGCCGATGTGCGTGTCTTGAGCGGTGACAAGTTCCGTGGCATCCAGGACGAGGATACATATATGCGATCGTTCGATGGCTCCGACGGTCCGGATGACACTGTACTTCTCGATCCCTTCCTCAGCCTTGCCCTTTCTACGGAGCCCCGCCGTGTCAAGAAAAGTGAGATCGTTCTCGCCGTACCTGAAGCGGCTATCGATTGAGTCTCGTGTGGTGCCGGGAATCGGACTGACGATCGCTCGCTCTTCGCCGGTCAGCGCATTGAACAGTGCCGACTTTCCGACATTCGGCCTGCCCGCGATAGCAACCCGAATCGAGCCGTCCTCTGACTGCGTGCCCGGCTCTACCGGCAACACCTCGAACAGTCTTTCCATCAGGTCCGAGATGCCGCGTTCGTGGTATGCGCTGATCGGAATCGGGTCATGGTCGGTCAGTTGATAGAATTCAGACGCCGCTACCTCGCGGTTCAGGTTGTCAGCCTTGTTAGCGGCCAGGACGTACGGCTTCCCTGAGCGTCGAACGAGGTCAGCCGCTTCGTGGTCGCCAGGCGAAATCCCGGCTGCGGCATCCACCACGAGTATCACCGCGTCAGCATCTTCAAGAGCTTTCGCGGTCTGATTCCGCACGTCCTCCCACAGCAGGTCTCCGGGCCTGTCCTCAATGCCGCCGGTATCGACAAGGACGTAGCGTTTGCCCTTCCAATCCGCATCCATAGAAATCCGGTCACGGGTCGTGCCGGGCACGTCGGAGACAATCGCCATCCTTCGACCGGCAAGTCGGTTGTATAGCGTCGACTTGCCAACATTAGGTCGGCCGACGATGGCGATTACAGGGAGGTTTTCCGGCACTGCGTAAGAACTCCTACGGTTGAGTCCTAATGTTCACTCAACGGCGGAGCGATTGCCAGCAAAGCTTCGACTAAAGAGAGTTTCGGAGGGCCCGTAGGCGGTCAGGGTCTCTACTTCAGCAGCGCTTCTACCAGCGCCGCCTGGGCCCAGAGACGGTTTTCAGCTTGCTGGAATGCGATAGACGACGGGTGCTCCAGCATGCCTTCGGAGATCTCCTGTCCCGGGTGCGCAGGCAAGTCGTGCATGAATTTAGCGTCCGAACCGGCTCGTGACATAAGTTCCGGGTTGACCTGGTAGCCGGCAAAGGCTCCCTCGCGCACAGACGCTTCCGACTCCTGGCCCATGCTTGCCCATACATCCGTATAGACGATATCTGCATTGGCAACGGCTTCTTCGGGCGACCTGACCTGGCTGACCGTCCCTGACAACTCCGTGTCGTAGTTGGACGCTCCCACCAGTGTTTCCTGGTCCAGCTCGTAGCCGGCTGGTGAAGCCACCGTCAGGTGCCCACCCGAACCGGCGACCGCGTACGCCAGCGAACGAGCAACGTTGTTGCCGTCCCCAATGAACGCGACGCGGACACCTTCCAAGCGTCCCTTTACTTCGAAGATCGTCAGCACATCGGCCAGCGCCTGACATGGATGTTCGAAGTCGGACAGCGCGTTGACTACTGGGATGGATGCGGCCGCCGAGAACTCGTCCAGTAGATCCTGTCCAAACGTGCGGATGATCGCCAGTTGACTCATCCGCGACACGACCTTCGCTACGTCAGCGACGGGTTCTCGTTTGCCCAGACCGACTTCCTCAGCTCCGAAGTACACCGGCCTGCCACCGAGCTTCTCCACGCCGACCCAGAAACTCAGTTTCGTGCGCAGCGAAGGCTTTTCGAACATCAGTATGGCGGACTTACCGGCAAGCGGAGCGCCGTGGTCGCCTGATTTGATCGCCACGGCCCGGCGAACCAACGGCTCGATCTCGCCGGGATCCATGTCTGAGAAACGTAGAAAGCTCGCGTTCATAATCTGTCGTAATAGTGGGAGGCTGCAGGTCTACAGCGTCTTGAATATCGGGTAAGCGGACAGCTCGGCGATGAAGAAAACTTCTAGCGCGCCGGTCGGAATTTAGGGAGAGTTATCGACTCGTCGATCTCTTCGAATGCTACTTCCAACTGCATGCCAATGTGTAGCAGATCAGGGTCAGGTTCTATGCCGATTACTTGTGAGGGTATTCTGACACCCTCCTCCAACTCAACAATGGCTGTGATGTAAGGCAGATCGTCTCGAAAGCCCGGGTGTGGAGGCTGGTGCACGATAGCAAAGGTGTAGAGGGTGGCGCGACCTGAAGCCTCCAACCATTCCAGATTCCGACTCCCACAACCAGCGCACAGAACTCTCGGGTAGAACTGCGCACCCTCGCAATCAACGCAGTTCTGGACGACCAGCTTTCCGTGCCTCGCCTGCTCCCAGTAGTAGTCGGACTCAGGCTGTGGGACCGGTAGCGGCTTTGAATACTCAGATGATGGCACGGCTCAAGACCTCCCCAGGACCATGGTGCCGGTCGACGAGAGCAGACCGCCGGTGCCGTGTGCCAGTGCAAGGTCGCACTTTTCGATCTGTCGATCGTCCGCCTCGCCTCGTAGCTGCCGAACAGCTTCAACGACGGTGAAGATGCCGTACATGCCCGGGTGTGTGTAAGAGAGACCACCACCGTTGGTGTTGAGAGGGAACGTCCCTCCGGGAGCGGTCACCTGGTCTGCCACAAAGTCAGGTCCCTCGCCGGGCGAACAGAAGCCGAGGTTCTCCAGCGTCACCAGCACCGTGTACGTGAACGAGTCGTAGATCATCGCCAGGTCCAGGTCCGTGTGATCGACACCGGCCATCTCGAGCGCCTGTGGGCCGGTGTTGCGACCGAACGCCCGTGTTAAGTCGGGCATCTGAGAGATCATCGAGTGGTCATGCCCCTCACCGACGCCCAACACCGTCACACCACCGTCGCGGCAGTCTTTCGCACGCTCAGGCGTTGTCACTACGATCGCCGCGCCTGCGTCGGTGACAAGGCAGCAGTCGACCAGATGGAAAGGCCACGCTACCCAGCGCGAGTCGTGATACTCGTCGAATGACAGTGCCCGGTCGTGAAAATAGGCCTTCGGATTGAGATTCGCCCACTTGCGAGTCGAGACTGCGATCTCGGCCATCGCCTGGCGCGTTCTCTCTTCGCCATAGTCGTGCATGTACCGTCTGCACGCCATCGCGTAGGAAACGGGTGGACCGATGATGCCGTACGGATACTCATACTGAGTCATCGGAGCGCCGGGGTTGCGAGGTATCGGAGCGCGGTCAGATCGTCCCGACTGACCGTGAGTGATCAGCGCAACTTCGCAGTACCCGGCTGCGATAGCGGCCATCGCATGGGCGACGTGAATCACGAACGACGACCCGCCAACCGATGTGCTGTCAGTGAAATGAGGGTGAACCCCCAGGTACTCAGCAACATCTAGTGTCGACCAGCCAGCAGTGAACAACGCGTCGACGTCGGAGAGTTGAAGCCCCGCATCGTCCAGCGCGTTCAGCGCTGCTTCGGAGTGAAGCGCCAGAGGGGACTTCTCCGGAACCTTTCCGAGAGAGTCAGATTCGGCAACACCTACTATCGAGGCACCGCCTGAAAGGTTTTTCAGTCGCGATTGGTTAGGCATTCAGTTCGTCACCGCTCAGCGGCTCATCCGGCCAGCGTCAGCATGGCAGACAGTATCACGACTGACTGCTCGACTCTAGGTTCCGGGCGACTGGTCAGCTGATCGACCTGCCCGCGGCTTCAGGAAGCCTGCCAGGAAGAAGCATCCCATCGAGAAGGTGAGGAGCGCCGCCGTAGTCAGGAACGCAGCGTCATACATCCCGGTGCTGTCGAACACCCGGCCTGACATCACCGGCCCAATCACCGTCGGCAGTATCACGGCAAAACTCATCAAGCCCATGATGCTGCCAAGGTTTCGTAGTCCGAACGTCTCGGCGATTGCCAGCGGACCCAGCGCTCCGACGCCACCCATCCCGAGTCCGAAAGTCACGAGCGCTATCCAGGCGACCGGTTGATTTGGCGTATACACAAGAACCACCAGCCCGACTATTTGCAGTGCAATGATGATCACGTATGCGTAGAGCGCCGTGATTTTCTCGCTCAGCCTTCCGAAGATGATCTTGCTCGACATCGCGAAGAAGGCAACTAAAGACACCGCGGTCGCTGCGGCTCCCGTGCTGAAACCATCCTGTTCAAGATGAGGTATCAGCTGACTGGCGACGGCCGTGCGAGCGAACTGCTGCAGCGCCATACCGACCATGATTAGCCAGAAGGCGTTGATGCGGATCGCCTCCCGCGTCGTGAATCCTTCGAGGGTCGCTCTGGCTGACTCGGCAGATGTTCCTGAGGGCGTCCATCGCTTACCAAGCTCCTTTTCGACATCCTCCGGCCGGTCCCTGACTATCAGTATCGTCAGAACCATGAGGATGATCATCACAGCGCCAATCGCAGCGAATCCCGAGCGCCATCCGGAGGCGGCGATCAGCGCGGCGACAAGCGGCACTGAGATCATCGCCCCGAAGTTATTACCCGCAGTGACGAAACCCATCATTCGGCCGCGAGTCTTCGCAAACCACAGTGTGACCAACCGCCCGGCTGGCAGGTTCGTGACGCCGGCAGTACCTGCGAATATCACGGCGCTGAACAGGTAGAACTGCCATAGCTCGCCCATGGCTGCGCGGAAGAAGAAACCGACTCCGATGATGCCGAGGCCAATGGCCATCACCCAGCGCGCACCGAACCTGTCCATGTACCGGCCTGCAAGCGGCGAGGCGACACCTGTCAAGATGCCAAGCGACAGTGCGACATTGACCTCGGTGCGCGTCCACCCGAACTCTTCCTCGAGTGGAATGATGAAGACGCCAAAGGCGAACTGCGCAGTTCCTAAGACCGCGCCCAAGGCGGCAAAGGTGACCGCGGCGATGGGCCAGCCGCGATAGATCCCTGTGGGTGCGGAGCCACCCTCCGCATCGCCCGCGTTGCGAGCCCGATCAACCTGTTTCAGAAGCCGCACCTTTCATTCAGGTGTATCGCCCAGTAGTCCGAATACTGCGTGAGATCGCCGACTGCGACTTCGTTGCTGAGTCGCGACGGAACCGCGGCGCTACTCGACGGTCGGTCACTGCATCGGCGAGTACGGCGTCGGGACCAGGAGCTGGTTGCGGACGTTCTTCACGATGATGCCGTCGCGGTGAGACTCTTCCACGACCTTGTGCCACTCCGGGTCAGCGCGGAAGCTATTCCAGGCCTCCATGCGGTGATTTGCGTCGCGGAATCCAAGCAGGTAGGTCAACTCGTTCGCGCTCGGACCGACCTCAGTCGTCCAGTAACCAACGTTCACGATTCCGTACTTCTCGAACAGCTTCATCGTGTGGTTGGCAAAGCGCTGGTTCAGATCGGGCAACTTGCCTGCAAAGCACTCATAGATCCGCAACTCGTAAAGCATCCGCGTCTCCTTCAGTCAGTGAATCGGGACTAGAACAGATTTCGCTATGCGCTGGATTCTGTTCTCAGAAGAACCAACCGTCAAGAATTGGCTCAGGAGATAGCGGCTTTCACGCTGGCCACGATGGAGTCGACGAGAGCGGAGTCGCGGTCTGCATTGACTGGCCATGCCATCGAGTTGACCGATACGTAACCTGCTCGCAGGGCCGCCACATCGCAATCGTCCGGCAACGAATCGAAATCAACCCCGTCTACCAACTCGCGGTAGATCAGGTAGAAGCGATCATCTCCGTCCATCTGCTGCCGGATGTGATCTTCGAGAATTCGCGGTGCTGGATAGGTGGCACGGGCACCCTTCAGCGGCCAGTCTTCTTTCCACGGAAAGTTCAGGTTCACGAGCGCGGGACCCTCGTGATCTAGCAGCGCGTCAACCGCAGCGCGGACCACCTTCTTCAGTAAAGGCTGTGTTGTGTCGACGCGGTAACCAACAGAGATCGCCATCGCTTTTACACCGTTTAGATGACCTGCGTACGCCGCGCCGAGCGTTCCAGAGATAAGCACATTCGTGGTGACGTTGTTGCCAGGGTTAATCCCCGTAATCACAGCGTCGACCGGACCTTCGGCCAGCTCTCGCAGCCCCAGGACCACCGCATCTCCAGGCATGCCCTGCACGGGGTGGGCCTTTACGCCCTCTATCTCACCACGCACCTCGCTGGCCCTGACCGGGTTGTGGAGAGTCATTGCTGTACCAACGCCGCTGCAGTTGTGGTCGGGGGCCGAGACGATGACTTCACCCACGTCATCGATAGCCCGTACCAGGTCCCAGAGTGATGGATGATTGATGCCGTCGTCGTTGGAAACAAGAATTCTAGTCATAGGTTTATTTCGTTGTTCTGGTCGTGCGAATCAGGCCCGACAGTGTCTATCTAAGGTCTTTCACTTCTTCCAGTGTGATCGTGAACGGAGAAGCTGAATTAGGGTTCGGCAGTGCCCGGCCCTCGCGAGCAAGCAGGTCCAGGTAGGGTCGTTCGGCCCGGAACTCAAGCACATCACCCACCAACTCGGCAAACGCAGGCTCTCCGTTGCCGGTCCAAAGCACGGCGCCGAACTCAGGCGGGTACTCAAGAGGGCGTAAACGGCCCTTCAGGAAAAGCACATAGGTCTCGGACTCTCGAAAGTCCCTGACCGACCCCTCTCCATCGACCAGCTCTCCCGGCGAGTCAGCCTCAAACGCCACCCAGAGCCTGTCTTCTGGATCCGACGTGCCTTTGATCGATTCGAACACTTCAAACTGTCGGAACAGAACAGTTGTCTCGCCAGCTATGGCACCCGAGACCGAATCAACCAGCTGGATGCTCTCCTGTCGCGAGTCAACCAACTTCGCAACCAGCACCCGATCAGATGTCTCGACCAGGTCTGCGGCCGCTGTCCAGTTCTTGTCCTGCTCTTCTGCTGCAGGCGCAGCGCAGGCGACCAACGCCATGATGATGATCGCCAACAGCAGAATCGAGACCCGCCTCAGTGTCCAGGGTTCGGATGCCGAGGTCATCCGTGCGGGAAGTTGATGAGTAGCCTTCACGCTTCTAAGCCTATCTGGACAATCGGTCGAATGCTGTCGCGTTGGGCCCAGACCTGCGTCTGTAGCGTGCAACTCAGGTAGATCAAATCTGCGCTAGTATCTCGCTGGCGCAGATCACCCACCTGTTCGCCACCATCTGAACTGGAGTTGGAGCAGCCAATGCCTTCGCGAATCAACCGAGCTATCGAGCTACTGATAGACGACCAGCCGATCTACTACGACGGTGGACATACCGGCCACGTTCTTACCTATGAGCAGGGTAAGCAAGACGCAAAGACCTGGGCTGACTACATCAACGTCGGAATGGAGCACGGCTCGTTCAACATGGCCGGACTCGATGAATATATGCGTGGCCTGATCGACGGCGGACCAACCAACTCAGGACATCGGACTCCACCAGTGATCGTCGAGACTCCGGTGGAAGGCGTGTCGGAGGACTACATAAGGTACAACGCGTGGCAGTTTCGACAGATCCTGGCTAGAGGCGTCCATGGGATTCTGCTGTGCCAGGCCGAGACACCGGACGCGGTGAGGGCATTCGTTGAGTCGTGCCGCTATCCGATCAATATGGAAGGAGTTGGCTACGGCCTGGACCGAGGGACGCGTGGGACCGGTTCTCAACCTACCTCAGCCCCGGTCTGGGGTTTGAGCCCGGACGAGTACGTCGCAAAGTGTGATCCCTGGCCGGTGAATCCGGATGGTGAGTTGCTGCTGGGCATCAAGATCGAAACCGTGCGGGCCCTGACAAACGTCGAGCAGACGCTGACTGTGCCCGGCATCGGCTTCGCAGAATGGGGTCCCGGCGACCTGCATATGTCATTCGGTATTAAGCGGGACCCGTCCAAACCACTCGATCCTAGGTTGGTCGAGGCCCGCGAACGAGTACGAGACGCGTGCAAAGCGAACGGCATTCCATTCCTCGATGGCTGTGCCCCGGAGAACATAGAAGCCAAGATCGATGAGGGTGTTCGTGTTGTGGCCGGGCATCGAGAGGACACAGCGCAGGTTGGGCGCAAGTACACGAAGAGGACTATGGCGGTCTGAGATCAGTCCCGCTGATTAACTTGAAGCGCGACCCGCTGATGTCTGTTCGTGGTCCGTCCTCGGAACCACCAATCCGGTCTCATAGGCGTAAACGACAACCTGGACACGGTCATGAAGATCAAGCTTCGCCAGAATCCGTTTCACATGCGTCTTCACAGTGCCCTGACTGATGAAACTCTGCTCAGCAATGTCCGCGTTGGACAGTCCTCTCGCCATGAGCAGGAGTATCTCCGACTCTCGTGGGGTGAGGCTCTCGGGTAACACCGGTTCCCAATGAGCCGTCACTTCCTCGCCGTAGTGAGGTCGCGCCTCAGCTATGGAAGGGCGTGGTCCCTCCTGGAATGACACAACCGGCGACGGCGGGTGACTGAACTGTTTGAGTTGGCCACGTTCTTGCGACCCGCCTTCAACGTCTGAAACTTCACCTGAGCCACCTGATCCCGAATCCGGCGAAACGGGATTCGGCGAAATCTCACCAGTTGTTCCCGCTCGTGTGCCCAACATGAACCTTGCCCAGGTCGCATGGAGCGCCGACAGCACCGTGACCACGTGAGCAGTGATCAGGAAGAGAACCAGACCGATCGGCACAAGCCAAAGCGCCTCGACCGGTTCGTCCATCACGATCGTGAACCCGGCGAAATCGAGGTCCAAGGTGTCGTTGGTGAACTGAATGATTATCGGTGCGGCCGTCAGAGAGCCGGCGACACTGAACGCCACAACAAGTGAGACGAATGCGCCTATCCCCAAGGGGAACTGAACGAAAAGGTAGAGGATTCCGGTCCAGGTCGTCGGATCGATCATGCGGACCCAGAGTCTGCTGCGCCAGCTTTGCACTCCTTCCGTCCGCCACGGCGGGCGCTTGATCTCGACTCCAGCTGTATTGCCGACCACAAGCGACTCGAAGTCGCCCACCAAACGTGAGAGAAAGATGGTTGCTATCAGAATCAGCGCGCCGGGGATGGTCCATATGAGCGAGCCACCGACCGCCAGAAGCACGACAAGCGAAACGAAATAGGCGATCCCAAGCGGAAACATCACCATCAGGTGTGCGGCGCGAACGTAGGTCCAGGGAGTCACGATGGGCCTGAAGACCTGTCCCGCCAGAGAGCGTGAACCCGGATAAGCAACCTTGAATGCGTCAATCATGGTGTTCAGTGTGGTTGAACTCTGATCTCAGATCGTCACCCCGCGGGGGTATTTTCGGGGGCAGGAGGCAACTGAAACAGCTGGAGTCTATCGCCGTTGCCAGATCTATCGCGGCAATACGTCGGCGAACAGGCGCAGCAGGTTGCCTCCGACGATCTTGTCGATCTCGACCTCGGTGAAACCTCCGCGTTCGAGCGCCGGAACGAGGTTGGGCATCTCGCCGCTATGTTCCAGCCCCTTCGTCCATGTGATGTCCGTCTGGTCGGTGTTCCTCAAGTAGTTCTCATCTCGGGAAGGTTGACCCAGGATCCAGTCGGGTCCAAGTCCCACCACATCGATGCCACCAACGTCCACCAGGTATCGAATCTGGCGAACCAGGTCGGCAATCTCGGCCTGCTGATCGTTGATGCCAAGAACGAGGCGGGAGCAAAAGTGCGCGGCGATCACTCCTCCGTTGTCCGCCATGTCGCGAATCTGATCATCCCAGAGGTTCTGCTGCTTGTCGGCAAGCACTCTCGAGCCGCTGTGGGAGTTGACGATCGGTTTGCTTGTCGCATTCAGGACGTCGCTGATCGTTTTCGGCGCAGAGTGTGAGACATCGACGATCATGCCGAGAGTGTTCATGCGCTCGACGACTTCCCTGCCGAACTCGGTCAGGCCGGGTTTTTCTGGTTCGTGCTCGTTTGTCTGGCACGCGCCGATCAGGTTTCTCATCGCCCAGTTGAACTGTACGTGCCGCAGTCCCATCCACCACCATGCATCCACCAGCGAGACGTCTGAACCCAGGATCTTTCCGCCCTCATTGCCAAGAATGATGGCCATCTGGCCGGAACTGGCCGCTCTGTCGAGATCCGAATAGTTGCGAATGATCCGAGTTGTGTTGGCAGGGTCTGCAGCGATCTCGTGAACACGCGCTGCTGCGGTCAGGCCGCGTTCGAGGTAGCCGTCATACGAGTAGTAGGCCTGTTCGTACTGTTCGCGAGTCGGGGCTTCGATCCATGAATCTATCGTCAGGTGAAGGATCTTCCCGGAGATGCCTGAATCGAAGTCCCGCCTGAAATCCTCGGCACGGTCCATGTGGTCATGTGCGAGATAGATTCGACCAGTCATCGAACACTCCACTGTCTATCTGGTCTGACCTCGAAAGCCGGCCAGCGCTTACGGCAACCCGTCTGTGAGTGTGGTAGACATTAGCCGGAACCAAGACCCCGGCAGGGCTCGCTGACGTTCTGCCGCTGACCCAGAGACATGACGTTTTTCCAGGCGCTCGCCGCCATCATAGTCGTCGCCGCCGTCGCGAGTTACATCAACTCGCGGTATCTGCGGTGGCCGCCGACTGTCGGTCTTCTGGTCATCTCCTTGATCGGGTCACTGGTCGTCATCGGGCTCGGCGAACTGGAAGTCATCTCACTTACTGACGCCGCCAACGTGGTTGAGGCGATCAACTTCGAAGAAGTGGTCCTAAACGGCATGCTGGCGTTCCTGCTCTTCGCTGGCGCTTTGCACGTCGACTTGGAGCGACTGCGGCGGCAAAAGGTGCCGATCACGATCATGGCGACGGCAGGAGTCGCCGGCGCCACATTCATTACAGGAACGCTGTTCTGGCTTGGCGCAGACCTGATTGGCTTCGACCTGCCTTATCCATGGGCCTTGCTGTTCGGGGCTCTTATCGCTCCGACAGATCCGATTGCCGTCCTGGGGATACTCAAGGGAGTAAAGGCTCCAAAGAGCCTTGAAACCAAGATCGCTGGCGAGTCCCTCTTCAACGACGGCATAGCAGTGGTCGTCTTCCTCACGATCCTTGAGACCGTCGACGGCAGCAAGGACCCGACCTTCGGGAACATCTCGCTATTCCTGCTGGAAGAGGCCGTCGGTGGTGCGGTTCTCGGCCTTGTTCTTGGCTTCGTCACCTACTACCTGATGAAGTCCCTGGACGACTATGCGACTGAGCTACTGCTAACCCTGGCCTTGGTCACTGGCGGCTACGCTCTTGCCTTAGTGATTCATGTGTCTGGGCCGATCACCGTTGTAGTTGCCGGCATCGTCATCGGCAATCACGCTCGAGACATGGCGATGTCGAGGTTGACGCGGGAGCACCTGGACAGTTTCTGGGAACTGATCGACTCGGTGCTTAACGCCGCGCTGTTCATCTTGATAGGTCTGGAAGTGCTGGTCATCAGCGTCACCTCAGCCGCCGTCCGACTTGGGCTCCTGGCTATCCCGATCATGCTCTTCGCACGCTGGGTCAGCGTTGCCATTCCGGTCTCGCTCATACGCCTCAGCTCAAGCCGGGTTTTCAGTGAGGGCGTGATTCGGATAATGACCTGGGGAGGGTTGCGCGGCGGTATTTCGATAGCACTGGCGCTTTCGCTGCCTCAGTCCGAGTTCAGGGATGTACTCATCACCGCGACTTACATCGTGGTTGTGTTTTCGATAGTCGTTCAAGGGCTCACGTTTGGTCGACTGGTCAGATCACTTCATGTTCCGCCCGATCCCGAGACGGACGATCAGCATGAACCGAGCCCGATCGCTGAAGCGCACTGACTCTTTTCGCGTCTGCGCGAGTGAGTCTCAATCTTCAAGTTCGATCAGCCGCACGAGCCCGTTGTGCCAGTTGTAGCCGTGAGGAGTTCGTTTGGCGTTGATGGCCGGGCTGCTCCAGTAGTAGAGGATCAGCGACTTCGCCTCAGCGTGGAATTCCTGAATCACGTTGCCGAAATAGTCGGTGAGTCGACCGAGTAACTGTCCTTCCTCCACCACGTCGCCTTCACGTATCGCCGGCTGCCAGATTCCGCTCTTAGTCGAGTTGATCTGTTTGCCGCTACCCCGCAGAACTGACTGTGCAGGCCGGGCCGGAGGTCCCTCAAGCATGCCGACCGTCTTGAGAGCGGCGATATAGCCATCAAAGTGGGTTCTGATGTCCCTCTCGCTCGGGACTCCTTGCATCCCACACTCAACCCAGATGTTTGCGACATCCGATTCAGTCAGCGCCACGCAGAGTGCCGGGATCGAATCGACGTCGTGCCTCGGCTCTATGTACGGCACATCGAATCCCAGAGCCAGGTTGTACGAACTCTCCTGCAAAACCTTCGGGCCGATCATCGGTATCGGAACCCACGGCATCAATGCCTGGGCCATCTCGCCTGCGTGTGAATCGATCAAGTAGCTCGCAGGCGAGACGATCCGGAACAGTGTGTCGATCAGACACTCAGAGAAAGTGCCGTCAGGGTTTCCCGGTCGCTGGAAGTGGAGCTCCTTTTGGTCAACCGGACTGAGTTGCATGTTGCGTTCCATGAACGCGCGGGTAGAGATCACCGGGATGACGATCAGCGTTCCGCTGAGCGACTGAGGCTGGACATGTTGGATCAGCCTCTGCGCGGCGAGAATCCCTGAGTACTCGCCTGCATGCATTCCCGACATCACGGCGAAGGTCGCTCCTGGTTTGGAACCGCGGATGACTGCAACCGGAATCTCGATCAGTTCACCGGAATGGTGACGCCTTGTGACGATGAACTCGTGGAGACCGGGTTCAAGGTCTGTGGTGAAGTGCTGAATGTCGATAGTTGAAGGCATTCTGGCAGCTTACGCCACGAGGGTAACGGACGGCCAAACTCGGGCAACCACTAGTTGCGCGCACAAGTACAATCGTCACATGAACGAGATCGTAGCCGGATTCGCCCTCATAGCCATCGTGCTGCTGGCGACACCACTCGTCTCTGGACTCGTCGATCGATCGCCACTGTCGTTCGCCTTTCTGTTTCTCCTCCTTGGTCTCTCCATCGGTGAAGGCGGATTGGGTCTTGTCGAGCTGGACGCGCATGACGAGATCCTGGAGATCGTCGCCACACTGACGCTTGCCCTAGTCCTGTTCCTCGACGCCGTGAAGCTCCAGATCGAAGAACTACGAGCGCGCTGGCTGATTCCGGTGCTTGTGCTCGGACCAGGAACAGTGATCATCATTCTGCTGGGCGCCGGGTCAATCACCTGGCTCATCGGGCTGCCTGTGCTGATCGCATTCATGGGCGGCGCCATTCTTGCCTCAACAGACCCCGTCGTTCTTCGGGAAGTGATCCGCGACACGCGTATACCAAGATCAGTTCGACAGGCGCTTCGCATAGAAGCAGGCATGAATGACGTAGTAGTTCTGCCGACAATCCTGATTCTGATCGCTGTCGCGGGTCCAGCGAGCAGGTCGTTCGGTGAGTGGTCTACCTTTCTTACCAACCTACTGATTGTCGGCCCAGCCATCGGGTTCGCGATCGGTGGAATTGGTTCCTGGGCAATGTTTCAGATCGACAAGATGACTCCGATTCGAAGGGAGCTTCAGTCGATCTATGGTCTCGGAATCGTGCTTGGAGCCTATGCAGCCGGCACCGCAGCCGGTGGAGATGGATTCTTAGCGGCCTTCGCCGCAGGACTCGCAGTGGTGCTGCTGAATCAAACGCTGTGTGACTGCTTCCTGGAATACGGCGAAGTCACTTCTGAAATGTCGATGCTGCTGTCATTCATTCTCTTCGGCATCGTCTTATCCGGCGTGCTCCCCGATGCTCCACTGTGGCCGACTATCGGCCTGGCAGCACTTGTCATATTCGTAATTCGCCCTCTGTCGCTCGGTCTCGTCCTCTTAAGGGCAAAGATGAGCTGGGAAGCCCGCGCGTTCATTGCCTGGTTTGGGCCAAGAGGTCTCAACTCTCTGTTGCTCGCCCTACTGGTTGTACAGGCGGATCTTGAAGAGTCCGAACTCCTTCTCGCAGTCGTCGGTCTTGTGGTGTTGGTTTCAACGGTTCTGCACGGTGCCAGCGCCACTCCAATCACTACCTGGTATGCGAAGCGGATCAGCGGCTCCGTGCATGACGAAGAGCGAGAGTCGGACGCAGCCGGCATCTTTGGCGATCACGATGAGACCGTGCCGCGAATCGGCGTGCCAGAACTTCATCAACTGCTCGAGGGAAGTGAGCCGCCGATAATCCTGGATGTCAGGTCTCGCATGAGCTACGAGCACGACAACGGTCGGCTACCTGGCGACATCCGCGTCCCAGCAGATCGAGTGGTGGACTGGGCGAGAGGAATGACACCGGATAGAGCTGTCGTCGCCTATTGCACTTGACAGGATGAAGCCACCAGCGCCCGTGTGGCGCACGAACTGAAGGCCATGGGATGGGACGCCTACGCCCTTACAGGCGGCTTCAACGCATGGAAGAACAGCTACGGTGCGCAGTCTGTCGAGCCGGATGTCGATGTCGAGGTGACGCTCGCTCATGACAGGCTCTAAGACAGCGAATGGCCTGAAGCGCATTGTCTTCGGATTGATCGGCTTTTCCCGTTCAGCGGCCTGCGCCCTGGGTCGTTCCATCAAGTAGCCAATCAAGTTCGATTCCAACTGCAAACGCCACTGCAGGGAACATTTTCGAGACTGATGACGTTTTATCTGTCAACTCCAAAGTGCGGAGCACCTTCGTCAGGGAGGGTGGTGAATGGACGAGACCGATGTTGTCATCGAGTGCCAGCAGGGTAACCGGGACGCCTTTCGATACATAGTCGAAACGTACGGAGACACCCTTTTTGGCACGGCATTTCTGATGACGCGTGATCGCGCGGCAGCAGAGGACATCGTCCAGTCGTCGCTACTACTCGCCTGGAAAGGCATCCCGCGCTTCAAAGCCGGCACAAATCTCAAGGCCTGGCTTGTCCGAATACTGGTCAACCAGGTTATGAGTCAGCGAAGACGAAAACAGCACTCTCAATCGCCGCTCGATGCTGCGGCCACGAGACCTGCCACCACGGTTGATGGCCTCGAAGCGGTACTTGAATCAGAGCGGCAGCAAGAGATTCAGGCTGCGCTCTACACACTGGACGACCGTACGCGTGAAGCCATTGTGCTCAGGTACTTCGCCGAGATGAGTATCAAAGAGATAGCGCAGACGCTCAAGTGGGCCGAAGGGACGGTAAAGAGCCGAATTCACAGGGGCCTTGCGAGTTTGAGAACCCATTTTGACGCTACAGCGCCGTCGCTTGTCATGGCGCTAGAGGAGTAGTGAAGTGGCTCCTGACCGATCTTTAGAAAGCGAAATGAGCCGCTGGTTCAGTGACCAGCGCAATGACCTGAAAGCGCCACCCGATCTCTGGGAGGAGCTGGAGCCGCGACTCGGCCCGCAGGATGTGGCTCCTGCCTGGCAAAGGCTGTTTGGCTTCAGGTGGGCAGTGCGCCGGCTCACGATGCGCATCGCGGCAACTGCTGCCGTTCTTGGCCTCTTCGCAGTGGTGGCGGTGATTTATGTCGCCCTGTCAGAAACCACGAGTGACGACCGGTTTGCCTCGCAGAGTGAGTCTACTATTGGACAGGAACAGTGGCGGGGCATTGAAACCGATCAGCCGTCTGCCCAGACCGCGAGGCCGACTGCCACTACTTCGGCAACAACTGTCGCTCCACCTGTTTTCGCAGCGACAGCCACGGCCGCACCTGCGTCAGCCGGTGGTCTTCTGCCGATTCCGCCCGTAGCGGTATTGGATTCTCGGACCACCGTCGCAGCCATCGGCGATGTCCTGCCCATTATCGGACCTGGCGGGTCGCAGCTCCCATCGCAGATCACCCGAGAGCAGGCTCAGGAGATCGTGACCCTCGCTGTGTCCTCAAGCGGTTACGGGATCACTCCCGACCAGCAAGAAGAGATCGTCGTTCGATTGATGAACGGGGACTGGAGCGATCTTCAGGACGCGGAGATTCCACTCGACCTGACCTTCTTCCAAAACTATGGCGTCAACCCGTTTGTTGATGTATCTGCCGAACCGATCTCGACCTTTTCAATGGATGTCGATACGGCGTCCTACACAGTGGGTCGCGGCTACCTGGACTCAGGGCGTATTCCGCCACCTGCATCGGTAAGGGTCGAGGAGTACATCAACTACTTCGACCAGGATTACCCGCCGGCTATCGACGCACTCGATGGTCACATCGAGGGAGCGCTCTCGCCGTACTCCGACGATGGCACCTATCTACTGCGTGTCGGTGTGAGCGCCATAGACGTCGATCCGTTCGAGCGGAGATCAGCAAACATCGTGCTGGTGATCGATACTTCAGGATCCATGAGCCAGGGCAATCGAATTAGCCTTGTGCAACAGGGAATCTTCACGCTGCTGGACAGCCTGAGAGAGGGCGACACCGTCGGCGTCGTGACCTACAGCACTCAAGCGATGACTCAGTTGAGGCCGACGGGTGACCTGAATGAGGCGCGCTCCGTGGTTTCCAGGTTGCACCCGGATGGGAGCACGAACGCTCAGGCCGGTCTGAGACTTGGCTTCACACTTGCAGAGGAAAACTTCGCCGACGACAAGAGCAATCACGTAATCCTGCTCTCCGACGGTGTGGCCAATGTCGGCACAACCGAGCCAGGCGGCTTGCTCGACGACATTAGCGAGTTCGCCCGTGACGGCATCTTCCTGTCTACCGTCGGTGTCGGGCTCGGCAACTTCAACGATGTGTTGCTTGAGCAACTGGCCAACCGCGGGGACGGAAGCTACGCCTACATCGATACCGCCGCAGAAGCCCGCAAAGTCCTGGGTACTGATATCACGGGTCTGCTTGAGATCGTGGCGCGGGACGCCAAAGTGCAGCTGGAGTTCGATGAAGCGGCCGTTGAGTCGTATCGACTGGTCGGCTACGAGAATCGCTCGCTGGAGACCGAACAGTTCCGTGACGACTCGATCGACGCTGGAGAGATCGGCGCCGGGCATACGGTCACGGCGATGTACGAGTTGAAGCTAAAGGATGGAGCAGCCGACGATCTGGGAGTTGTGCGGCTTCGTTGGCTGGATCCGGAAACCGGGGCGGCCTTCGAAAAAGAGCGGGACATCAGTTTCAGCGAAGTCGATCGTCCATTCGAGTCAGCTTCTCCCCGCTTCCGGTTCACATCTTCGGTGATGGCGGTCGCAGAGATTCTGCGCCGGAGCCCCTTCTTCGTCGAGGTTGACCCGCTTCATGTGGTCAGCACGCTGGCGGCTGCAGTCGCGGACCTTGAATCACCCTCTGAGGAGAGAGAGTTGCTCTCGTTACTCAACACAGCGATTGAGCTCGGAGTTCTATCGAATGACTAGGCCAATCGCCGCATTCATAGCCTGACGGTATGGAACTGGCTGGCGACCGTCCCATGGCCCCGGGGTTGCCGCCGCCAGTTCCCCCGTACTTTGTGCCCGGTCCGGAATATGAGCCGGACCGGGCATCTAACTAAAAGCGTTTTCTAGAGAGGCAGGCTCACTCTTGAGCCGGACTGCCAGGCCTCCTGGACAGCGTCTGTGAACTCCATGTACTTGACGCCGTCCGTGAAGTTCGTGCGCGTAATGGGCTCGACACCGCGAATGGCGTTGATGAACTCCTCTTCCACGCGCCACCCGCCCACTTTGTCCGCCGGCACCTCCACCTCAGACATCTCCGAGTCGCCGCGTTTGCCGCTGGTGATTCTGAGTTGGGGAGAACCCGGCTGAGTGAAGTCCGGGGTGTCAACGTGGAACGTGCCCTGGTCGCCGAAGATCCACAGGTCAAACGGCGGCTGGAAGGTTCCTATGGTCGTAGCGACTGACATGTTGACGGTGCCACCGCCAGCCAGCGAATAGAGGATGTCGAGCTGGTCCGGGATCGTCATCTCCGTCCGGATGCCATCAGCGTTCACGCGGTGCTTCACGATCGTCTGTCCCTGCGCCTGCACCGATGAAGCATGGCCAACCAGCCGCATCAGGTTCTCGTACCAGATACCCATGGTCATTACATTGTTGCCGGACAGATCGCGGTCGTGCCGCCAGTGGACTGGGCTGCTGCTGTCAGGCCAGTTCATCTCGTTGAAAGCCCTGATGTTCACGTGGAGCACTTCACCGATGTAGCCATCGGTGATGAGGTCGATCAGGTGCGCCTCTGCCGGCATCATGTGCGGCGGCGGGACAATCTGTGTGACGAGATCAGGATTTGCTTTCGACGCGTCCAGCATCTCATGCGCCTCAGACGCGTCCATCGCCATTCGGGCTTCGCACAGAACGTGTTTGCCCGCGTCCAGGGCCGCGAGAGTCAGCGTCCTGTGCATATACGGCCATGTCCCGATGCAGACCGCGTCGATGTCGTCATCGTCGATCAAGTCGACCCAGTCGTCATAGGCCTTCTCAATCTCATACTCATCGCAAACGCGCTGGCTGGAAGCCAGAGATCGGTTGGCCACGCCCGCCAACTCAACGCCTGCCTGCGCTCGCAGTCCGGGTATATGGCGAAGCCCGGTATTTGCGCCTGCTCCGACGAACCCGACTCGAATCGTATCTTCCGCCATGACTTGCTCCTGGAAACGGCGGCTATCAATGCCGCCGTTCTGTGACCGTTGATCCGGCGAAAGAGTATCCGACAATGACCGGGATTGCCACGCGCCCGAAACGGCAGCTTTGCTGGCACACTTATTGACTGGGCCGTAGTTGACCGAAATTAGACCAGAAGCCAGGAACAGACACCGTGGAAGTGACGCCGACTGACGTTCAGCGAACCGGCGAAGGAATGCAGATCAAGTGGTCTGACGACCGCACCTGTCTGTATCCGTATCGATACCTTCGGCTGCAGTGCGCGTGCGCCTCTTGCATAGAAGAGATGACCGGCAGGAAATTGCTCAATGTAGCCACGGTGCCTGAAGATATCATCGTGGTCGATTTCATAACCGTCGGAAAGTACGCACTGCAGTTTCTCTGGTCTGATGGGCACGAAACCGGCATATACCCGTATCGAATGCTCCTGTCGCTTGCTGAGAACGACGAGGCGGTCGAGTGTTCTTGAACCCTGTCAACTCTGATTAGGTGTAATGTCTGCTCTGCGACAGACTCACGCACCAATTGGAGCCGAATATGACTGACACACCCGACGGCCCGAAGATCACTCTCTTCCTGGACAACCTGGAAGACGCCACGATGCGCCGCATTCGGCAACTCGGCGTGACGTATGTCTGCATGTCCGACGGAGACCTGCCGTGGACGGAAGAAGGGCTCCGGGCGAAGATGGACCGCCTGGCTACTCACGGCCTGACGCTGTTCAACCAGATGTTCGCTGGTTTTCCGAACGCCATCTACAACCGGCCGGGTCGTGATGAAGACATCGAGAAGGTGATTCAGACGATCAAGGTCGCTGGGAAGCTCGGACTTCCTGTCATGGAGTACAACTTCTACGCCCACAGAATCGTGGAGGGATATTACGAGGCTGAAGGGCGCGGCGGGTCAGGCTACACAGCTTTCGACTATGAACGCGTGAAGGACCTGCCTCCACTGCCGGAAGAAGGTGCCCACACAATGGACGAGATGTGGGAGAACGTGACCTACTTCCTGAAGGCAGTCGTGCCGGTGGCTGAGGAAGCTGGAGTGAGGCTGGCCTTGCACCCGAACGATCCGCCGGCGCCGATCAGTCGAGGCTCTGAGCAGATCATGGGGAGCATCGAGGGCTGGAAGAAGCTCGTTGACATCGTTCCGAGCCCGCACAACGGAATCACTTTCGATTGCGGAGTAACTCGTGAGCTGGGCGGAGACCCGGTCGAGGTGTGCCGTTACTTCGGAGAGCGCGATCAGATCAACCACATGCACTACCGCAACGTGGTGACGGAGATTCCGGGCCAGAAGTACACCGAGGTCTACCTGGATGAGGGAGAGGTAGACATGGCCGCGGTCATGAGAGAGCTGGTGCGACAGAAGTACCCGCGCCTTATCTACCCGGAACACCCACCGCTGATCGACGCAGACCGGGACCATCCGTTCGCCGGTATTTCTTCGACCAGATACTCCGGATTCGCGTACACGACCGGATACGCACGGGCAATGTTGCAGGCTGCTCAGTCGGCCTCATAGGTTCTTAAGACGAAACCGCCGGGTGTGACATCGGGATTCGGGTTGAGTCTCTGGTGCCTGTAGGCTCTCTTTTACCGAAACAGTCTCAGGATGAGAGCCGTGGTCTCAGCGTCCGCCAATGTAACCTACTCGACCGGACCGACGGGTCCGGCAATTCGCGATTTTCCTACCGAGGAAAGACCCCGCGAACGCCTGCGTAACCGTGGTGCCGCGAACCTGTCGACATCGGAGCTGATGGCGATTCTGCTTCGCACAGGTCTAGAAGGCGAGAACGTCGTCTCGATGTCTTCTCGACTACTGTCGGTCGTCGGAGGTCTGCAGGGTCTGTCACGCGCAGCATACGAGGACCTATGCGACCTCAAGGGCATCTCCGATGCCAAGGCATGCCAGCTACTTGCCGGTATCGAGCTCGGACGACGCGTATCGGCGCTTGAGCCCAACAGCGCTCCACGAATCGGCTCTCCGGCCGACATAGCCGCTCTTTACATGCCCGAGATGTCAGCTTTCGACCGCGAGCACATGCGGGTCGTGATGCTGAACACCAAAAACCAGGTCGTTGGGACTGAGGAGTTGTACATCGGCAGTGTCAACGCCGCTCTTGTCAGGCCGGCTGAGGTGTTCACGGCCGCCGTTCGACGCAATCTGCCGGCCATCATGGTTGTACACAACCATCCCTCTGGCGACCCGACACCGAGCCCCGAAGACGTGCGGCTTACAGGTCAGCTAGTGGAGGCAGGTCGACTACTGGATGTCGAGTTAGTTGATCACGTGGTGATCGGGCAAGGTAAGTACGTCAGCATGCGAGAAAAGAAGCTGGGGTTCTAGCTTTCACGTCAAGTATTCTCGCGACGCAATGAAGAGTCCGATCAAAGTTGAGATCGATGGGCGGAAGTTCGAGAATCTCGACCAGTTCTATGACGCTGTAGTCGAGGCGTTTCGGCTACCGGATTTCTTCGGCCGAAATCTCGACGCGTTCGACGATGTATTGCGTGGCGGATTCGGGCATCTCGACTACGACGAACCATTCGAACTCGTGTGGATCGAATCAGTCGTCTCCCGCCAGGTTCTCGGGTATCAGGAAACAGCGCGCCACCTGTCGAAGATGCTTGCGACTTGCCACCCGAGCAACGTTCCGTCCATCAAGAGGCGACTGGAGAATGCAAGAAGAGGTGTTGGCCCTACGCTATTCGATGAGATCCTGGACATCATTCGCCTGCACCGTCACGTGACTCTTGCGCTCAAGTAGATCTAAGTTCGCTAGCAGTGATTTCGAGCCGGGCTAATTCGCCAACCAGGCGAACCTCGTCACCGGACCCTGGTCGTCCCGCATCTCTCCGCCCTGCATAGCGCCCGCTACAGCGAATCCGAAATCGTCGAGCACGTCACTTACATTCATCGGGGAGACGCGCTTCGCCTTGCTCCCGTAGTGTCCCATGATCAGTCGGCCACCCGGCTTGACGTATCGGTCCAACAGC
This sequence comes from Dehalococcoidia bacterium, assembly GCA_028285005.1. Taxonomy (GTDB): domain Bacteria; phylum Chloroflexota; class Dehalococcoidia; order Lucifugimonadales; family Lucifugimonadaceae; genus JAJCYX01. The sequence goes on along the minus strand of JANQQP010000019.1, from coordinate 150,694 downwards.
CTCGCCACATAAGCCGCAAGCAGGTCGCCCGGAACGCAGTCCACGGTTGAGTAGACGAAATCGAACTTCAGTGGCGCTGCGAACTCCCATGCATCGGCTACCCAGAAGTGGTCAGCAACTCCCGACCAGCGCTGCATCGCTTCCACTATCAGGCCGGGATTCAGATCTACGCCGTATGGGACTAGATGCCATCGTTTCTGTAGAGTCGCCCACGCACAGATCGACTCGAGCAGATAACCGTTCGCGCAGCCCACGTTCATGAACGTGCCGTCGCGGTCGATAGCCTCCACTATCGGCCCGCGTTCCTGCTTCCAGCGTTCCGCTCCGCCGTCATACCCTGACTGAAGCAGAGGGTCGTCCGACGAAAGGTATTTCGGTTCCAGGGCGCGGATACGGGAAAGGAATTCCTCGGGGAGTCGGACGCTCTTGTTGTCGATAGTCATAGACGAAGAGAACGAAGGACTCTGACTGCAGAGTCGTCAGCCAGCCTCCGTGATTCCCTTATGCTAGTGTTCGAGTCGATGCCTGAACTCGGTAATCCGCAACCGGCTTTCTCGGTGTGACCTGACCCGCAAGCTCTGGGGCCCACAGCAGACCATGAACGGCGAGATCGATTTCAACGCTGACATCGGCGAATCATTCGCCGGGTACAAACTGGGCATGGACGAGGAGATCGTCCGCTTCATCACCTCGGCGAATATTGCGACCGGGTTTCACGCCGGAGATCCGGATTGGATGGCCACGACCGTGGCCCTGGCTGAGGCCGCGGGCGTAGGTATCGGTGCGCATCCAGCCTACCCGGACCTTGCAGGGTTTGGCCGGAGGGAGATGGCGCTCACACCTGACGAGATTCACAACGCCGTCAAGTACCAGGTCGGCGCGCTCAAGGCCTTCACATCAGATCACCGACTGCAGCATGTGAAACCGCACGGGGCGCTATACAACCGAGCTGTTCACGATGAGCCGGTGGCAAGGGCGATCGTGACGGCCGTGAAGTCTATTGACCCGGACGTGATCCACGTAGTTCTTGCCGGGTCAAAATGGGAACAGGTCGCTCGCGATGAGGGAGTCAGGGTCGCAAGGGAGTGCTACGCGGATCGGGCTGTGACTCGCGAGGGCACTCTGGTGCCCCGATCCCACAAAGGGGCAGTCGTGCACGACGAAGCTCAGGTGATAGAGCGATCACGCAAGCTTGCTGTTGAAGGTCGTGTAGTAGCCGTCGACGGGACAGAGATAGATTTCGCTGCCGACTCAATCTGCTTGCACGGTGACACAGCCGGTGCGGTCAAGTTGGCTGGCGCAGTGCGGCGTGAGCTTGAGCAGGCAGGGGTGCAGATCAAGCCGATGTCCGAGATCGTCTAGTCCTGCCGACCGCTCCGGGCTTCTGCTTCGACCAAGGAGTTCTCAGATTTCCGAGTCCCCCATCATCCTGCCCGTTGGCGATCAGGCGGTGAGCGTCCAGTTAGGGTCAGAGATCAGCGACGAGATCAATGACCGGGTGTACGCGCTGGCCGATCTCCTTGGCGAGTCATCACTGCCGTGGCTCAGGGAGTTGGTGCCGACCTATCGCTCATTGCTCGTCTACTACGACGCGTTCGAAGTTGACTACGACGAGATCAAGTCGGAGCTCACTGAGTTGATGGACAGGCACGAGTCTTCAATCAGCGCGGCCTCCGATCGCCCCCGCTTCGTGTATGAATTGCCAACTGCATACGGCGGTGAGCACGGGCCAGACCTGGAATCCGTCGCTGACAACGCTGGCTTAAGCGTGGAGGAGGTGATTCGGATCCACTCAGGCATCGACTATCGGGTCTACATGATCGGTTTCTCTCCGGGCTTCCCCTATCTGGGCGGCATGGACCCGCGAATCGCCACTCCACGTCTGGCAACACCACGTACCCGAGTGGCAGCGGGGTCTGTGGGTATAGCCGAGTCGCAGACCGGTGTGTATCCGAGCGCGTCTCCGGGTGGATGGCAGTTGATTGGAAGAACACCGGTGAAACTGTTCGATCACACGAAGCATCCGCCGTCGGTCTTGCAGCCCGGACACTACGTGCGATTCGTGCCCATCGACACAGAACGGTTTCTTGAAATCGAGAACCAAGCGGCATCCGGTGATCTCGAAATCCAAACTTCAGAGCCGGCGTCGTGAGTGGAGAACTCATCGTACGCGCCCCGGGCGCGCTATCTCTGGTTCAAGATTCCGGCCGCGCCGGCTTCCAGCGTTTCGGAGTGTCCGAGAGCGGTGCCATCGATCGCGACGCTCTACTCGTCGGCAATCTGCTGGTTGGGAACGATATCGACCCCGCCGCCGTAGAAGTCACGTTTGGCGGCGCTCAGTTTCAGTTTTCGCAGGACTCGCTTGTGGCGATCACAGGTGGAGATCTTCAACCTTCGCTGGATGGCACGCCGCTTGAGATGTGGGAATCGTTCTGGGCTCCGGCAGGATCAACCTTGAGTTTTGCAGCGCCAGTGGCAGGTCTCCGAGCCTACCTCGCGGTCAACGGCGGCATCGCCACTGAGCCGGTGCTCGAATCGCGGTCCACTCACCTCGCATCCGGACTCGGAGGTTTGGCCGGATCACAACTAGCTGCTGGCGACAGGCTGCCAGTCGGTGATGGATCGGAGTCGCGGCGAGCCGGTGCGAAGTTGCCACACGAGCTCAGACCAGATTACGGCGATGAGATCACGGTGCGCGTTGTGCCAGGTCCACAACAGGACCAATTCACCGATGCAGGAATGCGAAGCTTCTTCGAATCGCCTTACAAGGTGACGGAGAGTTCGGACCGGCAAGGCTTGCGACTGGATGGCCCGGCCATTGAATCAGTCTCAGGCAGCTACGACATCGTTTCGGATGCCGTGGTATTTGGCTCCGTTCAGGTACCCGGCGACGGCAAACCAATCGTCCTGCTCGCTGACCGGCAAACGACAGGCGGGTATGCAAAGATCGGCGTGGTCGCTACGGTCGATCTGCCATTGCTAGCGCAGGCCGGACCAGATGCCACAGTTCGTTTTGCCGAAGTCTCGGTCGTAGAGGCGCAACGCCTCATGCGAGAGCGTCGTAGGAGTCTCGTGGAGACCGATCTTTACGATGAGCTTGTCACGACTGAGACATCTGTTTCGCTGGCTGGCACCGACACACAGGTCAACTTGTCGTATCGACCAACTGCTCTTTCGACACCTGGTGGCGGACTCGTCTCGGCAAACATCGGAACTGCAAGATCGACGGTTCGTGTTGAAGATATTGAGTAAACACCGCTGCTATAATTCCGCACGCCAAATCTGGACTTAGCGGCCACGGCAGACCGGTTCCGTGGCCGTTCTGCGACAGGGGACGACACGACGTTCGATCAAGATCTGTTAGTTGACGGTCTGCAGCTCAGCCTGATCGGAATGGGTGTCGTCTTTGCCGTTCTGGTCATCCTCGCGTTATCGATCAGAGCTTTCGATCGTATCGATTCGCTGATCCCGGAAGCAGGGGCTTCGCAGGCAGTTACGACTGCTGCTACCACGACTGCCCCGCCGACCGTAGCCCAAGACCAGACGGAATCAGGATCCGACAACGCCAATGTCGCAGCTGCTATCGCAGTGGCCCTGGCACTCGCCGAAGCCGATGGCAGCGCGCTCGCCTCATCAACATCTGTCAGCTCGCGGACTGGCGCGGCGCAACAATCCAACACCTGGGTTTCGGCCGGGCGCTCTCGTGAGATGTCTGCGCGGTCCGCGAATCTGCGGGCAGGTCGAGGGCAAGGCCGATGAAGACCTATCGCATCACAATCGAAGGCACGACCTACGAGGTTGCTGTCGGGGACGTTTCTTCCAGTCCCGTCACAGTCACAGTCAACGGACAAGAAGTAGAGGTGGAACTGCCGTCATCGGCATCTTCTGCAGCACCCTCTACGCCTGCTCCGAGACCGCGTCCCGCCCAGCGGCCGGATATTCCGGCCAGTGCCCCACGACCTGCAGCCCCGTCCTCAGGCGACGATGGCTCGATCAGGGCACTTATGCCCGGAAGGATCATCAGCGTCAGCGTCACGGTCGGGCAACAGGTCGCCGCTGGTGAAGCGGTCCTCGTGATGGAGTCGATGAAGATGGAGAACACCATCTCGGCTGTCAAGGATGGCACGGTGACCGCTGTGCTGGTTGAAGAAGGCGACTCTGTGCAGCACGGTCAAACGATGATCGAGATCGATGCAAATTGACGGACTCGGAGTCGATGTACAGCCAGTTTGTTCTTAGCCCACGTCACTCATTGATCGGCGGATCAAATGGATGACGGGACAGGTCTGAGCGAGGTCTGGAAGGGCTTCACGGCCATTGGCGATGACCCGCGAATCATCGCGATGTGGGCGATCTCCGCTGGTCTCTTCTATGTAGGCATCGCCAGGAAAAAAGAGCCACTTCTCCTCATCCCGATCTCGATGGGAATCCTTCTTGCCAACATGCCGCTTGGTGTGCTGATCAGTGAAGGTGGTGACGGCGCTCCAGTCGGGTTCCTGAAACTGATCCAGGACACCGGTCTTGAAACCGACCTGTTGCCACTGTTGATCTTCCTCGGCCTCGGCGCGGCAGTCGACTTCGAACCGATGCTGTCGAACCCGAAAACACTGTTACTGGGCGCCGGAGCTCAGGCAGGTGTCTTCATCGCGCTACTCGGCGCCATCCTGCTTGGAATGCTCGACGTGTTCGATTTCGATCTCACCGACGCCGCAGCCATAGGCATCATTGGCGGGGCAGACGGACCGACTACGATCTTCATCGGCACTCGAATGCACCAGATTGCCCAGGACTTCATCAATCCTGCGGCAGTGAGCATCGTTGGAGCGACCGCGGTTGCAGCCTACTCGTATATGGCGCTCGTCCCAATCATCCAGCCTCCGGTCATTCGTTTCTTCACGACCCAGAAAGAACGCCGCATCCGGATGGAGTACTCGACTAGGCCGGTTTCGAGGCGCACCAAGGTGATGTTTCCGATCCTGGCGACCATCGTCGTCGGTGTGGTTGCTTTCGACGCGATCGGGTTAGTGGGAATGTTGATGCTTGGCAACCTGATCAAGGAGTCCGGCGTGGTCCCTCGGCTTGTATCCGGCGCCGACAACCTGATGAACATCGTCATAGTGCTGCTCGGACTCGCGGTCGGCGCCACCATGCCGGCAAGTGTCTTCCTGCAGCCTGAAACCCTCGCAGTCTTCTTCCTCGGCCTGTTTGCTTTCATCACCGCGACGATCGCCGGGATAATGCTGGCGAAGCTCATGAATGTCTTCTCGAGCACGCCGGTGAATCCAATGATCGGAGCCGCAGGCGTTTCGGCAGTTCCCATGGCTGCCAGGGTGGTGCAGGACATGGGACGGCAGGAAGACCCTCAGAACTTCCTGCTGATGCATGCGATGGGCCCAAATGTCGCAGGAGTCATTGGAACGGCCACCGTGGCCGGAGTTCTGGTGGCGATAGTCCCAACTCTGCTATAACTCGCCCGAATCGAACCCTTTGTCTGGAGCACGATCATGCCCGATCGAACAATGGCCGGTGTCTATCCAATCATCTCCATGCCGATCGACTCACAGGGTCGGATCGTCATGGAAGATCTGCGCAAGCAGGTGGATTGGCTCATCGAAACCGGAGTCCACGGTATCGGCATTGCGGTCGCCAGCGAGGTCTACAAGCTCACAGAAGCAGAGCGCGACGAAGTGCTGCGAGCAGTTGTCGATCAAGCTGCCGGACGAGCCAAGGTAGTGATGAACACAGGCGCCGAGGGGACCGATGTTGCGATTCACTACTCGAAAAGGGCGGAAGAGCTTGGCGCTGATGCCTTGATGATCCGTCCGACGTCATTCATTCCGACCGTCCAAGAAGAGAACATCGCCTATTTCGAACGCATCGCACAGGCCGTGACCATTCCGATCTTTCTACAGGACCAGGGCTCGGCAACCGTCGGGCCCGCGATGGCTGCGGAATGCGCCAGGCGACACGAGAACCTGTGCTACATCAAGGTGGAGACTCCACCAACAGTGCCCAGGATGGCCGAGACCCGGCAACTGTCGGAAGGGACGGGCCTGATTCTGTTCGGCGGTGCCGGAGGCGCGTTTGTATTAGAAGAGTTCCGGCGCGGTTCCGTCGGCACCATGCCCGGTTCGACGCTGCCAGATGTCTTCGTGAAGGTCTGGGACCTGTGGCAAGCGGGCGAAGAGGATGCTGCGACGGCTGAGTTCAGCCGGTACTCGACGATCATTCGAACCCTCGCTCAAGGCCAGGGACTGGCGAACTGGGTCTACAAACACATCATGGTGCGCCGCGGAATCTTTGAACCGGGATCGGCTTATGCCCGACATCCGGCGCTCAAACCAGACGACCTGCACCTGAAAGAGATCGACCAGCAGCTTGAGGAACTCGATCTGCTTGCGAAGTAGCCGCGACGTGGTCTAGTAGGCTGACAACCCTGGAATGCATACGAAACTGACAAAGCGCCGACCGAGCGCAGATGGATGCAGTGAAGAGCATCCAGAAGACTGTTCCTGTATCTGTACCCAGGCTCGAGAGAGCACGGAACCGGACGTTTGGAATCTCTCCAACATCCGATCCACTCTCCCGAGCAGCCCTGATCGCCATCAGGGGAATCACATAGCAACAGAGTGTGCCGCGCATGCTGTTTAGTTCAGCGCATTCGGTTGTGGCCGCGACAGGTTCAGTGGACGATCTGTCGGGACTCACTCTTGTTGGCCTCGGAATCATCTCCCTATCGATAGGACTCATCGGCGGCCTCGTTGGAATCGCACTCGGCGTGATCCGATTGCCAGCCATGACCCTGCTCGGCGTCGACCCCCTTGTCGCAGCGGGCACGAATCTACTGGTGAGCGCAATAAGCTCCCTTGCTGGTTCATGGCCGGCGATTCTTGAAAACCGTGTCGCATTCAGAGTCGTCATATTCCTCGGCATTCCGGCGTTCATTGGCTCACTGATTGGTGGACTGTTCGCAGACGTAGCACCGATCTGGCTATTGCTCGGCGCGGTTGCCGTTTTCCTCGTCTGGTCGTCGGTCACGCTGATCGTCCAGGCCTATAACGAGTTGAAGGTGGAAGCGTCTGAGCGTGCGGCGCTGGCAACGTACGACGGCACACTGTCGAAGAAGACTGTGGTCCGTGAGGGAGCGGTCGGAATGGTCATCGGCCTCGTCGGTGGGGCGATCGGAGTAGCGCTCGGGGTGCTGCGAATGCCCGCCCTTGTTCAGGTGCTGAAGATGGACCCCGCGATCGCAGGCGGTACGAACCTGATCATCACGGTCCTCGTGAGCATTTCGGGATTCGCCGGTCATCTGATCGGAGGCAGAAACGATTGGACACTCGTCGCGATTGTCGGCAGCACCGCAGCCGTTGGAATGTTCACCGGCTCGAAACTGACGCACCGAATTGAGCCTGCCAGGCTCAGGATGGTTGTCGGAGTCGTGCTGCTGCTGGTAGCTCCGGTCGTGTTCTGGGACGCAGTCACCCGTTAGTACGGCGGGATGTACACTTCTTGCCGGTTCCCAACGCCCATTCCACGGGCGCAGAGGTCATAACCCAATGTCTGAAACCCCCGGCAAACGCTTCCGGCAAGCGATGAATGAAGAGAAACCTCTTCAACTAGTCGGGGCCGTCAATGCGTACGCGGCCGTCATGGCCGAGGCGATCGGTTATCGAGCTATCTACCTGTCCGGCAGTGGTGTGGCGACAGGGTCATATGGACTCCCTGATCTGGGAATCACGACCCTGGACAACGTGTTGGAAGATGTGCGGCGAATTACCGGAGCATGCGAATTGCCGCTTCTCGTAGATGCGGACACCGGTTGGGGCGCCGCGTTCATGATCAGCCGAACTATCACCGAAATGGGCAGGGCAGGAGCGGCAGGCGTCCATATCGAGGACCAGGTTCAGGCCAAGCGATGTGGGCACAGGCCAGGCAAGCAGCTTGTTGATGTCGAAGAGATGTGCGACAGGCTGAAGGCAGCGGTGGATGCCAGGCTCGACGAGAGTTTCATCATCATGGCCCGCACGGACGCCATCGCTTCTGAAGGAGTCAGCGCCGCTATCGACAGGGCAAGTGCGTACCGCGATGCGGGCGCCGATATGATCTTCGCGGAGGCTGTGACTGACCCGAGTGACTACGCCAGATTTAAGTCATCCACCGGATTGCCGGTCCTGGCCAACCTTACGGAGTTCGGAAGAACGCCACTGATGTCCCGGCAGGAGTTGCTCGACGCTCAAGTCGATGTCGCGCTCTACCCGCTATCAGCATTTCGGGCCATGAACAGAGCGGCTGAGCAGGTTCTAAAGGAAATCCGTACCGCCGGCACCCAGGAATCTTCCGTGGGCCAGATGCAGACTCGAGACGAACTCTATGAGTATCTCGATTACCACAGCTACGAGCAGAAACTGGACAAGATGTTCGGAGATTCGACTGAGGAGGACCAGCGATGACAACGGCAGGTCTTGAAGGGATCACAGCCGGCCGAAGCGGGATCGCGACGGTTGGCAAAGCGGGAGCGGGACTGACGTACCGAGGCTATCGAATCGAGGAACTGGCAGAGCACTCTACATTCGAAGAGGTCGCTTACCTCCTCATCTACAACCAGTTACCAAATGCGCAGCAGCTCTCGTCGTACAAGAAGCGTCTGAGCGGCCTACAGGAGCTTCCCGAGGAACTACGAACTGTCCTCGAGCAGATCCCGGCATCTGCTCATCCGATGGACGTTCTCAGGACCGGATGCTCAGTGCTGGGCACGCTGGAACCTGACGGGCAGGGCGGTCGCAACGAGGCTGCGATCGCGGACCGGCTAATCGCTTCATTCGGTTCTATGCTCCTGTACTGGTACATGTTCAAGAACCGGGGTGACCGGATCGAGACTCAGACCGGCGAGGACACGATATCCGGCCATTTCCTTCGGTTGCTGACGCAGAGCGAGCCGGAACCTCTGCGGCAACGTGCACTGGATGTGAGCTTGATCCTGTACGCCGAGCACGAGTTCAACGCCTCGACATTCACCGCCCGAGTGGTAACCAGCACGCTCGCAGACATCTACTCTGCGGTCACTGCGGCGATCGGCGCGCTACGCGGACCACTGCATGGAGGCGCGAACGAAGCTGCGATGGAGCTGGTGTCTCAGTTTGAGTCGCCAGCGGTTGCCGAAAAAGGCGTCCTCCAGATGCTCGCTGCCAGGCGGTTGATCATGGGGTTCGGCCATCGGGTGTACAAGAACGGTGACCCGAGATCGGGCATCGTCAAGAGTTGGGCGAGTCGATTGGCCGAAGAGTCAGGCAACACCGACATCTTCGACATTTCGGAGCGTATCGAACAGGTGATGATGCGCGAGAAGGGCATGCACACCAACCTCGATTTCTTCGCCGCGACTGTCTATCACCTGTGCGGCATCCCAACGCCGATGTTCACACCGGTGTTTGTGATCTCGCGGACTTCAGGATGGGCCGCACACGTGATCGAGCAACGGAATGACAACCGACTGATCAGGCCGCTGGCGGACTACACGGGCCCCGAGCCGCGGGATTACGTGAAACTCGAGGACCGTTAGAGTCACATGCAATTCGACGATGTGATCGAGACGATCGCCGACTACGCCGTCAGCAGGCTGGAACCGGGCGAGTTGGCACTTCAAACTGCCGAATACACGCTGATCGATTCAATCGGCTGCGCTCTGCTTGCTTTGAACTATCCGGCCTGTACGAAGTTACTCGGACCGGAGATCGACGGAACCGCAGTTCCGGACGGCTCGAGAGTGCCTGGAACCGCTTACGTTCTCGAACCAATGAAGGCGGCATTCGACACCGGAGCCTGCATTCGTTGGCTCGACTTCAACGACACGTGGTTGGCCGCCGAGTGGGGCCATCCTTCCGACAACTACGGGGCGATCCTCGGCGTTGCGGACCACCTGAGCCAGGCGAACAGGAGAGCCGGACGACCGCCGATCTCAGTTCGGGACGTGCTGATTGCCGGGATAAAAGCGTATGAGATCCAGGGGATTCTCGCTCTGTCCAATAGCTTCAATCGAGTTGGCATCGATCATGTGGTCCTGGTGAAGGTGGCGTCGACGGCCGTTGTCGCTGCCCTCATGGGAGCCGACCGCTCACAGGCCGCCAACGCGGTATCGAACGCATGGCTGGACGCTACGCTGCGCACCTACAGGCACGCGCCCAACACAGGGTCACGTAAATCGTGGGCAGCAGGTGACGCGTGTGCGCGTGCGGTCAAGATGGCTCAGATGGCCGTCAGAGGCGAGATGGGCTATGCGAGCGCGTTGACCGCTCAGGGGTGGGGATTCCAGGACGTCTGGTTTAGTGGCGAAGAGATCACACTGACACAATCTCTTAGTAGCTACGTCATGGAGAACGTGCTCTTCAAGATCTCGTTCCCGGCAGAATTTCATGCCCAGACCGCTGTGGAGGCGGCCTTCGCCCTTCATCCGGAGGTTGCGAACCGCCTCGACGAGATCGAGAAGATCACCATCACCACGCAGGAACCGGCGATAAGGATCATCGACAAGACCGGCCCGCTGACAAATCCTGCCGACCGCGACCACTGCATCCAGTACATGACGGCAGTTGGGCTCCTGAAAGGAGAGCTCACAGCCGCCGACTATGAGGACGATGCCGCTAGCGATCCGCGAATCGATGCACTGCGGGCAAAGATGGTTGTCGTTGAAGACACTAGATACACCGCCGACTATCTCGACCCGTCCAAGCGATCGATAGCGAACGCAGTGCAGGTCGAGTTCAAAGACGGCACTTCGACTGCAAAGATCGAGGTCGAGTACCCGATCGGTCACAGGCGAAGACGGGAAGAGGGAATCCCTCTGCTCAAAAGCAAGTTCGGACGCAACTTGCGCGAGCGTCTTTCAGGCGAACGATCCAGCCAGATCCTTGATGCGATCGCAGACTCAAGCTCTTTTCACGCGATGCCGATAGACGATGTCATGGGACTCCTGGCAGCACCTGGTTCGTAAGCCCCTGTTCGATCACTAGCTTGCGTTCTCGCGCCCATGGCTCAGGAACGTGCCATGTGCACTCGCGCCCGAGTCAATCCCAGCTCATCTAACCTCCGTATGAGCAACCCGCGGCTCCACAAGACAATCAACGGCCGATTTCTGGCGCTCAGCGCGGTTCTCGCCTTCGCTGCCGTATTCGTCGCCTGCGGTTCAACTGAGGCGTCGCCAACTGAGTCACCCACGTCACCCACGAACGAACCTGAAGCTGTCGTTCAACCGAGCCCAACTGCCACAACGGTCACTCCCGTCGTTCCGACACCGACCCAGGAGAGCGAACTCAGTGTTCCTGCCGGTCTGGACGTGGAAGCGTTCGAGGAGCTAAATCCACGCCCTGAGTTGAGAGCGCTCGACCGTTCCATCGACCTTGGCTTTGATGAACGCGAGGCTCTTCCGAGAGACCTCATAAACCCGATATACAGCCCGAAGTTCGTCAGCCCCGACGAAGTCGCAGAGTTGATGATCGAGAACGAGCTCGTGATGGGGCTCAATATCGATGGGGATGTTCGGGCTTACCCGGTCGGGATCATGAGATTCAGAGAGATCGTCAATGACGAAGTTGGCGGGATCCCGCTTCTCGTCACCTGGTGACCCATCTGCTACACCGGTCTCGTGCATGACCGGAGGATAGACGGGGTTCCACATACCTTTGGCAACGAGGGTGCGTTGTTCATGAACGCTATGACCTGGTGGGACCACGAAACGCTCAGTATCTGGTCGCAACCCTGGGGGGCAGCTATTGAGGGCGAACTACTTGGAACTCAGCTCACCCTCGTCCCATTCGAGTTAGTTCCCTGGAACGTGTGGCTTGAGCGGCACCCTGACACCCTTGTGCTCGTTGACGAGAGAGCGAACCTTAGTTTCGTGGGGCAGATACCTCACGACAGGTTCGTGGTCGGAGTCTCAATTGGTGAGGACGCGAAAGGGTTCCACTTCAGGTCTGCCGCCAATGAGGGTGTCGTCAACGAGCAAGTTGGCGACTTCCCGATCGCTGTTTTCGTAGATGGAGACACCCGCGAGATTGATGTCTACGTCCGTGCCGCGCAGGGCGAAAAGGCTGCGGAAGTAGGAGTCACCGAAGACCTGACATTCGAGATCAGCGCAGATGGAGAAGTTACGGACGCCGAGACAGGAAGCGTCTGGGACATTCGACTTGGTGTCGCCACGGATGGACCGCTCAGAGGAGCGCTGCTGCAACGCGCTCCGTATGTCACCGCGTTCGACTGGGCGTGGAGAGACTTCTTCCCAACGACCGAATTCTGGGGATCACGAGACGACGCGATTATCGGCGGTACGGTGCGTTCAAAGCTCGACTAGCCTGATGCTCGAGGTCCGAGCCTAGCCGCCAACTTGCGCAGCGATCATGTCGCCGACCTTCGACGTTTGCAGCGGAGCGTGCCCGTCTGAGGCGATGTCGGCGGTGCGATAACCCTCAGCCAGGAAGCCGCTGATGGCGCCTTCGATAGCGTCTGCCTCGGCGTGCAGTCCGAACGACCAGCGCAACATCATCGCCGCGCTCAGCATCGAAGCCATCGGATTGGCGATGCCTCTGCCCGCAATGTCTGGCGCCGAGCCATGGATTGGCTCGTAGAGAGCAGGCTTTCCGCCTCTTCGCCGACGGCCATTCGTCCTCGGAACGCTGGTGAGACTCGCCGAAGGCAACATGCCCATCGAGCCACCAATCACGGCAGCTTCATCCGAGAGGATGTCGCCGAACGTATTCTCGGTGACAATCACGTCAAAGACGGACGGGTTAGTGACAATCTGCATCGCAGCGTTGTCCGCCAACATGTGAATCAGTTCGACGTCCGGGTATTCGTGGCCGACTTCAGTCGCTACCTCACGCCAGAGCCGTGACGTCTCCATCACGTTCATCTTGTCCAGCGAGTGGAGGCGCTTTCGTCGCATGCGGGCCAACTCGAAACCCACTCGAACAACCCGCTGGATTTCCTTCTCCGTGTAAGAAAGCGTGTCGACGGCTCTTCGTCCGCGCGTGTTCTCCCACCGGCGCTTCGGCTTTCCGAAGTAGAGCCCGCCTGTCAGCTCACGGATGATCACAAAGTCGACGCCTTCGAGGCGGTCTTCTCGGAGAGGGCTTGCGTCGATGAGTTGAGGGTAGACCTTGACCGGTCTGAGGTTGGCAAATAACCCGAGGGTCTTGCGCAGCTTCAGGATTCCATCTTCCGGCCGGACCTTCGCCAGAGGGTCGTCCCATTTCGGGCCGCCGACAGCGCCAAACAGAACGGCGTCTGATCCCAGGACCAGGTTCATCGTATCGTTGTCGATCGCAGTCCCGTTCTTGTCTATCGACCGGCCTCCAACAAGACCGGGGACCCAGTCGAACCGATGGCCATACCGCCGGCCGATCGCGTCAATTACCTTCACCGATTCGGCGGTAACCTCAGGGCCGATACCGTCCCCGCCAAGAACTGCGATACGAGCTTCCATACTCTGAAACGTGCCTCTTAACTCAACTCAAACGGCCAATCCACGCACGCAAACGCAGCCGTGTTTCCCAACTGGCTTTGCGAGATGCGGAACGGCGAGTCTACCAGCATCATGAGGACGCGGCTACCCTCGCCAGAACCTCTGTACGCAGTACGAAGTCCGCGCAAAAAACCGGAGCGCATTTTCGGCGGTTCTCACACCCGCCAGCGGACTTGCCAGACCGGGAATCCGCGTCTACGCCCGTCCGGTCGCCGACGCTTCAAAATCGGCGATGCTCCCCTCGAGCTCAAGTGTCAGACCGATGTCATCGAGACCCTTGAGCAGACTATTTTTCCGGAACGGGTCCAGGTCAAAGCTGGCCTCGAAACCGTCGCCGTCAGTGACCGTCTGATTCTCAAGATCGACCGTCACTTCATATCCGGTTCGCTGCAGCGCCTTACCCATCACGGTGTCGACCTCTTCCTGGGTCAGCACTACTGGAAGCATGCCGTTTTGCATGCAGTTGTTGCGGAAGATGTCGGCAAAGCTCGGAGCGATGATCGCCCGGAACCCCATTTCGTTCAGAGCCCAAGGGGCGTGCTCTCTTGACGAGCCAGAGCCGAAGTTACGGCCAGACACCAGGATTGATGCCGATCGATACTTCGGTTGATTCAGTATGAAATCCGGGTTTTCGACACCGTCTTCAAGATAGCGCCAGTCGAAAAATGCGAACTCGCCGAATCCTGTCCGCTCGATCCTCTTGAGAAACTGCTTGGGGATGATCTGATCCGTGTCGACATTTACACGATCGAGCGGAGCGACCAGACCGGTCAACTGAGTGAACTTCTCCATCTACCTCTTTCTCCTTCTGGACCTGCGTCCTCGGTTAGCTGAAGTATCTTTGTCTTCGCGCCGCACGCCTTCTTCAAGTGCCTTTTCGAGCGGATCTCTCGGCCGCGGGGGAGTGACGGTTACGGTACCGACGGTGCTTGCCCTCAAATCTTGCCACCGGGAAAGCGTGTTCGCCATCAGTATCGCCAGCACTCCCAATACGATGATCAGTATGTCCGCTGCGATCAGGCCTGATGTCGCCGAACTCACATCATCGAGTTCAGCCCGGTTCCGGAAGAAGATTCGCGCAACGGTGATCGGGTTGAATATCAAAACCGCGCCCCATGCCAAGGCCCACAGCACCGCCACTGGAGAAACGCGGCCCTTCTTCTGCCACTGCTCAGTGTCTCCTTCAGGTACTCGAGGATCACTGGCTTTGAACAGTTCGACGAACATGAAGAGCGGCTTGTAGATGTTCAGGATTGGGATAAAGAACCGGATCACTGTGCCGTCCGGCGAATGTCGCTGACCGTCCGATTTCAGTGTTCGCAGATTTCTGCTTGATCGATGAGCAAACGAAGAGAACGGAAAAGCGACGATGATCAGAAACAGCACCGCGAATATGTTGATGATGTTGCTTCGTGTATTGAGCTCGTCAAACCGGGTAGTGATGTCTACAAGGCGGTCGCAGTCAGCAGCCGGAACCTCAGTGACACTTACAACACTCGCCAACTGTTCCAGGGTCGTGCATTGCAGCCCTTCAGACGCCGCGTACTCGGTGACTCTTTCGATGCTCCGGCAACCCTGTCCGACTACCGAAGGACTCGACAGCTCGTCTTCGTTGCACAAGAGCTCGTCAGGGTCTTGTAGTTCAAGGTCTGCGACCAGCGTCGCCTGTGCGACATCTTCCGGACTAACAGGTATCTCCGTTAACCCATCACCTCTCCACTCATTGAGCGTGTTCCTGAACCCGACGTCGATGACGACCGCGGCAACCCCGACGGCGATGAAGAACAGAAGGCCGAGAAAGAGCCACCTGAGAATCGGTCTGGTCGACTGATACTCATACGGCTCGAACCGTTGCTCGATGGCGTCATCCAGGCCCTGCCTGCCGAAGACTCGACCGAACACTGAACCGCCAGATCTCTCTCGCCTGGCCGTCCGATGCTGCACCTTGTTGCGGCTGCTGAAGCGAGTCCTGGGCGGAGGCGTG
The DNA here is from genome assembly GCA_028285005.1 of Dehalococcoidia bacterium. GTDB lineage: Bacteria > Chloroflexota > Dehalococcoidia > Lucifugimonadales > Lucifugimonadaceae > JAJCYX01. The sequence goes on along the minus strand of JANQQP010000019.1, from coordinate 135,197 downwards.
CGTCTGCCCGGCGGGGGTGTCGAGCGGCGACCTGAATCCTCAGGCGGCTGCCGTTCCGGGGTGTCATCCCCGTCGCCCCCGACTCCGGCGGTCATCGCTTGAAGTCCCAGTCCCTCACATCTGTGAAATGCCCCGCCACAGCGGCAGCAGCGGCCATTTCAGGACTAACGAGATGTGTTCGGCCGCCCTTGCCCTGGCGACCCTCGAAGTTCCGGTTGGAAGTCGAGGCACAGCGCTCACCGGGCGTGAGAATGTCAGGGTTCATGCCCAGGCACATCGAGCAGCCGGACTCTCGCCACTCGAATCCAGCTTCCTTGAATACATCGTCCAGCCCTTCGGCCTCCGCCTGGATCTTGGTGAGAGTGGAGCCCGGCATCACTTGAGCGCGCACGGCACCAGCCACATGGTGACCTTTGACCACTGCAGCAGCACGACGGAGGTCTTCCAGTCGGGCGTTGGTGCAGGACCCGATGAACACGCGGTCCAGTGAGATGTCCTCGATCGGCGTGTTCGCTTCCAGTCCCATGTACTCGAGCGCAGAGTCCGCGGAAGCCTGGTCGGCGGCGTCGGAGAAGTCGGCCGGATTCGGAACTCGGCCACTTATCGTCGTCACCTGGCCCGGATTGGTGCCCCAACTGACATACGGCTCGAGTTCGCTGCATTCGATCTCGACCAGCGTGTCGAACTCCGCGCCTTCGTCAGTGGCGAGAGTCTTCCAGTCCTCAACCGCCGCATCCCAGTCGGCTCCCTGCGGAACGTATTTGCGGCCTTTCATCCACTCGAAGGTGGTCTCATCAGGCGCGATCATCCCGGCACGGGCACCGCCCTCGATGCTCATATTGCAGATTGTCATCCGGCCTTCCATCGATAGATTTCGAATCGCCTCGCCGGTGTACTCCATTACGTGACCCGTCCCGCCAGCGGTTCCAATTCGGCCAATGGTCGCGAGGATCATGTCCTTCGCGGTGACGCCGGGCGGAAGCTCGCCATTGAAGCGCACCTCCATGGTCTTGGGCTTGCGTTGCCTGAGCGTCTGGGTAGCCAGTACATGCTCAACTTCCGACGTGCCGATACCAAACGCAAGTGAGCCAAATGCGCCGTGCGTTGAAGTGTGCGAGTCGCCGCAAACGATGGTCATACCCGGCTGGGTGTAGCCCTGCTCCGGTCCAATCACGTGGACGATGCCCTGCGCTCTGCTATCGACATCGTAGAGAGTGATATCGAACTCTTTACAGTTGTTGCGCAGCGTCTCAACCTGCTGCCTGGCGATAGGGTCCTTGATCTCCTCAGTCCGCGTTTCATCCGTCGGCACGTTGTGGTCCACGGTAGAGATCGTCAGTTCCGGCCTGCGGACCTTCCGACCTGCGAGCCTGAGGCCTTCGAACGCCTGTGGTGACGTGACCTCGTGGACGAGGTGCAGGTCGATATAGACCAACGTTGGTTGACCCTCTGGCTCCGCGACTACGTGTCGCTCCCAGATTTTTTCGAACATGGTCTTCGGCATTTCTACTCCACCGGAATTTGATCTGATCGTGCCCGAGCGCTCCAGCTGCGGCACCGGATCATACAGTTTCGGAAGGTGCTACAGATGCACCAGCGTCCTGAGTGTCGATCATCAGGAGTCGGTTTATCGCGTTCACGTACGCCTTCGCCGACGCAACGACGATGTCGGTGTCCGCACCGCGACCCGAGTAGACGTTTCCGTGCTTTTCGATGCGAATCGTCACATCTCCAAGCGCGTCGATGCCCTCGGTTACGGCGTTAACGGAGAACTCTGTCAGTTCGACGTCCATGTCTACTATCGAGTCGATCGCTTTGCACACGGCATCGACTGGTCCCGTGCCTGCCTGTTTCGACGACCGTGATTCGCCATCCGGACAGTCGAGCGTGATCGTTGCCTCTGGTTCCGTGTCATTGCCGCAAATCACATGCACGGTGCCTACTCGATACGTACGCTCAGTGTCGGCAAAACGGTGTTGCTCGGACATCAACGCATGTAGATCGCGGTCATCGACCTCGCTCTTGTTGTCTGCAAGGTCCTTGAACGCCGTAAAGACGTCACGTAACTCCTCGTCTTTCAGGCGATAGCCCAGGTCGGCCAGTCGAGCGCGCAGGCCCGCCCGTCCAGACAGCTTTGTCAGCACAAGAGTTTCGCCGCGCCATCCAACGGTGTCTGGCTCCATAATCTCGAAGGTGCTGTGGTCCTTGAGGTAGCCATCCTGGTGGATGCCTGAGGAGTGTCGGAAGGCGTTCCGGCCAACGATCGCCTTGTTGTACTGCACAGGGAAGCCGAAGATTCCGGAGATCATGCGACTGGTGTTGCCGATCTCCTTCGTCTTAATGTTCGTGCCGGCCTGGTAGTGATCCGGCCGGGTCTCCAGCGCCATGATCACCTCTTCGAGCGCGGCGTTACCTGCTCTTTCGCCAAGACCGTTGACACAACCTTCCACCTGCCTCGCGCCGTTCTCGACAGCGGCCAGGCTGTTCGCTCCGGCCATGCCGAGGTCGTTGTGACAGTGGACTGAAACTACCGCCTCGTTAATGTTCGGCACATTCTCAAAGATGCCTTTGATCAGAGCGCCGAACTCCTCGGGCGTGGCGTAGCCGACTGTGTCCGGAATGTTGACAGTCGTAGCTCCAGCCTTGATCACCGCTTCGAGCATGGCGTACAGGTAAACAGGATCTGTCCGGGACGCATCCATAGGCGAAAATTCGACGTCGTCTGTGTACGTCTTCGCCAGCGCCACCGCTTCGACAGCCATGTCCATGATGGCCTCGCGATCCTTTCTCATCTGGTGCATCAGGTGGATATCTGACGACGAGATGAAAGTATGGATGCGAGCGTTCTCAACGCCCTCAAGCGCTTTGCCTGCGGCCTCGATGTCCGATGGCACAGCACGCGCCAGAGTGCAAATCGTCGGACCTTCAACTTCTTGCGCGATGCGCCGCACCGCCTCGAAATCACCCGGTGAACTGGCTGCGAAACCGGCTTCGATCACGTCGACGCCAAGATCGGCTAGCTGGTGAGCGATCCGAAGCTTCTCTTCAACAGTTAGACCCGCGCCGGCGCTTTGCTCGCCGTCGCGGAGCGTCGTGTCGAAGATGACTACTTTGTCTTCGGTTTCGCTCTTCTGTGCCATTTCACGCCTCCTGTGGCGTCCTTCGCTCGCTATCGCAAGCGTTAGTTGGACTCAACGCAAGCCCAACTCATAACCAACTAGGTCGTCGACTCGAGCCACGGCATCATGTCGCGCAGCTCCTTGCCGACGCGCTCGATGTCGTGCTCCTCGTCCGCCTTCCGCATCTGATTGAACTTGTGCAGTCCTTCGTCGTTCTCGGCGATCCACTCACGAGCGAACTCGCCTGACTGAATCTGTCTGAGAACCTCACGCATGTTGTCCTTGACCTTCTCGTCGATCACCACTGGGCCGCGGCTGTAGTCGCCGTATTCAGCGGTTTCACTGACCGAGTAGCGCATCCCGCCAAGACCGCCCTGGTAGATCAAATCAACGATCAGCTTCAGCTCATGCAGCACTTCGAAGTAGGCTGATTCCGGCTCGTAGCCGGCCTCTGTTAGCACCTCGTATCCGGCCTTGATCAGGGCTGTGACACCTCCGCAAAGAACAGCTTGCTCACCGAACAGGTCGGTCTCGGTCTCCTCTTTGAAGGTGGTCTTCAGAATTCCAGCGCGCCCTCCACCAACTCCCTTGCCATAAGCCAGGGCGATATCGAACGCGTTGCCGGTGGCATCGTGGTCAACCGCAATCAGACATGGGACCCCAAGTCCGCGCTCGAATACCGCTCGGACCCTGTGACCCGGAGCCTTTGGAGCGATCATGACGACATTGACGGACTCCGGCGGCTCGATCTGCTTGTAGAAGATCGTGAAGCCGTGGGCGAAGAGCAGCGTCTGACCGTCCTTCAGGTGTGGAGCGATCTCTTCGTTGTAGACACGGCCCTGAGTCGTGTCGGGCAGGCAGAACGAGATCAGGTCAGCTTCCTGAGCGGCCTCGGTATTCGATACGACCCTGAAACCATCCGCTTCAGCTTTCGCCTTTGACCGGCTGCCTTCATACAGGCCGACGATCACGTTGAAGCCGCTGTCCTTCAGGTTTCTAGCGTGGGCGTGTCCCTGCGACCCGTAGCCAATCACGGCAACGGTTTTCTCCCGCAGGATTGAGTCGTCAATGTCTTTGTCGTAGTAAAGAGTGGCCATGCTCGATCTGTTTCACCTCATCTCCGCTGCAATGGCGGTTGTCTCGAACTTCATTAACCTGGACTATTTCGTTAACTACACACTCCCCGAATCGCCTGCAGTCGGCGTGTAGAAATGCTCGACGCTCTCTGCGATCGTGTGAGCGCCTTCTTCCTGTCCTTCGATCAGGGCTCCACGCAGCGTGGCGACCCTGCCGGTGCGAATCACCTCTTTGATCCCGAACCGGCGCAGCAGCTCAATCAAGCTGTTGATCTTGTTGCGACCGCCGGTGACTTCCATCGTCAGGGTTTTCGCACCGATATCGATCACATTCACCCGGAAAATGCTCGCAAGTTCCAGGATCTCTCCACGATGTTCAGACGTTGCCGCGACCTTGATCAGCGCCAGCTCACGCCAGACTATGTTTTTGTCCGTGATGTCTTGCACCTCGACGACTTCAACGAGCCGGTCGAGCTGCGCGGCCACATGACGCACAACGTGTGGCGGTCCCTCGACTACGAAAGTCATTCGAGATAGCCCGGGCCTTTCGGACCTGCCCACAGCCAGGCTGGCGATGTTGAAACCGCGCCGACGGAAGAGGCCCGAGATGCGGGCGAGTACGCCCGGTCGGTCTTGGACGAGCGAGATGATCGTTCGCTGCTGAAATCCGCTTGCTCCGTTCGTTGACGTTGTCACAGCGATTCCTCAATCAGTTCCTGGATGCTCTGCCCGGCAGGGATCATCGGGTAAACGTTGTCGACCTTCTCAATCACGAAGTCGACAATCACAGGGCCATCGTGCTCGTTCGCCTCTTTGATGGCGCTCTCCAACTGTTCCTGGCTCGTAACCCGGATGCCCTTCATTCCATATGCCTCGGCCAGCTTCACGAAATCCGGATTCGCCGAGTAGGTTTCGGCCTGGTAGTCGCCTTCGTAGAACAGTCCTTGCCACTGGGTGATCATTCCCAGGTGGTTGTTGTTCAGAATGGCGTACTTGACCGGCAGATTGTTCTCGACCGCTGTAGCCAGTTCCATAGATGTCATCTGGAACCCGCCGTCACCGCAGATGGACCACACCAGCCTGTCGGGATTGCCGAGCTGCGCGCCGATCGCTGACGGAACCTCGTAACCCATCGTTCCGAGACCGCCTGAACTGAACCACGAGTTGGCGTTCGTGAATCGATAGTGCTGCGCCGCCCACATCTGGTGCTGGCCAACGCCTGTGCAAATGATCGCGTCACCCTTGGTCACGTCGGACAGCGCTTTGATCACGTGCTGTCCGAGCAACTCATCCGTTTCTCGGATCTTCAGTGAGGGGTGCTCAGCTTTCAGGTGCTCAACTCTGGCGACCCAATCGGTGTGATCGGTCTTCACAACCTTTGGATTGATCTGGCCGAGGACCGCCTTCACATCGCCGACGACCGGAGCGTCCACGACCAACGACTTGTTGATCTCAGCCGGATCGATATCTATGTGAATCTTCTTGGCTTTGGTCGCGAAGCGATTCGGGTCGCCAACGATGCGGTCGTCAAACCTGCTGCCTATCGCAACAATCAGGTCCGCCTCTTCCAGCGCCAGACTGGCGTATGCGAGTCCGTGCATGCCCGGAAATCCAACGAATAATCGATGATCTTCGGGGAACCCACTGATGCCCAGTAGCGTGGTGACAACCGGTATCTCGGCCTTTTCGGCGAGCTCCCGCAGTTCGTCGAATGCGCGAGAGATGATTACGCCATGGCCGGCCAGGATGACCGGACGTTCGGCTGCGTTGATCAGATCTACGGCTTCTTCTACCTCTTCTTCTTCAGCAGTTGAAGGCACCCGGTAACCCGGCAGGTTGATCTGGCTATCCCTCTCGGAGTCGTACTCGGCGGTCTCCTGGAACACATCCTTCGGAATGTCGATCAACACCGGACCCGGTCGGCCTGTGCGGGCAATATGGAACGCCTCGTGAATGGTCGGGCCGATGTCCTGCGCACGCATCACCAGGTAGTTGTGCTTGGTTACCGGCAGCGTGGCGCCAGTGATGTCGGTCTCCTGGAAAGCGTCGGTTCCGATCGCCGCCCGGCCGACCTGGCCCGTGATGGCGACAACTGGAGCCGAATCCATCATCGCGGTTGCCAGCCCGGTGATCAGGTTCGTCGCGCCGGGACCGGACGTTGCGCACACAACACCGACTTTGCCCGTAGACCGCGAATAGCCGTCGGCCGCGTGCGCCCCTCCCTGTTCATGACGGACCAGAACGTGACGGAGCTGTGGGTACTTCGAGAGTTCGCCATAGAACGGCAAGATCGCTCCGCCGGGCAGGCCGAATACGACGTCTACACCCTCGTTCAAGAGAGCTTCGCAGACGATCTGGCCTCCCGTCAGTGTTTTCGCAACCATGTCTATCTTCCTGCCGATTCACTTGTTCATCGCCAAACCGACGATGTGCGCGAACACAAAAAAATCCCGCCCTAACCAAAGGACGGGATTCCCGCGGTACCACCTTTGTTGCTCACGCCCGCCTGTCCTCCCGTGAAGGTAGGATGGCGGAAGTGAGCCGCTCTAAAGCCGTAACGTGGCCATACGTTTCCACTTACTTGCCCTTTCGGCGTTCAGCAAAACCGCTCACGGGCGAGTTCTCGTCGTTGCGCACCGGTTTGCACCAACCACCGGCTCTCTCTGCCGCAACGCTATCGGTACTACTCCCGATCTCAGCGTTTTCGTGTGTGAGCTAACAGGCTACGCCATTCGTTACCTCGCACATATACCAGTATATAGCCAAAAGTTAAGCCAGTCACAGTTTGGCGACTTCTCGTTTGCTTCAATAGCAAGTTATGACGAGGCCGCGTGTTCGAATCCGGGCATAATGGCGAGGCCTAACTAGCCCGGCGAAAGTGTGATCGATGACCTCTGAAAGAACGAAAGTCCGTCGACTCCCCGAGCGCGGCGCATACGACTCGGCAACAATCCACGAAATCCTCGATCAGAACTTCGTGTGTCACGTTGGCTTCAACGCCGAACATGGGCCCGTTGTGCTGCCCACTCTGTTCGGACGGGAAGACGACGTCATCTATCTGCATGGGTCCGCTGGCGCTCACATGCTGAGGGAGATGAAAACCGAGGTGCCCGTCAGTGTCGCAGTAACCTCAGTTGACGGGATCGTCGCCGCTCGGTCCCACTTTCATCACTCCATCAACTACCGATCAGTCGTGATCTTCGGAAACGCGGCCGAGGTCGCCGATGTAGGCGAGAAGCTCCACGCCCTTGAGATCCTGACGAATCATGTCATGCCTGGACGGTGGGATGAGGCCAGGCAGCCCAATACCGCGGAGTTCACTCAGACACTGGTGCTTCGGCTCAACCTTGATGAAGCTTCAGCCAAGGTGAGAACCGGCCCTCCACATGACGAAGCTGAGGACATGGATCTCGACACCTGGGCCGGCATAGTGCCAATGCGTGTCGTGGCCGGTGAGCCGATACCGGATCCAGATATGAAGGCGGACGCTCCTTTGCCTCCATCTGTGCGAGCCACGCTTGACCGCTGGTCGTCAGACTGAGGATGCACTGATCGGGCGCAGTGTGACGGAAACTACGGCCATCGATCCCTGCTAGACTCCCGCCGGTTCACCTTACTTCAGGCCAGGCGCGACTATCGCGATTGCCACTACGTCCGCGGGGGCTGCGTGCCACAGAGTTCCGATAATTCCATGTCGGCCTTTCGCTGGGAGTCGCTGGACGAGTTCTCAGACCTGCTCAATCGGATCGGGCGACATGGATTCCGAAGTTGGCCGACATCGCCCAACGAACTGCGCTCCGAACTGGAGACCCTGCGACTCGAGCCTGAGTCTGACGTCTGGCTGGTTCGCACGGATGGCAAGATCTGCGGCTACGCATTGGCACTCGCTGAAAACGATGTCGACAGGCTAGTAGTGTCGCTCGGGATACTGGACGAGTGCTCCGGTCAGGTGGGTGGACTGCTCGATCTCCTTCGTGAGGCAGCCAAAGCCAGGGGCGTGTCACTGATCCATGTCGCGGTCAGAGGTGCGCCTGCAGAGCCGTTAGACCAGCTCACCCACTCCGGGTTCACTCGAGTCGCGGCCAATCTGGAACTGGTGCTGCAGAGAGAGGATGCTGGCGGAGTGCCAGATCCCTCGCTGCCCGAGGCGATGTCGGTCAGGAAGATGCGGTCCACCGCCGAGGCCCTGCTTCTGACACGGGTCCAGAATCGAGTGTTCGAAGGTCACTGGGGATTTTCAAAGAACACGCCAGATGAGGTCCTGGCGAGGCTAGGGCTGCCATCGACGGGCCCGGAGCAGGTTCTATTCGTCGAGACTGAGGAAGGCGATATCGCGGGCTATATCTGGACCGCTCTCTCCTGGGAGCACGACCACACCTGCGGGAAGATCTGGATGACCGGCGTCGTGCCAGAGTTTCGAAGTCTCGGCCTGGGCAAAGCCTTAGTTAGCGCAGGCGTCAAACACCTTCTGTCCCAGGGTGCCGCCGATGTCCACCTGGAGGTGGTTGAGGGCAACGCAGCCGCGGTCAGCATCTACCAGGGGATGGGATTCAAGCGGCACGGTCAGACCGACTGGTACGAGAAGAGAGTCTAGCTACTCGTCCTGGTCGCCATCGCCGCCAGAAGACTCCTCACCACCGCCTTCACCCTCAGCGCCTTCTTCACCCTCTTCGCCTTCCTCGCCTTCGACCTCTGCAACCTCTTCTTCAATAACACGTGGCGGCTGGATCCAGGCAATCCTGGTCTCAGGGTCCGAAATCAGTGTCACTCCCGAAGGTAGGCTCAATTCCTCAGCTTTGATGTCGGCCTCGAGGTCGATCAGAACGGAGCAGTCAACCTCGATCTCGCTCGGGATGTCGAACGGCAGCGCCTCGACTGTGATCTCGTAGGTACCCTGGGTCACGACGCCCGCGCCACCTCGCGTGCCGGGCGCGTCCTCGAAGTTGATCAAGGTCAGCGGCACATCGGCCTGCACCGCCTCGGCAACGTTCACACGCATGAAGTCGACGTGCAGCAGATCGCCTGAAACGGGGTGCACTGCGACGTCACGGACGAGAGTCACCGCATCTTTGCCGCCGTCCACTTTGACCGTGACCGGAGTCGTGGAACCGGCAGCTCTGAGGGTCGACCTCAATGCAGCGGCTTCGACCTGTAGGGACATCGGTTCCTGCTGTTGACCGTAAACATGAACAGGAATGAACCCTGATCGGCGCAAGGCCTTGTTCTTTTTGCCGAAGCTCGTGCGAGGCTTAAGTGAGATAGAGATCGTGTCTGCCATGTCGTGTAGGGGAACGTATGTGCTGAATAGCCGTTAGGTGGATCGTGGCTCCACTACAGCGCCATCTCGACTTGAGATCGATGAAAAGGCGTGCGAGTAGCTGAGCCAACCTTCGAATTCTACCACGAGGCCGCTGCCTGCTGGACGACGCATGCTGGACGAATCCTCCGCGTATTCCTGGGTCGCGCCAGTCAGAAGTCTGAGTCGGCATTTCGCGAGTTCCACAGTTAGGAATTGCCGTTCGGGTGTATACTTCAAACGAGAAAAGCCGTCTTTCGCAGTCAGGCACAAAGCAGGCTCTTAACAGCGAACCTGCAGAATTACTCTGAGAAGCCATGTTGATCCCAATGAAAGTCGATTATGGCGTCCGGATGCTGGTCTATCTGGCACTCCGCCCGGAAGGCACGTACTCCTCGACTTCCGAGATCTCGACTGCACGGCACATTCCTGAGCCATATCTCCTTCACATCTGCTCTGAACTGCAGAAGGCCGGAGTGATCGAATCGCGGCGTGGTCCGCAAGGCGGGCACAGGCTGGCGAAGGCAGCCGACCAGATCTCGGTCAGCGATGTGGTGAACTCTCTGGACTACTCCCTGGCCCCACTAAGCTGCGTCGACCACGCTAGCGAGTGCCAGTTGTCGAGCGGTTGCGCCCAGCGTGACATGTGGGGAGAAGTAGAACAGCTGCTTCTTTCGCACCTCGAATCGGTCAGGGTTTCTGACCTTGCCGGCAAGGAAAAGCCAAACGAGCCCGTGCCAGTCATAGCTAACATCTCAGCTATGTGTTGAAGCCACTCTAAGAACCTCTGGCATCTCCCTCTCATCTAATCTCAGTGATAGTGATACCGAGACTGCTCAGGTGGGCCTCGCACGGTGCCCGAATGTCCTGTGTCACACGGGACATCGCCACTAACGCAGGTTTAGAATCGATAATTGAACTCAGGACTAATTGAGGATTCGGACCAGAATGAACGGATCGACAGAAACAAAGAAGCTGACTCCGCTAACGCCTAACCAGGTCCAACGATATAGCCGGCACCTGATAATGCCTAACGTGGGCAGTGTTGGGCAGCGGAAGCTGCTGGACGGCAGGGTGCTTGTGATCGGGGCCGGAGGGCTCGGCTCGCCAATAGCTCTCTATCTCGCCCTGGCAGGAGTCGGGACCATCGGAATCGTTGATTTCGACGTGGTCGACGTGAGCAACCTCCAACGGCAGATTCTTCACACCGATGGAGACGTGGGACGTCGCAAGGTTGAGTCAGCGAAAGAGACGCTCCTCGCCCACAACCCTGACCTTAACGTCCAGATCCACGAAGAGCCGATTAACTCCGAGAACGCTATGGCGATCATCTCGGACTACGACATCGTGGTGAACGGCGCAGACAACTTCGCAACGAGGTATCTCGTCAACGACGCTGCGTACCTGGCGAAGAAGCCGCTGGTAGACGGCGCTATTCTCGTCTTCGATGGCCGAGCGACCACTTACATCCCGGAGCAGGGCTGCTACCGCTGCATGTACCCGGACCCACCGCCTCCAGGCGAAGTGCCAAACTGCTCGGAGGCAGGAGTAATCGGCGCACTACCGGGTCTTGTTGGCTCGATCCAGGCGCTCGAAGTGATCAAGCTGCTGCTTGGTATCGGTGAGGTTCTCACGAGCCGCCTGCTCATGATCGATGCGCTGAGCATGGAGTTCACAGAGCTGAAGGTCCGGCAGGACCCGAATTGCAAACTCTGCGGTCCGAATCCAGAAGTGACTGAACTGATCGACTATGAGGTTTTCTGCGGACTCGTCGCTCCCCAGACGGTGGAAGAGCGCGACCAGCAGCCGATCATGGCCAATGATTAAGGTTCGATGACAAGGTGAACAGGCCCCGGCGCTAAATCGACCGGGGCCTGTTTTCTGTCAGCAGGCACTTTGTACGGCTTGCTGGTCCAGTTAGGAAAGATTGACGATGAGCCTACAGGCCGCATCACTCAGCGCCGTGAAGGCCGACATGATCGACGCGATCGGCAACACGCCACTTGTCGAGCTCACGAAGCTGAGTCCCGATCCTGCGATCAGGATCTTTGCCAAGCTTGAGTCTGGCAATCCGACTGGTAGCGTCAAAGACCGTACGGCCAGGTATCTGATCCAGGACGCCGAGAATCGGGGCGTGCTTAAGCCTGGCGGCACCATCCTCGAGCCGACATCCGGCAATACCGGTCTTGGACTGGCCATGATCGCCAGTGTGCGCGGCTACAAGATGATCGCCGTCATGCCCGCAAGCGTCCCGCGAGAACGAGTCGACCTGCTCAAGGCATACAGTGCGACCATCGAGTTCTCAGACGCGGACAAGGGAACCAACGAGTCGATCATTCTCGCTAAGCAGCTTGCTGACGAGAACCCCGATTACTTCATGCCGTACCAGTACGGCAATGAGGCGAATCCGCTCGCTCATTACGAGAGCACAGGCCCCGAGATCGCTCGCGACCTGCCTGATGTGGATATATTCGTCGCTGGCCTTGGCACCGGTGGAACGCTGATGGGCGTTGGACGGGCCCTGAGGGAGCACAATCCAGACGTGAAGATAGTCGCGGCGGCTCCTCACCCGGATGACAAGGTCCAGGGGCTGCGATCGATAGAGCACGGCTTCGTTCCGCCGATCCTCGACCTTGACGCTCTCGATGGACGAATCATGATCGAAGGAGAAGAAGCGTTTTACTGGACGCGGAAGCTCCTTACCGACACAGGCGTGTTCGTCGGCGTCTCGTCTGGCGCGACGTTCGGCACTGCGCACAAACTGGCGACGCGTATGAGCAAAAACGGCGAGAGCGGCAACATTGTTGCGATGTTCGCCGATGGCGGCTGGAAGTATCTCTCAACCGGCATATACAACCAGGACTTCAAGTTCGACCAGAAAGAGATCGAGGGCAAGACCTGGTGGTAGCAGGGCGCTAGTCCCACTGATTGGCACCGTTCGGGAAGTCGTTGGACTGGATTGGCACCACACAGAAGATGTGGCCAGACGGGGCCTTCATAACCCACCACTGCTCCACGAACTCGACTCGCTCTGCTCCCAGTTTCTCCAGCCTGCTGACCTCGGCTTCCAGATCGTCTGTCTCGATATCGACGTGAATCCGGGGTTCACTATCGGTCCGCTGTACCATTGCATCAACGGCATTGCGCACGTAGCCGACGCGGCCGTAGGGGTCTTCTGAAGTGACGGTCTTGCCCGTGTCACCGCCGAGGGCAGCAGACCAGAAATCGACCCCAGCCTGAGCGTCCTCGGCCGGAGTGTCGAACAATACGACCTTCAGCCTGCTCCGGTGCATTAGCGCTACCTGTCCGTCATGTATCCAGGTCCTCGTCCCCGCTGCCAGACGTGAGCTTTCGCCACATCTTCATCGAGATCGACACCCCATCCGGGCTTCGTTGGAATGTTGATCACGCCACCTTCGATCTCGAGTGCACCGCCTGTGAGGTCGTCTTTCCACGGTACGTCATCAATGTCGATCTCCATGATCCTCACGTTCGGCAAAGTCGCGCACAGGTTGAGCGAGATCATGGTCGACAGGTGAGAGTAGTAGTTGTGCGGCGCGATGTTCAGTTCGTAACTTTCAGCCGCAAGAGCAACGTCCCTTGAGCGAGCGAATCCGTTCCACGGGACATCGACCTTCACCGTATCCATGGCTCTCGCTTCGAAGTACGGTCGGTAGTCGCGCAATCCGAAAAGGTTCTCGCCAGACGTGATCGGTACGTTCGTCGAGTTCTTAACCTCAGCCAGCCCTTCGGGCTCGTACATGTCAACCTCGACCCACATCATGTTGAACGGCTCCACTACGTCGCAGATCTGGCGGGCAGCGAGCGGCTTGAAGTTGAAATTCAGGTCCAGGGCAATCTCAACGTTTGGTCCAGCGCCTTCCTTGAAGGTGCCGATGTACTCCTCGATATGACGCAGAAGCGCCGGTGTGATGTTCTGATCCGTTGTGCCGGAGCCGCCGCCGAAACCTGCGAAGTAGGTGTGAGCCGGGTCGCCCGGAAATACGATGTTGGTCTTGAGCGCGTTGAAACCCTTGTCACGCACCTCTTGGCCCAGGCGACGGACGTCACCCATCGATTTGATCGGCGGTGTGCCGATTAGCTCGTGGTTGCAAGCCCGCGAAGTTCCACAGTGCGACCAGTAGACCTGCTGTGACTCGCGAGTGGGCCCGCCGAACAGCGCGTGAACCGGCATATCGGCGGCTTTGCCCTTGATGTCCCACAGAGCCAGTTCCACTCCGGCAATCGCTTTGGCCGCAATTCCGCCTGGACTCTGGCGCGCCACTCGGTACATGTCCCAAAATCTGCGCTCAACGGGCAGCGGGTCCTGGCCGATCAGGGTCGATTCGAAATCTGTGACCGCGCCGGTGACGCCGTATGGATTGCGGCCGTCAGACATCTCGCCGTAGCCGGTGATGCCTTCGTCTGTCCGTACCGCGACGAACTGCCACGGGCGCCATCCAGCATCAACGACGAACGTTTCGATTTCGGTGATTTTCATCCTGGGTTCTCGCGTCTACTAGCAAAGAATCGGATAGCGTTGCGATCTGCACGCATGCAGCCAGCCGGAATCCTAGCACGCGTTTCTGCCGGGTCGTGACTGGAGGGTTAGAGGTCGGAATCAGCCGCGGTATCTGTTCGCGATCGGCAGACGCCGGTCTCGGCCAAAGGCGAGTTGAGTGATCTTGGGACCGGGCGGGGCCTGACGCCGTTTGTACTCATTGATGTCAATCAAACGAGTTAATCGTCGAACCGTCTCTTCGTCGGCGCCGGAATCTCCCAGAGCTCGCTCTGATTTGACGATCTCATCTGACGATTTCAGATTGACAACATATTGCTCGAGCACCCGGTCCAGGATTTCGTATGGCGGAAGGCTGTCTTCGTCCAACTGGCCAGGCCGAAGCTCTGCGCTGGGTGGCTTCTCAATCACCGATTGAGGAATTGGACTGTCCGGACCGGCGCTGTTCCTGTAGTGGCACAGTTCGTAGAGCAGGGTCTTCGGAACATCCTTGACCACCGCAAAAGCTCCGGCCATGTCGCCGTAGATCGTGGCGTATCCGGTCGCCATTTCGGACTTGTTGCCCGTGGTCAGCACGAGCCAGTTGAACTTGTTCGCAATCGCCATCATCACCGTGCCGCGCACCCTCGACTGCGTGTTCTCTTCGGCGACACCCGGCTCCGTGTCTTTGAACACAGGCTCCAATAGCTCTTCGAAACCTCCGTGGGCAGGTTCGATCGGCAACCTCCACAGTTTTATCCCGAGTCTCTGAGCTAGCTCCTGAGCGTCCTCGATGCTGCCCTCTGAAGAGTATCGGGAAGGCATCGCGACGCCAGTCACGTTTTCCGCGCTGAGAGCATCCACCGCGATCGCCGCCACTATCGTTGAATCGATACCACCTGAGAGCGCGATCGCCACCTTCTCGAACCCGGTCTTTCGCACATAGTCACGTGTTCCGAGGACAAGGGCTTTGTAGACGGATTCGAGTTCCGCCGGCGATTCCATCGGGACTGCGCCGACATCGACGGCTTTAGCACCGACCGACTCAATCCCAACGTGCCTGACCGGACCAAACTGTTCGATGATGCTGTCGGATGGCGCAGTTTCAGGAACCTCGCTCCGCGCTTCTTTAACGAGTTCGGTTTCGATATCAATGGTGAATATCGACTCTTCGAAGGACGGCGCCACCGCGAGCACTTTGCCGTCGGGTCCGGCCACCATGCTCGCACCATCGAACACAAGCTCGTCCTGGCCGCCAACCTGGTTCACATAGACGGCGAACGCCCGATTCCGTTTGGCCAGCGTAGTGACGATTTCGGTGCGCCACTCTTGCTTGCCGATCCAGTAAGGCGAACCATTTATGTTGAGAATGACCTCGGCCTCGCCTGCAGAGCACTGCAGCTCGCTGGGGCCCGGCTCCTCCCAGATGTCCTCACAGACATTGATGGCAACCTTCGTACCCGAAACTTCCAGCACGGGACAGCCTGTGCCAGAAGTGAAGTAGCGTCGCTCGTCGAACACGCCGTAGTTCGGGAGGTGGATCTTTCCGTAGATGTCCCGTACACGGCCGCCAGACAGTGTCGCGGCTGCGTTGTAGAGCTTGCCCTCTTCGTCAGCATGAACGAAACCAACGATGGCGGTAATGCCATTCGTGGACGCAGCCAGAAGCTCAAGCTCTCGCACGTTCTGGTCCACGAAGCTCGGCCACAACACCAGATCTTCGGGCGGATAGCCGGTGATCGTCAGTTCCGGGAGAGCAACGATGTCCGCTCCCATTTCCACGGCTTGCTCAATCGCACGGTCAGCGGCACGTCGGTTCGCCTGTAAGTCGCCAACCGTCGTATTTATCTGGGCGAGAGCTACTCGTAGATGTGCCATCTGAACTTCGTGCCGGTTTAACGCAGTCCTGCCCGAGGCGACGTGTCCGCAGCAGCACCTGTCACCAGGCTAACGCTGAAGTGCGAGAGCTGGCCGTGCGTAGCCTCGTACCGTCGGCAGGCTCGAATCTCCCATCAAGAATAGATCGATCGCCCTGGCGCACGTGCGGCCACTTGCGATCGCGTGCACGATGAGTGACTGACCTCGCTGCATATCGCCACAGGCAAAGACCTTCTTGACGTTGCTCTGCAGCATCACGTCAGTCTTCACATTGCCGCGTGAATCGTATTCCACCTGCAGATCGTCCAGCAGGCCATCGTGTTGCGGATGCAGGAAGCCCATCGCCAGCAGGACGAGATCGGCATCGATCGAAAACTCGCTGCCAGGCACTTCACGCATCTCGGGACGGCCGCCATTCGTCGAAGGGACCCATTCGATCCTTACGCAGTCGATCCTCACAACATTCCCGTTGCCGTCGTCGACGAACTGCTTGGTCAAAACGTTGTAGTCGCGTTCGCCGCCTTCCTCGTGGGCGGAAGAGGTGCGGAAGACCATTGGCCACTGGGGCCACGGATTGGTTGCGACACGGTGCTCCGGCGGCCGCGGCATGATCTCGATCTGCACGATGTTCGAGGCGTGCTGTCGATGAGAAGTGCCGAGGCAGTCGGCTCCGGTGTCGCCACCGCCGATGATCACGACGTTCTTCCCGGATGCCGATATCGTTTCTTCCGGCGAAAACTCCTGGCCTTTCAAACGGCGGTTCTGCTGGGTGAGGAAATCCATCGCATAGTGGATGCCGTTGAGTTCGCGACCCGGGATCGGCAGGTCTCGCGGAACGGTCGATCCGCCTGCGAGGCATATGGCGTCGAAATCGTTCAGCAACTGGTCGTGGGTAACATCGGTGCCGACGTTGGTCGAAGGGCGGAAATCCACGCCTTCGGCTCTCATCTGGTCGAGTCGACGGTCAACAACGCTTTTCTCAAGTTTGAACTCGGGAATCCCAAGAGCGAGTAGACCGCCGATATGCTCGTTCCGCTCGAATACGGTGACCGTGTGGCCGGCTCTATTGAGCTGCTGGGCGGCAGCAAGGCCCGCCGGACCTGAGCCGACGACGGCCACGGATTTGCCGGTGCGAGTCTCAGGCGGCTCAGGCTTGATCCAACCTTCTTGCCAGGCCCGCTCGGATATCGCCTTTTCGATCATCTCGATCGTGACGGCGCTGCTGTTGATCGCCAGCGTGCAGGCTCCCTCGCAGGGAGCAGGACATATCCGGCCTGTGAACTCCGGGAAGTTGTTCGTAGCGTGGAGTCGCTTGATCGCCTCTTCCCAATCGCCGTGGTAGACAAGATCGTTCCACTCCGGAATCAGGTTTCCGAGCGGACATCCGCTATTGCAGAACGGAACGCCGCAGTCCATGCAGCGGCTTGCCTGCGCACGCGAACTTTGGTCCGGCCAGTCTGTGTAGATCTCGTGCCAGTCATCGACACGGGTATTCGCGTCACGTCGCGCCGGCGTGATCCTGCCGATCTCTTTGAAACCGGTGATCTTACCCACGGGTGCCTACCCCCTCGTCACCTGCGCCGATGCCTGTGAGTTGGCCTGTCCCATCGCTAACCGCTCCGTTCAGCTTCGTGGAAGCCTGCTCGCGCAGCACGCGTGCGTAGTCTTTCGGGAAGACCTTTCTGAACTTACCGAGAGCGTTTGACCAGTCGTTAAGCAGGTTCTCCGCGACCGTGCTTGCTGTGTATTCGAAGTGCCTCGTGATAAGGCCCTTTAGCTCAACTTCATCAGCCGAATCTGGCTCAACGTCGAGCAGGTCGGCCAGCTCCGGGTTGAAGCGTTGCTCGAAGGTCTCGTCAGGATCGTAGATGTAGGCGATTCCGCCGCTCATCCCGGCACCAAAGTTGCGGCCTGTCGGTCCCAGCACAACAACGCGGCCACCGGTCATGTATTCACAGCCGTGATCGCCGATCCCTTCAATCACCGCATGGGCTGAGGAGTTGCGGACGCAGAACCGCTCACCGCCGCGGCCACGAATGAACGCCTCGCCTCCGGTTGCCCCATAGAACGCAACATTGCCAATGATTATGTTGTCCTCAGGCACATAGCTGGAGTCCTTTGGCGGCACGACGATGATCCGTCCGCCTGAAAGCCCCTTGCCGAGGTAGTCGTTGGCATCACCCTCAACTCTGAAAGTCAGTCCCTTAACAGCGAAGGCGCCAAAGCTTTGACCGCCCGAGCCATGCATGGTGAAGTTGATCGTGCCGTCCGGCAGCCCCTCCTCGCCGTACTTCTCGGCGATCTTGCCAGACAGCATCGCGCCCACGGTGCGATTGCCATTCTTGATGCTGAGGGTTTCGTTCACCTCTTCGCCGTCGTCGATTGCCCGCTGAGATAGCCGGATCAACTCGTTGTCCAGCGCCGCATCCAACTCATGGTCTTGCAGCGCGCAGTGATACATATGATCGCCGGGAAGTCCCTTCGGCATCGCGAGCATGCGCGAAAGGTCTATCTTCTTGGCCTTCCAATGCGTCGTGTCCTCACGCTGCTTGAGCATGTCCATCCGGCCGATCATCTCGTTCACAGTTCTGAAACCGAGCTCGGCCATGATCTCGCGCACACCCTCGGCGAGCATCATGAAGTAGTTGACGACGGCTTCTGGTGTGCCCGTAAACCTGGCGCGGAGTTCAGGGTCCTGGGTGGCGACGCCGACCGAGCAGGTATTGAGGTGGCACTTGCGGAGCATGATGCAACCCATGGTGATCAAGCCCGCAGTTGCTACACCCCACTCGTCTGCGCCCAACAGAGCGGCGACCACGACGTCGCGACTGGTCTTTATCTGGCCGTCCGTCTGTACGACGATCCTGTCTCGCAGTCCGTTTTCGACGAGGACCTGCTGAGTCTCAGCCAGTCCGAGTTCCCACGGGATTCCGCCATGGCGAATCGAAGAGAGCGGCGACGCGCCGGTCCCTCCTGAGTCGCCTGAGATCAGGACAACGTCGCCCTTACCCTTCGCCACGCCGGCAGCGATAACGCCAACGCCGGCGACTGCCACGAGCTTCACGTGAACACGCGATTCAGGGTTCACGTTCTTCAGGTCGTGAATGAGCTGGGCGAGGTCTTCGATCGAGTAGATGTCGTGATGTGGCGGAGGTGAGATCAGCTCAACCCCGCGTGTGGTCTTCCTTATGAAGGCGATGTAGTCAGACACCTTCCAGCCCGGAAGCTCTCCGCCCTCTCCTGGCTTCGCTCCCTGCGCCATCTTGATCTGGAGATCGGTGGAGTTCACGAGGTAGTTCGTGTTGACGCCGAAACGACCCGAGGCTACCTGCTTGACCGCGCTGATCCGGCGGTCACCGTTGTCGTCCGGGTTATACCGCGCCGGGTCCTCGCCGCCCTCACCGGTGTTCGAACGAGCGCCGATGCGGTTCATCGCGATGGCCAGAGTCTCGTGCGCTTCCCTCGAGATCGAGCCAAGCGATATGGCTCCTGTTGCGAACCGCTTAACTATCTCCGTCGCCGGCTCAACCTCTTCGAGAGGCACCGGAGTGCCGGTCTTGGCAAACTCCAGCATGTTGCGGATGGTTATGTGCTCGCTGCCCTCGTTGTCAGATGCCTGCTCGAACTGCTTGAACACCGCCTTGTCATTCCTGGTGGCCGCGTCTTGCAGCAGGGCAATGGTGTCCGGGTTCCACATGTGCCGTTCGCCGGTACCGCGCCACAGGTAAAGGCCACCCAGGTCGAGACGGAGGTTGGCCGGAATGTCCTCTTCCGGGTACGCCCGAGCATGGTTCGCCAGGACATCAGCCGCGATGTCTTCCAGGTCGACACCGCCGATCCGTGACTCCGTCCACCTGAAGTACTCGTCGGTGAGCTTCTCAGAAAGTCCAAGCGCTTCGAACACCTGCGCGCCGATGTAACCCTGGAGCGTTGAAATTCCCATCTTCGACATCGTCTTCAGCACACCTGATTCGACTGCGTATCTGAAGTTCTGCTCTGATTTCTCTTGCGGAGGCAGCGGGCGTTCGGCTGTGGGTTGAGCTCGCATCCCGGCAATCGATTCGAGTGCCAGGTACGGATTGATCGCCGAGGCACCGTAGCCGAATAGCGTTGCGAAGTGATGGACCTCACGCGGCTCACCCGACTCCACGATGATGTCGGCCTGCGTCCGGGTCTGCTCGCGGATCAGGTGGTGCTGAACAGCTCCAACCGCCAGCAGAGATGGAATGAATGCATGCTCAGAATCGACGCCTCGGTCTGAGAGGACAAGAATCGTGAAACCGTCCCTGATCGCCTCTGAGGCTTCGCGGCGAACTCTCTCGATCGCGTTGCCAAGCCCGTCGATGCCCTCTGACACCGGGAAGAGAGTCGAGATGGTCTTCGCTTTTACTCCGTCGTTGTTGGCTGCCTTGATGCGCGCCAGGTCTTCGTTGAAAAGCAGCGGATGGTCGATGCGCAGCAGCCTTGCGTGCTCTTCCGACTCATCGAACAGGTTCGGCCGCCGACCGACCGGCACAGACATCTGAGTGACCTGCTTCTCCCTGATCGGATCGAGCGGCGGATTGGAGACCTGGGCGAACTTCTGCTTGAAATAGCTGAATAGCGCCTGTGGCCGGTCAGACAAAACCGCGAGCGGCGCGTCGTTCCCCATCGAGCCGTTCGGCTGGGCTCCCTGGATGGCCATCGGACCTATAAGCCACTTGAGATCCTCCTGCGAGTAGCCGAACACCATCTGCCTCGTCACCAGGGTGTCGAGGTCTATAGCCGGCACAACGTCCGGCTCAGAAAGGTCTTCAACCGTCACTCGATTCTCATCAAGCCATTCGCCATACGCCTGACTCGAAGCAAGCCCGTCGATGATCTCCTCAGGCGGCACTATCCGCCTCTGGTCAAAGTCCACCAGGAACAGCCGCCCCGGCGCCAACCTGTCGCGGTAGGCGATGTCCTCCGGCGGAATGTCCAACACTCCTGCCTCCGACGCCATCACAAGCAAGTTGTCCTTGGTCACCCAGTAGCGGAACGGCCTCAGGCCATTACGGTCCAGGACGGCGCCGAGTGAATTGCCGTCCGTGAAAGTGATCATTGCCGGGCCGTCCCACGGCTCCATCATGCCGCCGTGGTATTCGTAGAACGACTTGACGTTGTCGGGCATCGACTCGTTGCCGTACCACGCGGCCGGCAACATCATCGCAGCCACATGCTCGAGCGACCGCCCTCCCATGCGAAGGAACTCGAAACCGTTGTCAAGTGATGCAGTATCGCTCGGTTCGTCGGCTTCACAGACCGGAGTGATATCGCCGATGTCATCCCCGAAATAGTCCGAACTCAGCACCTTTTCGCGAGCCGTCATCCAGTTGCGGTTTCCACGAACCGTATTGATCTCACCGTTGTGAGCCAGCATCCGGTACGGGTGCGCGAGTCTCCAGGCGCCTAGCGTGTTCGTGCTGAAACGAGAATGGACCATCCCGAACGCCGTGACCATCTCCTCGTCGTTCAGGTCCGTGTAGAACTCCTTCATCTGGTCAGCGAAGATCAGACCCTTGTAGACCACCGTCCGTGAAGACAGAGAACACACGTAGAAGTAGTCGACAATGTCTTGAATCTCGTCATCCGAGGCCTGCGCTCTTGCTTCACGCTCAGCGGACTTTCGTACGACATACAGCCTGCGTTCAAGGTCGTCTTCAATGAGATCGGCCGGGGCTTCAATGAAAAACTGTCTAATGCGAGGCATCGCAGCGCGTGCCATATCGCCAATAGCAGCTGTGTCGACCGGAACGTCTCGCCATCCAAGAAACTTCAGCCCGCGCTGCTTTACAGCCTCTTCAAGAATCGATTCACATCGACCCCGCAGCCCATCCTCGATTGGCAGGAAAGTCATCCCGACACCGTAGTGCCCCGCGGGAGGAAGTTGAATGTCGACGTCCGCCGAGACCTTACGCATAAACGCGTCCGGCATTTGGAGCAGGATTCCGGCTCCGTCGCCGGTCCGAGGGTCGCAACCACATGCGCCTCGGTGCCCGAGATTGATAAGCACCTCGAGTGCCTGATCGATGATCTTGTGGTTCTTGGAGCCGTCGATATTCGCAACCACACCAACACCGCAAGAGTCGTGTTCGTTCTCCGGGTTGTATAGCCCGTGCGTCGCGATGTGATCCAGATCCGGGACCTGGACACGTGCTGACTCTTTGAAGTGTTTGCTGTCTGCCATAAGTTCCAATGTCGACTGAAAATGTTTCAGTTGTGTTTCTAATCCCTCATCAATTCCTGTTGCAGGACGCTTGTACGGCGGCTGCCGACGCGTTTTGCTACAGGAGCTTGAGGTAACGGGAAATCTCGTAATCTGTGACGGTTCCCGAATATTCAGCCCATTCCAACGTTTTATTTCGTAGGAAACTCTGCAACACCGCTGGCCCGAGAGTCTTTTCAAGCAGTTCGCTCTCGGTGGCCATCTTCAGCGCCGCATCTAGAGAGCTGGGCAGCTGGACGACCCCATGAGATTGCCGTTCCTCGCTCGACATCTGTGAAGGATCGCGTGTCAACGGCTCCGCAAGGTCGTAGCCCTTCTCGATTCCTTCGAGACCGGCTCCCAGGATCGCTGCAAATGCCAGGTACGGATTGCAAGCAGAGTCCGGCGCGCGGTACTCAATGCGAAGACTGTCTTCCTTGTCAACGCGGTATGCGGGGACTCGAACAAGACCGGCGAGGTTCCCCAGGGTGTAGTTGGCGTAAACAGGAGCCTCAAACCCCGGGACCAGCCTCTTGTATGAGTTCACCCACTGATTGGTGACCGCTGTGATCTCCGGCGCGTGGCGGATCAGACCAGCCATGAACTGTCGAGCGAGCGGCGATAGATTGTCGGGAGAGTCAGGATCAAAAAAGGCGTTCCTATCGCCTTCGAAAAG
Source organism: Dehalococcoidia bacterium (assembly GCA_028285005.1). GTDB lineage: Bacteria > Chloroflexota > Dehalococcoidia > Lucifugimonadales > Lucifugimonadaceae > JAJCYX01. The sequence goes on along the minus strand of JANQQP010000019.1, from coordinate 112,428 downwards.
CGACATATGCGTGTGCATTCCGCTGCCATTCGATTGAGCGAAGGGCCGCGGCATGAACGTCACGTAGCCGCCGGACTGGGAAGCGATCTCCTTGACCACCACTTTGAACGTGACTATAGAGTCAGCCATCGTCAGAGCGTTCGTGTGACGAAGATCGATCTCGTGTTGGCCGTCCGAAACCTCGTGATGAGAATGCTTAACCGGAATCCCCATCTCTTCGAGTGACAGCACTGTCTGCCGCCTCAGGTCTGCGCCGGCACTATCAGATGATTGATCGAAGTAACCACCAGAGTCGTACGGTCGAGGATCCTCAGGTGACTTCAAGTGAAAGTACTCGAGTTCCGGAGCCACGTAGTAGGTAAGACCCATGTCAGCCGCTCGGCGCAGACCTCTTCGCAGGACCTCCCGGTTGTCAGTGTCTGCTGCTTCACCCGAGGCCGTCCGGATATCGCAGAAGAGGCGAGCTACAGAGTTTTCCCTTGGACGCCATGGAAGGATCTGCCAGGTCGAAGGATCCGGCATCGCGACCATGTCCGATTCGCCCTCGCGCGCGAATCCTTCTATAGATGCGCCATCGAAGCTTGCGCCTCTTCGCAGGACTCCCTCAAGCTCGTCGATGGTGATCGCGAAGCCCTTCAGAGTGCCGAGGATGTCGGTGAACCACAGGCGAATGAACCGGACATCATGCTCGTGAGCGGAGAAGAGGGCGAACCGAATCGCCTCTTCGTTGGCATCACGCTGCTTTGTGTCTTGAACCTGCGTCATGATCTGAGGTGGGTCGCTCTAGAGACGTTGGATTCTGAGTACGATTGCAAGTAAGTAAGAGATGAAGTATTCGAGATTGTGAAACTTTTGTCAAACTTGTGTCAGGCGAGGTATCAGTAGGCCCGACCGCCGCTCCGTCCCCTCAGGATTCCTGCTTCGTGTACTCGTCGCCCGGGGACCTGAATCTGTATCCGACATTCCATACCGTTTCGATGAACTGGTAGCGAAGATCGTTGATCTTTGATCTAAGCCGCCGGACGTGCACATCCACCGTTCTGGTTCCGCCAAAGTAGTCGTAGTCCCACACCGCCCGAAGCAGGTCCTCTCGACTGAACACTCGCCCTGGCCGTGCTGCGATGTACTTCAGGAGTTCGTACTCCTTATAGGTGAGGTCGATCTTCTGGCCGCTCAGACTCACCTCATACCTGTCCTGGTCAATAAGCAGCTCGCCGTGCCTGATCACGTTTCGATCTACCGGCCCGCGAGCTCTCGCAATGACCAGGTCGATTCGCCTCAACGCCTCACTACAGTCAGTCGGTGCGAAGGAAAATTCGATATGCCCGGCTGACAAGTCGGTTGTTGGAACGGCCGAATCATGGAGAAGCGCTACGGTTGGCAATCCGACGGACACGGACTCAGCGATCATGTTCGCCGTCTCGTCTGATGATCGCGGACACCAGATCAAAGCTACTGTTCCGTCGCCTTCGACCTCGTCGGGCGCAGTCCCTTCCAGCATCTGGAACTGATGCTGGGGCGCATTGGAGCTCAACTCCTGAAACAGGCGCGCCGAGTCCGGGTGACCGAATCCTATAAGCAAGACTTTCGCCAAAGAGGTCCTATCCGTCGTTAAGCGCCTGGTCGTCTCATGTGCTCCCGCACTCTCGCGCGTGCGGGCGACCGCGTGCTTCCAAAAAAACGGGTGCGTTTCCGAGACCGACGAGAATAGCTTACGGCCTTCCGGGCCGAGACCGAAAGTGAGTTCGGCCGTATAGTCGACGAATGTCGTAGATTTGCGTTGACGCACAGGTTGCCACGTTCGTATACTGTCTGTTCGTGGCTCAGACATACCCGCTCCGGATATGTGCTTCGGCCTTCTATTTCCAGGTGACTTAATGCCGACCATCAATCAGCTTGTCCGTCGTCCGCGCAAGCAGACGCGCAAAAAGCCTAAGACGCCAGCTCTTCTGTTTTCGTACAACTCGTACGAGAAGAAGATGACGCAGCTACGCAAGGGCAACCCACAGAAGCGTGGAGTGTGTCTTCAGGTCAGGACGGTCACGCCGAAAAAGCCGAACTCTGCTCTTAGAAAAGTTGCGAGAGTTCGCCTAACGAACGGCATTGAGGTCACAGCCTATATTCCTGGAGAGGGCCATAACTTGCAGGAGCACTCGGTAGTCCTGATACGAGGTGGACGAGTGCCCGATCTTCCGGGAGTTCGGTACCACATTGTTCGCGGATCGCTCGATACTTCGGGAGTCAGCGACCGCAAGCAGGGCCGAAGCAAGTACGGACAGCCAAGAGGCTAACCACCGGAAACCAATATCGAAAATCTGAGCCGCCTGTTCAGGCATCTGGCACTGGGCAGGCGGCTACGTTTGCCCGGCACGCCCGGAACTGACAGCTAGTACGACAGAAGAGAAATGGCACGAAGACGACCAGCAGAACCAAGACCGGTTGCACCTGACCCTGTGCACGGCAGTGTGGATCTTGCGAAGTTCATCAATCGATTGATGATCGGCGGCAAGAAGTCCACTGCGCGTCGGGCGATGTACACAGCGCTTGACTTGCTGGAAAAGGAAGCGAACCGCCCTGGCATCGAGGTGTTTGAGCAGGCCCTGCGAAACGCGATGCCTGCGCTCGAAGTCAAGCCTCGTCGAGTGGGTGGCGCTACCTACCAGGTGCCTGTCGAAGTCAGGCCCGAGAGGCGCAGTGCTCTGGCTCAGCGCTGGCTTATCGAGGCGGCGCGGTCCAGGAGTGGGCGCCCGGTCGCTGAGCGCCTCTATCTCGAGCTCCTTGAAGCCTCTCGCGGTGGTGGCGCTGCCGTGAGAAAGAGGGAAGACGCCCACAGGATGGCTGAGGCCAACAGGGCTTTCGTTCACTACCGCTGGTAGAGATTCAGGGGATTCACCGTTAACCGGCGAGCGTAAAACTCGCCCGACATGCAACGACCAATATGGCAATGGCAGCAGGACAGAAAACAGACCTCTCGGAAGTCCGAAACATCGGATTTATCGCGCACATTGACGCTGGCAAGACCACCGTCACTGAGCGAGTGCTGTTTTTCACTGGTGAGACCTACAAGATCGGCGACATCGATGAAGGCACCACGGTCATGGACTTCATGTCGCTCGAGCGCGAGCGGGGCATCACCATTGGTTCCGCCGCGACGAACGCCAAGTGGCAAGACCACCAGATCAACATCATCGACACCCCCGGTCACGTCGACTTCACCGCAGAAGTAGAGCGCAGCCTTCGAGTGCTCGACGGTGGAGTCGTCGTCCTCGAATCGGTCTCCGGTGTGCAGCCCCAGTCGGAAACTGTTTGGCGCCAGGCGGACCGCTACGGCGTGCCGCGAATGGTCTTCGTCAACAAGATGGACCGGCTCGGCGCAGATTTCGACTACGCGGTGAGCACGTTGCACTCCCGGCTCGGCGCAAACGCCGTACCGATACAGATTCCGATCGGCGCCGAATCTGAGTTCACCGGCATGATCGATCTGGTCAAGCAGTGCGCCTATATCTACGAAGCCGAAGACGCTATCGCTCATACCACTGTCGAGATCCCTGCCGATATGGCGGACAAGGCTGAAGAAGCCCGTCAGCATATGATCGAAAAGGTCGCAGAGACCGATGACGGTCTCATGGAAAAGTACCTGGAAGAGGAAGAGATCGGAGAGGACGAGCTTCGGGCCGCGATCAGGCAAGCCACCATCTCCATGCAGATCTTCCCGGTCCTCGTCGGCTCGGCCCTCAGGCACCGAGGCGTTCATCCGCTTCTCGACGCAGTGATCGACTATCTGCCTTCTCCTCTTGATGTTCCTCCGGTCGCAGGATTCGACCCAGCCGACGAAGACAACAAAATGGAGCGCAAGCCGAGCGTCGATGAGCCGCTAAGCGCCCTGGCCTTCAAAGTGGTCACTGACCAGCACGTTGGCCGATTGATCTATGTGCGTGTGTATTCCGGAACCCTCGAAGCCGGCACGCCGGTCTACAACCCGTCTACCCGAAGTCGTGAGCGAGTCGGTCGTCTCTTGAAGATGCACGCCGATTCCCGCGAAGAGGTGAAATCCGCCGGTCCAGGCGAGATCGTCGCGGTCATCGGTCTCAAGAACGCCGCAACCGGAAACACCCTCTGTGACCAGGCCTCTCCAATAGTCCTCGAGGCGATCAGCTTCCCAGACCCCGTCATTTCAGTCGCCGTCGAGCCGAAGACGCGTGCAGACCAGGAAAAGATGACTGACGCGTTGGTCAGGCTGGTCGATGAAGACCCCACTCTTCAGACGTACACCGATGAAGAGAGCGGGCAGACCGTGCTCGCCGGCATGGGTGAACTTCACCTCGATGTCATCATCGAGCGCATGCGGCGGGAATTTAATGTCGAGGCCACGCAGGGTCCGCCAAGAGTCGCATACCGCGAAGCGCTGACCAAAGTCTCCGAACAACAGGGCAAGTTCATTCGCCAGACCGGCGGCCACGGCCAGTACGGAGACTGCACGCTTAGACTCGAGCCGCTGGAGGCCGGAAGCGGAATCCAGTTCGAGTCCGAGATCACGGGAGCTACGCTGCCCCGGGAATACTACGGTCCAATCGAGTCCGGCTTCCGTGAGGCGGCGCAGACCGGAATTCTTGCCGGTTATCCAGTAGTTGATGTGAAAGCCGTTCTTACAGACGGCTCCTACCACGAGGTTGACTCCTCGGAGATGGCATTCAAGATCGCAGCATCCATGGCATTTAAGTCCGCCATGGAGCGAGGCGGTCCGGTTCTGATGGAGCCGGTAATGCGCATCGAGGTCATCACTCCTTCCGAATTCCTCGGCGATGTGATCGGCGACCTCAACTCGAGGCGTGCTCAGATCCAGTCGATGGACCAGCGAGGTGAAGTGCAGGAAGTGAAGGCATTCATTCCGCTCGCCGAGACCTTCCAGTACGCAACACACCTCCGATCTTTGACAACGGGCCGGGCGAGCTTCGCCATGGAGCTCGACCATTACGACCCTGTGCCGCAGCACGTCGCACAGGACATCATCGGGAAGAAGTAATCAGATGCCCGGTCAGAAGATAAGAATTGTTCTAAAGGGGTTCGACCACCGGCTGTTGGACATCTCGTCCCAGCAGATCCTGGAGACTGCTGAGCGCACGGGCGCCAACGTCGCGGGTCCGGTACCTCTGCCTACCGCAAAGAGAATGTTCACGGTCATCCGATCGCCTCACGTTTACAAGGACTCGCGGGAGCACTTCGAGCTTCGTGTTCACAAGCGCCTTATCGACATCCTTGAGCCAAGTTCGAAAACGATCGATTCACTGACACGCCTCAACGTTCCAGCAGGCGTTGATATCGCAATCAAGTTGTAGAGAGATGGACGAACAGGAACGACAGGAAAACTCCGAGCAGGACGATGCCGGAGAAAAGAATGAAGAGGCAACAGCAGAACCAACCGCCGAGGCCGAGTCTGTCGCGGACAAAACAGATGAGTCTGCAACAGACGAAGCGGAAGCTCCTGCCGCCGAGGTGAAGGAAGAGCCCGCTGAAGAAGCCGGCGACTCGGACGATGGTGAATCCGACGCGGACTCCGCCGACGAATCAGAACCGACCGCTGAGTCGAAAGACGAGCCAGAGGCAGTAGAAGCCGAAGCTCCCGCAGCAGAATCCGCGGATGAGCCAACGGCTGAAGAAGCCTCGGCAGCTCCGGTAGAGGCCGACGAACCATCTGAAGACGAAGCTGAAGAGCCAGAAGCCGAAGAAGAGCTGGCCGACGCTCCTGCGATCTCCGGTCTGATCGGCCGGAAGATCGGCATGACAACTTATTACACAGACGATGGCAGGGCAGTGCCTGTGACCGCGGTAGAGGTTGGTCCCTGCACCGTGACCCAGGTCAAGACTGCAGCAAGACACGGATATGAGGCGGTACAGGTCGGGTTCCTGCCTGCCAAGAACCTGAACAAGCCGATGGCGGGCCACCTGGAAAGGTCAGGCGGCAGGTTCAGGCACCTTCAGGAGTTCGGAGTCGAGGATCTTGGCGAGTTCGAAGTGGGCCAGAAGATTCTCGCTAATCTTTTCGATACTGGAGACCGAATCAAGGTCTCAGGAATTTCTAAAGGCAAAGGTTTCGCAGGTGGTGTGAGAAGGTACGGATTCGCAGGCGGGCCGAAGACACACGGTCAGTCTGACCGTCATCGTGCTCCAGGCTCGATCGGCGCGGGCAGTTCACCGGGCAGAGTTTGGCCCGGCACGAAAATGGCCGGCCACTACGGAGCCGCCAGCATCACTCAGCGTGGCCTGCGAGTCGTTCTGTCCGACCCCAGCCGCAACCTGCTGCTGGTAGGTGGATCAGTACCCGGACACAAGAACAGTATCTTGAGAATCGAGAAGCAGGCTTAGAGCGATGGACCTTCAGGTCAAAGACATAACCGGCAAAGTAGTCGGTAACGTCGAGGCTGACGACACTGTTTGGAGTGCCAAGCCTAACAACGCGCTCCTCCATCAGGCAGTGGTCGCGCAGCAGGCCAATCGACGCCAGGGGACACAGGACACGCTGACCAGGGCCGAGGTCAACTACTCGACTCGTAAGTTACGATCCCAGAAGGGCAGCGGCCGAGCACGCCTTGGCAGCCGCAAGTCGCCGAACCTGCGTCACGGTGGTGTAGCGCATGGACCGCACCCTCGCAGCTATCGCCAGAGGCTTCCGAAGAAGATGCGGCGGCAGGCGTTGCGGGTAGCGCTCTCGAACCATGTGCGAGGCGAATCCCTGGTCGTGCTCGACGCATTGGACATCGATGAGCCAAAGACACGCTCGATAGTCGACATGGTTTCCGCGCTTGAGCTGAACGGCCGAACGCTAATTGTTACCGGAGAAGCAAACGAGTCTGTGCTGATCTCTTGCGCAAATACGCCCGAGGTAAACGCCGTGGAGGCTCGTAACCTGAGCGCTCTTCAAGCAACATCTGTTCCTAATCTGATCATCACTCAGGACGCGGTCAAGGCTGTCGATGGCCTCTGGGGCAAGGGAGCGGCGTCGTGAATATCTCAGACGTATTGAAGAGCCCGGTGGTCACGGAAAAATCGACCACGCTGCAGGAGCAGGGCAAGTACGTTTTCAAAGTTGCTCTCAAGGCCTCGAAACGCGACATCAAGCGGGCCATAGAGTCGACGTTCGATGTCGAGGTCAAGTCGGTCAACACTCTCAAGATTCATGGCAAGGTTAAGACGTACGGCCGCAACCGGACCAAGCTGCCGGACACGAAAAAAGCGATTGTTACTCTGGCGAGCGGCGACTCAATTCAGCTGTTCGAAGGCGCATAGAAGATGGGACTGAAGGAATACAAACCAACAACACCTGGACGTCGCGATACAGTCGCGGACGACTTCAGCGACATCACGAAGTCGAAGCCTGAGAAGTCGCTACTGGCGCCGATGAAGAAGTCAGGTGGTCGCAACCACCATGGCCGAGTTACGACGCGGCATCGCGGCGGGGGACACAAGCGGCGCTACCGCGTTGTCGACTTCAAACGCGACAAGGCTGGTGACGCTACAGTTCAGTCGATCGAGTACGACCCGAACCGCACCGCTCGAATCGCACTGGTTCGATATGAAGACGGCACCAAGCGTTACATCGTCGCACCAGAAGGCCTTAAGGTCGGGTCGGTGATTCGCAGCCAGGAATCGGGCGCTATCTCGACCGGTAACGCCATGAAGCTCGGCAGTCTGCCCACCGGTACGACTGTCCACAACCTGGAAACGCATCCTGGACGCGGAGGCCAGCTTGTGAAAAGCGCTGGTGTATCGGCGCAGGTAATGGCTCACGAAGGCGACTACACGCTGGTGCGATTGCCTTCAGGCGAGATGCGCCAGTTGCTAAGCGAATGTATGGCGACGGTCGGGCAGGTCTCGAACTCAGACCACAAGAACATCAAGCTCGGCAAGGCGGGACGAAACCGGCATCGTGGACGCAGGCCGACAGTACGCGGTTCTGCCATGTACCCGGCAGCGCACCCGCACGGCGGTGGTGAAGGGCGTGCGCCAATCGGAATGGCCGGACCGAAGACGCCGTGGGGTAAGCCGGCGCTCGGCTACAGAACGCGCAAGAACAAGCGGACTAACAAGTTCATCCTTCGCCGCAGGTACCAGCGCTAGGTAAACGAGAAAGATATGAGCAGGTCGATCAAAAAGGGCCCCTGGGTCCACCCGAAACTGATGAAGAAGGTGCTTGCCGCTCAGAATTCTGGTGGTAGGCAAGTGATCCAGACATGGTCAAGGTCATCCATGATCATGCCCGAGATGGTGAACCTGACGATCGGCGTTCACAACGGTAAGCAGCACGTTCCGGTTCTGATAACCGAGAACATGGTTGGCCACAGGCTAGGCGAGTTCGCAGCCACACGAATGTTCCGAGGCCATCGCTCAGACAGGTCTAGCGCAGTTCGGTAATACACAGATGACAGTCGCACGATCAAAGAACATAGGGATCTCCCCACAGAAGATGAGGCTAGTCATCGACCAGGTGCGTGGAGCATCGGTTGCTGAGGCGGAGAACCGTCTCGCGTACATGACGAGTCCGGCGGCGAACGTCGTCCTCAAGACGGTGCGGTCTGCCGCGGCGAATGCTGAAAACAACGACTATCTGAACAGGGCTGATCTCAAGATCGTCCGGATCACGGCCGATCAGGGCCCGGTCCTGAAGCGCTATATTCCCAGGGCACGTGGACGAGCGGGTTCCAGGAACCACCCGATGTGCCATCTGACGGTAGAAGTCCAAGAGGCGAGGGACAACTAATGGGACAGAAGACACACCCAATAGGATTCCGTCTCGGCGGCGTCATGGATTGGCAGGCGCACTGGTTTGCTCATCGCGGAGGTGAGTACCGAAGGCTCACAGCCGAAGACCATTCCATTCGAAAACTGATCATTGACCAGTTTGGCGAAAGCGGCGCGATCTCCAAGATCGAGATCGAGCGCGGCCCGCAGGACCTCGTCGTCACGATCAACACCGCCCGCCCTGGAATCATTATCGGACGTGGCGGTCAGCGTGTGGACGAGCTTCGAGCAGAACTCGAGAAGATGACTGAGAAGCGGGCTCGCCTGAATATTCAGGAAGTACGGCAGCCCGAAATGGATGCCGCTCTTGTCGGCCGGAGTATTGCAGAGCAGATCGAGCGCCGGGTCGCTTATCGCCGAGCCGTGCGTCTCGCAATGCAGCGCACCATGCAGTCAGGAGCGAAGGGCATCAAGGTCGTCGTCTCGGGACGCCTCGGTGGCGCCGATATCGCGAGGACCGACAAACAGATGGACGGCCAGGTGCCGCTCCACACACTGCGGGCCGAGATCGACTACGCAGTCTCCGAAGCCCGGACAACCTATGGCACCGTAGGCGTGAAGGTCTGGATATACCGAGGAGACGTAGTTCCATCGGCCGAGAACCTTCGAGCCCGCTCCATGGCCAGGCTTTCGCTCGGCACTGCTCCTGAAGGACAGCGCAGCGGCGACGGCGATGGTGGCGACAGCGGCTCGCGACGCGGTCGAGGTGGTCGCGGCGGTTCGAGAGGCGGACGAGCCCGAGGCGGTTCCGGAAGTGGTGCAGGTCGGTCCGGTGCAGCTGGCTCGTCTGACAGCGCGCCGACGGAGAGTAAGTAATGCTTCAGCCGCGCAGAACGAAATTCAGGAAGCAACACCGAGGCCGCATGGGCGGAGCTCGCACCGTGGGATCAACCCTCGCGTTTGGTGACTACGGGCTCAAGGCTGTTGGACCGGGCTGGGTGACTGCACGGCAGATTGAGGCTGCACGTCGAGCCGCCACAGGTTATGTGAAGCGAGGCGGCAAGATCTGGATCAGAGTCTTCCCGGACAAGCCTGTATCCGCACGGCCTGCTGAAACGCGCATGGGCGGAGGGAAGGGCGCCGTCGACCACTGGGTAGCGGTCGTAAGACGCGGTCGCATGATGTATGAGATGGCCGACGTGCCTGAAGATGTGGCGCGCGAAGCCCTGAGGCGGGCGGCTCGTAAGCTCTCCGTTCCCACAACCATCGTGAGCCGCCAGGACTCACTGTGATCCAAAATGCAGATTAGCGAAGTACGAGAACTTAAGAACGATGAACTGCAGAAGGAGCTGCTGAACCAGGAGCGCGCGCTTATGAACCTGCGTTTCAGAAGCGCCACCATGCAGCTTTCAGATTTCACTGAGATCCGCAAAACGCGGAAAGCCATCGCTCGCATACACACGGTTCTACGAGAACGTGAGATCGTGGCCGAGATGAACAGCGATGAATAGATCAAAGAGACAGGTGAGCTAGTTGGCAGGCACTCGAAGAAGACAGCTCGGCACAGTGCTGAGTGACAAGAATGACCAGACGATCGTCGTCGGAGTCTCCTGGTTGCAGCGGCACAGGCTGTACAAGAAGAACCGACGCCGACTGACTCGGCTGGTCGCGCACGATCCGTCTAACTCGGCTTCGATCGGCGACCGCGTGTTGTTAGAGGAGTCAAGGCCTGTCTCAAAGACCAAGAGGTGGAGACTCGTCGAGATCGTCGAGAAGGTCGACGTCGCCGAGATTCAGCCTGAAGAGATCGATCGAATGCCCGGCGAGACGCTTGGCGAGAACACCGAGAGTGACGAGGACCAGGCGTAGAGCCGTACTCCGAGATGATTCAACGAGAGTCGAGACTAAAAGTGGCGGACAACTCCGGCGCACGAGAGGTGCTCTGCATCAACATCGTGGGCGGAGGCTCGCGCAAGTCGGCGTCGCTGGGCGATGTGATCACCTGCTCCGTTAAAGACGCGCTGCCGGGCGGCACGGTACGGATGCACCAGGTGGTCAAGGCAGTAATCGTTCGCACCGCCAAAGAGATCAGGCGGCGTGACGGGTCGTACATCAGGTTTGATGACAACGCCTGCGTCGTGCTGGGCGATGACAACAACCCGCGCGGGACTCGGATCTTCGGACCCGTTGCGCGTGAGTTGCGTGACCGAGAGTTCATGCGGATCATCTCGCTGGCCCCGGAGGTGCTCTAGCCATGGCGCAGCGCATCAAGAAGGGCGACACGGTTCTCGTTATATCTGGCAAAGACCGCGGAGTGCGTGGCGAGGTGATTAGAGTCGAGCCTAAGAAGGGCATTGCCGTCGTCGAAGGCGTGAACGTGGCAACTCGCCATGTTAAGCAGCAGCAGGGTGTTACTCAGACAGGCATCATTCATGGTGAATCGGCGATAGCCCTCTCCAAGTTGATGCTCGTCGATAGCGACACTCAACTGGCCGGTCGAGCTCAGTTCAAGTTCCTGGAGGACGGACGCAAAGTCCGGGTGGTCAAGCGTGGCAAACGCTCCTGAAGAAGAAGTGAAAAACGAAGAATCTGACAGCCCCGAAGCTGAGGCGGCTGAACAGACGGACTCGACCGAGGAAGCGAAGCCCGAGGCCAAAAAGCCGGCTCGCAAGCCCCGGGCGAAGAGCACGCGCGCCAAGAAAGCTCCGGCGAAATCCGCGTCCAAGGCCCCAGCGAAGGCTGCTTCGGACGCCAAACCTGAGTCGTCCAACGGCAACGGTGCAACGCCTCGGCTGTTGGATAGCTACAGGACAGAGGTACATCCGGTCCTCATGCGCGAATTTGGCTACGACAACACGATGCGGGCGCCCAGGCTCACAAAGGTCGTCGTGAACATCGGACTTGGTGAGGCATTGACCTCATCCAATGCGCTCGGCGCCGCCCTCGGAGACCTCTCGATCATCACCGGCCAGAAAGCTCGTGAAAACAAGGCCCGGAAGTCGATCGCTGCGTTCAAGCTGCGAGAAGGCCAGACCATTGGAGCGTCCGTCACGCTGCGCGGAACCCGCATGTGGGACTTTTTCGACCGGCTGGTCAACATCGCGCTGCCACGAGTTCGAGACTTCAGGGGTGTGCCACGGCAGTCGTTTGATGGCCGCGGGAACTACACGATGGGTCTGACAGACCAGGCTGTGTTTCCTGAGATTGACTACAATCAGATCGACAGGCTTCGTGGCCTGCAGATAATACTTGTGACGTCGGCTCGCACCGACGAAGAGGGTCGTCGGCTTCTTGAGTTGCTCGGCGTTCCATTTGTGAGAGTCGATGACCCTCGGTTGGTTGGAGTTTAGGTTATAGATGGCTAAGAAATCGGCAGTTGAGAAAAACGAGCGACGCAAGCGAATGGTCGCGAAGTACGCTGCGCAACGCACGGAACTGAAGGCCATTGCCGAAGATCTGGGTCGGCCTGTTGAAGAGCGGATGCAGGCGCGACAGCAGTTGGCGCTGCTGCCCCTGAATTCAAGTCCGATACGGGTCCGTAACCGCTGTGAAATCACCGGTCGCCCGCGCGGCTACCTGCGGTTTTTCGGGCTTTCGAGAATCGCCGTCAGAGACCTGGCTCTGAAAGGCCAGTTGCCAGGAGTTAGAAAAGGCAACCACTAGGTCGCCATTTTCGGAGAACGTTTTGCCAGTTACTGACCCAATCTCGGATATGTTGACTCGAATTCGCAACGCCGTTCAGGTGCGTCACGAATCTGTCGACGTGCCCGCGTCTCGGATGCGCGGCGAGCTGTTGAAACTGATGCAGGGTGAAGGATTCATCAAGGGCTTCGAGAAGGTCGAGAAGACTCCTAAGAAGCCGGAATCATTTCGCGTGGATCTGAATTACTACGAAGACAGCGAGCCTGTTATCCAGGGCCTGAAGAGAGTTAGCACTCCGGGGCTTCGTGTATATGTCGGCAAGAACGAGATTCCGCGCTACTTCGGCGGACTCGGAGTTTCATTCATGTCCACGCCAAACGGCGTGATGACGGGACGTGAGGCCCGCAGGACAGGTGTTGGCGGCGAGTTGCTGTTCTACGTCTGGTAGAGAAGAACAATGTCACGTATTGGATATACACCGATAAACGTTCCGTCCGGCGTCGAAGTGAAAATCGACGACGGTGCTGTTTCGGTCAAAGGCAAGCTCGGCGAGCTTAGCCGAACCGTTTCATCGCGAGTCACTCTCAAGCTGGATGATGGAGTGATCAACGTCACGCGGCAGGACGACGAGCCGGAAAGCCGCGCACTGCACGGCTTGACCCGAAGCCTCGTCAACAACATGGTTGTCGGCGTGAGCGACGGGTTCGAAAAGCGACTCCAACTCATCGGCACTGGCTACAGGGTTCAGCAGAGAGGCAAGGGCATCGAGATGAGTCTCGGCTTCTCTCACTCTGTGCCTGTAGAGCCGCTTGGCTCTAACTCCCTCAAGGCTGATGGGCAGGCGTTTGTTGTAGTCAGTGGCCCTGACAAAGAGCTTGTCGGTGAACAGGCAGCCCGAATCAGGAAGATCAGAAAGCCGAACGCCTACTCAGGCAAGGGCATCATTTACGAGAATGAAGTCGTCCGGCGCAAGGCTGGTAAGGCCGCTGGCGGCAAGGGAGTCTAGTTAGATGGCGAGCCGACGATTCGAGCCAGGAAGGCGGTCGATACGCCACAGGCGCGTGCGCAAGAAGGTTGCAGGCACGCCTGACCGGCCGCGCCTCTCGATCTTCAGGTCCAACAAGCAGATCTACGCTCAGGTGATCGACGATATCTCCGGGCAAACACTGGTAGCTGCTTCGAGTCTTGAGTCCGGGTCCGCCGAGGACAAGAGGGCTGCCGCAAACCTCGTCGGCGAAGCGATCGCAAAGAAGGCCGCTGATTCAGGCATCAAGCAGGTGGTTTTCGATCGGGCGGGCTACAAATATCACGGCAGGGTGAAGGCGCTTGCAGACGGCGCACGGTCCGGAGGACTGAGCTTCTAAATGGTTAACCAGAGACAGGACAGGCGAGGTGGCCGAGGTCGTCGAGACGACCAGGAAGACTCGCAGTTCGTCGAGCAGGTTGTGAAGATCCGCCGCGTTTCCAAAGTGGTTAAGGGCGGACGTAACCTCACATTCAACGCCATGGTCGTTGTCGGCGATGGCGCGGGCAATGTGGGCATCGCCCTCGGCAAAGCGGGAGCTGTTCCCGACGCAGTTCGCAAGGGCACAGCCAACGCCCGCAAGGCGATGATCCCGGTGACGCTCAAGGACACGACGATTCCGCACGAAGTGACCTATCGCTTCAGCGGCTCCTCCGTCTTGCTCAAACCCGCAGCGCCAGGAACAGGTGTGATCGCTGGTGGTGGAGTGCGCGCTGTGCTCGAGGCGGCAGGCGTCAAGGATGTGCTGACGAAGTCCTTCGGATCGAGCAACTCTATCAATGTCGTTAAGGCGACATTGGAAGCCCTGAAGACACTGCGCAGCCCAGAGTCTGAACTCGCAAAGCGCAAGGCAGTCACAGTTCAGTCCTAGGTATTTGGCGAACTACACATGGCAAAGATTCGTATCACGCAGATCAGAAGTTCCATTGGCACGAAGCCAAGGCAGCGAGCGACACTTAAGGCGCTTGGTCTAAAGCGTGTCCGTCACCAGGTCGTTCAGGAAAGCTCTCCAGCCATCGAAGGCATGTTGAAAAAAGTGGGACACCTGGTCCAGGTCGAGCCCGAGAAATAGACGCGCCGCTGAAGGCGATTCGGAATCAAAGCAGAGAGATGACAGGACTACACGAACTAAAACCTACCCGCGGCTCCAAACGAGCACGACGGCGCGTTGGCCGCGGTGACGGCAGCGGCATGGGCACCTACTCCGGCAAGGGCAACAAAGGCCAGAACGCTCGTGGTGGCGCTCCATACCTGTTTGAGGGTGGACAGCTGCCTCTGATCAAGCGACTTCCTCACATGCGCGGATTCACTCCGCGTAACAGGGTTGAGTATCTGCCGGTTAACCTGGCCCAGCTAGAGTCTCAGTTCGAGGCCGGAACAGATGTGACGCCCGAGGTTCTGCTAGATCGCAGAATCGCTCGGCGCAAGAAGGATCTGATTAAGATTCTCGGAGACGGAGAGTTCACCAAAAAGCTGAACGTCTCCGCTCACGCCTTCAGTCAGACTGCACGGGAAAAGATCGAGAAGGCAGGCGGCACCGTGACAGTGATTGAGACTGCGAAAGGCGGTTAATCCGAACCATGATGAGGCAGGCACAGGCCCCACGGAGTGAGGGTTCGGGACGGCCGGCTCTGCTGCAGGCAATGATCGACGCGATGCGGATCCCAGACCTCCGCTATCGCATCCTCTTCACGCTTGGAGTCCTGGTTCTCTTCCGGTTCATCGCCCACGTTCCTGTCCCGGGTGTTGACCGTGCCGCTCTTGACGCAGCTTTCGAAGCTAACCCTTTCCTGGGAATCCTCGACCTGTTCAGCGGTGGTGCGCTGCGCAACCTCAGCATCGCCGCGCTCGGCGTCTATCCGTATATCACCGCGTCAATCATTCTTCAGATACTGACGCCGATCATTCCCAGCCTCAAGGCGATCTCTCAGGAAGGGGAGGCTGGCAGGAAGACCATCAACCGGTACACGCACTACATGACCGTGCCGTTGGCGCTTTTGCAGGGTTACGGGCAGATCAACCTGTTCGCTGGCTCGTTCGGCGATGGAGCCATCACCGGCATCGGTTTTGGCAGCGACAACATACTGAACACAGTGTCGATTCTTGCCGCGATGACTGCCGGCACGATGCTCCTTGTCTGGCTCGGTGAACTTGTCACCGAGAAAGGCATCGGCAACGGTATTTCGCTGATTATCTTTGCTGGAATTGTGTCCACCTTGCCTCAGGTTGTAGGCCAGATCTGGTTATTACGCGATCAAGAGTTCCAGGTAGGCATGCTGCTGGCGATGGGATTGATCATCGTCTACCTGATTGTGTACTTCAACGAAGCGCAACGCCGTGTTCCTGTGCAATACGGAAGATCAGTGTTTAGAGGCGGGAGGATGTATCGCCAATCTGGCGCCTCACACCTGCCACTGCGAGTGAACGCGGCTGGAATGATCCCGCTGATCTTCGCTTTCTCGCTCATAACGCTGCCGACAGTCCTAACCAGCTTCTTTCTGGACCCGCGATCCGACGGATTTTTGGCGCTTACGGCGCAGTGGTTCAACAACAACCTTGGCGTCACAAGCACTCCGTATTGGATTGCCATCTTCATCATGGTTGTCGGTTTCACGTTCTTCTACACGCTGGTGACGCACTCTCAGCAAAACCTGGCTGAGAACCTGCAGAAGAATGGTGGTTTCATTCCGGGCATCAGGCCAGGACAACCAACCCGCGACTACTTAATGCGTGTCGTACTTCGAATCACATGGGGTGGAGCGATCTTCCTTGGCTTCATCGCCATCATGCCCTGGATCGCGGGGCTGATCACCAACCTCGACGCGGCGACCAGCATTGTTCAGAGCACAAGCCTCTTGATCATGGTCGGTGTTGCTCTCGACACCATGCGGCAGCTAGAAGCTCAGTTGCTCATGCGTAACTACGAAGGCTTCATCAGGTAAGCACGGAACCAATGAGAATCGTGATCTTTGGCCCTCCCGGAGCGGGGAAGGGAACTCAGGGCGTGCGGCTCGCCGAAGCCCTCGATATCAAGCATCTCGCGACCGGAGACATGCTTCGCGCCGAAGTCGCCGCCGGCTCAGAGCTTGGCAACCTGGCGAAGCAGTACATGGACCGCGGCGACCTTGTGCCGGACGATGTAATCATCGGCATGATTCGTTCTCAACTGACAGGTGGCGATGGGATGATCCTGGACGGGTTTCCTAGAACCATCGCTCAGGCCCAGGCGCTGGATGAGGCTCTGGACGGCGCGAGTCTTCCGTTGGACAGCGCCGTCTACTTCAACGTAGACCGGGATGAGCTCGTTGTCCGCCTACTCAAACGGGCTTCCGAACTGGATCGCTCCGATGACACTGCCGAGACGATTAACCATCGTATGGACGTGTATGAGGAGCAAACGGCTCCCGTGCTCGACTACTACAGGTCAGCTGGCAAGGTCACTGAGATCGACGGCACCGGCACAATGGACGAAGTGTTTCAAAGGCTTCTCCAGGCCGTTCAAGAAAGCTCCTAGCCGCTGAACTTGACCGAACTGTCCGGTATCGACTTCAGGCGTGCTTCATATACGTGCGGATTTGAGTTACAATTGAGTACGTTCGATGTTGCAGAGAACACACCGCCCGGTTTCGAAGTTCAGAATTTCCGGCGTGTGAGTTGTAAACAGCAGCTCGCCAACAGGAAATTGAACTCGGATCAGGGCGGATTGTCGCGTTTGCCGAGATTCTCTCGGCTACACGACCTGCCATCGACGAGCAAGATAGTTGCTCAAGAGATCTGGAGATAGATGGCTAAAAAAGAAGCAATTGAGGTCGAAGGCCTTGTAGACGAGGCGCTCCCCAACGCGGTTTTCCGCGTGGAGTTGCCGAACAAGCACGAAGTCCTGGCTCACGCATCCGGGAAGATTCGAAAGAACTTCATTCGGATACTTCCAGGCGATCGCGTGCTGGTCGAACTGTCGCCTTATGACCTCACTCGTGGACGCATCACCTACCGGTTCAAGTAGGCGAAGCGCTCCGCCACGCCGCTCGCAACGTCATTCGATTGGAGTTTGGTGAGATGAAGGTTCGAGCCTCGGTGAAGCCGATGTGCCCGAAATGCAAGGTCGTTCGCCGTCGAGGCACGGTTCGCGTCCTATGCACCAATGTCAAGCACAAGCAGGCACAGGGCTAAGGCAGGTAACAGTAGCAATGGCGATCATTTCTGGTGTGAACATACCTGACAACAGCCGGCTCGAAGTCGCGCTGACAAGGATTCACGGCATCGGCACCGCAACTTCTAAGCGAGTGGTCGAAGAGGTTGGTCTCAATGACAACCCTAGGGTTCGGGACCTCACCGAAGAAGACCTCGCACGGATCCGTAGCGCAATCGATCGCGGTGGG
This sequence comes from Dehalococcoidia bacterium, assembly GCA_028285005.1. Taxonomy (GTDB): domain Bacteria; phylum Chloroflexota; class Dehalococcoidia; order Lucifugimonadales; family Lucifugimonadaceae; genus JAJCYX01. Next base: position 94,647 of record JANQQP010000019.1, on the reverse strand, counting down.
ATGCTGATTGAGGGTGACCTCCGGCGCGAGACGCAGATGAACATCCGTCGCCTCACCGACATCCAGTCCTACCGAGGTATCAGGCACCGAAAGCGCCTTCCCGCACACGGCCAGCGAACCAAGACGAACGCTCGAACTCAGCGAGGGCGACGTCAGACAGTGGCAGGCAAGAAGAAGACGCCTGGTCACTAGGAACTCCGTTAGCCCGCTAAATCCGCCCACATCTGAAATCGAGTTTTGAGTCCACTAAATGCCACGTAAGCCACGCACCCGTCGTCGAGAAAAGAAGTTCGTCCCCCAGGGCAAAGCGTTTGTGAACGCAACGTTCAACAACACGCTGATCACCCTCACGGATCCCCAGGGCAACGTGATCGCCCACAACAGCGCCGGTGGCATGGGTTTCCGAGGGTCACGGAAGTCAACAGCGTTCGCCGCTCAGCGGGCTGGAGACACCGCCGCTCGGGCCGCCATGGAGCATGGGCTTCGGACCGTGGACGTGTTCGTTAAGGGCCCGGGCTCCGGTCGAGAGAGCGCCATCAGGGCGTTGCAGGCAGCAGGCATACGGGTTGTGAGCATCAAAGATGTGACTCCAATCCCTCACAACGGTTGCCGGCCGCCGAAGAAGCGGAGGGTCTAGGCGCTTAATTGAGGGAACGTCCCGGTCTTTGGAATCGGGGCGTCTACTTGTCGAAGTAGAAGTTACCGCTCAGTCGTATTCGATCAAGCGGTTACCAAACAGGGAGATCGATGGCACGGTATACCGGCCCGCTAAACAAGAGAATGAAGGCACTCGGCATGATCGCCCAGGAGCGAACGCGTGGCCGCGGGCCTCAGCGAGCGCCCAGGCGCAGGCAGTCACAGTACGGGATTCAGCTTCAGGAGAAGCAGAAGGCTCGCCTGCTGTACGGAGTGCTCGAACGCCAGTTCAGCAACTACTACCGCGAGGCTGCAAGACGCTCCGGAGTGACTGGTGACAATCTGATTCAGCTTCTCGAGTCGCGACTGGACAACGTGGTCTACCGGCTCGGATTCGCCTCAACCAGGCGTCAGTCCCGGCAACTGGTCAACCACGGCCACATCACAGTTGACGGGAAGAAGGTCGACATACCTTCGTTCCAGGTGAAGCCCGGCCAGAAGATCGCCTGGAAGGAAAAGTCTCGCAGCAGTGGGATTTTCGAAGTGATTTCCGCTAACACCGGAATGGGCAAGACTACACAGGTACCGAGTTGGCTTCGTGTCAACCCGGACGATGCGACCGGTGAGGTCGCTGCTGCTCCTAATCCCATGGAGGGAGAAGTGAGCATCGATACACGACAGATCGTCGAGTACTACTCAAGGAGGTAACACTGTGCTAGAGCGCATGTATGGCATCACTCCCCGTGAAGAGCTGCCACCTCCGCAGGTAGAGGTGCCGACTCTCGGGGTCAAGATTCTTGAAGCCGACGAAGAGTTTGGCCGTTTTGTAGCTGAGCCGCTAGAGCGCGGATGGGGCGTAACGCTCGGGAATCCGTTGCGTCGATCGCTGCTCAGTTCGCTGCCCGGAACCGCCATCACGTGGGTGAAGATCGACGGAGTGCTTCACGAGTACTCAACCGTCGAGAATATGCGTGAAGAGGTCGGTGAGTTTCTGCTGAACGTCAAAGGTGTCAGACTCCGTTCTCTCGCCGATAGGCCCGGACGTCTCCGGCTGGAGATAGATGGCGAAGGCGAAGTGCGAGCTGGCGACATCATGGCGACCGCCGACTTCGAGATCGTCAACCCGGAGCACCACCTGGCCACGCTGGATTCGCAGAGCGCCAGGCTCTCAGTCGAATTTAACGTCGAACAGGACACTGGCTACAGGCCGGCTGCTCACGATGAGGGATTGCCGATTGGCATTCTCCCCGTCGACGCTGTGTTCACTCCCGTACGGAAGGCGAACTTCCGGGTTGAGGCGACACGTGTTGGTCAGCGAGATGACTTTGAGCGGTTGATCATGGAGGTCTGGACCGACCGGACGATCACGCCTCTCGAGGCGATCCAGACAGCGTCAAACCGCCTGATGGAGCGCTTCTACCTCTTCTCAACTCTGGACAAAGAGCCGGTTGAAGAGGCAGGACCTGCTGCAGGACTTGGTATCTCGCCCGAGATCTACAACACGCTGGTCGAGACACTTGACCTTTCAGCGCGAACGCTCAACTGCTTGAAGCGAGCCGGAATCAACCGCGTTGGCGAAGTCCTCTCGATGCCCAAGTCTGAACTCCTAAAGATTCGCAACTTCGGCCAGAAGTCGCTGGACGAGCTCTACGAGAAGCTGTCCGAAAAAGACCTTTTGCCTGAGGGTGTTTCCAGCGAGGTAGAAGAGGTCGAGGGAGCCGCCGATGAGACGGAGGCCACGGAAGCCGCAGGAGACGAGGAGTAATGAGACATCACGTCTCAGGCAGGCGCTTCAACAGGTCCAATGGTCATCGGAAGATGATGGTTCGGACACTCGTCACCGACCTGCTGAAACACGGGTACGTCAAGACGACCGCGGCCAAGGCGCGGACCATACGGCCGATCGCTGAGAAGATGGTCACACTCGGCAAGAAGGGCTCGCTGCACGACCGCCGTCAAGCCTCCGCATTCATTACGGAAGATGCCGTGGTTCGTTCGGTGTTCGATGACCTCGCTGACCGCTACAAGGACCGTCCGGGCGGCTACACGCGGATGATCAAGCTTGGTCCTCGCAAAGGCGACGCGTCTGAGATGGCCCTGGTTGAACTGGTCTAGCCGGACGACCTGGATCGGGTGACGCACCGTGCGTTACGCTCTGCGGATTGAATACGATGGGACCGACTTTCACGGTTCTCAGTTGCAGAAGGGCGTACGCACCGTTCAGGGTGACCTCGAAACCGCTCTGGCTCAGGTATATGCAGAAGCGCCTCGTGTATTCATGGCGAGCCGAACAGACGCCGGAGTGCACGCGCTAGGGCAGGTGGCTGCGTTTGACGCCGACGAGAGCCACGATGCTGAAACGATACGTGACGCTCTCAACTTCCATCTTGAGAAAGATGTCGCCGTAAAGGAATCGAAACCGGCGAAGCCACAGTTTGATCCACGTCGCGAAGCTCTGGAGCGTGAGTATGTATTCACTCTCAATGACGGACCAGTGCGGTCACCACTGAGCCGTCTGCGTGAGGTGAAGACCAAAGAACTGGTGAACTTCGAAGACATGAGGTCGGCAGCAACTTCACTCGTTGGGAGCCACGACTTCGCTTCATTCGCTGGACCAGCCACGCCCCGAGACGCTTCAACGGTCCGCTTGTTGACCTCCATAGAAATGGAACGCACCGGTGAGACGACGAGCCAGGTGAGGATCGTCGGAAACGCATTCGTTCACCAGCAGGTGAGACGAATGACGGGTGCACTGGTAAGAGTAGGCACTGGCCGAATGACGCCGGATGAACTTAACGATCTGATCGAAAAACCCCGTCGAGGAGCGGCAAACTGGCTTCTAGGGCCGGAGGGTCTCTGTCTCACCAGAATCGAATACGGGAAAGACGGGCCATTTCGAACAGAAACTGAGTACAATTAGCAGGTTGTCCAAATATCCGCCCGCAAAGCGGGCCCGAGGCGGTTGCGAGACTGATGGTTACAAAGATCAAGCCCTACAATCCCAGCGCTACTGAGTTGGAGGCGGACTGGCACGTGCTGGACGCCGATGGCAAGGTGCTCGGCCGGCTGGCCAGCGATGCCGCCACGCTCCTGATGGGCAAACACCGGCCCGGCTACGTTCCGCATCTTCTTTCGGGCGACTTCGTCATCATTACCAACGCCGCCAAAGTAAAGGTCACTGGCAACAAGGCTGACCAGATCGTCTACAAGCGCCACAGCCAGCGTCCGGGAAAGCTCAAGGAGATTCCCTACAGGCAGGTACAGGCTAAGGCGCCGACTCGGATAATCGAGCATGCGGTCAGAGGTATGCTCCCCAAGAACAAGCTCGGCGAGCGGATGATCCGCAGGCTCAAGGTTTACGTGGGCGAAGAACACCCCCACGCATCGCAGATAGCCTGGACGGAAGCCCGACCCGAGCGCGAGGCGGCCGCAGCTGCTGAGGCCGAAGAGGCTGCCAAGAAACGGGCAGCGGCGAGAGAGCGAGCTGCGGCTAAGAAGAAGATAGCCGAGGAAGCTGCATCCAAGACCGCTGCCGCAGAAGCCAAGGCAGAAGCAGTGGAAGAGGTCGCTGAGGCCGTCGAGGAGACCGCGGCAGAGGAGAAGGCTCCAGCCGCCAAGAAGCCTGCTACCAGGCGCAAGACGACGACAAAGGCCTCGACAGCAAAGGCTCCTGCTAAGAAGGCAACCACCAAGGCATCTACTGCCAGTGCCAAGACTTCGGCTTCGAAGGCGACGAAAGCCACGACGACTCGAAAGCGAGCGTCCACTTCTCGCAAGAAGGCCGATTCAGACGAAAAAAAGCCTGCCGCCAGCAAAGCCGCAGCGAAGCCCAAGACGGCTGCAAAGAAGACGACAACCAGACGTAAGCCAGCGGCTGCGAAGAAAGACGAATAGTCCGGAGCAATCGATTTGACGCAACAGCAGTACTACTACGGAACAGGCCGGCGTAAGACCTCGGTCGCTCGAGTCCGGGTCTACAACTCACCAGGCGGCGTGACCATTAATGGGAAACCGCTGGAAGAGGCCATTCCGCAGCAGGCGTGGGCGCAGATGGCTGTGGCACCGTTGGCTGTGACCCAGCTGGCCAACAGCGTTACGGTCACGGTGAAGGCGCACGGCGGTGGTGTGGGCTCCCAGGCGGGCGCAGTCTCACACGGAATCGCACGCGCTCTGACACTCATGAACGAAGATCTGAAGAAGCCCCTTCGAGAGGCCGGATTGCTGACACGTGACTCCCGAATGAAGGAGAGCAAGAAGTACGGCTTGAAGCGAGCCCGGAAAGCGCCGCAGTACACGAAGCGCTAGGCCCTGCGTTCAGTTTCGTAAACCAGAGCACATTCGATCAGCGGATGTGCTCTTTGCTTATTAGCGACTCTCAAGTTCGATCGCCATGCAGCGTTCGAGTCCTGAAAGATCCGTAAGCACTGAGATGGAGGCTTCTGGCATCAGCTCTTTGGCCAGATTCAAACAGGGCTCAGCCACAGGTGGATCGATCTCGATATACGCAGCTCCGCCAGGCGCAAGAACATCTCCAAGCTCAGGCATGAGCTGTTTGTAGACATCCATACCGTCTTTGCCACCGTCCAGTGCCAGCCTGGGTTCGAATGCAAGCTCAGGCTCAACGTCCGGACCATCCAGGAACCGGGTCAATACGTACGGCGGGTTGCAGAGCACGACGTCGAAACGACCCGTTACGCTTTCTAGCAGTGATCCTGAGACGAATTCGATTCTGTCTGATACGCCGTGCCGTTCGGCGTTGGCCCTTGCAACTTCAAGAGCGTCGTTTGATACATCGACGGCAACTACATCGGCCAGTGGGATCTCAGCGGCCATGGTTACTGCAAGAATCCCGCTGCCAGTACCAACATCGAGAATCCTCGGTGAGTCGTTGCCGCTCTCTGCGACTCGGAGCAGCGCCTGTTCAATCAGGAGCTCCGTCTCAGGTCGCGGAATCAGAACGTGATTGTCGACGGCGAACTCGCGACCGTAGAACTCGACTGACCCGGTGACGTACTGGAGCGGTTCCCGTAGGACTCTGCGCCTGGTGAATCCATCCAGCCGACCGCTATCAGCGGCACTGATCGAGTCTCCGAGCCGCGTGAGCAGCTGAGTTCGGGTCAAGCCCAGGGCAGCACATACAAGACTCCTTGCATCGACCGCCGCGTTCGGGACTCCGGCTAACTCAAGAGCATGCCGCGTTTCGACGAGAGCACCCGAGATTGCGAGCGTTTCAGGCGACATCAACGGAGTCCCGGAGCATCAACCGGTCGAAGCAACCGTTGCCAGCTTCCGGGCCTGCTCTTCGGCCAGCAAAGCGTCAACGAACTCATCTATCTCGCCGGCCAGAACTCGGTCCAGTTGATGGCTCGTGAACCCTATCCGGTGGTCGGTCACGCGGCTCTGGGGAAAGTTGTAGGTCCGAATCTTCTCGGAGCGATCTCCGGTGCCGACCTGAGCCTTGCGATCTGCGGCGATCTCACTTTGCTGCTGGCGAATCTGCTCATCCCACAACCGGGACCTGAGGATCTCCATCGCCTTCAGACGGTTCTGCAGCTGTGACCGTTCGTTCTGACACGTGACGACGATGCCGGTTGGTATGTGCGTCAATCGGATGGCGGTTGCAACCTTGTTCACGTTCTGACCACCCGCGCCACCAGAGTGATACACATCGGTCCGAATGTCGCTGTCCTGAATCTCGACATCGACCTCCTCCGCTTTAGGCAGCACGGCTACAGTCGCCGTAGAGGTGTGAATGCGGCCCTGTGATTCCGTTGCCGGCACACGCTGGACTCGGTGCACTCCGCTTTCCAACTTCAGCCGACGAAACGCACCGTCACCTGAGACCTCGAACACAACTTCTTTGACTCCACCGACACCGGTCTCGTTACTATCCAGCACATCGAACTTCCAGCTGTTCGTCTCTGCATATCGCTGGTACATCCGCAGCAGGTCGCCTGCAAACAGACCGGCTTCGTCGCCCCCTGCACCGGCTCGAATCTCAATCACAGCATCAGCATGCTCAGTGGCATCTCGTGGTATCAGAGCGTTCTGGATCTGTTCGACCAGCGGTGAAATCTTCTCCTCGAGTTCCGCGATCTCACCGCGCGCCATATCCAGGATTTCACCGTCTGACTCATCTTCTAGCAACGACCGCGCTTGCTCGAGATCGTCGTTTAAGGATTCATACTCGCGCCACAGGTCCACGACGCTCTGCAGGTCGCTGTACTCTCGGCCGAGGCGCCGCATAGCGTTGGCGTCTTGTGCGGTCTCAGGCAGTGAAAGGAGTCGCTCAACCTCGGCGTGTCGATCGGAGATTTCGCTAAGCCGACTCAGCATGGAATCTTGCATCATTCGAGAATAGCACGCACCTTCGGCCGCAGTTCGAGGGCAGTCGTTACGGCAGCTGGCCGTCCCGTGAGGCACTAAGGGATCTGGCCACCTCGTCGAGCGGAACTTCGAACTGGGGCGAGTCGCCCTGCATTGGCTTGATTGTGGCCGAGTTCGCCGCCATCTCACGCTCGCCGAGGATCACTGTGTGAACTGCGCCCAGCTGATTGGCGTAGCGCATCTGTGCTTTGAATGACCTTTCAGGTGCAAGGACAACGGCGACTGCATTCGACCTCAGACTGGTCGCCAGTCTGGCTGCGGCTGAACGCGCCGCGCCCACACTCACGATCACAGCGTCAAGCTGATCGGCCGAGGGCACGCTTATTTCCTGAGCCTTCAACTCCAGGATGATGCGCTCGATACCCGACCCGAATCCAATTCCCGGCGTTGCCGGTCCACCGAGTATCTCGATTAACGGGTCGTATCTGCCACCCGCGATCATAGTTCCCTGTCCGCCGGCATCCCTGGGCTCAAACTCGAAAACGGTCCGGTTGTAGTAATCGAGTCCACGGACCAGCCGGTGATCCACGTGATAGTCGAATTCAGAGAACGTTGTCTTCAGGCCATCAAGGAGATCGACCAACTGGTCCCAGTGCTCTTGCGAGGCCGCGCCGAGGTAGTCAAGTGATTTCGGCGCATCGGCGCCGATCTTCCGTGTGACCTGTTCCTTCGAATCCAGGAGCCTCAGCGGAGCACGCTCCAGGCGTGCGAGATCGACCTTCGGCAACTCGCCTGCGTACTGTGAGAAGTAGTCGGACAGCTTCGCCAGGTATGGCTCTCTCTCGTTGGGATCGGCGAGAGAGTTCAAGCGGAGCGTAAAGTCACTGATGTCCAGCCGCTTCAGGTAGCTGAATCCCAGCTCGATGATCTCGGCGTCAACTGTGGCTGAGGCGTCACCGATAGCTTCCACACCAAACTGGTTGTGTTGTCGCAGCCTGCCCGCCTGCGGCCGTTCGTACCGGAACATCGGAGCCAGGTAGAACTGGCGCACCGGCTGAGGCAGGTTCTGCATGCCGTTCTCGACATAGGCCCTGCAGACCGAAGCGGTGCCCTCCGGCCGCAGAGTGAGAGAGTCGCCCCCGTTATCTTCGAAGGAGTACATCTCCTTCTGCACAATGTCGGTTTCGTCCCCAACTCCACGCTGGAAAAGATCTGTCGATTCGAACAGAGGAGTATCTATTCGGGCGTAGCCAAACCGGGCTGCCACCGTTTCAGCGGTGTTGCGGACGTAGTTCCAGTACGTCTGATCGTCCGGAAGTATGTCCTGTGTGCCGCGAGGCTTCCTAAACACCTGGTAACCGTGCCCTGTCGTCGATGGAGTAGGTTCCCACCATTAAGCGCATATCTCCGAAGCGAGTGCGACCGCTTGCTTCTGGAGTACCCGGAATCGGACTACTCAAGAGAGTACAGGGTCAATCAGTCAACTTAGCAGCGACTTAGCTGCCGAGTCCCGCCATCTGGTAGATCTTGCCCTCAGTCTTGATAGCCGGCGCATGCATCATGCGGGCGTTGTGCATCTCTCTTAGAGTCTCGGCGCCGACATAGCCCATGGAAACTCTCAACGCGCCAACCAGGTTCTCTGTACCGTCCGTCTTGGAGGACGGACCGAACAGCAGCTGGTTGAGCGAGTAATGAGTGCCGACCGATAGCCTTGTGCCTCTAGGCAGAGACGGGTGCGGCGTGGCCATGCCCCAATGGTTGCCATGCGCCGGAGCCTCAGCGGTCTTCGCAAACGGAGATCCGATCATCACTGCGTCCGCACCTGATGCAAAGCTCTTGCAGACATCACCCCCGGTTCGAATCCCGCCATCGGTGATGATCGGTACATATCTGCCGGTCTCTTCGAAATAGTCGTCGCGCGCCGCCGCACACTCAATGGTCGCCGACACCTGTGGCACACCGATTCCGAGTACCTCGCGGCTGGTACATGCCGCTCCGGGGCCGACACCTACCAGAACGCCGTGAATTCCCTGAGACATCATCTCTTTCACGACGTCATAGGTCACGGTGTTGCCGACAAGCACTGGAACGTTCAGCTGATCGACGAGCTTGGACAGAATCAAGCCCTCAAGGGACCGTGAGTTGTGTCGAACAGTCACGACGGTCCCCTGGACCACGATCACATCCGCGCCGGCCTCTTCAGCAAGCGGCGCAAGCCTCTTGGTGCTGGCAGGAACAAACGATACCGCCGCCGTTCCTCCGCCTTTCTTTATGTCCTCCACTCGCTTTCCAACCAACTCAGGCTTCACCGGCTGGGAGTAGATCTTCTGCATCAGGGCAGTTGCGGCTTCCCGAGGCGTCTCTGCTATCTCCTGGTAGATTGGCTCGGGATCGTCATAGCGGCTGTGAATCCCGTCCATGTTCATCACGGCGACGCCGCCAGCCTTGCTCATTTCGATTGCGAAATTCGTATCGACGACCGAGTCCATTGCCGAAGCCATGAACGGAATATCCATCTTTATCCCGTCGAAACTCGTCGAGATGTCCACCAGTTCGGGGTTCAGCGTGATATCCCCGGGGACGATCGCTACGTCGTCGAATCCGTAGGCCTGCTGTAGATCTTTGAGTTCACGGGCCAACTTGGTACACCTCTTTCGGGCCACGATGGGCCGTGCCTCAGGGCAGTTTGTTCCGATCCGTGCAGTGTACGTTTTACCTGTCAGTCATCACCCCGGCCACCACTTCGGGGGAAGTACTGCTCAGCCTACGAAATCCGCACCTGAAAAATTCAGAAAAGTATACGCCCGTCGTCAAGCGATTTGGTGCTCGGCACTTAACATGCCGACTCCCGGGCGAATCCGTCCGTACCCAACGTGATCCGGCATAATCGAGTATGGATGCCGTGGACCAATTCTTACGGCTCTGAACGCGACCGCACAGGTCCAGTGACTTGAGTACGTAGATGCCTACTGACATACGTGGATCGATCACCGATGTGACGGGAATCAGCGTCGGCCACTACACCGACACTGAGAACGGCACAGGCTGCACAGCGGTGTTAAGCGAAGAGCCAGCTACCGCGGCGATCGAGGTCCGCGGGGCTGCACCCGCAAGCAGGGAAACAGAGCTCCTTGACCCGCTTTCCGCTGCTCAGTGGGTGAACGGAGTGATGCTGACAGGCGGCAGTGTGTTCGGCCTGGACGCGCCCGGCGGCGTGGTTCAGTACCTCGAAGAGCATCGAGTCGGACTCCAGTTTGGACGGATGCATCTTCCGATCGTTCCGGCCGCGGCAGTGTTCGACCTGGCCTTCATTGGCTCCGACGTTCGCCCGACTGCGAGCAATGGCTACGCCGCCGCCGCTGACGCGGCCAAAGAGTTTGAACGCGGCTGCGTAGGCGTCGGCACCGGCTGCACCGCAGCCAACATCCTCGGAGCAAGCAGCGCCATAAAGACCGGGGTCGGCACTGCGTCGGTCAAATTGGAGAACGGCACGACAGTCGGTGCGCTATTCGCGGTCAATCCGGTTGCCGATGTGATCGACCCTGAAGATGGCGAGCCAATCGCCGCTCCACTGAGCAAATCCGACGATTCGTTCGAAAGCACTCTCGACATCCTGATCAACTCGCCGCCCAAGCAGCGAGGCTTCTTTCGAAACACCGTCATAGGAGTCATAGCGACAGATGCTCGACTGAATAAGCTTGAGGCATCGCGCCTGGCGATCGCCGCCCAGGACGCAATCGCAATGACGGTCCGTCCGGCGCATACACAGAATGATGGGGACACAGTGTTCGCGCTGGCGACCGGTAACAGTGGACAGGATGGCAACATCGACGCCCTTCACGCTGCCGCACTGCAGGCCACTTCTGCCGCGATCATCGACGGAGTACTGAGCGCCACTTCCCTGGGAGGAATATCAGCTGTCCGGGACCTGCCGATGGGTGAAAAGCTGATGGAGCGCTGGAGTGGCTGAGAGCAGAGAAGGTGCGGCCTCGGCTTACCCAGACGATCTCCCGATAGGCTTCATCGGCGCAGGCCGGCTAGGATCCAGCCTGGCGATCGCTATGGACCGTGCCGGATACAACGTCATTTCGGTCTCAACCAGGCGCTCTGAGCACCGGGACTGGCTTAAGTCTCAACTGGATAGCGTTGCCGTCAACCCCGAGGCACGGGACGTTGCTGCCAGTTCCCAGATCGTTTTCATCACTACATCCGACGGCGCAATCAAGGAGATCGCTGATTCGATCACCTGGAGACGCGAACAGAACGTTGTGCACTGTTCCGGCGCTGCACCGCTCGAACATCTAGTCGCGGCGAGCAACGCGGGTGCCAATACCGCAGGCATCCATCCGATGCAGACATTTCCTGGCCGCGACGGGTGGGACTCGTTTCGAGGGATCACGTTCGGGATCGAGGCGCCTGATCCGCAGCTACGGGATTGGCTCGTGACTCTCGCTGCGCGCCTGGGTGGCAATGTCTATGAACTCACGGCTGATCAACGGCCCGCCTACCACGCCGCAGCTGTGATGGCCTGCGGATTGCTAGCCGGATTGGCCGGTCTTGCCGCTGAGATATGGGCGTCAGCAGGCTCAATCCCGAGAGACAAAGCGCTTGCAGCTCTCACTCCGCTTGTGAAAACGACTGCAAACTCGCTGGGTGAAAACGGCCTTCCGAAAGCCTTGACCGGCCCGTATGTTAGAGGTGATGTAGCAACTGTTATTGCGCATCTAGAAGCGTCATCAGCGGTCTCTAGTGAGTTTGTGGCCGCATATGCATCGCTCGCTCTTGCGACTCTGCCCATGGCGAAGGAGCAAGGCAACTTAACCGCAACTGACGAGAACCGCATCAAAGAACTACTGAGGACCACCCTGCAGATCAGTTGTGAGAAGATAGAACAGGCGTGAACAGTAAGCCCGACGGTGAGCCACCGGCAGCCGATCGGCAGGAGGATTTCATGCGACCACGCAGGATCACGACACACAAGATCCAGGCGATGAAGGCCCGAGGCGAGCGGATCCCTATGGTGACCGCCTACGACTACATGCAGGCCCAGATCGTCGAAGCAGCCGGCATCCCAATGATTCTCGTTGGCGACAGCCTGGGCAACGTTGTACTCGGATTCGATTCGACAATTCCCGTGACCGTAGAAGACATGGTCCGTCACTCGGCGGCCGTGGTGCGCGGCACGGAGGTTCCACTGGTAGTCGTGGACATGCCGTTCATGAGCTACCAGGTCGACGCCGAAACAGCATTGCGCAATGCTGGACGACTGCTGCAAGAGGGCGGAGCACAAGCGGTCAAGCTTGAGGGCGGCAAGCCCGTAGCGCCGATCATCAGGCGACTGACGGACGCCGGAGTTGCCGTCATGGGACACATCGGTTTGACTCCGCAATCGGTGCACAAGCTTGGCGGATACCGAGTTCAGGGCAAGACAGACCGCTCGGCCGATGAACTGGTAGAAGACGCGCTCGCGATTCAGGAAGCCGGGGCGTTTGCCATCGTGCTCGAGTTGATCCCGGCCGAACTGGCCGCAGAGATCACCGAGAAACTCGACATCCCGACCATCGGCATCGGCGCAGGCCTCCACACCGACGGTCAGGTCCAGGTCCTGTACGACATGCTCGGTATGAGTCTCGGCTTCAAACCCAAGCACGCGGGTAACTACGCCAAACTGGGCGAAACCGCTCGTGACGCGCTCGAACACTACGCCGCAGACGTGAAGACCGGAGCATTCCCGACCGCCGCTCAGTCATTCCACGTTGACCGGCAGCCTGCCCAGGATTCGGACGAGGCCACATCGCTGTCTGGTCCCTACGGCACCGGCGACTAGGCTGACAACAAATGCGCGTAGTCGAGACAGTTCGCGAGATGCGGGAGTACAGGCGCGACCTGACAGGCAACGTCGCACTGGTCGCGACGCTTGGCGGCATGCACGCGGGGCACGAGGCGCATCTGAAACGCGCTCGTGAGATTTCGGACATCATGGTCGGCTCGCTGTTCCTGAACCCGACCCAGTTTTCAGAAGGCGAAGACCTGGCGTCCTATCCTCACGACAGAGCAAGCGACCTGGCGATGTTTGAGGAGTACGGCACTGAAGTTGTCTTCGCTCCGCCTGATTCGGAGATGTATCCCGCCAGCGACCGCACTGAAGTCAACCCTGGCCGAATAGCTACCGTCCTGGAGGGTGCGCATCGGCCGGGACATTTCATCGGAGTCGCGACCGTGGTCGCTAAGTTGTTCAGCATCATTCGGCCGGACATCGCAACGTTCGGAGAGAAAGATGCTCAGCAGTTGCGGATAATCGAGAATCTGAACCGCGACCTGATGTTCGGGATCAAGATCGAACGCATCGAAACCGTTCGGGAACCCGACGGTTTAGCTATTAGTAGTCGCAACCGATATCTCACAGAGCACGAGCGATCGGTTGCTCCTCGGCTTTTCGAGGCTCTGCAGTCGGGGCGAAGTCTATGGCGATCTGGCGACCGAAGTGCCGATGCAATTCGAGCGCTCATCTCGGACCTGCTCGGCCAGGAGCCGATTCTGCGCACAGACTACGTAAGTGTCGCTGATCCACAATCCATGGAAGAGGTGACCGGCGATGCTGAAAAAGGTGCATTGTTGTCACTCGCTGCACGGCTAGGTAAAGCACGACTGATCGATAACGTCTCGCTAGACTGACGCTGTGGGCAGGCCCTTGAGATCACTGCCTCATACGAACGTCACACTGCGTCGACGCGACTCAGTTGTAATGGCCTAATCTGGAGAAAGCATCGCCGTCCAGCCATTCAGCAGGTCAAAATGAGTGCGGAGCAGGAGCTAGACCTATGAAAGAGATCACCGCAGTTATCCAACCGATCCGGCTCGGCCCTGTGCGCGACGCACTCTCGTCAGCGGGAGTGCACGGCATGACCGTCACCGACGCCCGTGGCTTCGGTTCGCAGGGTGGCTCGAAGGACACCTATCGCGGAATCGAGTACCGGGTTGAGTATGTGCCGAAGACAAGAATCGACGTGGTCGTTCCTGATGATCTCGCCGAAACCGCCATCGAAGCGATCATTGGGGCAGCGCGAACCGGCAGTGTGGGAGACGGCAAGATTTTCGTGCGAGAAGTGGCAGAGGTTTACCGGATCAGGACGAGCGAACGAGATGAGATCGCGCTGAGCTAGTCAGCCCTGCATCGACGCCTGTGCTAATCACAGTTCGTCGATGGCGACCTCTCGATGTTCGACCGCACTCTTCGCTGCTGCCAGGCTGATCGCGAGCGTGTGAGCGGCCTCCCGGGCGTCGAGTTGCGGCTGCGAGCCGTTAACGATTCCTTGCGTGAACTCGTGTCCGGCCCTGCGGAAGCTGTCACCCCAGTCTGTCTCCATGTCCTCGAACGATTGAGTACGACCATCCCTGAACATCATCAAGGGCGGCAGGTCTGTCATTCGAGCGGTGCAACGCGTCATCCAGAGTACGCCTCGGGTGCCGGTGATCTCCACCCACTCATCGACAGGGTAATAATCGGTTGGAATGACAAACTCGTCCGACTCGTTCATATCCCAGGTGCCGAAGACCTCATGATTCGAGTGCTTCCAGGTGATGACTGAGCGGGAGCCGGTGAAGCAGTCACTGCCGTCTGAGAGGTCCGCCATTGCATGCACTTTCTCGACTTCGCCCAGGAAGAAGGGGATGATCGAGGTGATATGCGCGCCGTAGTCGTGGAGTGCGTTAAAACCACCTGACTGCGAACTGTCAGCACGCCAGGCCGCTGCTGAATCAGGAATCTCCCACCCTCCAACGCCTCGGCCATGGACAGTCTTGACCCGCATCCCCATCGGATCGCCAATCTCGCCGGCGTCCAACATCGCCTTCGCCCGCTCGTAGGGCTCGTAGGTCCTGTAGTTCTCGACCATCCGGAACGTAACGTCGCTCCGTTCGGCCGCATCGATGATCTGACGCGCCTCATCCATGTCCAGGCACATTGGCTTCTGCAACGACACATGCTTTCCCGCTTCCAGCGTCGCCAGAGTCACCGGTAGATGCATGTGGTGCGGCAGCAGAATCTCTACCGCATCAACATCGCTGGACGCCAATAACTCCCTGTAATCGTCGTATACAGCTTCGGCGCCCCAGGTTGTTGCCTGTCGAGCTGCCAGGTCTTTGTCGCGGTCAGCGACTGCAATGAGCGCCCCGGTGGGATTTTCCTCGTATGCCAATGCGTGGAGCGTTGATATCCGTCCGGCACCAATGAATCCAACGTTGATCCTGTCCATGTATGTGACCTCGATCACGCGCCTGTAGTATTGTCGAGTCTCAAGTAGCCAATAACGTGCGTGCGATTATCTGCTGACACAGCCAGGTACGAAAGAGAGCGAAATGTTCCAGACGATCGGACACACGTTCGAACTGATGAAGACGAGCTGGGGAGTGCTCCAGAAAGACCGGGAGCTGCTCTGGTTCCCAATCTTCTCCGCCATCGGCGTCGCAATCGTAATCGGGCTGTTTTTCGCCATTGGGAACGCTACAGGCGCGGTAGACCGACTGTCCGAAGGAACCACGAGTGAGGCCGGTGAGGCGGCGACTGAAGCCATCCAGGGCGGCGATGTCGTGCTCATCGTCGCAGCTTTCATCCTGGTCTACTTCGTCGTCATCTTCTTCAACGCCGCGCTCGTTTCGGCTGCATTGGAACGATTGCGTGGAGGAGATCCGAACGTACGGTCAGGACTAAACCACGCTATGGCGCATATCCACACCATTCTCGGATGGGCGATTATCTCCGCGAGTGTGAGTCTCATCCTGCAGATCGCAAAAGCGAACCAGAGAAACGCGTTCGGGCGCATAGCGTTAGAGATCGTCGGAGGCGTCTGGGAGTTCCTTACTTTCTTCGTGGTGCCAATCCTGGTGTCCGAGAACGTTGGACCATTCGGTGCCATCAGGAGATCGAGCGGTCTGGTAAGAAAGACCTGGGGCCGGCAGATTACAGCCAACTTCGGGTTCTTCATCGTCTATCTGATCGCCGTTGTCATAGCGATCATTCCGGCTTTCCTGATCGGCCTCGTGATTCCGATTGCTGGAGTAGTGGTTGGATTGATCACCGGATCGATCGCTCTTGCGGTGGTTCAGGCGCTCGAGGGGATATTCAAGGCCGCGCTGTACGAGTACGCGATGGGCGAACGGCCCCAGGAGTTCGACCTGCGCACATTGCAGACCGCTTACAGGCCGGCGCAAGAAGGCCAGTACTAGAGCGGCATTACTCGATCGGAGAGTCGGTTAATACCGAGTCCAGGCTATGCAGGTCGGCGTATCATTATTGATACGTCGGTTACCTGGGACTAATGCCGCTTGGACACACCTGATTTCCGGATCCAACCGTCTCGCTTGTACATGATCGCCAGCGTTCTGGCGGTGATATCTCTGTTTGCGATGGTCGTCGCCCCCTCGATTTCACTGGACTCGGCAGGCGCGTCGCCGACGCATTCGCACATCTTTCTCACCCATGAAGCGGCCGCTCATCATAGCCACAGCAACGAACACGATCACGGGGTCGAGTCCGGTGTCGTGAACCTGGGCGGACACACAGCGGACTCAGCTTCCCACACAGTGCACGTTCACGCCGGTGCGCTATCGACCGACTTGGTGCGCCTCGTCACCAATGAATATGCAGCCGCAGAAGAGCCGCTCTACTCAGCCCCTGTTACCGCAGTACCGGGGCAGCCGCCACGAGTTTCCTGAGCCCTTATTTTTCTATTGATTGGCTTGCCTACCAGGCGAGGTTCTCAAGGTGCTTTGGAGTTTCGCATGTTCAGACTACGACTATTGATTCCGCTGTTGGCCATCGCTATTGCGATAGTGGCTCAACCCATCGTTGCAAGCGCGCATGAAGACCGTGAAGTCGGCCAGATCGAAATAGAGGTCGGGTTCTTCAACGAGCCGGCATTCGAAGCGCAGCCGAACGGGGCCTTCGTCAAGATCACAAAGCCCGGCATAGATATCCTCGACCATGGAGCTCTCTTCTCGTCAGGCACTGTCGAGCCTGGCGGAAGTTTCATGTACGAGTTCGGCGATGAGCTGGCGGACCTGGAGATACAGTTCCATGACCACCTCACGGGTGAGAGCGGTACTGTCAGCGTTCTGCACGACGCAGCGGACACCGGCACCGTGATGGTCGAGTTCGATAAGACCTTCTCGCCCTCCGAGCTATCGGTGCAGCCCGGTTCCACCGTGATGTTCATGAATGCCTCATCAGACACGATCATGACTGTGGTTAGCGGGGCGCATGATGAAGGAGAGGGACACTCACATGAAGGTGGCGCGGGTCATGCCGCGAGCGAGCCGGTGCTGGGCGCTTCCGCCACACTCCAGGTGGAGGTGACTCACGTCGCGACTGGTGAACAGCGGGTGATGGACCTCAGGCCCTTGGTCGAGGATCCGGGCGCATACCTTGCTGACTTTGTGCCAACAGCGCCCGGCGCATACACATTCAGGTACTTTGGCGAGATCGACGGCGCGCCATTCGATGAGTCCTTCACATCGGGGCCCAACACATTTGACGAGGTGATACCGTCGAGAAGCGTCCAGTTCCCGATCGAATTGAGAGAGACCAGGGAGTTGCAGAGCGCGTTGGAAGGTGTTCAGGCTGACCTCGCCTCTGCGGGACAGCAGGCGGATGATGCCGACGCGGCAGCTTCAACTGCTCTGATCATCGGAATCATTGGTCTCGTGGTCGGTCTGGTCGGATCCGGGGTTGGCGCGTTCGGTTTGATAGCCGTAAGACGGAAGGCATGAATTGAAGGCGTCAAGCAAAATGCGAGATCTGCTCGGACTGGGTAGGGTGTCGGCTATCCGCCGAGATCGCGACGACAGCTACGGCATCGTTTCGCTCGGCGTGCTTCCCGCCGTGCTGCTTCACGGTGCCGGCATATCCGGATTCGATGAGATCGCCATCTTCGGTGGCATTGGTCTCATCATCGGCGCGCTCATCTTCATGTCGTGGCGCGCTGGCAGAAAACGCAAAGCGCTGCAGGGAGGCCGCAGACGCCGACGGTGAAGCTTCGAAGCTACGGGGCGCCCGCCGCCCCGGAAGCAGCCATCTGCTCAATCTCTTCGCTGCTGAAACCGGCCTCTTGCAGGACTTCGGTCGTGTGCTCGCCAAGCAGCGGCGCGGGACCATAGATCTTGCCGGGTGTTCCATACAGCTTGGCCGCCAGGCCGATGTTGTGGACAGTTCCAGCGGTCGGGTGCTCGACGGTTGCGTCCATGTCTCGATCGTGTATCTGAGGGTCGGACCACACCTCACCCATATCGAGTATTGGCCCCGCCGGCACTCCGTCCTTTTCGAACACCTCGAGCCAGTGCGCACGGGTGTGCTGTGTCATCGTCTCCTCAAGGTCGGCTTCAAGCTGCTCACGATGTTCGAGTCGGCTGGCGTTGTCCTTGTACTCCTCACGCTCGATAAGTTCATCGCGTCCGATGGCCCGGCAGAGGCGTTCAAAGTTCGACTGATTGGGAGCACCGATGTTAATGAAGCCATCGCTGGTCTTGAGCGCCTGATAAGGGGCAGAGAGCCGGTGCGCTGAGCCCAGGGGCCCCGGCACGGTCCCGGTCGCGAAGAAGCTGCTCGACTCCCACACGGTGTAGGCGAGTGCAGCCTCGACCAGTGAGACCTCCAGGTACTGTCCTTTGCCTGACTTGAGTCGGTTGATATACGCAGTCAGGATCCCGTAAGTCGCGAACATCCCCGCGTTCATGTCGGCCATCGGCACGCCGACCTTCACCGGCGGCGAACCGGGTACGCCAGTGAAGCTCATCAGACCGCTCATGCCCTGAGCGACGAGGTCGAAGCCAGCACGTTTGGCGTACGGACCAGTGCGGCCGAAGCCGGAAATCGAGCAGTAGATCAGCTGCGGATTGATCTCCGAAAGCGTGTCATAGCCGAGTCCCAGCCGCTCCATCACTCCTGATCTGTAGTTCTCGATCACCACGTCCGCATCTTTGACGAGCCGCTTCATCGCCTCGACACCCGCAGGCTCCTTGAAGTTGAGCACAGCGCTCCGCTTGTTGCGGTTCATTGCGAGAAATGCGGCTGACTCTCCACCTACGAACGGAGGCCCCATCCTCCTTGTGTCATCACCACCCGTCGGCTTCTCGATTTTGACAACGTCAGCGCCCATGTCAGCCAGCAGCATGCTGCAGAACGGGCCGGCGAGAATCTGGCTGCAGTCCAGCACTTTCATGCCGCTCAGAGCTTCGGGCATGCCGGATGCGATCGGGAGTTGCATATTGCGTCCTGTTGGTTGGTCGGGAGTCAAACCGGATTGATGGCGTCGAAACCGAAGCATTCTAAGCGACAACCGAGGAACCAGAGGAGAGTCTGAGATAATCCGGCGAGTCTGGGCGCTAAGAGTTCAATTAAGCAGGTGTTTGCAACGGAGCTAGCGATGACCGAAGACAGTATGTTCGATCTCACCGGGAGAGTAGCCTGTGTGACCGGCGGCAATGGAGGAATCGGCCTCGGTATGGCGAAGGCCTTCGTCAATCATGGTGCCTCCGTGGCGGTCATCGGGAGAAACGAATCGAAACTCCACTCTGCCGTGAATGAACTGGAGTCGCTCACTTCACCCGACAAAGTGATGGCGCTCCAATGTGACGTCACGGATCGCCAGGCGGTTGAAGACACGTTCAAGCAGATTGCATCGCAGCTCGATGGCCTCGACATCCTTGTCAACAACGCCGGTGTGAACCGCAGGGCCGACGAGCCGCACCTGCTCTCCGCTGAAGACTGGCAGTACGTGATCGACGCTAACCTGACCAGCATTCACACCGCGACCTCGATGGCCTTTCCCTATATGAAGCAACGAGGCCGAGGAAAGATCATCAACATCGGTTCGATGATGTCGATCTTTGGCACCGCCTACGCACCGGCCTACGCAGCCAGTAAAGGCGGAGTCGTTCAGTACACCAAGAGCTGCGCGGTGGCGTGGGCGAAGGACAACGTCCAGGTGAACGCTATCCTCCCCGGATGGATCGTCACCGAGATGACCAATCAGTTCAAGGAAGCGTTTCCGGACCGCTACGCCATGATCGTGGGCCGCACGCCAGCAGGTCGATGGGGAGAGCCGGCAGACCTTGGTGGCACCGCTGTCTTCTTCGCGAGTAGCGCATCGGACTTCGTCACCGGCACGGCTGTCCCCGTCGATGGCGGATACAGCGTCTGGTAGCGAATGCTGCGGCCGTGATAACCCGGGCTAGCCCACAATACGAAGATGCACGAAGATGCAACCTGAAAGTTACGCCGCGTTCTGGGAGTTTTCGGCCCGGATCATTACGCCGACTATTGAGAGGCTGATCCCCGATCCCTCGAACTGCCACGCGGTCGAACTTGGTTATGGCGACGGTCGATTGCTTTGTCCCGCAGCGAGCTACTTCGGCCGAGTTACCGGCGTGGCCACAGACAGCACCGATGACGCCAGTGACGCCAGCGTGCTGAATCGATCACAGCCCTGCGATGCTTCACGTATAGAGCTTGCCTCGACCGAAGCGGACCATTCGCTCCCGTTCGAGGAAGCTTCAGTCGATTTCATCTACTCACTACACGGCGTGCTTAGATTCCCGGACTTGGACTCGTTTAGGAAGCTCGTTATTGAGATAGAACGAGTGCTCAGACCCGGTGGAGTGGCAATGCTGTGGTTCGGCAGGATAAGCAGGTTCCCATTTTTGCTCCCAGGCCGAGACTGGCTGAGAGGCTGGGCGCACCGCCCGATACCAGAAACCAGAAACGATTCTGCACTTCACATCCGGATGTACCACGCCCGACGCGCAGTGCTGAAGTCCGGCATGAAAGCCGTCTCTCTCAGCACTCCGTTGCACCCGGACACGTCCTGGCGGCTCCTGCGCGGCGGACCAATGTCCTACGTAACCGCGTGGAAGCCGCCAGTTGAATAGCTGCAACCCGTCGACTATTCGGGCTTGAATGCTCTCACCGTCACGCTTCGCAGTGACGCTCTCCACGGATCGTCGGCCTCTGAGTTGAGCGGTGTGTCGGTGAGGAGCTCTGTGTTTTCGAAGCCGGTGTCATTGATGCGGTCCAGGTAGCGAGACAATAGATCTGCGCCACCTATGCATGACACCCATTCGGCCGTGTCCTGGCGTGCCTCCTCTGGCAATTCGACCGTGGACACGATGTCCGAAACCACGAGTCGGCCACCGGGCTTCAGCAATCGATAGATCTCATCGAACACCATGCGCTTATCAGGCGCCAGGGCGATCACGCAGTTCGAAATGATCAGATCAGCCGTCGCATCTGGCAGCGGCACAGCCTCGATTTTGCCGAGAAGGAAGGTCACGTTCTGGGCATCGAGCTTCTCCGCATTGGACCGGGCAAGCTTCAGCATCTCAGGCGTCATGTCCACGCCGTAGACGTGTCCTTCGGGACCGGTCGCATTCGCCGCCAGGAAGCAGTCGATGCCGCCACCGCTGCCGAGGTCCAGCACGGTCTCGCCTTCATTGACGTCTGCGATTCCAACTGGATTACCGCAACCGGCAGAAGCTCCAGCTGCCTGTGGTGTGACCGTCTCGAGGCTGGATTCGGAGTAGAGAGATGACGCGTTGCTGCAGCACGAAGTGTCGATAACATCAGTGCTCGCGCCACGTTGGGCAACCTGGCTGTAGCGCTCCTGGATCGCGTCGTTCAGGTTGGTCGATTTCAGCTCAACACCGTCGCTACCGCATCCACAGCTACCGCCGCCACATCCGCCTGCGTCTAGTTGACTGATCTGAACCTCGTCTAGCTGCTTCATTTCGCCAACCCTTCCAATTCAAGCTCTTGTGTATTCCCGCAATCGTCACAACATTCCGGCACACCGGCTGAGTGAATCGCCGACTGGATCTGAGGCAACGCCTGCGTCCATGCACGCGCAGCGGAACGGAACGCTGTGCGTCCCTTCTCCGTTAGCGAGCATACTCGCCGTCGCCGCTCTCCGATCAGTTCGGTTTCACAGACTATGTAGCCGTTTTTCTCCAGCTCTTTCAGCGTCGGGTAGATCATGGCGTCCGTTGGCCTCACACCGTCGCAGCAAACAGACACCGCATCGGCCAGTTCGTAGCCGTGCATTGGCCGTTCGGCGAGAGCGGAAAACAGGAAGAACCTGAGAAGACTCTTCCTGTTCAGCGATTGCCAGTAGCTGGTTTCAGTCATCTGGCCGGATTGAACTACCATGAATACCTCGCCAACCAATATATAGGTCGGATAGGTATATTGTCAACCTCGCAGTTAACCGTTCAATTGCCAGCTATAATCCGGCGAACTCAGTTACCGATTGCGAAAGTAGGCGGTGAGAACCATGCCTTCGAAGTCAAAACAGAAGCCCCTGCTGCTTGTGATGGATGGCCACTCAATGGTCTTCCGGGCCTGGTTCGCGATCCCGGAGCGCCTGAGCACGTCCTCTGGTCAGGACACGCGCGGGGCGTACGGTTGGCTGACGACGTTCCTGCGGACCCTGCGCGAGCAGAAGCCCACCCATGTGGTGCTTACCTTCGACACCAGCGCCCCTACGTTCAGGGACGAGATGTTCGAGCAGTACAAGGCGCAGCGGCCGCCAACGGACCCCGAACTGCACGAACAGATTCCGATGGTCGAGAACATCTGCGCCGCTTTCGGCATTCCCGTCTACAAGAAGGACGGCTTCGAAGCGGATGACCTCGTCGGGACTATTACGCGAGTCGCCGAGGAAGAAGGAGCCGATTGCCTCATCTTGACCGGAGACGCGGACCAACTCCAGCTCGTATCCGACAACACCCGCCTACTTATGTACTCGGGCTTCGGAGACGTCAGAGTCTACGACAGGGAGGCAGTCGCAGAACGCTACGACGGACTGGGTCCCGAGTACGTCGCTGAGATCAAGGCACTTGAAGGAGACCCTTCCGACAATATTCCCGGCGTGCCAAAGGTCGGGCCGAAGGCCGCGCGGACTGTGCTGAGGAAGTTCGGCCATCTGGAAGATGTCTACGCGAATATCGAAGGCGTTGCAGAGATACCCAAGGACGAGCTGCGTGGAGCCAAGAGCGTCCAGACGCGGCTTGAAGAGAACCGGCAGGTGGCATTCGACGGTCTGAAACTTACGACCATCGTCAGAGACGTGCCGATCGAATTCGATCTCAACGATGCTGAGTTCGCTACCTACGACCGGTCTGAAGTGATTGAAGTACTCGGCAGTCTTGAGTTCCGCACTGTCCTCCGCCAGATTCCCGACCCATCTACCGATGATCCCTGGGGTCCTCCTGCAGACGGCGCTCAGCTTGGATTGGGTGCGACGGTAAGCACGAATGGCGCCTCTTCGGGAGATGCTTCAGCAACCCCATCTCCAGCGGGCGAAGAGGTCGACTACAGGACTGTGATTGACCTCGATGAGTTGAAAGAGATGGTGAAGACCCTCTCGACTGACCGAGGATTCGCATTCGACACCGAAACCACCGGGACCGATCCAATGCGAGCGTCCCTGGTTGGTCTCTCCTTCTCGAACGAAGCTGCTCTCGCCTGGTACGTGCCGGTGGGCCACGACGAAGGTGAACAGATCCCATTCGAAAAAGCGCTCTCAACGCTCCGACCTCTATTCGAAGACCCGAAGATCCCCAAAACGGCCCACAACGCCAATTACGACATGATGGTGTTGCACGAAGTCGGAATCACACCACAGGGTGTCGACTTTGACTCGATGATCGCGGCTGCGCTGTGCGGCCGCCGTGGTATCGGCCTAAAGCAACTCTCTGTTGATTGCTTTCACATCGAGATGATGCCGATCACCGATCTGATCGGGACTGGTCGCAAACAGATAACCATGGCAGAGGTGCCGATTGAACGCGCTGCTCCGTACGCCAGCGCTGATGCCGACATTGCATGGCGGCTCAGGGAGTTCTTCGAGCCTCAACTCGAGAAGCACGGCGCTAACTCCGTCAACAACGACATCGAAATACCGCTGCTGCCGGTGATCGTATCGATGCAGCGCAATGGCTTCGAAGTGGACACCGGCATGCTGGCCGAGATGTCCGAAGAGCTCGGGTCTGAGCTTGAGAACATCAAGCAGGCGGCCTCAGCCGTTCTCGGCGGCAGGGAGCTCAATCTCAACGCCAACCAGCAGGTGGCGGCGATACTGATCGACGAGTTTGGCGCTCCCAAGACACGCCGCACGAAAACCGGTTGGTCAATGGACGCCAACGCGCTCGAAGGGATCATGGAGACTCCTAATCTCGATGACCGCGTCTATGAGCTTGCCTCGGCGGTCGTTAAGTACCGCGAACTCACCAAGCTGAAGTCCACCTACGTTGACGCTCTTCCGCTACTGGTGAACCCGCGTACTCACAGGGTGCACACAAGCTTCAACCAGGTCGGCTCTGCCACCGGGCGGCTTTCCAGCACGGACCCGAATGTGCAGAACATCCCGGTACGCACCGAACTTGGACGGCGAGTCAGGTCTGCATTCACCACAGACACCGACAACGGATGGATGCTACTCGCAGCTGACTACTCCCAGATCGAACTCAGGATTCTCGCCCATCTTTCAAAAGAGCCAGGACTGCTCGAAGCGTTCCGCCAGGGCGAAGACATCCACAACGCAACCGCGAAGGCGATGTACGGCGACGAAGACGTCACCCCGGACCAGCGCCGAATCGCCAAGATTCTCAACTTCGGCGTCATCTACGGGCTTGGCCCACACGGAGTCGCAAGGCAGACCGATCTAACGCGTCAACAGGGTCAGGAGTTCATAGACCTCTACTTCGGCAAGTATCCCGGGCTTCGAGAGTACATAGACGGCACGAAAGAGTTGGCAAGGGAGCGCGGATACTCGGAGACGATTAACGGTCGACGGAGGTATCTGCCTGAGATCACGTCCAGGAACGGCATGCACCGCTCGGCCGCCGAACGCGTAGCTGTCAACATGCCGATCCAGGGCACTGCTGCTGACATCGTGAAGATCGCCATGATCGACCTGGACCGTGCGATCGCGGCCGAGAGCATGAAATCGCGCATGCTCATACAGGTTCATGACGAGCTGATATTCGAGGCGGCACCTGGCGAGCTGATGGAGCTTCAGGCGATGGTCGTCGAGTTGATGCCGGCCGCCATGGAACTGGATGTGCCGCTCAACGTGGAGACTAAGACCGGCGTGCGATGGGGCGACATGGAGTGAGGGTGTAGATGCCCGAACTTCCGGAAGTTGAATCCCTGCGGCTGTACCTTGTTGATCAAGACATCATCGGCCGAACCGTCGTTGATGTCAGTGCTGACTGGCCGGGCATCGATAATTCCGAAGACGGTATGGGTGGGCTGTCACAGGTCCGCGGTCGAAGACTTGAGGGCTTCAGGCGCACTGGCAAGAACCTGATCGCTCGTCTTGATCGAGGTGTTCTTTGGATGCACATGGGAATGACCGGCCGGCTTGCCGTGATGTATCCAGCAGATGGGCCGCTCAAGTACGCCCGCGTCACGCTCTATCTTGACGATGAGAGACGCATCGAGCTTGACGACCCCCGTCGGTGGGCCGGTGTCAGGTATGAAGAATCCGAAACTGGCCTGCTGAGTGGGCTGGGTCCAGACGCACTTGATGCCGCTCTCACAGCGGATGAGTTTGTCTGCAGAGTTAAGAAGAGACGCTCTCCCATCAAGGCGGTGCTGATGGACCAGTCCGTTCTAGCAGGCGTTGGTAACATCTACGCAGATGAGGCCTTACACCGTGCCGGCATTCGTCCGGCTCGGCGTGCTGATCAAATATCGGTCGAACGGCTCAAAGATCTGCATGCTGCAGTGAAGACCAGCCTCCTCCAGTCGCTGCGATACATAGTCGACCATCCCGATGAGCGCGGCAGACCGTTCATAATCGATGCTTACGACGACCGAATGAGACTGCAGCGCAAGAAAGGCTCAACTTGCCCCGACTGCAAGACACCGCTGCAGACCAGGAAGATCGGAGGCAGAACCTCGTACTTCTGTCCTCGCTGCCAAACCTGACAACTACGCGTTAGGCGCCGCTGCGATAGCTGAACTGCGCGGTGAACCGGTCGATGTCATCGAGTTCGGCTTGACCCCAGTCTGCATCCACCTGGCAATGCTCACGGATCGCTTCGACGACTCTACTCGCCGCAGCTCCCGCTGCATCTGCGTCCAGGAACAGGCTTCTGGTACGTCGAGCGAGCACATCCTCCAGCGTCTCCGCCATCTCTTCTCGAACTGCATAGACCGCGTGTGAGAGCCGATACGGAAGCCGGTCGCTGATCGGCTGTGCCAGGTCGGGCGACCGCTTCTCTAATTCAGTGATCGCTGTGGAGTGAATGCCGTAGAGAGAATCAGGGTCATCGACTGCAGATTCGACAGTCTTGTCAGCGGCCGCGTCCGAGTCAAAGCCGTCTATCTTGATGAACGCGGTGGCCGAACGAGACTCTCCTAATCCGGCGACTTCGACAGCACGCGAGACGGTCTGTTCCGCCATTAACCGCGCCGTGGTCCACTTGCCTCCGGTTATTGAAACGAGGCCTGACCGGGAGACCAGGATCCGATGCGAGCGCGCCAGGCTGGAAGTGGATGACGAAGCGTTCTCTGAAACCAGGGGGCGGATCCCGGTGAACGCGGAAAGGACCTCCGTATCTCTCGCCGCTGGCAGGTAGTGGCTTATCTCGTCGGTTAGGAACTCCACATCTTCAGCAGGCGCTATTGGATCTGCGTCGGGTCCGGCGACTGAAACATCAGTCGTTCCCACCAGTGTTTTGCCGAGCCACGGCAGCGCATAAACTACCCGGCCGTCGCTCGTCTTTGGGATGACAAAGCCGCAGCTTCCCCCGAGCACAGATCTGTCCAGCACGATGTGAGTGCCGCGACTCCAACGCATCAGACCCGAACTGCCATCAGGATCAGTGCTCAAGGTCTCGTCGGTGTGGACGCCAGTAGCGTTGATGACCACTCGAGCTGCGATCGTCACCGAATCGCCCGTGAGCACGTCTTCGGCTTCGACGCCGGAGATCTTTCCGCCGCTTGTCACTAGCGACTGCACTCTGACGTAATTCAGTAGAGCCGCACCGTGTGACGCTGCTGTCCGAGCTATCGCCAGGGCCAAACGTGCATCGTCTGTCTGGCCATCCAGATACTTGATCCCGCCTCGCAACTTCGCCTGCTGAATTCCCGGCACAGCGGCGATCGTATCTTCATCATTGAGGCGGCCAGTCGATCCCAGTCCGAAGCCCTTCGACATGGCGGCGTAACCTTTCACGCCCGCCGTGTATTTGAGCTGTTGCCAACGAGAGTAGGCAGGCACGACGATGGGTAGCGGCTTAACAAGATGTGGAGCGTTGTCGAAAAGGAATCGACGCTCTCTAAGCGACTCGCGTACCAGCCTCAGACGGCCCTGCTGCATGTATCTAATGCCGCCATGGATCAGCTTCGTGCTCTTGCTAGAAGTGCCGGATGCGAAATCGCCACGCTCTAAAAGCACGGTCCGCAAGCCCCTGGATGCCGCGTCCAGAGCAACGTAAACACCGGTTGCGCCGCCACCGATGATCGCAACATCGAATGGCTCGTCGACCGAGTCAACGTAGTTGAGCATCGGACCGCGCTTGAATGGGAGTGGCTGTATGTTGGACATGCCTGTCGGGTCGACTGACTCGAGATTCCTCTGCAACCTCACGCTGTGAAGCGCATCTTGAGACCTAATGCTCGCACTCCAGCGGCACCATGACATACTGCGCTACCCGACGATATACCTGCCTACTATCTCCTGATCAGCTATCGCCAGCTTGCTATGACAGACCCTGTTCGACCCATCGTTCTTGCGATCGATATCGGCACCTCGTCCGTTAAGGCCGGTCTCTACGACGGGGCTGCAAGTTCGGTCAAAAGCACGCATGTTTCGGTCTCACACGAGCAGATCGTGGAGAGTGACGGAACGGTCGAGGAACCGGCAGAACGTATCGCTTCTGCCGTCGAGTCGGCCATAGATCAAGTGTTAGTTGCTGCCCGGGAACGCAGCCTGACCATCGATGCCGTTGCAATGGATTCGATGGCATCAACAATCCTAGGCGTCAACGCGGATGGAACACCGATCACACCTGTCTACACCTACGCCGACACGAGGCCGGCGCAAGACGTGGACCTGCTCAGGTCGGAGCTGGATGAGCATGAAGTTCATCAGCGAACGGGCGCCATGCAGCACACTTCGTACGTGCCCGGCCGAATTCGCTGGTTGAAGAGAACCGATGAGAAGACGTTCGATCAAGTCGCAAAGTGGCTCGACGTTTCAACCTATCTTCACTGGAGATGGTTCAACGACCCTGACGTTGCCGCCAGCTACTCGATCTCATCCTGGAGTGGACTACTAAACCGTCACTCGCTGGAGTGGGACCAGGAGCTGCTCGCTCACCTCAGGCTCGACCCAGCGCAATTGCCGCGGTTGACCTCGTATAGCGACCCAAGAACCGGCCTCTGTCCAGAGTTCGGGAAGCGCTGGCCTGAGCTGGTCAGTGTCCCATTCTTTCCAGTCGTGGGAGATGGAGCCGCGGTCAACGTCGGTACGGGCTGCACCAGTCCTTCGAGAGTGGCGCTCACAGTTGGGACCACCAGCGCTATGCGCGTGCTCATTCAAGGGTCAAGTCCTGAGGTTCCAACGGGTCTATGGGCGTACAGGCTCGGTACCGACGCAACTCTGATGGGCGGCGCCTTCAGCGAGGGCGGCCTGCTAGTCGAGTGGGCGCAGGACACGTTGAGGTTGCCACCACTGGAACAACTCGATTCGGCGCTGATGGAACGGTCAGCAGATTCCCACGGATTGACGGTGCTGCCGTTCCTGGCTGGAGAGCGGGCGACTGGCTGGTCGACGCAGGCGACCGGGGTCTTCGAAGGCCTGCGAACATCTACATCGGCACTGGACATCGTGCAGGCGATGATGGAGGCGGTCAGCCTCCGGTTCGCCCTTGTTGCCGAACTCCTGTTGCCTGAGCGGTCCGAGGACATGGTCTTCGTCGCGTCCGGGGGCGGCATCAGAAACTCGAAGTGGTGGCTCCAGACCATGGCGGATGCTCTGGACGCTCCAGTTGTGGTTAACGCCGAAGAGCAGGGCACAAGTCGCGGTGCCGCCATACTGGCCCTGGAGGCACTCGGCGCGATCGAATCGATCTTCGACCTGCGCCCGGAAGTTGCTGCGACATACCGACCCCGGCCGGAGAACGGTGCCATCCTCAGGAAAGCGGCGGCCCGGCAGCAGGGCCTCTACACACGCTCCCTGGGCTGAACTCATTGACTGCGCCACAGAGCCAGTGAGCCAATGGGACAAGGGTTCCGATCTCCTTTGGGCTCGTGCGGATCAGCCAAATGGCAGCGCTTCCACTCAGTGAACTGCATAGGCTGACGCCTCTCTTCGAGCCTCGGGACGCGGATGCAGCGATTCAGTGTTGCGTTGTTTTCGCAGTCGAGGCGGCTCATGCTTACGGGGTAGCCAATGACAGAAGCGGTTCAGTTCCTGAGTGATGTCGAGCAGATCATGCGGACCGCGGTGCCAGCCGCTTACGCTGATCAGCCGATCTCAGCCGTCAAGAAGATCGCCCGTGACAACGATGGTGATCCAGTTCCTGTGATCGAATCAGACCACACGCTGCGCGGTGTGATTAACGCCGACAGCCTGATCTTCGATGGCCCATCGACGGCTGGCCAACTGGCGTCCCACCCACGAATGACGGTGGCACCTCACGAGTCCGCCTTTTCCGTCGCAAGGCGCATGATCTCCCGCCGGGTCGACTGGGTCCCGGTAGTGAAGGACCGTAAGCTCGTCGGCACAGTCACGCGAAGCTGCATCCTGTCAGCCTTCGGAGAACTCAACCGGGTCTAGCCTCCGCGTGGAGCCTGCTCGTCAGCGTGCCGCTCTCGACGCTCCCGAAGCAGCGCATTTGCTGCGTCTCGCACAGTCTGGACCGCGGAGTCATCGAATCCTGTAGTTGCGTCGTCCTCTGACTGCGCCTCCACAAGCTGCAACCAGTTGAACAGCTGCTCGAGTTGCGATTGCAACTCAGATGCGGTCATCAACTGCGGGTCGATCGATTCGACGTCCGGTGGGTCTGGCACACCCGTCTCGCTCATTTTTGATCTGACCCGTGGTGGTGCCAGTTCCGGGCTGTACCCAGGAACTCACCAGCTGCAGCAGGTCCGTGCGTGCCCTTCTCGTACGGGTACAGTTGTGACTTAAGCGATGTCTGCCAGGACTCCACGAACGGGTCGATAATCTGCCAGGACATCTCGATCTCATCGCTACGAGTGAAGAGTGACTGGTCGCCTTCTATCGCATCCAACAGCAGACGCTCGTAGGAGTCCCTGATCACCTGCGGAGGGAAGTGGTACTCAAGCTTCTCCGGCGCTGTGCCCATCCGAGTTCCCGGCTTCTTGTTCTCGAATGTCAGGTGAACACCTTCATGGGGCTGTATCGATATCTGAAGCAGGTTCGGAGTGACCTCGGCGTTCCGCGTCTCGAAGATCGTGTGCGGCGGAGGCCTGAACTGGACGGCGATCTCCGACTCCTTCTCAGCCATCGCCTTTCCTGAGCGCAAGAAGAACGGCACTCCCTGCCAGCGCCAGTTGTTCACGTAAAGGCGGATTGCACCGTACGTCGCTGTGCTGGAAGACGATGCGACACCGTCCTCTTCCCGATAGCCAGCGTACTGCCCGCGCACCGAATTCTCAGCGGCCTCGTCCGATTCATACTTCCGAACCGCCTGCAGGACCTTCGCCTTCTCGTTCCGCAGCGCGTCAGCACCTGATGTCGCAGGTGGCTCCATCGCCACCAATGCAAGCAACTGCAGCAGATGACTCTGCATCATGTCTCGCAGCACGCCCGCCTTATCGTAGTAACCAGCCCTGCCCTCGGTGTCCAGGCTCTCCATCACAGAGATCTGCACGTGGTCTACGTAGTTGCGATTCCACAAAGGTTCGAAGATCGTGTTCGCGAACCTGAACACCATCAGGTTCTGAACAGTCTCCTTACCGAGGTAGTGGTCGATGCGGAACACCTGTGACTCGCCCAGCACGGAGTGGACGACGTCATTGAGTTCGCGAGCCGACTTGAGATCCGTGCCGAACGGCTTCTCTATCACCACCCTGCGGAAGCCTGAGCTTTCGTCGAGCATGCCGCCACGGCCGAGCGCTTCAAGCGTGCCTGCGTACAGGGATGGCGCGAGGGCCAGGTAGTACAGGCGGTTATCCTTGCTGCCGTCAGCGCAGTACTCGGAAACGACGCGGTCGATCTCAGCTAACGAGTCGTCGTCTATGGAACTACCCGAGACGTAGGTGACCCTCGATGCGAACTCGTCCCAGCCGTCGAGTCCATCGTCAGATACCTCTTTCACGCCAGACATCAGCGCGTCTCGGAACGCATCGTCACTCATTTCCGATCGAGCCACCCCGACAAAGTGGCACATCTGCGGCAGCGCGCCCGTCCGATACAGGTGGTACAGCGCTGGTGCGAGCTTTCGACGCGTCAGGTCACCGGAGGCGCCGAAGATGACGACCGTCAGACGATCTCTCTCGGTGGAATCAGTCATCGCTTTTCCTGACGGCATGTCCGCCAAAAGCGTTTCTCATGGCAGCCAGTGCACGCCCGCCGAGCGGATTCTCCTGACGCGACCTGAACCTCATCTGTAAAGCGAGCGCAATAACCGGCGCCGGCACAGCGAGCTCAACTGATGCGTCGACAGTCCATCGTCCCTCACCGGAGTCATCTACGTATGAGCTCAACTTCTCTAGCTTCGGATCCTCCGCGAACTCGTCGGCCGTGAGGTCCAGAAGCCACGACCGGATCACTGAACCGTAGCGCCAGTTCTCAGTGATCGGCCCCAGATCAAGTCCGAACTCCTCCTTCGCCGCCAGCAGTTCGAAACCTTCTGCGTATGCCTGCATCATTCCGTACTCGATGCCGTTGTGGATCATCTTCACGTAGTGTCCGGACCCGGACGGGCCGACGTGCAGGCCGCCGTCGTTCTCAGGCGGAGCGAGAGTCCTGAAGATGGGGCGGTTACGTTCGTAGGCTGCCTTGTTTCCACCGATCGTCAGGCAGTAGCCGTTCTCCAGGCCCCAAACGCCACCGCTTGTGCCCGAATCGAGAAAGTCGATGCCACTCTCGGCCAGTATCTCGCCTCGTCTGATCGTCTCCTTGTAGTTGGAGTTCCCTCCATCGATCACCGTGTCGCCCTTCTGGAGCAACGCCGACAGCGCACCGATCGTGTTCTCAGTGATCTCTCCTGCTGGCACCATGACCCACACACTTCTTGGCACATCAAGTTGGTTGACCAGGACTTCGAGAGAGTCGGCACCGGATGCTCCTTCGCCAGTAAGTTCGGCGACTGCGTCAGGATTCGGGTCGAAAACGACTACGTCATGGCCGTCCTGGAGAAGTCGCTTAGCCATGTTGCCGCCCATGCGGCCCAGCCCGACCATTCCAATCTGCATCTGCCTTCTCCCGATGATTAGTTTTCGCGCGGTCAGCCGCCACAGGTTAGATGCACAGCGCCATGTTCGGTGCGCATCTCTGACGCCCGTGGAGTCGAGATTAACAGTCTCGACTGAAGATGCGGTTTGATACCGCTTCAGCCAGGTCCGCCGGGTCCCACACTATCCACTCTCGACTGATCGCATCGTCCCGACGTAACGCTCCCGTCGAGAACTCGGTTGCGACGCAAAGCCACAAAGCGTTCGACGCAGCCGCAGCTCTGGCGCCTTTCGCTGAGTCCTCAATAATCAGGGTCTGGTCCGGGCGCACGTTCAGCCGCTCCATTGCAACCAGGAAGGCGTCTGGCGCTGGCTTGGGGTGAGCTACTTCATCCACACCGACAACAGTCTTCACCACAGACGATAACCCGATCGCTTCGACTACTCGCCGAGCCTCGTCCACATACGACATCGTGGCTACACCGACTGCGAGACCGTCGTCGGTCGCTGTCTGTGCCAACTCAATATTGTGCGGATAGGCGTTCCGCGCCAGGTTCTCGGAGGTGCCGTGGTGCTCCCGGTAAAGTTCCATTCGCTGCCTGTGGAGCGCCTCGATCAGCGTCTCGTCAGGTGCGACTTCAAGGCGTGACTCAAGTGAGAAGCGTTCGATCATCGCTTCGCAGATCGCCATGTCGGTTGCGCCAACCTGCGAGCGGTACAGTTCGATAGCTTCGGGGTGGGGCGAATCTCTGCCCAGCAGATCTCCGATGAGCTCAGCGTAGGCTGTCGCCTTGAGGTGTTCGGTCTCGACCAGAGTACCGTCGAGGTCGAATACAACTGCGCGAATACGGCTGCCCGCGAACATCAGCCTGCTGAAGCCGTACTGATCGACTTCACTTCAGCCACCTGTCTGCCCAGCCCAACCCGGCTGTAGTTTCGCCAACGGGAGAGTATTCGCATCCGACCCATCCCGCGTAGCCGATCTCGTCAAGGTATGGCAGCAGATAGTTGTAATTGATCTCGCCGGTGCCTGGTTCGTGGCGTCCGGGAGTGTCGGCCAGCTGCATGTGAGCGATCAGATCAAGGTTGTCCTTGACTGTGGGCGCCAGATCGCCCTCCATGATCTGCATGTGGTAGAAGTCGTATTGGATGAATAGATTACTGTGGCCCGTGTCTTCGATCAGACGCCGAGTCTGCTCTGTCGTGTGGATGAAGAATCCAGGCTGGTCCCGGGTGTTGATGGCCTCAATCAGGCCCTTCACTCCAACCTTCTCCAACTCGTCGGCGGCATAGCCGAGATTCGAGACAAGAGTCGCCATCGCTTCATCAGGAGCCACGTCCTCAGGCAGCGGTCCGACGCCGACATTAACCCCGAGGCAACCCAACGCCTTCGCGTACTCGACACCCTGCGCTATCCGTTCCTTGTACAGATCGGTCCGGTCGGGGCGTAGCGGAACGTTGCCTTTCCCGGTGTCAGGATCATCCATCGGCATGTTGATGATGACATGCCGCAGCCCGTTCTTCTCCAGGCGGTCGACTATCCGTTCTACGGGTATTGAGTACGGGCTCTGCAGTTCCACGCCCTTGAAACCGGCGTTCGCTGCGGCGTCGTAGCGGTCCAGCACGTCCAGCTCGTTGAACATGAACTGGAGGTTTGCTTCAAGTCTTGGCATCTGAGTGGACTCGCACCGTCAGCAAAGGTATTGAAATAACAGCCAGGGAACCTGGCATCGACCGGGCAAGGCGCTGGGAACGAGAGGAGCTTCTCTATGCTTCGATCTGGGAGATGGCAACCAGTACGAGGATGATAGAGATGATGAACGAAAGAATCACCATCGCGGTGACCATCTGCGGCTCCTTGCTGTCTTCAGAAACAGTCGCCGGGTGTTCTGGCAATTACGGTTGACGCTCGGCGACCAGAGAAGGATACCGTTTCGCTCAGCCAGATGCGAGGGAGTTTAGTAGCCAGACTCACTGCGCTCGAGCCGAGCGATCGTCAGGGCGAAACGTACTCACTGGCCCACGACAGCCCGGTGACGGTATTCCCCGCCGGCTTGTACTCGCACCCCACCCATCCTTCGTATCCGATCTCGTCGAGGTGTCGCAACAGGTTGGTGTAGTTAATCTCGCCGGTCCCGGGTTCGTTGCGCCCCGGGTTGTCTGCTATCTGGAAGTGCCCGATATTGCTGAGGTTGGCATCGATCGTCCGTATGAGATCGCCTTCCATGATCTGCATGTGGTAGACGTCATACTGAAGCTTCAGGTTTGATGGCGAGCCCGCTGCTTCGATCAATGAGAGCGCGTGGTTCGTGCGGAACAGGAAGAATCCCGGTGCATCGATCGTGTTCAGGGATTCGAGCAGCACATTTATCCCGTGAGGTGCCGCTTCGCCGGCCGCGAACTTCAGATTCTCTACCAACACTTCCTGCAGTTCCGCGCCCGACGTGTTCTGTGGAGCGAGCCCTGCAAGCACCGTCAGCCGCTTGCAGTTCAGGGCCTGCGCGTACTCCAGAGCTTGCCCTACACCGTCCTGGAACTCGCCTTTGCGAGCAGACTGAATCGCTATCCCTCTTTCACCTGCCTCGAAGTCTCCGGCCGGAAAGTCGAACAGCACCTGCTTCAGGTTGTGCTTATCAAGCTGCTCAGCGATCTGGTCGGCAGGAAAGTCGTAAGGGAACAGGTACTCAACGCCCTCGAATCCGGCATTCGCCGCAACTCCAAAGCGGTCCATGAAACCGACCTCGTTGAACATCATCGAAAGGTTCGCTGCGAGCTTGGGCATTCTTGAGTGTCCCTTCTAACGGCCTCTGTGATCGGGCCCATCCGGCGGTCTATGAGGATGGGTGTAGTGTCGAGAACCTAGATTAGCCGACTATCGTTTTCCGCTGCATGTGACTGCTAAACAGACTCCGAAGAATGTCAGGCCGTGACCTTGACCGCCGATGGCCGAGTTTTTCCGAATTGAGTCGCTTCTTCATAGGCACGAGCTAACTGAAGAGCGGCGAAGTCCTTGTGATACCCGCTTACGATCTGCAGGCCGATCGGCAGCCCGTCTTCTGTGAAGCCTGCAGGAACCGAGATCGCCGGGTTTCCTGTGACGGTTATGGCGTAGCAGGTCGCCATCCACTGGATGTAGTTCTCCAGTTCCTGTCCGTTGATCTCGGTCACATACTCATGCTCGATGGAGAACGGCGGCACGCTGGTCACCGGGCAGAGAAGGAATTCGTATTCAGCGAAGAAATCGGCCGCCCTCTCGTGTAAAGCCGTCCGCTTGACCTCGGCGTCAGCCAGGTCCATTGCAGATAGCTTCAGGCCTTCCTTGATATTCCACCTAACCGTCTCTTTGAGCTTCTCCGGATGTTCCTCCAGGTGCTTCTTGTAGTCCGAAGCGAACTTGTACGCCCTGAAAGCCATGAAGATCTCATCGGCGTCACTAAGATCGGGACTAGCCTCTTCCACGATGCACCCGAGTTCTTCGAACACCTGCAATTGCTTTTCCAGTGCCCGGGTAATCCCCGAATCGACCGGATATCCGCCCAGGTCGGTACTCCACGCCACTCGAACACCTTTGAATGACCGATCGAGATCTCCAGTGAACACATCTCCCGACTCCGGCAAGGAGTTCGGAACGCGTCG
Source organism: Dehalococcoidia bacterium (assembly GCA_028285005.1). GTDB lineage: Bacteria > Chloroflexota > Dehalococcoidia > Lucifugimonadales > Lucifugimonadaceae > JAJCYX01. The sequence goes on along the minus strand of JANQQP010000019.1, from coordinate 58,622 downwards.
GTCTGGCCCAGCCAGTACGGACAGCTGCAACGCGATATCGTTCACCGTCCTGGCCATTGGCCCTTGCACAGACAGCGAGTTGAATCCCAGAGAGCCTGGATAGGACGGTACCCGACCAATCGAAGTTCGGAATCCAACGATGTTTGACCATGCCGCGGGGTTCCGCAGGGAGCCGCCGTGATCTGAGCCGGTAGCTAGTGGAACCATGCCGCAGGCTAGGGCCACGGCAGATCCTCCGCTGCTGCCCCCGCAGGTTTTCGTGGTGTCGTAGGCGTTCAAGGTCGGTCCGAATACGGGATTGAACGTCTGGGAACCCGCTCCGAACTCAGGTGTGTTCGTCTTGCCGACAACGACTGCGCCGGCATTTTTCAGCCTCTCGACGGGCAGAGCATCGTAGTCTGGAATCCAGTCAGCGAAGATCGGCGAACCGAACGTCGTCCTGATCCCCTTGGTCGGCGAAAGGTCCTTTACGCCGATCGGAACGCCATGAAGCGGTCCTGCTACGGGGCCGTTGTCCAGCTTTCTGGCGGTTTCCATCGCTCGATCTGCGTCCAAAGTGCAGATGGCGTTCACAGTCGGATTCACGCTCTCGATCTGGGCAAGATGAGTTTCGAGCACCTCAACCGCAGACATCTCTCGCCTCTGGAGACGGTCTGCGAGGACAGTTGCATCCTCGAATACGATTGACTCGCTCATTCATGACTCCGAGTGGTGGAAAGGTGTTGGTGGCGTTTGCCGCCGGTCGTGGAAAGGTTAGCAGCCAATCTAGGCGCACACCTTGAGAGGCTCACAGTAGGACTTTCTTCCCATACACCTGAACTGCGCTCAAACTGACGCAGGGTTCCCAGCGTGTGAGCTTTATGTGCAGAGCAATCACGTGCGCTAACCAATCTTGGAGCACACCTGGAGCAAATATGGCAAAGCGACGCATCATTAGGCGGAAGAGCAAGTCCATCTCGCCTGCCAGCAGGCAAGGATTCGCGGTCCCGATGACTCCCGAGTCGTTCGGCCTGAAGGCTGACGAGCACTGCGAAATCCTGATCGTTGGCGGCCCCAAGTACTGTTCATTCACACTCGCCCGTCTGGGTCGTCTCGGCGTGACAGCCGGAATCGGCATCACCAACTCTGAGAACCACGCGATCTGGGCCGTCAAGAACATGGCGCCCCGAATCGTGATCTCCAGTATCGATCACGAGCGTGCATCGGGCGGGATCGACTTGATGAGCAAGCTCCAGGCCGTGAACCCTGACTTCATGGTGATCCTGACCTCATCAGCGCTCGATGTGTCGCTCGATGGCCGGTCACTCAGAGACCTCGCCTGGAGCATGGGACCGTCATGGTCTTTCGTCACACGCCGCAGGACCGACAACGGCGACCCGCTAGGAGTTGCTGTTGTCACGGCACAGCAGGGCGTTGGCTGGATCGATTACCCGGTCCGCAAGCAGCTTGAACAGTGGCGTGTCGCCAGCAAGAACTCCGTCGTAGAGGTGCCCGTTGCGGCCTGAAAGGGTGAGGTGCCACGCAGTGATGGTCCAGCGCTGCAGCCTAGGAACGCCTAATAATGGATCGCCCGACCAACTCCTCCTCCGGCTGCGATTGCATCCCCTGATATTGCGACGGAGAGTGGCGAAGCCAGGAACGCGACGATATTCGCGATGTCGGACGCATCGATAATCCTGCGCACCGAGTTGCCTTCCGCCATCTGAGCTTCGATCTCTTCTTCGGACCGGCCCTCGGCCTCCGCCCTTGAGCTAATCACCGCTGGCGTCGCCTCGGTCCTCGTGAGGCCCGGGTGAACGACGGTGACGTTGATCCCGCTGGGTCCAAGCTCATCTGCAAGGTTCTTCGTCATTGCGGCCACGGCAATGTTCCGCATGCTGCCGATCGTCGTACCTGAACTACGAGCCGCCAGTCCGGATATGTTGATGATTCGCCCCCAACCGGCTGAGACCATGTGAGGCGCCGCCTCCCTCGCACACCTCAGGTAACCCATGACCTTTACGTTCATATCCTCGTTGAACAGCTCATCGGTCATGTCTGCCAGGCGAGGAACTGGACCCTGTCCGCCGGGTCTGGCCGCATTGTTGACCAAGATGTCGATGCCGCCTAAATCCTCGGCGGCCGAACTGATGAAGCGCTTCACGGACGAATCGTCGCCAGTGTCGCCGGAGATGGGAACAGCGCGAGTTCCAAACTCAGATGAGATCTCCTGCGCTGTCTGCTCCAGTGGCCCGACTGAGCGTGCGATCAGAGCGACGTCGACTCCTTCTGAAGCCAGGGCGCGGGCAATCGCCTTTCCGATGCCTTTGCTGCCGCCTGTGATCACAGCTTTACGACCAGTAAGTTGAAGGTCCATGGCAGCGCTCCCTATTCAGCCTGGTTCGCGGCCGAGCCGCCTCTCTGCATGTCGATAGCCTCTTCGACAAGGTTCGAAGCCAGTTCAAACGCGGCGTCAGTCCGGAAATCGATCTGAGAGATGGCGAGAACACGATATAGAAGGCCCGTCGACGCCAGCGTCGAGACGGTTTCGCCCGCCGGGGGAATCTGCACGCCTAAAGCCTCTGCCATCGCAGCAGCCGCATTCATCCCGCTTCGGTTGAGATACACCCTGGTCAGCACGCGGCCGTTGTGACGGAGCACCACTCCGTCGGACACCTGCGCCAGCTCGACACGAAGATGAGCACGCGGTCTTTCGAGGAGCGAGTACGCGTACTCAAGCGCCTTTTTTCGACTGGTAGCCAGTTCAGACCTCCAGTGCCGCTAAACGATTTGCCGCTGGGCCATCGAAGAAACCGGAGCGCAGTATAATCCGCCTCGCCGACAGCCACTCATTCTGACGATGTAAAAGGAGACAGGTGTTGATACTGCGCGACAGGGTAGCGATCGTAACGGGCGGCGCTACCGGCATCGGCAGAGCCATCGCAATCAAGATGGCGGAGCAGGGCGCCAATATCCTGGTATCCGACATCAACGAGGACGCGGCAAACGAAACGGCTTCGCACCTGTCATCGTTCGGCGTCGAAGCAGCGGTGCAAATCACTAATGTCACCGATCCAAAGGCGACGCAGGCCATGGCCTCACGCGCCATCGACCAGTTTGGGAAGATCGACATCCTGGTGAACAACGCCGGAGTAGCCGGTGCGCCGGGTTGGTACGAACGTTCCGCCTCGACTGAAGAAGACTGGCGGTTCACGTACCAGGTCAACGTGGTTGGAAGCGTGAATGCAGCTAACGCCGTCGTGCCCCACATGAGAAAGGCCCAGTACGGCAAAGTGCTCAATCTTGCGTCTATCGCCGGCCGGGAAGGTCGCCCGTCGCTCCCGCACTACTCATCCAGCAAGTCAGCCGTCGTCAATTACACGCAAGCCCTGGCCGGTGAACTAGCACCGGACAATATCAACGTCAACGCCATCTGCCCCGGCCTTCTCTGGACACCGATGTGGGAGCAGGTCGGTGGGCGCTACGCGATGAACGACCCGCAGTATGCAGGCCTCGAGCCCCGCGTTGTGTTCGAGAAGATGATCGCCGCCACGATTCCTTTCGGAACTGAGCAGACCCCGGAAGACATCGGTGACGCCGCGATATTCCTGTGCTCAGATGAAGCGTCCAACATCACCGGCCAGGCACTCAACGTCGATGGTGGCTTCTTTATGCGCTAGAACCGCCCGCGTGATGACAAGACAGTTATTGGAACCCGGATGACTACAGAACGAACCTACATCGATCTCAGTAGCAGGACCGCCATCGTGACTGGTGGCGGCAACGGCATCGGACGCGGCATCGCGATCCGCCTGGCGCGGGCAGGCGCCGATGTCTACGTGGCCGATCTGGACGTAGATGCGGCGAAGTCTGTCAGTGACGAATTGCGCGTAAGTGGTGGTCGCTCGAGCGCAGGCTATGTCGACGTTGCAGATCAATCGTCCACAGATCAAATGGTGGCGAGCGCTATCGACGAGCTTGGGAAGGTAGACATCCTCGTCAACAACGCCGGGGTCGGCGGTGCGGAAGGCTGGGCGGAGCGTCAGGAAGGGTCGATCGAAGACTGGAACAAGGTGTTCGAGGTCAATGTGCTCGGGATCGTCCACGCCTCGAAGTCGGTATCAGGTCACATGATCGAACGCGGCTCCGGAAAGATCGTGAACGTCGCATCTGCGGCCGGCAGGCGAGGCTCCCCCGGCTTCGCGCACTACTCAACATCGAAGGCGTCCGCAATCAACGTCACACAGGCCTTCGCGTATCAGCTCGCTCCTCACAAGATCAACGTGAACTCTGTGTGCCCGGGGTTGCTCTGGACCGACCTCTGGCACGACATTGCTGATCGCAGACTGAGAATGACTGGCGACGGGGAAACGTCCGGACGCGACTACTTTGAGCAGCGACTATCCAACGTCCCACTGGGGCGAGAGCAGACTCCCGAGGATATTGGAAATGCGGTGGCGTTCCTGTGCTCTGACAGGGCAAGCAGCATCACCGGCCAGGCACTGAACGTCGACGGCGGGGCGATGATGAACTGATCGGCCTGCGGCTACCTGATGCCACGGACCCAGTCGTTGTAGAAGGCGCCGATTTCCGACAGATTTCCTGAGGCATCGCCGCTGTCCAGCAGGCTTAGACCGTTTCCAGAGTCGCCGTGGCACCGGTGAATATCTCTGTACGACGTGAAAGTGAACCAGCGCTCGATATTTAGCTGCTCCGAGTTCTCTTCAAGCCAGGTGTAAGTGCGCTTCAGGTAGTCCCGGACTTCATCGGTCAGGTACTCGCCCAGCGGAGTCGGCTGTCCATCGCACCCGTCAACGCCGAACTGCCAGTCCTCGAAGCCCCAGTGCAGGCCGAACTCTGTAACCCAGACCGGGTCACCGCGAGTCGATTCCCTGGAGTCGACCCATTCTCTGAACTCGGCGATCTGCCGCACAACAATGTCGTCCCTCACCGTTGGAAACGCGTCTGATGAATCACCGCCGCTCGGCCACACGATAGGGAACACATCAATCGCCCAGATGTCTATCGGTGGCTCCTCACCGAACAGTTCTATGTAGTCGAACCAGAAGTTGGTGATCCAGGTCGCTCCATGTAAATAGCCGCCGCAGTTGATGCAGTTGAAGCTGAAATTCAGGATTGATGGACTGGTTATCAGAGCGGTCGGATCAGCGGTCTTGATTGCAGCGTACGTATCGTGAAGTCCGATCAGGACCTCGCTGACGGAAACACCGTGGGCGTTCGGCTCACCCAGCACGTACCAGACGGAACCCGGCGCATTGGCTGCCGCCGCCTGGATAGAGGCCAGGGGCACCGGATTTACCGTGTTCAGATACAGAATTTTTCTTGCGCCGGGAGCGACGTTCTCGGTATTGAAGGAATAGTCGATATAGTCAGGCGCTCCGAATAACTCAGCAGCTCGCACGGCGTCACTTGTCAGTATCAGTCCGTACCGTGGATCAGCAGTCGGCGTGGCAGTAGGCGATGGCGTAGCCGTCGGTGTTGCGGTTGGATCGATCGTCGGCGTCGAAGATGCAGTTGCTGTAGGCCTCGGAGCGATGGTCGGCGTAGGAGTTGCGGTACTCGATGTTGGCGAGGCTGCACCGCTTGCCACAGCAGAAGGAGAGGCCGTGGGTGCGGGCGCTACGGTCGCTGTGGGCAGTTCGGTAGGCGTCGGCTCCTCTGCTGAACTACATGCGAGCAGCACAGCAAGTAGCGTTGACACCCCGGCAGCGATGTAAGGCCTGGTTCTGAATGACGTACGCATAGCCTCTTGGTCGTCGCCGAGACAAACACTCGGATCTGATGAACGTCTACCTCGCGGCCGAGGTCGTTATGCCCAGGGCCTGATCTGTAAGCTCAGTGAGAATCCGGGAAAGCGTCGCCTCGGTGTTTGGCCCGGCGATCTTTTTGACGACCTCGCCGTCCGCAGTCACGAAGAACTTCTCAGGGATTCCGCGCACGCCCCAGTCCACCAGGATGCGACCGTTGTCCAGGCCGTTCACATACTCGATGCCATTGCGATCGATAAAGTCGTTCACGGGGCCGGGTTCGTCCCACACCGCAATGCCGACGAACTCCACGCCACGCTCTCTCCACTCGCGGTAGGCCTCGGCAAGAATCGGTCCTTCGGCTCTGCACGGGCCACACCAGGATGACCAGAAATCTACGACGACCACCTTGCCGCGCATGTCTTCAAGGCTCACGATGTCGCCTTCTAGAGTGGTCAACTGAAAGTCGGCGTCAGGCTTAACGCTCAGAGAGACTTCGCCAAACCTGTCATTGACGCCAGGTCGCCCCTGAGTTCCACCGGTCTGAGCTACACCCCAGGCTAGTAGCGCAGCCAGCAAAGCGAGGGGAACCCCTATACCGACTGCGATTGCCCGGCGCTGTGTCATGCGGCGTCGTCTTCGTCCTTGTCTGCTGATAGAGCAGCTTTCGTCAATGCGGCCCGGCGGCTGCTGTACTCCGCGTCGTCGATCCCACCGCTTTCCCGCTCATCATCCAGCCTGGCGATGGTCTCCACAATCTCGGTTCGGTTCAGGTCACCGTACTCAGGATAGTCACCGGCGACCGCCAGTTCGAGGGCCGGGCTTCGGCGCCTGGCAAAGAAGAACGCGTAGCCGAGTAGCCCGAACATACCGGCAGCAGCAACCCATCCGATAAGAATGATGTACGATCGGCCATCGAAGAAGCTCTGTATGTTCTGAAGCAACGACGGAGTGGGCAGGGAACTGAACACCACGTCCAACTGCGAATCTCGTGGATAGGACTCGCCAGTCACAACACTGTACGCCTCTTCGACCACAATGGCTCCCTCTGCTGGCCCGAATCCCAGGCCGGTGATGTCACCATCGCCCTCAGGCAACATGATCCTCACCTGGTCCGCTCCGTACGGCAGTCGAAGCGGGTATTCAAGTGAGTCGCCATCGTAGTTGGCCAGGTAGGTGACGAGAATCTCGTGCTCGCCCGGCGGCACCGGGTTAGTCATTGCGAACCCGGTGGAGATGTCGAGAATGTTGCCCGGTGGCAGCGTGGTCTCTACCGACAGCTCGGTGAAGCCTTCCGGGAGATTGAATCTGAGAAGGTCGAGTCCTGTGAGGCCCGGGTCACTGATGTCCGGGATCCAGACCCGGTCTCCGGAATTGATCAGTGTGATGACCCCGAGCACTCCCATCAGACGGTCACTGCTCTCTATGCCGGTAACAAGCATAGAAAACGTTGAGACGCGAATATCGTCCAACGATTGAGTGCGGTCGTAAATCGTCAGTTCAACATCAGTGAATGAGTCTTCGCCGGGCCGGATGTCGACCGAAGGTGTGTATTCGCCATCGTCCGCCGCGACACGGTAGGTTAGGCCCGGACCGCTGAGAACTTCCGTGAAACTGAATCGACCGTTTGTGCCGATGATCGTCGATTCGTTGGAGATGATCTCCTGCCGCGCTTCGTCGACCACCAGCAGAACGACAGTCAAGCCGGCCGGAACCGTCGCTCCTGGCGTTCCCTGCACGACCTGCCCACTGATTTCGGTGGGAAAGTCCTGGGCAGATGCCGGCTTCGGTGATGAGCCGAGCGCAATCGCAAGAAAAACCGCGGCAACGAACGCAAATGCCAGCAGCAACCGCGCCCCTCGCCTGACACTCCTGGCGCCGGGAATCATTTGATGGTATCTCCGCCTTCTGGAGGCCCGACCAATCCCTTGCGAGCCGCTTCGATCTCTCGTTCTAGCGCCTCAGCATCGGACTCTATTGCGCCTAGCTGCTCTTCCCGCTGCATGATCCGTGCAGCGTTCAGGCGCAGCTCCGTCAGCTGCAATTCGTAGTCCACTTCGGTCAGGTCACCCGCCTGATAGTCACCTTCTAGATCGGCAATCTGCCTGTACACGCGCCTGCGCGCTACGCGAAGACGCTCAATAGTAGGATCACCCGCAAGCGCGTAGCCGCGCTTGCTCAAGAACGGGTATACCAGCACCGCCAGCGATATCAGAACGAGGGTTGTCCCCAATAAGGTGCCCATGCTGTCACTCAGTTAGGTTTGATCTCCGGACATCGTCTTCTCGGCCGCTCCCGAAGGAGCCGGCGCTCTCCTCCGATTTCTGGCTGTGGCAATACTGCGTTCCACCGCCGGAGCAGGCCAGAGCGCAACTACAGTGCCAAGCAGGAAGATTGGTCCTGATATCCAAAGCCACATCGCCAGAGGGTTGATGCTCATGCGAAGGGCAACGCTGCCGTCGCTGTTGAAGTTGCTCGGAATCAGGTACAGGTCCTCAACCGGTGTCGAGCGGATACCAGATCGTACAGAGACCTGGTTGAACGCGGGGTAGAAGCCCTGCCATGGATCCAGGCTCCCGATCGCCCTATCTCCTGGATACGAACCTCCGCGCAGATCGTACTTATGCGTATCGATGAAATAGCCGCTTTGATCCAGGTCATACTCCGACCGATTGATCTTATAGATATCCAGTCGAGCGCTCGTTGTTATGCGGTCGGCCCGAGCCCCTTCGGTAATCTCAACAAACTCAACCCGGTAGTTGTCGATGATTGCGCTCTCGCTAGGTAACAACGAGACGTCCACACGCTGGTCGAAGAACTGCGTGCCTATGATCCCGATCGATAGCGCCAACACCGCCAAATGCACGATGTAGCCGCCGTGCCGCGGCCTGTTTCCGCTGATCAGGTTCCAGTAGGCCGCAGGCCAGCTGTCTCCGCTACGGTGTCGTGCTGCAGTGCCTCGCCACCACTCCTCGGCAATCGCTAAGGCGACGAAAGCAAGGACGCCGAACGCGATCACGGCAACCCATTCGTTGATCCCGGACGCGAAGAGACCAGCGATGACCGCAAGTCCTCCAAGCGTCGGCCACACGAACCAACTGCGAACGGACCTTGCCGATGTTCTACGCCAAGGCAGAAGCGGTCCCACTCCCATGATGGCTACCACCGCAAGTAGCAACGGGCCGTTCACTCTGTTGAAGTAGGGCGCCGCGATGCTGACGCTCACGTCTCGAGCGAGATCGGAGAAGACCGGGAAGACCACGCCCCAGAGCGTGACCGCAACCACCGCGAGTAGCAGGAAGTTGTTGACCAGGAATGACGCTTCACGAGACAAGAATGACTCTACAGTGCGGTCGCTCTTCAACTGCGGGTATCGCCACAGGAAGATGCCAAACGCGAAGACCAGGCTGACCATCATGAATGAGATGAATATCGCCCCGAGCGAAGATGAAGCGAAGGAGTGCACCGATACCACGGGGCCGCCGCGATTAATAAACATGCCGAGTTGCGCCAGCACGAACGCGATATTTAGGAGCGCGACATTCCACATGCGGAACATGCCTCGACGCTTCTGGACCATGATCGAGTGGATGAACGCTGTCATCACGAGCCAGGGCATGAAAGCGACGTTCTCGATGGGGTCCCAGCTCCAGTAACCGCCCCAGCCCAGGATCGTGTACGCCCACCACGCGCCGATCAGCAGTCCGAGACCGAGAATCCCCCAGATCACGATTCCTGATACGCGAGCGATATCTACCCAGTCGTCGCCGTAGTTGCCGGATATGAGAGCACCGGCCGCGTATGCAAATGGAATAGTGATGCCGACGAGCCCCGCCATGATGATCGGCGGATGGCTGTACATGCCGGGATGTTCTAGAAGTGGGTTTAGCCCGAGGCCTTCGAGAGGCGCTTCACCCGGAAAGGTCGTGAACGGACTGGCAAAGAAGATGAGCACGACGTAGTAAAACGCCTGAGTCCCGGCCAGAACCGCGATTGTGTAGGGAAGGCTCCTCGCAAACCGCTTTGGCGCCCAGATCACCGCGGCTACGGACATAAGCGCCAGAGCCATCAGGATGTAGAGCAGTGAGCCCTCGTTGCCCGAGTAGAACGCAACCAGCGTGAACCCGCGCTCCAACACCGTGTTGCTGTGACCATGCACATACTCGATAGAGAAGTCGTTCTGCATGAACGCTGTTAGCAACGCTAGCGCAGCCGCGGTAGAAGCAGCTCCGGAGAGGTATATCGAACGTCGGGCGCTCACGATCAGAGCCGGTACGCCACGAGTCTGACCAACGACTGAGCCAATAGCTGCATACGCTGACAGACCGAGACCGAGCAGAAGGGATATGACGCCTAGATCGGCCATCTACTCGTTCCTGCTCTCTCGCCCCACTTCGTCCTGCGCATCCGAAGACTGCATACGGCCGATGTCTGAATCGACCTTGTCGAGGTACTTCTTGAGTTGACGGTCGGCCAGCGTCACATTGGTGGCCGCTGCGTACCGCTCTGAGTTGCGGCGCATGTTCTTCAGCACCCAGACAACCGCGAGACCGCCGCCGCCCGCGATAACTGCCGGCATCAACCAGACGATCAGGTTGAACCCGGACGCCTCAGGCGCAGCCAGAACAACCTCACCGTAGCGAGCGACGAAGTAGTCTCGGATCTCTTCGTTCGACTCGCCCTCCGCGATCTTCTCCCGCACGATCTGCTTCATATCGACAGCTATCTGAGCGTGAGATTGATCGATGGTCTGGCCATCGCACACAGGGCACATCAACTCGCGGTCCAGCGTATACGCGCGCTGATCTGGTGTTAGGTCGTCTTCCTGGACGCAAGCCGCGAATGCGACTAGCACGACAATGCCAAGCATGAGCCAGGCAGGGACGCGGAGACTGATGAACCGGTCTGGGACGATTTTCATCGGCATTGCACGAAGGTGGACATTGGATCCCCGTGCGTGTGGATCAGAATCTAGTTTACTGCGCCGTTCCGAGCCCCGTCTGTTCGTCGAAGAGGTACGCAATGATGTCCCAGATTTCCTCTTCGCTTAGTTGCTTTCCGAAGGCCGGCATGACCTGCACGCCGTTCTGCAGGGTCACGAACCAGATGTCTTCTGTCCGCGCTCCACGTGTGGCGAGCAGGTTCGCTGGCTCTGCATACGTGGTTCGGGCCGGATTCTGTTCGCTCGCAGTAGCCCAGTAGCTCTGATCAGATGTGAGGTGCGCTGCGGCCGGCCCGTTACCTTCACCGTTGACTCCGTGGCACACAGCGCAGTTGATTGCGTACAGCTCACCAGCCACGACCGGGTCGTATGGCCTTCGCCTGAACTCAGGCACGTTATACGCGACCTCTGGACCACCGACCGATTCAAATGCGACCGACTCCGCAGGCGGCTGAAGCCGTGGAGGCTCCTGGTTGCGGTTTGACTGGTTGTAGTGCATCTCCGTGAAGATGTCGACGGGATACGCGTTGGTCTCCTGAACACTGCAGGCAGCAGCGACAAGCGCGAACAGGCCAAGTATTCCTACGAAGACCGTGCGACGCCGTTTAGTGGGCGCAGCTATGTTCAGCCCGACTCGTGAAATCATGAAGCGTGCTTAATCTCCAACGCACCTGCGGTCTTGAGCACCGACTCGGCTTCCTGCGCCCTCGTGCTCTCCACGCTGACAACAACGCCGATCCATCCCTCGGTGATGCGCTCGTCGTATGCTCCCGGGTTCATGTTCGGAAGCCTGGACTCGAAGATGATTCCAATCACCGTCGCGATGACGGCGGCAAGCATCGTCATCTCGTACATGATGATGATCATTGCGAACAGCGAGAGAATCGGCTTACCACCGGTCACTAACGGGAACGCGATCTGTGTTCCCGCCGTCAGCAGGATCGCGGTCGTGAAGCCAATGATCGCTCCGAACGCGGGGAACCGGAAAAGCCTGTGCTGCGGCACGTGCTCACCAAACGCGCCCTCCGGGTAAGGAGTGCCCGTAAGCACATCGAACGTGCCCTGCTCGAAACCGGCACGGGCAAGCCCGTCCATCGCATCAGCAGCTGGTTCGGCCTCTTGGAACAACCCCAGAATGCTTCTGTCAGCCATCTCGGCTACTCCTGTTCCCTCAGAATCGCGGGCACGCTCGCCCTTCCGATCTTGATCCTGTCAACAAATATCTGGCTCTCCTTTTGCTCGAACAGTGGCACGAGCGGGAAGAACCTTGAGAAAAGAAGCATGAGGAACGTGACCCATGCGACTGACCAAACGAGAATCGACCACTCCACGAGACTCGGTCGGTATGAGTCCCAGGTGTAGACGAACGGAGTGCGGCGTGAGAGCCCTGGCACGATGATCATGAAGCGTTCCAGCCACATGCCAATGTTCACGAACAGAGACGTCCAGAACATCAAAGCGATGTTGTTGCGGACGCTCTTGAATAGCCACATGCCCACCGGGATCACATAGCCCGTCATCAAGAACACGACGAACATCATGTTCCAGGGCCACGAGAAGATCTGGAGTTCACGTAGTGCGATCTCAGGCGCATCCAGCGAGTACATGGCGAAGATCAGTTCAAGGAACGTGAATCCGAGCCATGCCGTCGCAACAACGATGAGCAGCCTGGCGAGAGCGTCGAAGTGCTCGGGGCGAATGAAGTCGTCCCACTTCCAGAGCCACCTCATCAGCGCCATCATCGTCACAACAGCCGACACTCCAGAGTGAACAGCGCCGATGACGAAGTAGGGCGCAAAAATCGTGGAGTGCCAGCCTTCAACAGCCGGCGTGACCGCAAAGTCCCACGAAACGATGGAGTGCACCGAAACGAAGATCGGGAGCATCAACGCAGACAGCAGAATGCCTCCGACGGTCTGCAGCTTCCACTGTCGCGGATTACCGCGCCAGCCCAGGGCAAGCACCGTGTACATGGCCTTCTGCCAACCCTGCGTGCGGTCCCGAAGATTTCCAAGGTCAGGCAAAAGCGCCACGTAAAGGAAGAGCGTGCTTCCTGTCAGGTACGTGCTGATTGCGACCGGGTCCATGATGAGCGGGGACCGGATGTTCGGGAAGATCCCTCGAGCGAAGTCGTAGGGCAGAATCCAGTAGGCGATGCGCCATGGTCGTCCGGCGTGGATCAACGGGAATATCAGTGCTGTCAACAGTGAGAACACTGTAAGCAACTCGGCGGCTCGAGTGACTGGCCGCCGCCATTCAGCCTGGGTCAGGCGCAGGATTGCCGAAATCATGATTCCGGCGTGACTGATACCGACCCAGAACACGAAGGTCGTGATGAACAATCCCCAGTAGACGGGGCGAGAGAGACCGGTCACGCCAAGGCCGCGGTTGACCATGAACCCGATAATCACGAATCCGATGATCACGACGATGCCGAGTCCAATCACGGTCGGCAGCCACCACTTGGGCGTGTCCAACTGACCGTTCAGTAGAACTCGGTTCGTCTCCACCTGGTCTATGACGCGTCTTTGTTGCATCTCTGTTCTTAACGCCGCCCCTCTTTGAGTGGGCCAGACCCGCTATGTGGGTCTCGTATCTCCTCGTCCGTTTGCTTTAAGGCTCTTTCTTGCTCGTCCGGTCTAGTCCGGCTTCGCCACCAATACGCCGTGTCCTCGGATGTACCTCACCGGCTTGGATAGGAGCTGATACTCCTGCGTCTGCCAGATTGAAACGATGGGCACCAGCCGGAAAGCCAACGCCACGACTAGTGCGGCGGCGGCGGTCGTCCCAACGATGATCATGTAGTCGAAAGCGTCCGGCCAGACCGTCTCAGGGATGTGCTTGAGATATCGATCGTGAATCTCTTCGGGCGGCACGGACCAGGAAGAGACGTAGATCCTCATCCGGTCCAGTAGCAGACCGAATAGAACAATGACCGCTCCAATCGCCGGGCCATCAACACTTGTGCGGATTCGGTTCCAGATCAGCCACCACCATGGAACGACGAATGACATCAACATCCCAGGGATGAATGCCCAGATCATTGGCCCCCTGATGAACAGGTCTACCCACGCGATGTCTGCGAGGCTGCGGCCGTACCAGAAAACGATAAATGCTGAGAAGAAGAAGTAGATCCACAGCAACGAAGAAGCGAACAGCAACCTGCCCAGCGACCAGAACTGGTCGAGCCTCAAATAATCCTGGAGACCGAGGTATCGACGCCCTGCCCACGCTGCAAGGATTGTGATCGCAACTCCAGCCTGGATCGAGCTCATGGCGTGGTACATCGGGAAGATTGCGTCACGCCAGCCCGGAACGACTCCCATCGCAAAGTCGCTGGTGAACAGGAAGTGCACGTAGATCAGGATCAGGAAGTAGAACGTTCCGAACATGCCAATGCGCATGCGCAGCGTTCTCCACTGGACCGTCGAACCGACCCAGCCGCGTGCGAGCATCTTGCCCATTCTCTGGCGCCATCCGCTTGAGTGGTCGCGCATCGCTGCGAAGTCTGGCAGAGCAGTCGTGTAGAAAAGCCCGAGGCCTGCCAGCAGGAGCGTGAACATCGCCAGGAAGATGAAGGTGTGAGGCGTCCAGTCAGGCGACTCGAACCAGATCGACCTGCGTCGAGCTCCCTCGGTGACGAGAGGCGGCAGAACGGCGACCAGCGGGATCATCACGATCATCGTCACGACGCCGATTAGCGAGAACGCTGAAGCTATTCTCGTCAGCGGCCGCACCCAGTTCGCCTTGGCGAGCACCGGCGCGACGGCGACTAGAGGCGCTCCGCCGCCCACGGTCAGAAGGAACGCCGCTACCGCAGCTGTGTAACCCCACTTCGTCTGGTCATCCGAGTGCGCGAGAAATTTGAGGACGAGACCGACAATTCCAATCACAGACAGCACGGACAGAGCGATCGCCCAGCGCATGAACCTCGAAGAACCGGCCGATGTCGAATCAACCAGGGTGTTCTTCACCTGAGCAGGCAAAAGAACAACGTGCCCGGCGATCTCCTCGCCGTGGCTGCCGTGGTCCTCAGGGGCTGCCGTATCTCCGGCTATGGCGCTATTCGTGGCCATCGCCACCTTCGCTCTCATGGCTTGCGTGCGCGACTTCGCGGTCTTCGTCGATCTTTGCCAGATAGAACACGTTCGGGTTCGTGCCGAGATGGTGCAACAGCGTGTAGTACCTGTCGCTCTTCTTCATCTCTGAGACCTTGCTGTTCGGATCGTTAAGGTCGCCGAATACGAGCGCATCCGTGGAACAAGAGTCCTGGCAGGCCGTCGTGATCTCTCCGTCGTTTAGTGGCCGGCCTTCGCTGTCAGCTTTCCTCACGCCGCGTCGAATTCGGTGCACGCAGAAGCTGCACTTCTCCATGATTCCGCGGCTTCGGATAGTGACGTCCGGGTTCAGGTGGTTGCGGAGCGACTCCGGCCAGACCGGTTCCCAGTAGTTGAAGAACCGGACGATGTATGGGCAGCCGTTTGCGCAGTACCTGGTGCCAACACAACGGTTGTACACCTGAATGTTCATACCTTCTGCGTTGTGATAGGTGGCGAACACCGGACACACCGGTTCGCAGGGCGCGTTCTCGCAGTGCTGGCACATTATCGGGATGAAGCGTGCCTTGATGTCCGGGAACTCGCCCTCCCAGTAACGTTCGACACGAATCCAGGCGATCGACCGGTTACGCTCGAACCTGTCCTGGGTGTTGAGAGGGATGTTGTTCTCAACCTGACAGGCAAGCACGCAGGCCTGACAGCCCGTGCACTTGTCCACGTCGACCGCCATCGCCCACTTATGATTTCCGAACCCTGCTTGAGTCACCATTGATAATGCTTGAACTTACTCGTGAGCCTCAGACCCGCTGATTGGGTCTCCTTTACTGTCTCGGCCAATTTCCCGTCTTGTTTCGTCGCTCTCGAATAGCTTCTGATACTCGTGGTGGTTCGCCTCTTCAGCCTCATGAGCTGTTTCACCAGGCGCGACCACCAGAACCGGAACACCCGGCTCGATTGGGAACGCTTCCACAGTTCCCTCGAACTTGGGCAACTTGAGTCTTCGCCCAGTTTTCTGAATTCGCACTGAGGTCGCGGCCCATGCCAACGCCCCGGTCTCTTCGTCCTTGTGATCGGCGAGTATTGAAAGCACGTTTTCGCCGCGGCCCTCGGCCCACCTGCCACCTTCCGTCTTTCCATAGCCGACCGGCACGCCGACTGTTCCAGGCGGTACACCGGGATGCGGGTAAGCGATCGCTTCGATCTCGCCAACGGAAGATTTGATGAAGATTATGTCACCCTCACCAACCTCGATAGACTTCGCATCTTCCTTATTTAGCTCCGCCCACAGAGCCCAGGTTGCGCTCGACATCGGGTCTGGCGTTTGCTGCGCCCAGGGTGTTGGAGACAGGCGCCCCGTATCCAGGCTGTTCGACACGAATGGGACAAGAGTTAGGTCTATTCCTGCACCCAGGTTCGATGTGCTTGAGAACTCAGCTTCAGTCTTGCCGCGAATGAAGTTCGGGAAGTTGAAGGAAGTGCTTGGCGCAGTGGCTGAAGTATCCCACCAACCGCCGCGCTGTAACGCTCCTGTGCGGAATAGATTTTCATTCGGAGCGACCACTGATCCGCTCGCTCGACCTTCGTCGAAGAGTTCCCTGGCCGTTCGCTCCACGAGCTCGCGCATAGATCCAGCGCCGATGTCGGCGCCAGCGAGCCGCAGTAGCTCATCGCCAAAGCCTCTGGCATCAGAGATCAAACTGGTCTCGTTCGCCGTAATCGTTGGCCCAACAACTGGCTGCTGGAACCCGACGGTCTGATATCCGGGCGCCGGCTCGGGTATATCTGTGCCCCAGTCTTCCAGGAAGCTCTTTTCCGGAAGCGCAAGAGTCGCTTCGGCCATCGTGTCGTCCATGACCGTGCCGAACACGACCACGTTTGGAACAGATCTGAGTGCGCCGACGATATCGACGGAGTCTGGCATACCGTGGACGAGGTCAACGCCTCTGATGACCACAGTCTCTACGTTGCCCGCGCGCCACTGAGCCAGCTCCTCTTCCCATTCCTGGAAGCTTGCCCCGGTCGAGCTGCCCGAAAGCCCGGCAACCGGCGAGGTCGGGTTCAGAGTCACGCCCCCGGTGCTTCCCACAGCGCTGACAAGTGTGTTCAGGGCGTAAATCGCCGAGAGAGCGAAGGTCCCGTGTACGTGGGCGCCCGCACTGCCACCGCCAAAGGCAACGCTTGGTCGACTCGAACCGAAGCGGCGACCGGCCCTAATGATCTTCTCCTCGGGCACGCCTGACTTCGCTGCCACGGCCTCTGGCCTGTACGCGTTGAGGATTCCGGGCGGCAATACAGAGGTGAACGCGTTGATCTCGCTGTCTGAAGCAAGACCCTCGTCGATGATCACATGTGCGATCGCAAGCGCAACATCACCTTCAGTTCCCGGTCGAGTCGGCAGCCACAAATCCGCGGCCGCCGCTGTCATCGACATCCGAGACTCGCCGTGAATCATGTATCCGCGCTCGTCACCGTCTCGAAGTTTTCCGTACTGGACGGTGTGCCTGACAGGCGAAATCCAACTGCCCAGCCAGTCAGCGCCGAATGACAGAACGGTGTGGGCATTGGCGATGTCGAAGTCAGGGAGAACGTCAGCGTCAAATATCGTCTTGACCGCGCCGTGCAGTACGCCCTGCTCCATTGGATCAAATGCCAGGTAACGTCCACCTTTAACCTCGGCGAACCTGCTTGCGACCCAGCCCAGATGACCGCGCAGAGGATTGGTAACGACGGTTATGCTCGAAGTGTCGACTGCCTGCGCCAGCAAGTTCTCCGCCTGCGCCCATGGCGTCTGAGCCAGGACGCCGCCGTGCGTTCGCCTGAACAATGGTCCAGCGAGTCTGTCCGGGTGATAGAGCATCTGGAGTTCAGCGTCATCGCCCAGGCCGTGCCCGCCCATGTTGACCGGGTGATCGACGTTTCCAGCGATCTTCTTCGCACGGCCCTGCATGACTCGAACGATCAGTCCATCGCCATTTCGGCCGTCCGGGTTGATGGTGGCGAACCACGCATCTTCTCCACGCACCAGGTCTTCCGGCAGCTCGACAGGGCTCTGGATAATCAGTTCGCTCTCAGGAATTCCACACGCGGCGAAGATCACCGCTCCTGCGGTGGCCTTTCCACTCAGCGCCAGAAATTCTCGTCTGGTGAGCTTCATCTAGCTGTCGATCCCCATTCGCTAAACATCTGTCCGGTCATTCACTACTAGTGGTGGCAAGCCGCACAATCGGTTGGAGCGCCATTGTCACGGTGGCAGTCCACACACTGGCCCATCTTCAACGCCTCCACCTGTTCTACTTGCTCCATAGCTGCCACGTCGCCGTGGCACGTTGAGCATGTGAGCGCAGGCTTAACCGATGCAGCGCTGTTCACTCCGTCTGCCGCGTTGCCAATCGCAGACGGGTTAGCTGTCAAATATCGAATGTGTGGTTCATGTACGAACCTGACGTGGTCAGGCATGCGGTGTACTCGACGCCAGTTGATCGGCGATGGGTCATCTCCAATGATTCCGGCGTTCACCCTCAACTGCGTCAATGGTTCACTGCTGTCCGGCCCAATCGCCTGGTGACAGAACGCACACTGTGCAACAGGCGGGACGTAAGCGCTGGCCTGCGTCGTGACGGTCCTGTGACAGAAAGTACAGTCCAGTCCGAGTGCTTCCAGCGGCTCACCGTGCTGGTTCATTCGGAGCCCACCAGAGGCGTCCGTGAGTTGACCAGTACCGGCATGCACAGTGTGAGGGAAGCTAATTGGCTGCTCGAAGGTCTGGTCAAAGCCGAGGACTGGGACTGGTTGGCCGAGCCACGCAGTCACCACGAAAGCGACCACCGCTGCAAGAACAGCGACAACACCAAGGCCTCCGACCGCGAGGATAGGTATAAGGACCTTCAACCAGGTGGGCGTCGTCTTGTTGCGCTCTCTGATGGATGAAATTAGCGACGCCAAGCCGATACTGTCCTCGAAACCTTCGCCGTGCCGTAATTGATTTGACTACTCAAGATCTACTGCCAGAACCGCGGGTATGACTCGCGGATCCAGTCGGTCTCACCGGCCGCCAGGAAAAGAAAAAGACCGATGCCAACTACACCAGCAATACCAACGAGATAGAACAGCGGCCTGAGCCTGAGCCACCGATCCGAGATCGTATTGGTCTCGACCGCCGAGGGGATGAGTGCGTGCGCAGTCAGGAGGCTGCTACCGGCGACGAGTGAACTTGCGAATGCGCCCCAGAGAAACTTTAGAGCAAGCCCAACCTGTGCCCATTGGTCGGTCGTCAGTGGTGTCGGGTCCATGTTCTGCAGTCTGTCCTAACCCAGTCGGCGCGGCAAGAGAAACGCGCCACAGATACTGCCCCATTTCGCGCGTTTGTTTTGGCGAGTGAAAACTATCACGAACGAAAAATCGGTGTCAAGGTAATCTCGAACTTGTTTCAATCGTGCCGGATGCGTTCCGAAACCGGGTCTGAAAAAGTGCTTTCGACCCTTCCGTCGCCATAGCGGACGGAATCGGAGCCATATCGATGTTGATATACGAAACGCGTCATGGCGTCACTGGGTGAAAGGGCACTTGATCTGAGTGTGCGCTAGACCTTTAGTCGATAGCTGGAGCGTGAGTCGAGGATCAGGTAAGGCTCGCCCCGTTCAGCTTCGGCCTCGAGCGACCAGGCTCCTTCGATGTTGGCTGCCCTGATCCGGACGCCCTGGTCGCCGCCTCGCACCAACCTCGACTCACCGGCGCCGGAGTCTCCTATCAATACGACCGTCACCTCGCATGGCGAACCGCCGTCCTCAGAGCACCAACCGACGACTCGTTGAGTGCCGTCCGCTCCTGGGAGTTCGTCGATGTCCACTGACTGGCCGAACTCCGGGTCTCCGCGAGTCTCAAAAGTCTGAATCGGAAAGTATCCGCAGTTGTCGTTTTCCTCTATCTCAATCCAGATCTGCGCCATGAATCGTTCCTGTGCATGCTCGACTTGCAGACTAGCTTTGCCAACGTGCCCGATCCGGTGCCATCGCCCGGCCCACTGAGCGACGTGGCAGGCAGTCCGTAGAGTGGCTCGGATCTGGAGGATACAATCCCTGCGACGGCGATCCACATCCAACCAGACGAGTTTCAAGCCGCTTTAGCCGACGGCCATCGAGCAAGCCACATGCCTACCGTACTTGGAAACCGGATCATGCTGACGGGCAGGGAGTTGCCCGGTCGGTGGCTAAACCCAGTCGCAGACCTGCCTGTGAAGCTGCCGCCGATGATGTCCAGGTCGGGCTATCCGGTCACGCAACGGGAGCTTGAGCCGATCTTCCCGAAGCCGTTGATCCAGCAGGAACTCGGCACCGGACGTCGGCACTTTCCGATCCCACAGCCCGTCAAAGACGCTTATCTCGACTGGCGGCCGACACCTCTGATTCGCGCTCGGAGATTGGAAGAGACGCTTGAGACGCCAGCCCGTCTCTACTTCAAGTTCGAGGGCGGCAGTCCATCGGGCTCGTATGAGTCGAACACCGCGGTCCCACAGGCACACTACGTAGCTGAAACAGCGTCCCGAACCATTGTCACCGGCGGTGCAGGCGGTCTCTGGGTGTCAGCCATCGGTGATGCCGCCAGCCGCTTCGGACTGACTGCGCGCGTCTACTCGGTGCGCGAGCCCGGCACAAGTAACGCATGGGGCGGAGCCGCCGCACGGGTATGGGATGTCGATGTCGAAGCCAGCCCCAGCGAGAAGACGCGGGTCGGAAGGCATCGACTCCAGACGTCCGGTCCTGACGCAGGTTCGATCGCAGTAGCTCTGGCGGAAGCCTACGAAGAAGCGACGCTCCGCGAAGAAGTGAAGTTCGCAATGCCCACGCTGCTCAACTTCACGGCGCTACATCAGAGCGTCATTGGACAGGAAGCGGCCAAACAGCTTTCGGCGGTCGAGTCCGGACCCGACCATGTAATCGGAGCGATCGGCGCAGGCTCACACTTCGCCGGCCTGATCGCACCCTTCGTGAAAGAGCGAGTTGCCGGTAATGATGTGCGACTGACAGCGGTCGAAGAGGCCTCCACGCCCAGTCTGTCCCGTGGTGTCTATGCATATGACGCAGCCGATTCCGAAGGCCTGATGCCATCAGTGCAGATGTACACGGTCGGGCGCGACTACGATCCGCCAGGGGTGCTAAACGGCAGCATGCGATATCACGGAGTCGCACCCGTGGTGTCAGCTCTGTACCGCGAGCGGCATATAGATGCCGTTGCCCACTCTCAGGTTGAGGCCTACAGCGCCGGGCTGATTTTCACCCGAGCGCAGGGCATCATCCTCTCTCCATCGTCGATGTACACAGTTAAAGAGGTGATCGAACAGGCGATGCGGTGCAAGTCAGAATCCCGAGAAGCTGTGATCCTCTTCTCGATCACTCCATCCGTTGAGACGGAACGGTCGGTCTATGATCCGCTGCTGGAAGGAACCATGCAAAACCGCCGTCTGGAGGAGTCTCGGCTCAGCAGATCGCTGTCAATCATCCAGCAGCAACAGCAAAGCGAGTAGTAGCGAGCACAGCTGTCCCACCTCGGCGGTGCTACGATTCCCAGCACGCAAACGAATCTGCGGAAGCTAATCCTCAGACGCCCTCAAGAGTCCCAACGGAGCAAACAATGGCCGAACTATCCCACGAGAAGCTGACCTGGCTGTACACCACGATGTACAGAATCCGGCGCTTTGAAGAGACCATGCTCGAACAGACCTTCAAGGGCAACTCGATGGGTGTCACGCACCCTTCAGATGGTCAGGAGGCGGTTCCGACAGGCATCTGTGCTCACCTGACTGAGAAAGACTGGATTGGCTCCACCCATCGTGGACACGGCCACTGCATCGCCAAAGGTCTAGAGACCGACCGGATGATGGCCGAGATCATGGGCCGCTCGACGGGGCAGTGCAAGGGCAAGGGCGGTTCCATGCACATCGCTGATTTCTCCAAGGGCATGCTCGGGGCAAACGCGATCGTCGGCGCATCGGTTCCGCTAGCCGTCGGTGCTGCACTCACTGCGAAATACAGGGGCAACGAGAACGAATCGATAGGTGTCTCGTTCTTTGGAGACGGCGCCACGTCACAGGGAGTCGTTCACGAGTCGATGAACCTCGCCGCAATCTGGAAGCTTCCGGTGATCTTCGCATGCGAGAACAACGGATATGCAGAGGCGACCCCGGCCTGGTACGCAGTTTCGACAGACGACATCGCAGCACGTGCGGAGGGTTACGGAATCCCTGGCGTTTCGGTGGATGGGATGGACGTGTTCGCCGTCTACGATGCGGCTGAGCAGGCTGTTGCCCGGGCCAGGAACGGAGAAGGGCCAACACTTCTGGATCTCAAGACCTATCGATACCACGGCCACTTCCATGCCGATGACCCCAAGAAATATCGCAAGCCCGAAGAAGAGGCCGCTTATAAGGAGCGCGACTGTCTGAAGCTGTTCGAAGACCGCGTCACCAAGCAGAAACTGATGACTGCGAAGGAGCTATCCGGCATCCGCGACGAGATCGAAAAAGAGATGGAGCACGCGGTGGAGTTCGCGCTGGAAAGCCCGATGCCCGGAGAAGAAGAGCTGTACTCAGACGTCTATGTGAACTACTCGAACCCGGTCGCCGGCCTTCGATAGCAACGAACGAATCTGTTTTAGAACTTGTGGAGACCACGTAAGAAATGACGACCATCGAAAACCCGCCGCAGAGTTCAGCCGTTGGACTGGGACCCGGATACGACGTTCCGGGACAGGAGATGCGGTACCGAGACGCCTTTAACAAGACGCTACGGGATGAACTCAATCACGATCCTGACGTGTTCCTGATGGGCGAAGACATTTCTGGCGGTTTTGACAAAGAGACCAAGGAGCCCCTTGACGCCTGGGGTGGACCATTTGCCGCTACCAAAGGCCTCGTTCAGGACTTCGGACCAGAGCGAATTCGGGACGCCCCCATCTCAGAAGCCGGGTTTGTCGGAGCTGCGGTCGGAGCCGCGCTGACCGGGCTCAGGCCTGTAGTCGACCTTATGTACTTCGACTTCGTGACGGTTGCCTACGACCAGCTTCTCTCGAACGCAGCGAAATCGCGTTACATGTTCGCCGGGCAGACCAAGGTGCCGCTCACCCTTTTCGCGCGTTCAGGCGCGGGCACAGGACACGCCGCGCAGCACTCCGAGAGCTTCTACTCGATGCTGGCGCACATCCCGGGCCTCAAGGTAGTCGTGCCTTCAGACCCTTACTCATGCCGCGGCTTGCTCGCCGCCGCAATCCGCGACGATGACCCGGTTTTCCTTGTGAACGACAAGAAGCTGATCAACATGTCTGGCTTCGTCCCTGACGAGTCGTTCACGATCGAGATCGGCAAAGGCCGGTATCTCAGGCGCGGTAGCGATATCACGCTTGTCGGGATGTCCTACACCTCGGTGGTGTGCAACGAGGCCGCTGAGAAGCTGGCAGAGCACGGCATCGACGCTGAGGTTGTCGACATGATGTCGCTGTCACCGTTCGACGAAGAGATCCTGATCGAGTCTGTGCAGAAGACCAATCGAGTAGTCGTGGTCGACGAGGACACTCCTCGGGCCAGCATGGCTTCAGAGTTTGCCGCAGTGATCGCGGACAAAGCATTCGACTACCTCGACGCACCGGTGAAGCGAGTCACAGCGCCCCACACTCCTGTTCCCTACAACAAAGGACTGGAAGAGGCGTTCATGCCCAATCCAGACGACGTTGTAGGTACGGTAATGACCATGCTCGGGCGCTAACCTGCCAACGAACGCAACATGAAGCGGGGCCGGGTGAGAATTCACCCGGCCCCGTTGATTAATCGGTCGTTCGATCGCGCGACTAAGTCAAGCTAACTACCATGCGCGTCGCCGCCGTGTGATTCCTGCATCTTCTCGTCATCGCCGTGACTGTCGTCCGACATGTGCCCGTGGTCGTCGTCGTGATGGTCGTGACCGTGCGAATCTTGCTTCGGCTCACCGCCCTTTTCCACGTTCACAGTCGTCACCGCTTCAACTACCTGGCCATCAACCGTGTAGTCGGCATGCGTATTCGAGTTCAACGTCACTCGAATCTCATGCTCGCCTTCCGACAGATCGCCAAGGTGCACTGAAGACCCGTAGAGTCTGCCGACCTTCTTGCCGTCGACGTAGATGTGAGCATGTCCTTCACCATCGACGTGGTCTTCGTTTACGTTTTCGGGTGTGAACTTGAAGCCATCCACGGTGATGAACACATTCGCCCCGGACGCTGCATCCGGCTCAGCCGAGACCTGGACACTCATCGGCCCTTCAGCTTCGACTCCGTCGGCATGTCCTGAATGTCCGTGCCCGTGACCATTGGCGTCGCTGTGATCCGGGACCGTGACAGTCTTACTCACGATCACCGGCGCTCCACCTGATGTGTAGTCGGCGTGCGTGTTGGCATTGAGAGTCACTGCGATGTTGTGGTCGCCTGGCTCCAGCCCGTCGATGTGGACCCAACGGTCGTAGACCCGGCCGAGCTTGACTCCATTGACGTAGACGTGGGCGTGTCCCTCTCCGTCGATGTGATCGAGATTCACGTTTCGAGGTGTGAATTCGAAACCTGTCGGCACGATCTCAAGGTTCACGCCCGACGCCGCGTCAACTTCAAGGTTGATGTCGACCGACATCCCTGAAGATTCGACGGGACCATGGTGATGCGACGTGTGGTCGTGCGGCTCTGTAGTCGCCGTTGGCTGGGGCGATGGCGTGGCCGTCGGCTCGGGAACAGGAGTGGAGGTCGGCACTGCCGCTGGCTCATCGGAGCCACATGCGACGGCGATTGCCGCCACTGCGCTTATCACTCCCACGGATAAGAGCGCACGCGATTTTCTCTGTAATAGCAAAGATCTTTCCTTTCAGCGATGAAACACAACAAGGTCGCGAAACACCGATTACTCGGGCCGCGACGAACTGAGTTGAAGTCAGGCTGAAAGGCGTGGTGGAGTGACAGGAGAATCGGGCGTCCACTGATCGAACGCTGGGCCAACGAGTACCAGTTGCCGGGTGGTCGTCCCCGTGGGCGTGGTGCGTTCAGCCGGAGGTGTCATGATGGTCAGGCCACCGGCGGCTGCACCGGAGTTGTCGCTCGTGAAAACGAGTCCGTCGTTCTCTGTTGAGTCGAGGTCGTGACTGTGCGCCTCTACGACACCGTTCACCGTCACGTGTCCATGGAACGGCTGCACCCCGACGAGACCCGGATTGAGTCCCGGAGTGACGATTGGCAGCAGAAGCGCCACAAACGCCAGCATAGCCAGCGTCGTGGAGAAGGCCCATCTCAGGGTGCGGCGTTTTATCTGCGGTGTGATCACTATCGGTTAGTTTGACGCAAGTTCGTTGCGCAGTGCACGATTCCACTTAGTTACGACGTTAGAATCGCCCCAGCGGATTTGCTGCCAGAACTCAATTCTATGAGACTACAGGCGATAATCATCCGGCAATCTGCCTATTCCAGACCAGATCGACCTCGCATCTGGTCCCGAACGTATCTGGAGAGATCACCGTGTGCAGAAGCATCAAGACGCTACGACCTCCATTCGAAGACCGTGTAACCGATGACGACATCAGGGCAGCAGCTCTGCAGTACGTACGGAAGATCAGTGGCTTCCGGAAACCTTCTCAGGCCAATGAGAAGGCATTCGATAAAGCCGTCGACCAGATCGCTCGGGCATCTCAGCGCATGCTCGACGCCCTGGTCGTCAAACCAGCGCCCGCCCGTAGCTAATCGCAATTCTCTGTCATCTGCGGTCTACTGACCGGGTCTGCGGCTGGTGCTAACCTTTTCCGCTGGCACAACGAGACGTATCTGGCCGTGTAGATAGCCAGAGCTGCTTACAACTTGCTCGCGAAGGGGCGAATTACGTATGGCCAAAGTCACTGGAAGCGATCTCCTGATAAAGGCGCTCAAGGCCGAAGGAGTCGACACAGTATTCGGCATCGCCGGCGACCACATCCTCGACATGCTGGACAAGATGCATGATGAAGACTTCAGGATGGTCGACTTCAGGCACGAATCCGGCGCCGTTCATGCAGCTGATTCGTACTCACGGATCCTGAGACGCGGGGCTGTGACGCTTTCCACGACGCCCGGCCACGCGAACGCCGTGCCTGCTCTTGCGAACGCGATCCACTCCGAAGCTCCCGTGATCAACATCTCCGGTTCCGCTGATTCACCGAACCTCGGTCGAGGCGCTATGCAGGAGTTCGACCAGGTTGGAGTCGCCGCACCAGTCACGAAAGGCGCCTGGCAGGTTCCATCACCCGAACGCATCCCCGAATACGTCGCTCTCGCATTCCGTACTGCTCTCTCGGGTCGGCAAGGCCCGGTACATCTAACCATTCCTCACGACTTCCAGGCCGCCGAGGTAGACGATGCCGCGGCCGCAAGATACGCGCCGAGGGAGCACAGTCTCCCGCAGAAGGTTGCCGGTGATTCGACGCAGGTTGAACGAGCTCTCCAACTGCTCAACCGTGCGGAGCGGCCGCTGATCATGGCCGGTTCGTCGGCCGGAGCTACGGCTGACCCGGAAACCGTCCAAGAGTTCGTCGAGCAGACTCACATTCCATTTGTCTCCGAAGACTCGGCCCGAGCGCTTATTCCGGACTCACACGAATACAGCATCGGGCTTGGCTATCTACCACTGAACCGGGCTGCGCAGAAAGTTGGCGAAGCCGACGTAGTCCTGATGCTCGGCAAGCGGCTCGACTACACGCTTGGCTTCGGCGGAAGCCCGCCGTTTGCTCAGAACGCGAAGGTGATAGTTATCGATCCGTCTCCAGCGGAGATCGGTCGAGCCCGGACAGTTGAGGTTGGCATCCTTGGCGACCTCGGACCTGTCGTTAGTCAGATGTCAGACGCAGCGAAAAAACTGGACTGGACACGTCGCGACGACTGGCTTGCCTCGCTAAGGGCTGAGCACGACTCGTGGATGGCTGAACTGTACGAACTGGCGTCAGCCGCCGATCCCATCCATCCCATGTTCATCAGCGAGACGTTGCAGAAGTTCATCGACTCGGACACGCACATCACTTACGACGGAGGAGACTACTGTCACTTCCTGCGCGCATCGATCAAGCGGGACAAGCCATTCCGCTTTCACAACGTGTCCAGCTTCGGAATGATCGGTGTCGGGTTGCCGTATGCGCTCGGCGCGCAGGTTGCGCTCCCAGACGAGCGTGTTGTGCTTGCGGTGGGAGACGGGTCGTTCGGCTTCAACGGGATGGAGATCGACACGATGGTCCGCCACAACTTGCCGGTCAAGATGATCGTCGGCAACAACTCCATCTGGGGAATCGACTGGCAGATCCAGAAAGGTCTGTACGGTCGACCGGTCTGGACCGATCTGTTGCCAACGAGATACGACCAGGTGGCACAGGGTCTTGGTGCTCACTCGGAGCATGTGACCAGCTTCGAGCAGCTCGAGCCGGCCATGAAACGCGCTTTCGACTACAACGGCCCGGCTCTGGTGAACGTCGAGATCGCGCAGATCATCAGTCCCGTTGCCGAAGCAGCGATCAGCCGAAAACTCGGCTCGCACGGGTAGCTGGTGAGATTGACAGCCAGAGTTTTAAGACCATTTCAACGCCTTTCAGTCGGCCGGGCTGGTAAAGTGCCGGTTGAAAAATAGAGACACCAAACACATCCGCACAGGAGATTAGCGCCGGTGCTTCAAGAACGAACACAGACAGTGACCGTCAATGGATTGGACATCGAGCGCCGTTCGAGGCGCGACGAAATCAATGTCCCCGACTTCGATCGCACTCGCTTCGGCGACGTCGGATTCCTGACCGCAATGACCCTGACGCTTCTGGGCAACTACTCCCAGACCGGTCATTTCGGCGGCCCGCTCGCCTACACACCCATGGTCGTGACATCGCACCTCCTCGGGCCTCAGTCCGGAGGTCTCAACTATGACTACCGCCGACCCAAGCATCCATATGCAGACAGGTTCATGCTGGCTGGTGGTCACAATGCCCCCGTCACTTACGCCCTGTGGATGATCCTGGGCGAGGCGCTGGCCCGCAAGCACGGCCGCACCGGTGATGACCGCTACCTCGCTGACCCTCAGTCTTCAATGCTCTCTATAGACGCCCTCGGGTTTCGCCGTGGCGCAGGCGCGTTGGCGACGCTGCTAAAGGAACGCGATCTCGAAGACCATCCACTGTTTGAGCAGGCCAAGCTGCGCGGTATCAGAGCTCTTTCTGGACACTCAGAGACGACCGACCTCACAAACGACGTCAATGGCGGACCATCGGGCGTAGGTGTCGCAACCGCGGCCGGAAAGGCTGCCTTCTGGGACATGATGGGCGCGCCGATCGATTCACCCAAGATCGTTGCGATCGAGGGTGAATTCGCGATGACTTCCGGACACTCGCAAGAGCTCAAGACGCAGGCTGTGGCTCAGCAGGTCGGCAAACGCCTGCGAGTGCTTCTGTCATACAACAACGCAGGAATCGATGACGAACTTGTCGGCAGCGTCGTTCCGCCGCAGTTCGACTCCTATGACATCCCGAGTCAATGGGCGTCCTACGGCTGGAATGTGTTCAGCATCGACAACGCGAATGACTACGACCAGGTAGCGGCCGCTTACAAGGCTATGGAGGACGGCGATCCATCTGACCGTCGACCGATGATCCTCGTTGGAAAGACGGTCAAGGGCTGGTGGCCGGGCGCCATCGATGGTGAGCTGCCGGGATACGGCAAGCAGATCATCGATCACGCGTCGCACCCTTACGGCTTCCCGCAGAACGGCGACTACTTCAAGGCACTCGCAAGAACCTTTGAAGAGCAATACAACGTGGAGTTCGAAGGCATCCATGATGGGCCGATCTCGGACGATCGCGAGCGGCTGATCCAGTTCAAGACCAATATCGACATCGCGATGTCGATACTTGAGAAGAACGGCCTCGGCGACTGGCTGGCAGACCGATTGGTGGAGATCGGCGACGGAGTAAAGGATGACCTGCCGCTAAGCGTCAATACAAAGGGAGATCCTTTCCAGGACTCGCGCCTGGCGGTCGCCAATCTGCCGGTCGAGCCTCAGTCGGTTACGGTCAGTAATCCGTCTGACGGCAGCTCGTCGGACGTTTCGATCAAACTGTTTGAGGAAGCAGGAAACGTTCGCGGTACTCGCCGTGCGATCTCCGAGATCTTTAAGTGGGCGAACTACGTGACTGAGAACAGGTTTGTGGCCATAGCCGCTGACCTTGCCGAATCGATCAATGTCCAGCACAGCTCGCTGTTCGGCTACTTTGATCCGATCACGAACCCATCCGGCAGCATACTCAAGGCCGGAATCCAGGAGGCCGGAAACGCCTCAACCGCTATCGGGCTAATCGGTCAGTCGGCGTCTCTGGACCCGGACGTTCACAACGGGGTCTGGGCGGTCAGCGGGACATACGGCGCGTTTACACCTCTTATGTACCTCCCGGCTCGAGTCTGGAGCCAGCAGAACCAGGACAGCCCGTTCAGAGTTGGCGTGCTGCACATCCTGGCCGGCCACTCAGGACCAGAGACGGCCGCTGACGCTCGCACGCACTTCGGCATCTTCGCTCCGCAGGTATGGAAGCTGTTCCCGCGCGGTCAGGCGATCACGCTTAGCTTCTGGGACTACAACGACGTGGCGCCTGGCTACTTCGCTGCGGCCGAGATTGCGGCGAAAGATCCCAAAGTCGGTGTCATCGTTCTCGAAGTGGCCAGACCCGACTTCGCGGTCGCCGACCGCTCGAAGTTCGCCGATACCGACATCAAGGCTGCTGCAAAGGGACTCTACGTGATCAAAGACTTTGATCCGAACAAGCCTAAGCACGGCTATGTCTTGACACAGGGTTCAAGTTCGACGGTTAACCTCGTCAACTCGCTGCCGCGCCTTGCTGAGGCAGGTATCAACGTCAAGGTCATAGCCTGCATCAGTGAGGAGCTGTTTGATCGGCAGCCAGAATCGTATCGAAACTCAGTTCTGCCGGCGGGTTCTAAGAACGACTTGATGGTTGTCAGCACCGGCACACACCGGATCATGCCGCTGGCGAACATTGGCCCACTGACTGCTGAGTACTCACTCTTCTCTGACTGGGATAACCAGTGGTTGAGTGGTGGGACCGAGGCGGACGTGATTGCAGAAGCCCACCTCGACCCGGAGTCGATCGTCGCTGGCATAACCAGGTTCGCGAACGAACGCGACGCTCGACTTAAGAGGCAGAGCGACGACCTCGCCGGAGTCTAGGCAGACAGAAAATCGACTGAAATACGAGGCGACGCATCGGCGTCGCCTCGTTGCTTAATGAGCGACAAGCTGACCCAAAGAGGTGGATGCTGAGATGTACTTCTATGACGAGAACGAGGTTGAGCGCCGGAAGCTGGTCCCCGGTGTGGAAGCTCGCCTGATCTGGGGTGCCAGGATCATGATGGGAATCATCGACATCGAGCCAAACGCCGTGGTTCCCGCTCACAGCCATCCCCATGAACAGTGTGGCCGCGTCCTCCGTGGAGCTGCGTGGTTCACCGTGGGCGGCGACAAGAAGCTGCTTAGCTCTGGAGACCACTACGTTATTCCGGGCGACGTCGAACACCTGGTGGAAGCGACTGAGGACGGATGTCAGGCGCTGGACATCTGGTCGCCAATCCGGGAGGAATACATTAGCGACGACGTGAAATTCTTCTCGAAGTAGAAAGAAGACTCAGACAAGAAAAAGCGCCCGGACATCACTGTCCGGGCGCTTTTCGTTTCGATTGGAGGAGCTTACTTCTTCGACTCTGCGAAAAGCTCACCGATCTCTTCAAGAGCGGCCTTGAACTCCTGAGCCTTCGCCATATCAACGTGCTGCTTCACGTAGCTGCCAAGCTTGCAGGCGTTCCAGACCTTTTCATGCAGGTCGGGCCACTTCGCTGAGTGCTCAGGCTTGAAGTAGTCGGTCCAGATAACGAGGATGTCGTCCTTGGCCTTCTTCGCGTGCTCCTCTTTGACGAGCACATAGCGGGCGAAGGAGTTGTGGTCCTCGACTGATGATGGAGTGCCAAGCTCTCCGATCAGCTCAGTCATGCGAATCACCGTCTGGGCTGCCTGGATCGCATCTCGTGGGTCATAGATTCCGCAGGGAATATCACAGTGGGCTTCAGCCGTGCCAATCGGCAGGATTCGATCTGCGAGCCGCTTTATGTCCAGAATCATTCAGGACTCCTTATCTTGGTAGTACTTGGTGTTGGCCCGCTCCTCTGACAAGATGAAGACGGTTGGCCAAAGCGGTTTGGAGCCCGGTAAATCTATCACGAAACCAGGCCGCAATCAGTGCTAGTGAACCATGATCGGACGAATCCTCGATATTGCGACCGCGAAGCTGGTGCAGGTGAGAGGCGCAAGCATGGACCCGGCGTTTCCGGACGGTTCATGGGTCGTCGTAAACAGGCGCGCCTACCGATGGCCGAACAAACCACAGAGATTCGATGTCGTGCGCTTCGAGGATCCGGTGACACCGGGACGTTGGTTTCTGAAGCGGGTCGTCGGGCTTCCTGACGAAGAGGTTAGCCTCGAAGACGGCCAACTCAAGATAAACGGTTCCGAGATCCCGGAACCTCACGTACCCGACTCAGAGAGCCCGACGTCCGATCACTCGTGGTGGCCTTGCACCAACGAGTATGTGTTGCTGGGTGACAATCGCGCCGCCTCGACGGACAGCCGGAAGTTTGGAACGGTGTCACTCGGAGCGATCACGGGCAAGGTCACCCGCCGACTGCGCTGATCTTTACTTGACCGAATCGCTTGTCATTTCGGAGAGGAGAGCGTCGACGCGGTTCCCGATCTCATCTCGAATCGCCCTCACTTCGTCAATCGGTCGGTCCTTGGGATCGGGTAGTCCCCAATCGACAACCCGGTCTATGACGAGCGACGGGCATGCCTCGGCGTCTACCTGGCAGCCCATAGTGATCACTCTAGGATCATCGGAAAGCATCTCGTCAGTAAGCAGTCTGCCGTGCTCAGATGACAGGTCTATTCCGATCTCTGCCATCACCTCTACGACCGCAGGATGCACTCTCTCCGACGGAATCGTGCCCGCCGAGCCCGCAGAAATGTCCAGGCCACGCTCTATGGCTCTGGCGTTGAACAACGCTTTCGCTATCTGGCTTCTGCCGGCGTTGTGAACGCATACGAAGAGCACATCAGGCGACTTCGACATCGGCAGCGTCCTCCTCGCTTGTGCGCTTCAGACCCGGCCGAACGACGTAGTCCCAGATTGCAGCGCCAATTGGTGCTCCAATCAGAGGGCCAACGATGTACACCCAGAAACCTGAGCGCGGACCCGGTATCGCTATATCTCCCCAGCCTGCGGCAAATGCGACGAGCCGCGGCCCGAAGTCCCGGGCGGGATTCCAACCTGCCTGAGTGATCGGAGCGAACAGGCTGATCAGAATGGCGACTGTGAAGCCGATGAAGAACGGCGCCATGCCTTTGGACGGAAGCGAGACGTTGCGGCGGTCGATCACGGCGAAGATGACAAGCGCAAGCACAGCAGTGCCGAACGCCTCAACGGCCACGGCGTGCAGCGGTGAGACAAGGTCTGCCGCCTCTTCGTCGGTGCCGAACAGAGTGGGATTCGGGAAGTACTCGCCGAACGCCATCGCAGAGCGCTCGCTGCCGGGCTCGCCGCGGTCAAGGCCGTTCTGATCTTCGAACTCCGAGATGAACGGATTGAACGCCAGCAGCACAACCACACCCGCTAGCACCGCACCGACCATCTGCCCGCTCCAGTACACCAGCATCCGCCGAGGGCTGAACTCGGCTGGGCGGAGCACTGCGAATGCGAAGCTGACAGCGGGGTTCAGATGCGCTCCCGACACAGAGGCTGTGACGTAGATAGCGATCGCCACGCCGAAGCCCCAGACAGCAGCAACCTGCCAGAGCCCGACCTGCGCGCCTGTGAACGTGGCCGCTGCTACGGATCCTGTGCCGAATAGCACGAGAAGAAAGGTGCCTACGATCTCAGCAGTGCAAGCCCTTGGGAGGGGAGTGTCGGTCAAGTCTTCCCTGTCTGTAGCCGAATCGGATTGTGTCGCGTTCACCGGAGATGCGGAGCGCTCAAACACGCTAATCGAGTTCAGTTAACGGTCCGTTAACCAAACGACCGGTGATCAATCACGATTCGGGTTCACCGAGCGAGATAGCACCTGCCCGTGCCCGGTCGTTGGCAGTGCCAAAGATGGTCACGTAGACGATGGCAGCGATAACCGCGCCGGCAATCGGGGCCGCCCAGTAGATCCAGTGATCGGCCCATTCTCCGTGTATCAGGGCAGGGCCGAAGCTCCGTGCCGGGTTCATGGATGCTCCGGTGAGGGGAATAGCCACGAAGTGGCCCATAGCGATCATGCCGCCAATAGCCAGCGGAGCAAGGGCAGTGGTGTTTCGCTTGTCTAGTGCGGTAGCGAAGATTACGAACACCAGGAAGAACGTCAGCACCACCTCGATGACGAAGGCGTTGCCTGTGGTCACATTCAATCCCGGAGCATGCAGTCCCAGGTTGTTCGTCTGGAATGCTGAGCCGTCGAGCGCCACCATTGCAACGGCCGCACCACCCAGCTGAGCGACGATGTACATGCCGGATCTGACCAGGCCGATACGGCCCGAGATCAGAGCTGCGACCGTGACGGCAGGGTTGATGTGTGCGCCCGAAACCCTACCGACTGCGATGACGCCAACAGCAACGGCGAGACCATGGGCGACACCAATCAGAAGGATCTGCGGTCCGGCAACGTTACTCACATCAGTGAACGCGCCAATCGCCCCGACGCCGATGAACACGAGCAGGAACGTCGCCAGGAATTCCGCGAGCGTAGCGCGCAGGTTGTCGCGGTCTGTGAAGTAACTCATCGCTCAACTCCTGGTAATCGCACCGTCGAACACACGGTCGTCTAAGGCACAGAGTGGTTAAGCCGTGCTGCCCAGGGATCGGTGCACCTTGATAGATGCTTAAGGGCACTGCTTAACAATAATTCGACCGCACATTTTACTACTGCTCTGCCAGCCAGCGAGCTGCATCTGGCGCGAAGTAGGTGATGATCAGATCGGCCCCGGCCCTCTTGATCGCAGTTAGAACCTCAGTCGCGGCTCCGCGTTCGTCAATCCAGCCGTTCGCCGCTGCTGCCTTGATTGACGAGTACTCGCCGCTGACGTTGTATGCGGCGAGCGGTTTACCAGCGAAGGTCTCTGCAGCTCGGCGGATTACGTCGAGGTAGGCGAGGGCAGGCTTGACCATGATGTAGTCAGCGCCTTCCGCGATATCCGCCTCGATCTCAAGCATTGCCTCGTCCGACTGGGTGAATGCCATCTGGTAGCTGCGGCGATCGCCGAACTGTGGAGTCGACCCTGCAGCCTCGCGAAACGGGCCGTAGAAGTTAGAGGCGTACTTCGCCGAGTAACCCATGATCTGTGTGTCTGAGTGTCCGGACTGTTCCAGTCCAGCGCGAATCGCGGCTACCTGCCCGTCCATCATTGCCGATGGCGCGACGATGTCGGCTCCGGCGTCGGCATGCGAGACCGCGGCATTCGCCAGCAGTGACAAGGTAGCGTCGTTGTCTACTTGTCCCTCTGGCGTCAATACGCCGCAATGCCCGTGCTCTGTGTACTCGCAGAGGCAAACATCGGTGATCACTGTCATGTCCGGCAAGGCATGCTTGATCTGGCGGACCGTGGACTGGACGGCCTCATCCGCATCGCTGGCGGAGCTACCGATCGAGTCTTTTCGCTCTGGCAGTCCGAATAGCAGAACCTTGTCGATGCCAGTCGAGTGAACGCCTTCGAGCAATTTGAGGGCGACGTCTGGCGACATCTGGAACTGCTCCGGCATCGCGTCTATCGGCCGCTTGATGCCCGAACCCAGGGTCACGAAGATAGGGTAAACGAGTTCGGACACATCAAGAACGGTCTCGGCGTTCTTACGCCTTACCTCGTCGGTCTCTCTCAGGTGTCTGAGTCGAGTGAACTGGAGTTCATTACTCAACTGCGGCTCCCGTTTTGAGCGAGTTCAAGATGGCATCGACTAAGCCATCGATCGTCTGCTCTTCGGCCATCACGTTCACTTCGATACCGTTCGCCTGCGCCGTTTCAGCAGTGATAGGTCCGATGCATGCCACAAGTGACTCGTTGATCTGTGTGACATCTCCATCCAGTAGCTTCACAAGGTTTTCGACGGAGGATGAACTCGTAAACGTGGTGATATCTATCCCGTCTGCGTAGGCCTCAATAGCGTCTTGAGCCGAGGCGTCGGAGATCACAGTGCGATACGCGGTGACGGGATCGACATCCGCTCCCATCTCGCGAAGTCCTTCGATCAATGACTCACGTCCGATCTCCGACCGCGGGAACAGCACATGTTTCGGAGCCACGTCGAGCGCGGCGAACCGCTCCATCAGCGACTCCGCATCGAAATTGTCGGGCACGAGGTCCGCAGTCAGACCGACCGAGCCAAGTGCCCGTGCGGTTGACGGGCCAACTGCTGCGATCTTCGCGCTGGCGAATGCACGGGCATCAAGCCCTGCCGCCACGATTCGGTCCCAGAGTTTCTGGACTCCGTTCGATGAAGTGAAAGTGATCCAGTCATACTCTGCGAGCTTGCCGACTACGCTATCCAGCTCGGAGAAGTCTTCGACAGGAAGTACCTCTATGGCAGGGACCTGCACCGTTTCGGCGCCGTGTGCTTCGAGCTTGTCGGCCAGTCGACTTGCTTGCGACCTCGCCCTGGTGATCAACACCCTGCGGCCGAACAGCGGTCTCGTATCGAACCAGGACAGCTGTTCTCTCAAAGAGGAGACTTCACCAACTATCAGTATCACTGGCGCACCAACTCCAGCCGCAATCCCTAGATCAACTATCTCATCCACACGCCCCGTGACTGACTTCTGAGCGGCAGTTGTACCCCACTGGACCAGAGCGGCGGGTGTTTCGGGTGTGATGCCGTTCGCGATCAAAGACTCGACGATTTTCGGCATGCTTTTCCAGGCCATTACGAACGCGAGGGTCCCGCCAACTTTGGCGAGCGCTTCCCAATCGATCAGTGAGTCGGGCTGGTTCGGGTCCTCGCTACCTGTCACAACGGTGAAAGATGAGGCCATGCCGCGCTGGGTGATCGGTATGCCTGCGTAGGCGGGCGCAGCAATCGGTGACGTGATACCTGGCACAACCTCCCAGGGCAGGCCTGCTTCCCGCAAGGCCGATGCCTCTTCGCCGCCTCTGCCAAACACGAAAGGGTCGCCGCCTTTCAAACGGCAGACAGATTCGCCGGCCCTGCTCAGGTTGATCAGCTCGGCATTGATCTCGTCCTGGCTCATGCGGTGGTTTCCGCGACGTTTGCCAGCGTCGATCATCTTCGCGTCGGCTCGTGCTTCAGAGAGTAGTTTTTGAGGTGCAAGGCTGTCGAAAACGACTGCGTCCGCCGATCGCAGTATCTCCAGTCCTCGAACGGTAAGCAGTCCGGGGTCGCCGGGCCCGGCGCCGACCAGATACACAGTTCCCGGCGTGCTCACTCCGCACCTGCTGGCTGATGTCCGGTGAGCTCCGCGGCACCGTCGTCCAGAAGTTCTTCAGCCAGCTCCAGTGCCAGCGAATTGGCGTTCGAAGCTTCACCGGCTCGCTCCGCCCTGAGCACTTTCGAGCCGTCGACTGAACCGGCAAATGAGTGAATAGAGACTTCGCTGCCACGGACCCTCGCGTGGGCAGATACTGGGGCGGAGCAGCCGCTCTCCATCGCAGCCAGGAATGTGCGCTCAGCGTCCACCGCAATACGAGTCTCGTGATGCTGAAGGAGTTTCGCCATGTTCTGGCTAGAGGCGTCTTCGGCCCGCGTTTCGACCGCCAGCGCGCCCTGACCGACTGCTGCAACGAAGTCCCAGCACTTCAGGTACTCGCTAACTCTGTCTGAGAGGCCTAGCCGATTGAGACCGGCGGCGGCTAGCACAATGGCGTCTGGCCCATCCTCACTGTCTAATTTGTCCAGGCGAGTAGGAACGTTCCCTCGAATCGGGACAACCTTCAGATCGGGTCGTTTCTCCAGCAGCAGAGTTTTCCTGCGCGCGCTTCCAGTCCCGACCGTCGCTCCGGTGGGAAGATCCATCAATCCAGCACCGTTGCGACTGATGATCACATCACGCGGGTCTTCACGGTACGGAACGGCAGCGATGGCGAATTCGGATCCGAGCTTAGACGGCATGTCCTTGAGGCTATGGACGGCGATACCTATTCTTCCGTCCAGCAGAGCGTTCTCCAGCTCAGACACGAAAACGCCGTATCCCACGTTCGCGATGTCGGTCGTTTTATCCCGATCGCCGGCGGTGCGAATGATCTCGCGTTCGAACTGCGCTCCGGGATTCGACTGTCTGAGGGCATCGATGACCAGGTCAGCCTGAACCAGGGCCAGTCTGCTGCCCCTGGTGCCGACCTTGATGGGCTCGCTCATCTGTATCTGCCCTGGCTAGTGAGGCGCCGGGGTCTCAATTCGCTGACAAGAGCCGTACGGCGCGCAGGAAGCGCAGGCCACGCTTTCCAGTCCCTCTATCAGCTCATCCTGGGCTTTGCGCGAATCGCCGTGCTCGGCCTCATCCAGCCACGTCGGTGTCATGAACGTCTGCCACTTCTCAGGGCACATGACGAGACCGCGGCCTCTCACATCCTTCCTTGCATCAGCAAGTATAGGCCCGACGTTTGCCCAGCGAAGGCAGCTGCATGTGTCGGCTGACATTTCTTCACGCAGTCTGCGAGCAAGTGCCGGCGAACTGCCCGCTGTGCTCACGGCAACCGTCACTTCATTGCGGTGAATTAGCGCAGGCGCAATGAACGTGCACAGCGGAGTCACGTCCATCACGTTCAGGAGCACGTTACGCTCCCTGGCCTCCGCGGAGATAGCTTCGTTGATCTGCTGGCTCGATGTGTCCGCAACGATGACCAGCCACGCACCTTCGAGGTCACCTGGTTCGTAGGTGCGTTTCACCCACTCAATCTCACCCGAGGCGGCAAGCTCCTTCAGTCTTTCGGAAGTGTCTGCCTCCGGACTGAAAAGCTTCACATCAGACCCGCACTCGAGCAGATACTCAACCTTTCGTTGGCCTTCGTGGGCATCGCCACCAAAGACGAGTCCCAGTCGGTCTTGCACATCAAGAAAAACACCGTAGTAGCGTGGCAATCTCGGTTCCTCGTAGTCGTAGCCAGGGAGTTAACGGCTGCTAGCTGACTTCAACCTTCTCGAGTTCTTCAAGGCTGAACTCGTCTTCAACGAAGTAACGCACCCGAGTCTTTTTGTACTCGCGTGTGCTGTAAAGGAGAAGGCGGTCTCTTAGGCCGGTCTTCTCTTCAATGTCCCTCGCTATGGATTCACACTCATCCTTCGTGGTGGCGTGGACCATCGTGAAATGTGAGTAGTGCCAGTCCTCGTACGTTGGTCGCTGGTAACAGTGTGTTACAGCGGGAGAGGTCGCCATGATCTCGCCGACTTCCTGTGCCCGTTCTTCGGGGACCTTCCAAACGATCATCGCGTTGGCGTTGAATCCGGCTCGCCGGTGGTAGAGCACGGCGCTGTACCGGCGCATCAACCGCCTCTCCACCATGTTCTGACAGTACTCAAATAGCTGATCGACCGTCATGCCCAGGCGCGCTGCCATCGGGTCGAACGGTCGACTCTCAAGCGGTAAGTCCTCTTGCAGCTCCTTTATGAACGCTGTGTCGAGGTCAGACAACTCCTGAGCCCTGTTCCATCCTTCACCGGGATCAGTCGATCCATTGGCCGATCGCTTGTCACCTTCGTCTGGGACGAAATACGTACGAGCGTCTGAGACCTTTTTCTCCATGTCGAAATTGACGCCGATCTTGAAGAATCGGATTGTCGGCAGCAATCTCGTGGCCTCGGCTC
Organism: Dehalococcoidia bacterium; assembly: GCA_028285005.1. Taxonomy (GTDB): domain Bacteria; phylum Chloroflexota; class Dehalococcoidia; order Lucifugimonadales; family Lucifugimonadaceae; genus JAJCYX01. Next base: position 19,975 of record JANQQP010000019.1, on the reverse strand, counting down.
CTGTCGCCTTGCCTAATATCTCAACTTCGTCTGCGACCGAGTGGCCGGGCGGAACAGCGAGGGTGAACCAGAGGTTGAATTGACCTTCACGCGCGTAGTTGTGGCTGATGCCGGGATGACGATTGAGCAGCTGGGCCGCGGCATCAAGCTTGTCTGCCGGGAATCGCATTGCGACGAGCGTAGAGCTGTAGCCGAGGCGGCGAGTGTCGAAGATGGCGCCTACCTGTCTGACGACATTCTTCTTTTTCAGGACGCCTACGCGTTCGAGGACTTCGCTTTCCTCCACGCCCACCGTGGCCCCAATCGCCTTCCAGGGCTCTTTCACCAGCGGGAAATCCGACTGCAACAGGTTCAGAATTTTCCGATCCACCGCATCAAAGTCAGATTGGGACATCGCCGTCGCCGGAACCTCTCACTCTTAGTTTGGCCGAAGGAAGTCCTTGAGTTGTGAGCCAACCTCTAAATTGTATACGTTGAACCGCCGCAAGACTGGAATTGAGAGGGTCAATCCTGGGCGATCGTCACTCACAGACCCGGATTCGCTATGAACGCGACCCTGCCCATGCCCTTACCGCTTCTTGTGAGCTATGCTCCGGCTGCCAACTCAGTTCGTTTGCAATCTTGTCAATCGATACCAGCCACGGATATCGGATGAAGTTCAGTCCAACGGCAGACGATCGCTGTTGAAGGCCCAGCTTCCAGGTAACGTCGGTGAGCGCCTTGAGCAGTGACGTTGGAGCCGGTACCGGACGTCCGCCAGCGATCCTGATCATCTCGCGCCAGCTTATAGTGCCGCTCCCGGCGATGTTGTATATGCCTCGTGAGCGGTGCGTGAGCACGGCGCCAACTGCTGAGCAATAGTCCTGAACGTGCAAGAATTGCATCTCGGGGTTTGATCCCGCTGGAACAGGCAGAAACCGCAACCCAAGCGATTCGGTTATGAAGTTTCGGGCATTCGGCCCCATTACAACGCAGCCGCGGAGAATAGACACTGCACAATCACCGCTCTCCTCGCCGTGCTGCAGAACCAGCTGCTCAGCTTCAGCCTTGTGCTCCGAGTAAGTGAACCCCTGGACAGGGTTCGCAGCGTCTTCCTCGGTAAAAGGCCGGCTGAATCCCGGATGTGCGCCATAGACGGTGGCGCTGCTCAGGTAGATGAACTGGGATACGCCTGTGTTCGCGCATGACTCCAGCAGATTTTTGGTAGCGTCGACATTGATCTTGCGAGCTTCTTCCGGATTTCGCTGAGGCTGCAGCAAGAACGCGAGGTGGATAACCGTGTCGATCGAGTAGTCGTCGATCAGGTCCTGCAAAGGTTCGGAGATATCACGCACGACAGAGACGAACCTGCGAGTGTCACCATGTGGACCCCTGGTAGGCACACGGTCCACGCCGACAACGAACACTGAATCGTCGGACGCTGTCAGGTAGTCGAGTGTCGCTTCACCAAGAAACCCGGCAGAGCCGGTAATGAGGACGCGCCTGCCGGGCTCAGGCACTATTCACCTCATCCGTGAAGTCGAAGCCGATCCTGCCGAAGCCTGGCACGATGAACCCCATCCACACCTTGTGAGCGCCGGGCGTCAGTTGATCGCCCTGTATCGAGATATCGATCGATCTGTTCATCTTGAGTCCGAAAGTGGTCTGCTCTGTCACCCGATCGAAAGTGATGTCCTCTCCATCCTGGTGGAAAGAGGCGATCTCCATCGGAAGCTCTTGCTCGTCTACCTTCAAGGGTTGCATTCCTTTGGCGTAGCCCGAACCGAGAGAGTTCTTGAGCGTGAATCCCCAACCTGTATCGGTATTACGCAGACTGCCCTTAACGTAGAGCCGTCTGAGTATGAATGCGGGGACTCCTGGCATCTTCGCTCCTATCGCCTGATCGGCGCTAGCAGTCTATTCGCTTCCCGCGAGACCTGACCGCATGAGATAGACTTGCCGCTCCGCTTCGACAGCGTAGTCCGGCAGTTCGAGCGCTCCGCCCATCATCTCCGCCTGCACGTAGATCTGCGCAACCCGCTCTACCAGCACCGCAACGCGCATCGCCTCCTGAAGCGTCGGAGCGGCGGCGCACATACCGTGGCTTCTCAACAACACGGCTCTCCGGTCACCCAGTGATTCCACTCCGGCTTTGGCCAGCTCTGCCGTCCCTGGGAATCCGTACTCTGCGACCTCGATCGGCCCGCCAACATACACCACCATTTCATCGACCACCGGTGGGATCTGAGTTGAGGTAACCGCCGCGATGCTGGCGTAGAGGGAGTGGGTGTGAACGACGGCGCCAACGTCTGGTCGGGCCTTGTAGATCGCCAGGTGGAGTAGAGATTCAGTCGAGGGCACCAGCTCGGCGCCGACAGGCTCCAGCTCTTCGTCGACGACGACAAGCCCTGCCTCATCCAGTTCGTCGTAGACCACTCCAGCCGGCGTAATGAGGTATCGCTCCTCGCCCCCTTCGACCGGGAGCCTGATAGACACATTCCCACTTGATCCGGACACCAGACCCTTTCGGTCCAGGTCGCGCACTGCGGCGATTACTGACTCGCGTTCAGGCAGATAGTCGGGAGCTGGCATCTGGTCTATCGGTCCGTTCAGTGGAAACCTATCGAAACCGGCGTGAAAAGGTAGCACGGCCGGTCATGTAAGGGTAGTTGCTTACCTACAGCTCGATGTCGCCCACCTGGCGTTCCCGGGCGCGCCATGCGTGGTAGAGGTCGTCGTACTCAGAACTGGCGCTCGACTCTGCCGTGTCCACCTTCAACTCGTGGCGTCGGCGTTTTACCAGTGTCGAGATATCCGAATCACCCATCGCAGACGCCGCTATTGACAGAGCGCCAAGAATGGTTGTCTCCCCGGACCGTGAGAACCCTGTGGCTCCACCTATCGTGGCCGTCAGGATGTCTCGGAATGTCTTCGACTTCGTCAGGCCCCCTCCGACTGCAAACCACTTAGACGGGCCGCCGTGCATTGCTAGCCGGTCTGCGTTGTAACGGATCGCGAAGGCAAAGTTCTCAAACATGGACCGCACCAGCGTCGCTCGGTCAGGCGGTTCGAAGGAGAGCGGCACCGGAAACAGCATGCCACCCGTGCGCAATGTCAGATCGGACATGTGAACGAATGAAGGACCAAGATAGGCAGCTGTACCGTTCGCGCCTGGCTCAACCTTTGAAGCCTGGCGGTCATACTTCGTCATCGCGGCAGAAGCTTCTTCCCCCTGTCCGATCATCGAGACCAACCAGTCGTACACCCCTCCCATCTCCCCGGCGTTCGCCTCCATGGTCCAGGTCTCCGGAAGCACATGCTTGCCAGTCCACATGGCGTGAGTGCTATCGAAAGTGGGGAGATTGGTGACACGCATCACCGCTGCGCTCCAACCAGCGATCACTCCCGAAGTCTCAGGCTCCGAAACGCCCAGACCGATTAAACCCACCTGCGAATCTGGGCCAGCGGCAATCACCGGCGTGCCCACGGCAAGGCCAAGTCTCCGGGCTGCGGGAGTCACTAGCTTTCCGAGCACCGTGCCAGAAGGACAGGTCTGTGGCAGATCGATCTCATCCAGGTCTGCGTAGGAGGACAGGCCAGTTGCGGGTGCGCCCGTCGCCACGAGTCCCAGTCCGGATTCGCAGGCGAGCGACGACTCCATGAGCAGAACGCCCGTCATTCGATATCCGAGCCAGTCGGCGATACCGGACACAGTGCGCAAGTTCTCGAAGACCTCTGGCCGTTCCTGCTTCAGCCAGAGCATTCGCGCCCAGGCGGTGAGCATTCCTGGTCCGTGACCAGTCATCTGCCAGAGCATGTTCCCGGCGTCCGCGTCGATCTGGCCGCCCTGGAACACTGCACGCATATCGCGGTTGGGTCCCGCGTAGAGCTCATTGCCGTCCTGTCCGTACATGACCAGTCCGAGCCGCTGACTGGTAACCGCGATCCCGCGGATCTGGTCTGACTTGACACCAGACTCGTTGATGGCGCGCTTCGATGCCGAGCAGACGATCTTCCATGCGGCCTCAGGGTCGAACTCAAGAGCCGTATCCGGGCCTTCCGCAGGCGTGAAGTGGCGGACAGGCAGACGCACGATCGACAACGGACGACCCGTTGCGTGTCCCACCGCTGCGCGGATGTGGCTCGTGCCGAAGTCGATCGCCATGTAGAGCGGGCGAGGTTTACGAGGCGCCACGTCGCCGCTCCCAGACTTCTGGATTGACGAGGTTGACCGGTTTGTCACCCCGTGAGTAGGCGATCAGATCCGCGGTGATCGCGTCCGAGTGTCGGCTCACGGTGTCATCGGTCGCCCCACCGATGTGCGGTGTCAGCACGACGTTCGTCAGATCAAGCAACGGGTTCGATGGATCAACTGGATGGCTTGGAAATATGTCGATACCTGCTGCGAATAGCCGTCCGCTTCGCAGCGACTCGACAAGAGCGGATTCGTCGATCAGTTCTGCCGACGCCGTGTTCACCAGAATAGCGCCATGCTTCATGCGACCAATCCGCTCGGCGGACAGAAGTTCCGTTCCATCCTCAGCCGGAGGGGCATGAAGCGTCACGACGTCGGCTGTTTCCAGCAGGAAGTTGAGCTCGGTCCACGTTACGTTGAAGTCGTTGGCCTGCGCGGGAGTTACGAACGGATCATATCCAATTACGTTCATCCCGAATGCGTTGCAAAGACTGGAAACCCTGCGGCCTATCGCCCCGAGCCCGACTACACCGGCAATTCTGCCTTCGAGCTCTACGCCACGAAGATCGCTGTAAGGAGCGGTGGGTGATTCCCACTCCCGGCCTCTCACGAACCTGTCTGCCTCAGCAACCCTTCTGCTGGCGGCAAGCATGAGAGCAATCGCTAGCTCGGCAACGGCGTTCGCGTTTCTACCAGGGGTGTTGATGACTATCACTCCGCGATCGGTTGCTGCATCTACGTCGATCTGATTTGTTGATGACCTGCAGATACCGGCGACTTTGAGATTTGGGGCAGCATCAAACGTTTCCTCGAACAGGAAGTCGGCCTCGACCACGACCGCGTCGAAACCTTCGTTTAGGAGCCTGCGCCCTAACTGTTCGGGGTCTTGCAACTCACCGGACTCGAGCCAACTTTCGTGAACCGCGCCAATACCCGCCGCTTCGAGTTCAAGCAAAGATTCCGGAGTGAATGGGGCGAGGATCAGGGCGCGCATGTCAGAAGAGTATGCGCCCTAAGATGACCTGACAGACAGGTGCCTCGCAACCGCATCAGCAGCAAGATTGCCACTTCGCACTGCGCTCTCCATGGTCGAAGGCCATCCTGTCTGTGTCCAATCGCCGGCAAGGAACAGCCCCTGCACCGGAGTTTCCTGTGGCAGCCTGTGGCGCTCAGTGCCAGGAATGACTCGGAATGTCGCGTCCAGCATCTTCACAGTGAGGAAGCGGGTTACGTTAGCCGTAGCGGCAGATGGGAAGACACGAGCCATTTCGTCCACGAACGTTTCACGCAGCTCGGCCTTGCCCTTATCTTTCCACTGCCATGCACCGCTAAGAGATATGGCCACGTGCTGACCAGCTTCGGAATCTTGCGATTCCCGCTCGTGCATCCTGGTGACGTTGAAAACCCACTGCAACGGACTGTCGAGAACGGCGACGAAGAGGTCGTCGATAACCTCCCTGTCGTACCAGATGTGAACACCGACAATGGGTGCCGTCTCTATCCCTTCGGCCGGGTCAAAGAAACTAGATTCGGAGACTCCATCAGGAATCACGGAGCGCATCGCCTGCGCAGGCAACGCGACCACTACCGCATCAGCCTCAATACGCTCACCGGTCTCTAGCTCAACACCGCAAGCTTTGCCGTTCTTAACAATGAGCTTCGCCACGTCCGTCGACAACCTGACTTCGCCTCCGCGGTTCGAGATGAACGTCGCTGCGGCGTCTCCGGCCAGCCGCGAAAGGCCAACAACCGGGTAGCCAATCGCCGCCTTGGACGGCGCTCCGAGCAGAGCAGTCTGGAACAGCATCAGCCCGGCATCGGCACTGACTACCGTGATGTCATCATTGAGGGCAGGCAGAACGATCAGGTTCCAGAATCGGGATATCGTCTCGTCGTTCTGACCATGCCGACGCAGCCAACTGTCGAACGTTTCGTCTTCGAGAGGTCCGCCTGGTCTGCGCCGAGCAAAGCGAATTCTCATCATGCCGTAGAGAAGTCGCAACCTGCCGGTCAGCGAGACATGACCGTATCGCAGCAACGCGGGCAGGTTCGCAGCTGAGCCCGGGATCCAGGACGATGCCTGGAGCCATGCGTAACACCCGTTGCGGATTACCCTTGCTGCCAGTCGTTTCGGCATCCTGACGTTCTGCCACGCGCCAATCTCGTGCAGGAACTGCATGTAGCTCGAGCAGGCACCTACAAATACATGCTGGCCGTTGTCTACCTCTACTCCGGTTTCGGGGTCTGTGAAAGAGAACGCTCGGCCTCCCAGGAACGGCCGCTTTTCAAGCACGATTACTTTGTGCCCGCGCTCAGAAAGCGAAACGCCTGCGGCGAGCCCGCTGAGACCGCCTCCGATTATGACGACGCGTTTGGACCCCTGCTCAGTCATGGCTGTGAATCCTACCTGAGCACTGCCAGAAGCTAGAACGGCAGGAAGTGCAGGCGGCTTCTGACCCATAGCCGGGCGGCTAGCGCTAGCTTGCTTCGCTTGCTCAGGCTGACCCTGGACGACATCACGTCGAAGTCTGCATCTTCGACCTTGTCGAGAATGCTCATGTAGACCTCGGCCATGGCCTGCGGGCAAGCGCGCGACCTGCGGTCGAGCAAGGGAAATAGCTGGTTGCCGCGTTCGAAGTACTCTCTGGCTCGCTTCACCTGGAACTGCATCAGGCGACGGAAGTTGTCATTCACTACTCCGTCGAGCAACTCCTGTTCTGAGTATCCAAACTGCGCAATCTCGTCCATCGGCAAGTAGATGCGTCCGTTTGATGCGTCTTCGGCTACATCACGAATCACGTTGGTGAGCTGCATAGCGATCCCGAGATCGATCGCATGTTGCACGGCGATTTCGTCTTCGTAGCCGCACACCTCGATGCAAACAAGGCCGACAGCGCTCGCAACCTTCTTGCAGTAGTCAACCAGCTCATCGAAGGTCTCGTAGCGAGATCGGGTCAGATCCATCTCGCAACCTTCAATCACGGCTGCGTAGTGCGATTGGCCAATTCCGAAGCGTCTTTGTGAATCTGCGAGCGCCGTCCAGATAGCGCCGGTCTCCGATCCGCTGTAGGCGTCTGCAAGTCGGTCTCGCACTTGCCTGAGTTCAGTCGCCGGATCTTGCGGACGCTCCGGCTCATCGACTATGTCGTCGCACAGCCTGCAGAAAGCGTATGTGGCGTAGATCGCCCGTCGCTTGTCCTCGGGCAAAGTCAGGAACGCGTAGTAGAAATTGGTTGATGCGTCACGCGTCATCTGGGCGCAGGCCTCGTAGGCCTCGTCCAGTCTCCAGTGAGACTGATCGCTATCAGTTCTTTCGAGGGTTGATGTCAATTCGCATTCCCGGCGCAGCGAAGAGGTGAGACTGCCTCAGTCGTTCGCAGGCGTGAAAATTTTCGCTGGCAATGGTTCGAAGCCCAATCGAGTGCGCACGTAGGCCGATGCCAGGAGCCGCATCTTAGTTAGCTTTGAAACCTCTGGTCGTTTCGTGAGGACATCATAATCTAGCTTCTCGATCTCCCGCAGGACTGTCAGCCCTCCGCCGGTGAACAGCGCCAGATCGATCTTCGCCTGCCCTTTTACCCTGTGCACCAGCTCGTAGCCTTCGATGAACAGTCTTCTCGTTCGATCGACCTGGAATCGCATCAGTTTCCGGAACTCTGGCGTCGCGTTGCCGTCGCGGATCATCTGCTCAGTGACGCCGAACTCCGCCATCTCATCGGTCGGAAGATATATGCGGCCGATCTTGTAATCACGCTCAACGTCTTGCCAGAAGTTCGCAAGTTGCAACGCCGTGCATGTGCTGTCGGCGATCAAGTGAAGCTCCGGCTCGCGGTGTCCGAAGACGTACAGGACGAGGTGACCGACGGGGTTCGCCGAGTGCGCACAATAGTCCAGTAACTCTGCATAGTCAGGATGTTTCAGAACGGTCTGATCGCGCCTGTTCGCTTCGATCAAGCGATGAAACGGCTCGCGAGGGATGTCGAACTGCCTGATCGTTTCCCTGAGCGCGATGAAGTAGGTGTGTGTTGGAGTTCCTGAGTAGCAGAGATCGAGCTGGTTCTGCCATTCATCCAGCAACTCCAGCCTGTCACCTTCAGCCTCATCGCCAAGGTCGTCGACGCCACGAGAAAATGCGTAGATCGAATAGAAGTGCTTCCGAAGTTTGCGAGGTATCAGGCGAGTGCCGACGGAAAAGTTTTCGTAGTGCCGTTTCGCAAGCCTCTCACAGTGACCGAACGCCTCGTCGATAGCTTCAGCGGTTCCAGGGGCGGCGGACAATATAGGGCCTGGGAGATTGGCGGGTGAGGTCGCTGGGGTCCGCAACAGGTTCAGCTTCCCGGTAGCAACAGTCTTCTAGCGGTCTAGGGAAGGCCAGGTTCAGGCCACTCCGGACACCTGAACTGCGATGTTCCTGGGCTTCGGCTCGTCGAGTTCAACAACAAATACGCGCTGGAACTCGCCAAGCAGAGGCTTGCCGTCGATCACTGGCACAGTCTCGTTGGTGCCGAGGATCATGTGCTGACAGTGAGAGTGGCCGTTAGGGCACTCGTTCGGCCGGACGCTAACCGTTCGGATAGCGAAATCGTTGTGCCCGTAGTACATGTCCTTAGGAGCAGTCCGGTCAAGGAAATGCTCCATGTCGGTGAGGAGCAGAGGCTCGTTTTCGTTGATGATGACCGAACAGGTGGTGTGCGTGCTGTGAATGAGCACCTGGCCGTTCGAGACGCCGGATTCCGTCACGAGTTCGGTGACCTGATCGGTCACATCGACAAAATCCGGTGCGTCCTTGGTCTCAACGGACAGGATCTTGCTGAACACTCTCCACTCAGTGCCCGTTGCTAGGCCGCCTGGAGTGGAGCCGTTGAGTACGCTAATTCGGCCGGCTTCTACAGCCGACATTGATGCCGGGTTAGCCCTCTGCAAACTCATTTACCCCCTGCAATCGATGTGCGGAGTCCTTCTCCGGTGGCTCCGGAACCGATTCTGGCCCTGTATCTGCCTAAGGCCAGTAACGGCCAGTAAATGCGGTACATATGGTACTTGATCATGAAGCTAGCAGGCAGCCCAACCGGGAGCCGGTCTTCTTCTGCCGTTTCCGTGCCCTTAAACCGCCTGTCTCCTATGCCATAGCCAGGAAAACCGGTAGCAGTATACTGCGGTTCGTCCCATGCTCCATCCGCACGCTGAGTGCTCAGCAGATAATTCACACCGTCTTCTGCAGCCTTACCGGAAGCCCTGCCGGCGGCTATGAGCGCCAACAACGCCCAGCCCGTTTGTGAAGCGGTGCTTTCCCCCTTACCTCGCAGGCCTGGATCAGCGTATGAAGCGCACGACTCTCCCCAGCCTCCATCTCGATTCTGGCGGGATTCTACCCAATCCGCCGCCATTTGAACACGACTATCGGACATATCGACGCCGATAGCCTCCAATCCCGGCAGTACAGCGCCCGTTCCGTAGATGTAGTTCACCCCCCACCTGCCAAACCAAGGTCCATCCGATTCCTGCTCGCTCCAGATGTAGTTAAGAGCCTTCTCTGCTTCGGGCGACTCGATAGGTTGAGCGAGTTCACCCATCGCTTCCAGGATGTGTGCCGTCACATCGACGCTCGGAGGGTCGATCACCTCACCGAAGTCGAAGAACGGCAATTTCGTTGTGATTCGACTTGTGTTGTCCTTGTCGAACGAACCCCAGCCTCCATTGCCGCTCTGCATGGCCATGAGCCAACGCAGTCCGTCTTTCAGCGCCTTCTCTTTCTGATCGGGGTCCGTTGCGCACGACCTGCTGATCGCCATAAGAACAGCGGCGGCATCGTCGGTGTCGGGATACGCGTTGTTGTCGAACTCGAACGCCCATCCACCAGGTTCGACAGAAGGAACCTTGACCTGCCAGTCTCCCGGTGCTCGCACCTGACGGTCCAGTAGCCAGTCCGTCGCGCGTACGAGAGTCGGATCGTCGGGCTCGACTCCGGAATCGAGCAGCGCGTTCAACGTCAGAGCCGTGTCCCAGACAGGCGACACGCACGCCTGCACGCGCCACGAGTCATCGGACTCGGCGATGGCAAACGTTTCGAATCCCTGCAGTCCCTTCGCCATCACCGGATGATCGATCTGGTAGCCGAGCACTTTCAGAGCAATCAGTGAATAGACCCACGGCGGCTGAATGCCTCCCCAGCTCCCGTCCTGTTCCTGGTGTTCGACTATCCAGTTTTCGACGCGCCGTTTCGCGCTGCTTCGCAAGGGCTTGATCGGAAACTTCTCGCCAGAGTGCAACAGTCGGTCTGCAACGTAGATGAACCAGTCGGGGCTCAGAGCGCTGGGGGAGGGCAGGGAATAGTCGGTGTCGGCTCGTCCCAGTGGATAAAGCTCATCGATCGCCTGCTCGGCCGGCAAAGGAAACGTCGGGTTTTCGGACAGGATGATCGTCATGGGCACCACGGTCGCCCTGGTCCAGCTGGCGAAGGAGTAGATATTGAACGGCGCCCATTTCGGCAAGAAGATGATCTCTGGAGGCAGGTAGGGAGTCCCTGCCCAGTCCCACTGGCCGATCATGGCCAGCCAGATCTTCGTGAACACCCTTGTCTCGGGCACACCGCCGTGCGCAAGGATCATCTCGCGGGCACTACGCATCACGGGAGAGTCGACATCTCGGCCCGCCATCTTCAACGCCGTGTAGCATTCAACAGTCGTGCTCAGGTCCGCCGGAGCACCGTAATACTGACTCCAACCACCATCCTCACCCTGCCGACGTTCGATGTAGTTCGCGATCTTGCGATTGCGATCAGGATCAGTCGTTCCCAGAATATGCATCAGGAAGACGTACTCGGCTTCCATCGTGGGGTTCGACTCAAGCTCGCCCCACCACCAGCCGTCGGCGTGCTGAATGTCTCGCAGGAGTTCGTGAGTGCGATCGATGGCTGCATCGACCGAGTCTGCTCCAGCGAGCGAGCCAGGACCCGAGAACCGGCCCTCGCTCACCTGGGGAGCAAGCGTCTCAGTTGTCTCGATTGGAGTCTCGATCATGCCCTGACACCGGCCTCATCTTCGTTATCGAAGGAGTCTGAGCCGCGCACTCTAACATCGGAGTAGCCGTTTTCTACGAACCAATCCACTGATCGCCTCAGAGACTGAATGGCTGGCCTTGTCGGCAGCCCAAGTTCTATCACAGCCTTGCTGCAGTCGACGAACATCGGATGTTTCGCTACGCGCAGCCCCTCTACAGGTATATACGGCTCTCTCCCGAATATGCGTCCCTCAACGAATGAATCCGCGACTCCGGCGGCCATCGCGACCGCAAACGGAACACGCAGTGGCCATCTTCTGAGACCAGTAACTCGTGAAAGCCGATCGTAGATTCCTCGCAGTGAAACGTTCTCCGAGCCAAGGATGTAGCGCTCGCCGGCCCGGCCCTTCAAAAACGCCATGAGATGTCCCTCAGCGACGTCCTCCACATCGCAGACATTCAGACCGCTATCGACATATCCGGGGAATCTGCGGTTCAGAAACTCCAGCACAATTCGCCCGGTCGGAGTGGGTTTGGCATCACCGGGACCGAATGGTGCAGTGGGGTTGACGATCACAACCTCGAAGCCATTCCCGTTTGCGGCCTCAGAGGCCTGCTCTGCCATCAACTTCGAACGCTTGTAGTGTCCAGGCAGGTCTTCGAGCGATGCGACCGACGACTCGTCTGCAAGTTTGTCCTTGCCGGGCCATTTCAATGTGGCGACAGTGCTGGTCACAACGACCCTGCTCACACCTGCGCTTCGAGCAGCCTGCAAAACATTCTCGGTGCCATCGACGTTGATGCGATATGTCTCGGAGGGATCACGGTGCCAGAATGAGTACCGCGCAGCTACATGAAAAACTCCGTCGACTCCTGAAACAGCTTTCTTTAGTGCTTCTCGATCCTCGACGTCCCCGACAGCGATGTCGCCGGAGAAGTCGGACGGAAGTCGAGATCTGCTGTCGGAACGGACGAAGGCCCGCACCGAGTGCTCGGCGGACGCCAGTTTCTTCGCGACGGCGCCGCCGACGAAACCGCTCGCACCCGTTACGAGAAACTTCATGAGGCGACCTCGTTGATTTGATCACCAACTGGCAACTGGCCTGCAGCGTTCACTTCTGCGGAAAACTCCACGAAGAAATCGGTGAGCGAACGTCGCGCACGCGCCGCGGCGCGACCCAGTCTTGTTAACGAAGTGATCTCAAGCGGGTTCCGACTCAGGTACTTGAGAGCCGGGATGATTCGTCCGCCGGTCGGTGCCTGGTCTATCTGCCCGACGAGATCGGGCAAGTCCATTTCTGCCGTATCGACGATGGCTCTCAGAGCCACAAACGGCACATCAGCATCAGCAGCAACCTCGCACACCACGAAGCTCTCCATATCGACGCATGCGCCGCCCAGCTCTTCACCAATCCAGCGCTTCATACCAGCAGTCTTCGCAACGGTTGGGAGATTGACAATCGGCCCTTGCTCGAAGTCGATCCCTGCTATCTCGACAGCGTTTCTCGCTGCTCCGAGGAGGTTTCGATTCGGAACCAGAGGGTCGCCAAGCTGGTCGGAATCCCAGTAGAAGGGAGAGCCATCAAGGCGAAACAGGCGCGTCCCAAGCACAAGATCGCCTGGCTGCAACGTCTCCATGGTTCCCCCGCCAAAACCCATGGACATGATCGCCGTCGGCTTGAACTCTTCGATGGCCCAACGAGCGGCTGATGTCGCCCGCTCTCGGCCCGTGCCGGTCAGTACGATCGCCGTTTCCAAGGTCTGGCTATCGGGCTCGATAGATAACCGGTATGCGATCAGCTCATCGGGACTCTCGACCGAATCGAAATTGGCCGACCGCAGGATGCCGCCGACCTCTTCAGATAGTGCGGCGATCAGAAGTAGCATGCTGTGTGTTTGTCGCTGCGCCGACCCTGACCGATGGACACGGTGGATTTAGCCGGCGGTGATTCCGCTCTTCACCACCGCGCCAGACCGGACCAGCTTCGCCGCTGCTCGCGGGCTGGACATAGCCTCGAAGATCGTCGTCGATTCAAAGCCGCAATGCATCATGCAGTTCGCGCAGCGCGGGTCCTTCTCCGGGCTTCCGTACTTGTCCCACACATCGTCGGACATCAGCTCACCGAGATCCTGGGTGTGGCCGTCTGCCAGTGGATAACAGGGGTTTCGCCATCCCATGATCGTGTAGGTCGGATTCGTCCACGCAGTGCAGGATTTGTATGAGCGTTCGCCCCGGAGGAACTGCAGGTACAGAGGATTGTTGTAGAGGCGAATCTTCTTCGTCTTCTCTGGGTCAAGCACGTCCTTGAAGATGTCGATCGCCTGCTGCTTTTTCAGGAACAGCTGCTGGTTAGGCACGGTCTCGTAGTCATAGCCAGCCGTGACCATCGCTCCTTCGAAGCCCATCTCGGTGGTCTTCTCCCAGAGCTCATGCAAGTCGTCGGCATCTGACCCTGAGAAAAGCGTCGTGTTGCTGCAGACTCGATATCCGCTCTGCACCGCCTTCTCAGCCATCTTCATGGCTATCTGGTAAACGCCTTTCCTGGACACAGCAACGTCGTGACGCTCCCCGGTGCCGTCCAGGTGCACAACCCAGGCGAAGTACTTTGATGGCGGTATCTCCCGCATCATCTTGCCCATCGTCAGCCCATTGGTGCAGACGTATACGAACTTCTTGCGCGCCACGAGTGTTTCGACGAGTTCAGGCAAGTGCGGCCAGATGGTGGGCTCGCCACCGGCGATCGAGACAACGGGTGTGTCGGCCTCATCGACCGCCTGCAGGCATTCTTCGACCGTTAGCTGGCGGTGAATGACCGATTCGTACTCTCGGATCCGACCACAACCTTCACAGGCAAGGTTGCAGGCCTCCAGGGGCTCCAACATCGTCACAAGCGGGAATCGCTTCCGGCGCTTGATGAACTTGTTGTAGAAGAGATACCAGCCGACTTTGAACGCAAGCTCTTTAGGTCTGGCCATCTCAGCGATCTCCTTTTGCGTCCCCCGCAAGTTTGCCCTGAATGGGCCAAAGAAGACTCGGCTACCAGCTAATTACCGATTCGGGGCGAGGCCGCTAGCTTGTCCTGATTAGCAAGAACTCGCCCAGGTCTTCCAGGTCCCTGGCTGTGTCGCCCGCAAGTTCCAGAGACTTTATCACGCCCTGGGCCCGCATCCACCGGTTGTCTGCCAGTGATTGACAGTAATCCTGGGTTTGCAGATCATCCATCACCTGCAGAGCGTCCTCGACATCGGCCCCGCTCAACTCGTCCTTGGCGAATATTTCGGTGATCCGTTCCTTGGAAGCTCCTGCGGCCATGTTGAGCGCGTGGACGGCCGGCAATGCCTTCTTCTTGCGCTGGATGTCTGCGCCCACCGGTTTGCCTGTCTCCTGGCCTCCCCACACACCGAGAATGTCGTCCCTGATCTGGAAAATGCGCCCGAGTTCGTAGCCGACTGATCGTAGCCCAGCTGAGAATTGCCGGTCTGGCCCGCCGGGCCTGCCGACGAGCGAGCCCAGGAACACCGCTGTTTCGATGAGAGCGCCGGTCTTGCGCTCGATCATGTCCAGGTACTGGTCTACCGTCACTGACGCCAGCGATTCGAACTGAATGTCAAGGTACTGTCCCTCCATCATCCGGAGGTAATTCGCTGTTAGAGAGTGCTGTGCCTCGAGCGCCACTTCCGGATCGACGCCGCTTTCTGAAAGGCGTTCCATCGCCCTGTCGGCGATCTTCAGCATGGCATTGCCGGAAACGATCGCCGTCGCTTCTCCCCACACAGCCCAGACTGTCGGCCGGTGGTGTCTTATCCGGTCCTGGTCCTCGAGGTCGTCATGGATGAGTGAGAAGTTGTGGACATACTCCAGAGATACCGCGACCGGCATCGCGCTCTCCGGCTCTCCACCGGCCGCTTCGGCCGCAAGTAGTGAAAGAGTGGGGCGCAACCTCTTTCCTCCCGAGTTGGAAGAAGGAGTGCCATCGGTATCGGTCCAGCCCATGTAGTAGCTGTGCGTCTCGTACAGCGGCAGCGAGAGGCCTTCTAGTTCCGCTTTCAGGGCTGCATCTATGGGCTGCTGATAGCGCGAGAAAAACGCAGGAAGGCTGATCGATCTTGTTTCGTTCCGGGTTGTGCTCAAACTGGCGCTGCCTGTCGTTGTCGAAGCGGCCGTGTCACCGTGCGGGCGAAAGCGGTTGAGACGAAGAAGCTTACCAACACGGTGCCGATGTCTGGCGGCGAGTTTCGGCCGATACTTCATCAGGAACCTGAGGCGAAGAGAACCCGAAAATGAATATGGCCGGTCGAATTCCTCGACCGGCCATATCGTTAGCTAGCGCTTCGCGGATCTACGCCGACGTGATCGCCAGCTTCCGGGCCTTCTTCTCCTCCAGCTTCGGAAGGTTGATGGTAAGCACACCATCACCGTAGGACGAGGTGGCATTCTCGGAATCAACCGTCTCCGGAAGTCTGACCGCGCGGTAGAACGAACCCGCTCTCCGCTCCCTCAGAAGGTAGCCAGCTTCCTCCTTCTCTCCCTCGCTCGCCAACTCGGCGCGAATCGTCAGGACGTTGTCCTCGATCGTGACATCGACGTCCTCTTTCTTCACGCCCGGAAGTGAAGCCTTCACAACCACCTCATCACCGGCGCGGGTGACATCCAGTGGAATGCTCCAGGCCTCCGAAGTCTCCTGCAGGCCGTTGGCGCCTCGCCACAGCCGGTTGAACACCTCGTCAAAGCGCCGAATGTCCGAAAAGGGACTCCATCGTTCGATCGCCATCTACTCATCTCCTGAATTGATATTGGTTACTACCGAAGGATGCCGCTGTCCGGCAGAGCCTGCTCCATGCACATAGTATAGAAATCTGATAAGCTAATTGTCAAATGATATTCCAGCATCGCATGTAGTAAAATTGAATCTAATGTGATGTGAGACGAACCTTCCGGCACAAGGAAACCAGTTGGCACAGGACTTCTACAGCACTCTCGGCGTGGCCCGAGATGCGACCGACAGACAGATAAAGGCTGCCTACAGGAAACTGGCGCGGCAGCTTCATCCCGACGTGAATCCCGGCGATGACTCAGCCGCCGAGCGCTTCAAGCGCGTCAACGAGGCCCACGACGTTCTTAATGACGCGAAGAAGCGCAAGGACTACGACGAGTTCGGTGACAACTGGAAACATGCGGATGAGCTGCGAAAGGCTGGCGCATCCGGTCTCTCTCGTGGCGGTAACCCATTTGGCGGCGCCGGTTCGATGTTCGACCTGTTCGGGAATGGCGTTCGTGGCGGAAGCGATCCGTTCGACATATTCGGCGGCGGACAGATGCGCTCCACCGTGGAAGGAAGCCTGGACGTCTCTCTAGACGAGGCATATCACGGCACCACGCGTCGGGTGAGCATCAGCGGACGGACCGGCACGCGAACAATCGAAGTCACGGTGCCTGTAGGTATCCGGGATGGCGGGCGAATAAGGATCAATCCTGACCCGCAGACCGAAGTTCTGCTCCGAGTGAATGTACGGCGTTCAAGCAAGTTCACTCGAAAGGGTGATGACCTGATCGCTGAGGTGCCGCTGAGCTATGTAGACGCCGCGCTTGGAGGAGAAGTAGAGGTGCCGACCATGGAAGGTCGCATCGCTCTGACTATTCCTGAGGGCACCCAGAACGGCAGGTCGTTCCGAGTCCCTGGCAAAGGAATGCCCAAGAGAGACAGCGAAGATTTCGGAGACCTGATCGCCAGGATCAAGGTGCGAATGCCTGACCACATCTCGGACGAACATAAGCGACTGTTTGAACAGCTGCGTGAACTTGAAAACGCACCGGCCAGTACGAAGGCAGAAGGGAGTTAGTCAGTGTCATTTGGACGTGACGAACCGATCTTCGCCATCGGCATCGTGGCCCGCAGAGTGGGAGTTCATCAGCAAACGCTGCGTAACTACGAGCGATGGGGCCTGGTTATACCGAACCGATCCGGTGGTGGCACGCGCTACTACTCGCTTCGTGACATCGAGAAGATCGAGAAGATCCGCGAGTGGATAGACGTGCTCGGTATCAACCGCGCCGGCGTCGAGGTGATGACGAGGTTGCTGAGAAGAATCTCGGACCTGGAAAGCGAAGTCCGCGATCTAAAACTTCAGATAGTGAAAGAGCGGCTAGGCCCCGATCAGCTGCCGGAAACGGCAGACAACTCGGGTAGCCGCGAAGACGAAATACGAGGAACGGACAACTAGCTGAACTCTCGATCAGGCCGAATCTGCAGATCGAGCGAATGGAGATGAGATGGTACTTGAGCAGGAAGACTTCACTGAACAGGCAAGAGAGGCGCTTGGCGCGTCGCAGCAGATGGTGCTGCAGATGAGACACAGCCAGTGGGATGCTGAGCACCTCTTGCTCGGTCTTCTGCAGGTTGAGAACAGTCTCCCGGCACAGATGCTGAATGCGCTGACTGTTGACCCGGCCGAGATCGTGCGGGAAGTCACGGCCATTCTCGATGAGACACCGAAAGTGTCCGGCCAGGGTCAGGCGACTCAGATCTTCGCTACACCGCGCGTGGTGTCAGCGATCGACAGCGCGCGGAAAGAGGCTGACCGGCTCAAGGATGAGTTCATCGGGACCGACCACCTGATGGTCAGTCTCGTTTCGGACGACTCCGGCAAGCTCGGTGCTCTCTTCAAGAACCACGGAATCACGCAGGAGCGCATCTACCAGGCGCTGCAGCAGGTACGCGGCTCGGCCCGTGTCACTGACCCGCGTGCCGAGAGCAAGTACCAGGCGTTGTCCAAGTACAGCGTCGACCTGACAGAGCTTGCACAGGACGGTCGACTCGACCCGGTTGTTGGTCGGGATATCGAAGTCCGACGCGTAATGCAGACGCTGACACGGCGGACCAAGAACAACCCGGTGCTTATAGGTGACGCAGGCGTTGGCAAGACCGCAGTGGTCGAAGGCCTCGCCCAGAGGATCGTCGCTGGTGACGTTCCCGAGAGTCTCCGCGGGCGGCGCGTTATAGCGCTTGAGATGGGTTCTCTTCTGGCTGGCGCCAAGTTCCGCGGTGAGTTCGAGGAGCGACTGAAGGCGGTGATGGATGAGATCCGTCAAGCCTCCGGGGAGATCGTGCTCTTCATCGATGAGATTCACACGGTTGTTGGCGCAGGCGCCGGTGATGGCGCTCTGGATGCCAGCAACATGATGAAGCCCGCGCTCGCTCGTGGCGAGATGCAGACGATCGGCGCTACGACTCCCGCTGAGTACCGCAAGTACATAGAGAAAGACGCTGCACTCGAGCGTCGCTTCTCACCCGTGTGGGTCGAGGAGCCGGACGCTGAGATCGCAGTGGAGATGCTGAAGACTCTGCGGCCACGCTACGAAAGCCACCACGGCATCAAGATCGAGGAAGATGCGATCGAGGCAGCCGTGCGCCTGAGCGCGCGCTACATCTCTGACAGGTTCCTGCCTGACAAGGCTGTGGACCTGATCGATGAGGCAGCGGCCAAGATTCGTATCCACAACGACGCGTTGCCTTCGGACCTCACCGAGCTGGAGATGAGCATCCAGACGCTGGATGAGGAGGAAGCTGCTGCGTCCGAGTTGGGAAACTACGAGCTGGCGGCTGAGAAGAAGTCGGAGCGCCTGCGAATCTCCCAGGAGTACGACCAGCAAAAGGCCGAATGGGAGAAGACTCACGACAGGTGCGACTGCGTGACGGCCGAGGACATCGCCGGCCTTATAGCCGAGCGGACCGGAATCCCGGTGGCGCGGCTTGTTGAAGGCGAGTCTGACCGCCTGTTGCACCTGGAAGAGCGATTGCACCAAAGGGTGATCGGACAGGACTCAGCGGTTTCGGTGCTGGCAGACGCCGTTCGCAGGGCAAGGGCAGGGTTGAAAGACCCGCGTCGTCCCATCGGCTCGTTCATCTTCCTCGGCCCGACAGGTGTTGGGAAGACAGAGCTGGGCCGTGCTCTGGCCGAGTACATGTTCGATGACGAAGAGAACATGGTGCGCGTCGACATGTCCGAGTACCAGGAGCGCCACACAGTCTCGCGACTGATCGGTGCGCCTCCCGGGTACGTCGGCTATGACGATGCCGGTCAGTTAACAGAAGCTGTTCGCAGACGACCCTTCAGCGTGATCCTTTTCGACGAGGTCGAGAAGGCTCACCCGGAGGTCTTCAACACGCTCCTGCAGGTCTTGGACGACGGACGCTTGACTGACGGTCAGGGTCGCACGGTGGACTTCCGCAACACGGTCATCATCATGACCAGCAACCTCGGAACGTCGGCCATACCCCAGGAGGCGATCGGCTTTAAGACCTCATCCAGTGATTCAGCTGAGTCGGCGAACAAGCGGGCGGAAGTCGAAGACGCGCTGAAGCGAGCTTTCAGGCCTGAGTTCCTGAACCGGATCGACGACGTGATCATCTTCGATTCACTGACCCAGGATGACACGCTGAAGATCGTCAGCAAGCTGCTGAGGGAAGTGGTGGAGAGGGTCGGCGAGCTTGGTGTGACCGTCGAAGTTACCGATAGCGCCAGGGAATGGCTCGCGAACGAGGGATTCGATCGCATGTACGGTGCAAGGCCGTTGCGACGTGCGATACAGCGCCACGTTGAGAACGAGCTCTCAAAGAGAATCCTCGGTGGGAAACTCGGTCGTGGCGACACCGTGACGATCGACGGCGGGGAGAATGGCCTGGTTTTCGGCGAGATCAAGGGTGAGGTCATTGAGCCTGAGCCCGAGGTCCAGCCGGAGCCGACCGAGCAGCCTGCTGGCTGACGACTGGCTGCGACGACGAACTAACAACAGCGGCCGCC